>DATGJZ010000147.1:0-41874 GCA_035294925.1 Candidatus Angelobacter sp. | reverse complement strand
CATACACGTACGACAATGCCGGAAACCGGACGGCCAAGACCAATCAGCTCAACAGTGTTGCCGAACAGTATGCGTATGATGCGATTTACCAGCTGCAGCAGGTGACCCAAGGGACAACGACCACGGAGAGCTATACGTATGTCGGGATCATAACGGTTTGTGCTGCCTCCTTTGGAGTAGGGTGTTTGGTTACTGGTGCAGTGTTAGGTGTTACCGCACTTGGGGGGGCTGGTCTGGCAGGAGAGGGAGCATATTATGGACTTAATCAGAATTTCTATAATCCTTTTAAGTAATTGTTGGGGTGTATTCTTTTTTTAGTGTGTAAAGGTGCAGGTTATGGATGTCGTAGCGTTCGCTAACAAGGTTGCTTCACTAGTTGAGCCGTGGGCCTCTAGAGTAGACAAACGGCTGCATTTCGATAGTAATCGACCGTTACATTGGTATATGGGCGTCGTGCTAACCTGGTTAGCGATCTTCCTGTTTTGGGGACTTCTAGTCTTTCATTTTTTTTGGGGGGCAACGATAAAGAAAATTGTTGAGTTTTGCACACTAGGATGCAGCTTGCAGTTGGCGATCACGCCATGGCTTTTGTCTGCCAGAGCCGTGCGGCAGAATCCGAGGGATCGAATTCTCAAAGTTGCTTTGGCGATCATAGTGTGGTTGTCGCTTACCACTTCGCTCTTCTTCTGGTTTGTACTTCAAGCTGTCCCGCCACCCCATCTTGACGGTTGGATCATCTTCGTTGGTGGTCCCATTTTTATGGGAACAGCAGGTCTTATCGTCACCGCCTTCATCTCGCGTAAGATGCCTTGAGCCGCAGGACCAGCCTGGGCCGCCCCGATGGCGTGAGCACCAGCTACGGTTATGACTCCCTGTCGAGCCTATTGAGCGTGCTGCACCAAAACGCCAACCACGGTAGATGGCGCGACTTATACTTATGACGGTGCTGGAAGCCGGACGCCAAGACCAATCCGTTCAACAGTCGGAGGCACAGAGCATGAATGCCGAATCGCTGCGGGTCACTCTTTCGAAGATCGCTCCGCTAGAGCAATGGAACGCCGAGTGGTCGCAGTTTGGCCCGAGAGTCTGCTGGCGCTTTTTTCGTCCAAGTCCGCAACAGCTTGGTGAATTGTGGCGCGTCATCAGCAGCTTCAAAGGACACACGGAATGGCACCTGGTTGACAACTGTCTTGTGACCGGCTTCGGCAGGACGTTCTTGGCGCTTCCAACAACCCCATCCCAAATCACATCCGAGACGGCATCGTTGCCGTCTCCACCACATCGCCAACTCAGCCAAGAGCAGGTCTCGAATGATCTTCTGAGATTGGCCAGTCAGATCGAAGATCGGCTTCATCTGAAAACCGAGAAACCGAAGCCCTTCTCGCAGGATCTACTCAGCAAAGAGGGCCTGCGCAGGTCACGCGGACAGTTCGAGGACTTTGAAGACGGTGGGCAGCGCATAGTCTACTTGATTGTTGACCCCGGCACCCTGGCGGTGTTCGAACCGACGAAGACTGACGTCATGTTGCATTTCGAACCATTCGATGATGAAATCACCGCGATTTTCAGCGACGTGCTTGGTGTCGATTTGGCACTGGGCCATGGCCGCGCTCTAAGTGATTCGGAAGCAGAGAAGATTGAGAAGGCGTTTCCAATTTTCTGGAAGGTCTCTGATTACTATGAGGATGCGTACTTGAGTCCGCGCGAGGCCGCGCTCCTCCTGCAAGAATGCGCGACGCTAGATAAGGTTGCTTACTCAAGCAAAGCACTAAGGGGCCTGGACAAACTTCTTAGAATCGCGCGCTGGGCATCCGAAAAGCGCTACGGGGTGCTATTCTCAGCGCCGTGATCGGGGCAGCAGGAGAAACAGGAGGAGCAGGTGAACTGGATAGAGATATGCAAGGAGGCAGCTACCATGGTTATTGTGCCCTTGGGGCTGTTCATCGCTTGGAAGGGATGGATCAAGAACTTTCGGCCAGCTTTACCCGCATGGCGAAACGGGTTCGGATTGGCGGCGCTAGTAACTCTCTCTATGAGCTGGGCAGTAGCGGCATTCTTGAATCTATCGGTCTTTACGCACTATGAAGCTGGGGCGTTCGCGGGCGTTCAGTGGGTCGCCTTCCATCTCGCGCACACAGTTGATGTGGCGGCGGTATTGCTTGCCATTGCACTTAAAGGTGAGACGAGGATTGCGACTGCCTTGGCAGCCGTGTTAATGCTGACGTGCTGGCCGGGTGGCTACAATTGAGGCAACAATGCGCGAAAGAGTGTGTTTTCAATGTTGTCCTCCATCACGACTTCTCCTTTGCGAATCCGGCCCGGTTACGCACCGTCCGGCCTCATGAACCCACCTTCGGCACGACGCAGTATTCATTGCTGCCGGGAACTACGTTCAGCAACTCTTATGGCTACGACGCGGATTCGAACCGGACGTCGTTTACTGCTCTGTACCTTGCTGGGTGGGATCAACCGATACAGCCACGTCACTAATGATCCTGCTAATTCTGTTGATCCCTTTGGATTTCAGCAGGCTGGTGAAACCACAACAACCCTTGAACACGAAATAGCTGAATTCTCTGGCAAAGCTGGAAGCGGAATTGGAGAAAGATGAAACTGAAACTAGCGGATATAGGAACCATCATCGCCGAACGCCAGCTCGAAGGTCTGGAAGACGGCAACGTTCGCCGGTTAATAGTTCGAATCGGTAAACCTTTTCGTGATGAGGAAAACGAGGGTTGTTGGTACTGCCCTTACAGCATCGAAACTAGCGGAAATCGGCGTCTGTTTTACGGCGCTGGGGTAGATTCACTCCAGGCTTTAAGAATTGCTATTTCAATGATCGAAGCAGACCTGGCAAGTACGTATGCTCAATTGAGTCTTACCTGGATGGGTCAGCGGGACTTGGGATTCTCAAAGCGACTTTGAGGCTCCGTCGACTGAAGTCCCAGGGTTTCCGCCCGGCGAGTCTTACTGGCGGGGCGCGCATCTAATCTGGCAGAGGATTGTTATAATCAAAGCAGGGCCAAAGTGCTTTCTGTGGGGGTGTCACGGCTTCGACGGAAATGCTTGCGGCCAGGAGGCATACCGGGGCGCATTCCCCCGTAAGTGGTGCAAAAACAACAAATGCTAACACTAATCAGCTAGCATACGCTGCTTAATTAAATAAGTAGCCGCCCTCCGTAGCTTTGCCTACGGGCTGCGGAAGGGCGTCGCACAGTGGGCTGGTCTTCAGCGCTAAGCCAGGGCGCGAAGATGAGACATACGGGCTAGCGGTCTGCGTTTCTTGTCCGTTCTGAGCGCAGCACGCGAATGTGGCGGGGTAATTCCCGTCGCGTGAACGTGACTAAGTATGTAGGCTCTTGACCAGTAACATTTTCGGACGCGGGTTCAACTCCCGCCACCTCCACCATAAAAGCAGCCATTGGCTCTTGGCCTTTGGCTCTTGGCCTTAGCGGCTCCAACGTTTTCGTGGAATTCCCTGGCGCAGCATCATCAGGGCAAGCAGAATCGGGGTCCTTCGACTCCGCTCAGGATTTCGGCTGGCGGCTTGGACGCCGCCATAACGCCTCAAGTTCAACTCCCGCCAGCAGCAAAAACCGGCCTTTGGCTCTTGGCCTTAGCGGCTCCAACGTTTTCGTGGAACTCCCTGGCGCAGCATCATCAGGGCAAGCAGAATCGGGGTCCTTCGACTACGCTCAGGATTTCGGCTGGCGGCTTGGACGCCGCCATAACGCCTCAAGTTCAACTCCCGCCAGCAGCAAAAAGCAGCCTTTGGCTCTTGGCCTTTGGCTCTTGGCCTTAGCGGCTCCAACGTTTTCGTGGAATTCCCTGGAGCAGCATAACAGGATAAGCAGAATCGGGTCCTTCGACTACGCTCAGGATTTCGGCTGGCGGCTTGGACACCGCCATAACGCCTCAAGTTCAACTCCCGCCAGCAGCAAAAACCGGCCTTTGGCTCTTGGCTTCTGTGCTCCCGGTTCCAACGTTTTCGTGGGATTCCCTGATGCCCTTTCCAACCCTCAGGAAGGTCGTGGGCATGGAAACGAAACCTCAAAAACCTTACCACTGATGACAATGATTTGACTGGTCTCCTCTGATTAGGCCAAGGGGGAAAAGTGAGAGTGATCAGGAACCTGAATTCTTCACAACTCCCACCACTACCAAAAACCAGCCATTGGCTCTTGGCTTCTGTGCTTGCGGCTCCGACATTTCCGTTGGATTCCCTGGCGCAGCAACTACCGCCGCAGAGTGGGCGATGCCTTACTAGCGAGGCTTTCCCATGCTGCGCTTGATTATGACAAGGACAGCATCCTCTTTCTTGGGTTCGCGCTCCATGCGAAAGTACAAGTAGATTCGTGTTTTCTTATGCGTCCAGAATGCTCATGATGGGGTCACAAGCCGAGCTCAGGTGCTCGTGAATGATCCGCAATTGGCCGAAGGTCACTGATGGTGAGCTATCCGACTACTCGATTCGCGAATCCGGTCTCTCGTTCATAGGCGTAGGCCAGTTGGAGGACGGCTGGTTCTGCTCCCGGCGAGCCGGTTATCTGCATGCCTATGGGCAATCCGGATCTGGTGAAACCGCAAGGGACGGAAATTGTGGGCAGACCCAGGATGTTGAAGGGCCGGGTATTGCGCAGGGTTACGATTTCTTTGGCGCGAAGATTCTCCATGTCGCCCAGCAGATCGGAAATTGTGAGCGGAGGCACGGGCGTGGTGGGGGTAATCAGGAGATCCACCGCCTCGAAGGTCTTGCGCGCTGCGCGGCGAAACTGGTCCACCTGGCGGCGGGCCTGTAGATACGCCGCTATGGTGACGTCTGCGCCGGCGCGGATTCGCTTTAAAGTTTCCGGCTGATACAGCTCCGGAGTTTTAGCCGCATTCTCCTGGTGGTATGCATAGGCCTCAGCCCGCAGGACTAGAGTATCGTTGCTGGCGGGCGTTTCAACCTCACCCTGGCTGGAGGTGAGCCTGGCTAAAACAGTCCGCGCTGCTTCCAGGGCCGCAGCAATCTCAGGGTGAAGTCCCTCATAAAAATAAGTGCGCGGTATTCCGATGCGGGGCGGCGAAACCTTGGTCCTGGCCAATGCCGCAGAGTAATCCGGGACAGGCGTATCGGTGCTGTTTGTATCCTCGGCATCGTAGCCAGCCAAGACCTGAAGCATCAAAGCTGCATCGGCTACGGTGCGCGCCATTGGGCCTACATGGTCAAACGACCACGAGAGAGGTATCACACCGCGAGTGCTTACGCGGCCATAGGTGGGTTTAAATCCAACGATGCCGCAGTAAGCGGAGGGCTGGCGGATGGAGCCTCCGGTATCGGAACCGATCGCCGCGTAACACATTCCTGCGGCTACGGCGGCGGCCGAGCCGCCCGATGATCCGCCAGTCTCGGTATCAAGCGCCCAGGGATTGTGTACCGGACCAAAAAAGCTGATGACCGAGCTGCCTCCGTAGGCAAACTCATGCATGTTGAGCTTGCCCAGGAAGACAGCGCCGGCGACTTTGAGGCGGCGGACGATCTCGGCATCCTGTGTGGGAATGCGGTCTTTGAACAACGCACTGGCTGCGGTGGTGCGCACTCCGGCGGTATCCACGAGATCTTTTAAGGCGATAGGGACACCATGCAGCGCGCCTCTCCAGTGGCCATGCTGGATGTCTGCTTCCGCTTCGCGGGCCTGGGCCAGCGCGGATTCGGCGGTAACCGTGATGAAGGCGTTGAGCCTGGGATTGAGCTGTTCGATGCGCGCCAGACAGGCTTGCGTCAACTCGACGGGCGAGACTTTCTTGCGCCGCAACAAGTCTGAAGCCGCACTGAGGCTCAGCCTGGTCAGATCGGAAGGCTTCTGGGCGTCCTGCGGCTCGATAGCGCCGAAACCTCTGCTATGTCCGGTCCTGTCCATCCAGACGGCTGCACTACCGGCCAGGGCAGTCTTAATGAATGCCCTGCGCGAAGATCCAGTTTGTTCTTTTTGGGTCACGAGCGGGAGATTATAGCAAAAGCGGCTGTTGGCTCGTGGCTCTTGGCTTTTGGTAGAGCGTGTTTCAAAAATGGCTCTGTGGCTTGCAACGATAGAGAAGTGAAGACCAGGGCTGAAGCCCGAGAGGGTGGAACGAGCCATTTTCGCGAGTTCTAAAGAACTCGCTCCCCGGACTAAAGTCCGGGGCTTCCACCGATGGTTCACCCTTAAATATCCTCATGCCTTCAATATCTTCATACCTTCGCGGTGGCTCCGTTTGTTACCCATGGGGCTACTTCCTCGATCAGCTCTTCGCTCCAGCGCGCGCCTTGCGCCAATCTCTGGCGTAAGCGCACGAAATCAACTTCGCGTTCCTGTTTGGTCCCATAATGGAATGCACGGAAGCCGGCATTGGCCTCGGTCATCATATTCAGGGCCAGCCAGGCGCGGTTGCTTTCACGGTTGCGGTCCCAGTGCTCTAGCTTGTGTTTCCGCAGGCTTTCGGTTGTCTTGGTGAGGCAGTCGGGCATTGTGTAGAGGAGCTTGGTGCACATGGCTTCCACGGCTTCATCGAGCAGACGGAGATCAACCTCGGCGTGGGCCATCAGCCTTTTGGCTTGCTCGCGCTCTTCGCCTGTTTTCCATTCGCCGAGGACTGCGCGCCCGTACTCATCCAGCACGCGGTCGGTTACAACCAGGGGATTGGCGATCCACCGGCCATCGTGCCTGAGCGCAGGAACAATCTGAGTGAGCCCACCCAACCAGTAAAAGCGGTGCGCGCTCCAGGGCTCACATAGAGTTCCACTGAACATGGCGTGCTCCATACCTACGAGCAGCGGAAGAAAATCCGTGCTGCCACCATCCGGCACAGACCCGTGCTTGGGTCCGGCCTGGCTGAAGATGGCCAAGTCGCTGGCGATGGAGAAGTCGCAAGCCATGCCGATCTCCTGCCCACCGCCTACGCGCATGCCGTTGACCCGGCAGATGACCGGCTTATCGCACTGGAGGATGGTGGTAACCATGTCATTGAAGAGGCGCATGTATTGGCGATACTCGGCGGGCGCGCCAGCATAGACCTCAGCATATTCGCGGGTATTGCCGCCGCTGCAGAAGGACCGCGAACCGGCACCGGTAAGCACAACCGCCACCGCGGCACGATCGTTGCTGGCTTCACGCAATGCGAGAATCATTTCTTTGGCCATGGAGGTGGTGTAACTGTTCAACTCCTCGGGGTTGTTCAGTGTGATCCAGACGTTATGCAGGCCATTGACGGGCTTGCCGTTGTGGTCGCGAGCCGGACGCTGCTCCACAGAGATTTCGCACGGAACAAAGTTTTCGACTAAGTTATGGTTTTTCATCATGCCCTCCCTGGGCCTTTGAATGGCCATTCGGCACCAGGACAACGCGCCTGCCAAATGCGTGCCTGGCTACTCCTGCCATGATTTCTGGAGCTTCCTCGAGCGGATGCCGCTCCACAAACGGTTCAATCGCTATTTTTCCCTGCAACACCAACTCCAGAGCAGCCGGGTATTGCTCCGCCGGACATCCCCAATTGCCCTGGGCTGTAGCATCAAAAGCCATGAGATTGGAAAGGCGGACTTCAATCCTCTTCGGGGTGTAGCCGACTACTCCCAACCAGGCGCCGAAATCAAGAAGGTTGAACGCCGTCGTCTGTCCTGCGGCAGTGCCACTCATCTCAAAGATCTTCAGAGTTGATCCTGGATTGGCAAATTGGCTGCTAAATCCGCGCACGGCGGACTTAAGTTGTTTTTCATCGTGCTGATCGGCATTCAACGCCAATGAAGCGCCATACTGTTGCGCGAGTTCGAGCCTCTCCGTATCAATATCGATGGCAATTACCCTTGCTCCCAAGGCTGCGGCTATCTGGACGCCGAATCCGCCGATTCCGCCTGCGCCCACGATTACAGCTACATCACCTGCCTTGAGTGCGGAGCGACGGATGGCCTCAAAGGGTGTGGTGACGGCATCCGCCACGACAGAGAGCGTTTCCAGGGTGACACCGGGCGGCAACTTGTCTGGCACCGGGCACAGGCCGCGCGCGGGCACACGGACGTGGCTGGCGAATCCGCCGTGACCGTCATTGCCGGGCATGAACTGCTTGCGACAGATGGTGGGCCTGCCGGCACGACACGCCGGACACTCACCACAGGCGATTACGGCGGGAATGATTACACTCTGGTCCTGCCAGCGGAGAACATTTTCTCCAGCGGCGACAACGCGACCGGTGATCTCATGTCCCAGCACCAGAGGAAGCGCGTGCCTGGTGGGTACGCCGTCATAGGCAAAGCCGATATCGGTATGGCAGACGCCGCATCCGGCCACTTTGACGATGACTTCATCAACTCCGGGATCGAGGTGCGGAAGTTCAGCCAGGTTCACAGGCTTGCCTACCTGCTCCAGTTGGTATCCATACGCTCCTTGAATGCTCATAATGCCTCTCAGTTCCTGCTGGCCAGCCGCCGCAAGCCCAGCACGGCAGCGCCCAGCGCACACACGAATTCGCAATCTTCCGGGACTCGTACCTTGATGTTGAGGCGCTGCTCGAGTGCTTTCACCATGCCTGCCTGGCGGGCAACTCCGCCGATGAAGGTGAGCTCGCCGTTTATTCCGACGCGCTTCAGCATGGCGCCCGCGCGGTCGGCCAGCGAGTCATGAATGCCGCGCAAGATATCTTCCACGCTGACGCCGGCGCTGACATGGTTGATGATTTCACTCTCTGCGAGCACGGCGCACACGCTGCTGATGGGTTGCGGATGCGTGGCATTCAGCGACAGCCCACCGACCTGCTCCAACGGGACCTCCAGATAGCGGGCAGCGCGGGCAATGAACATCCCTGAACCTGCCGCGCATTTATCACTGCTCTTGAAGGTATGCACCCGGCCACGGTCATTTACGGCAACCGCACGAGTGGTCTGACTGCCAACATCCAGGACCGCGCCTGGCTGGGGAAAGAGGAAGAATACGCCTCGCGCGGCGGTGGTGATTTCCGTAATAGCAATATCGCGGAGGCTCAAGTTGTAGCGACCAAAACCGGTAGCGGCGAAGTAAGCCACTTCCGACCTCGACCTTCCGGCTAGCGCCTGTTCGAGCGCTGCGTTGGCTGCCTCATCCACGTTGATTCCGCTGCGGGCCTGCCCTTTGCCGACGACACGGAGCTCACTTCCCGGAGCGTCCTGGGCAATCAGCAGCGCTTTGGTGAAACCCGTTCCGCAATCAATCCCCGCTACTAACGGCATGATCCCTCCACACGGTGGACTCAAAGCTCTCACCCAGTTTTTCCAAGGCAAACAAGGCCGCGCCCACGGCACCCATGAAGTGCGCGTCCGGACTCACATTCATCTTGCTTCCCAGCACGGTTTCCAAGGCCCGCACCATTCCGATATTGCGGGCCACGCCTCCGGTCATGGTGATCTCCGGCTCAATGGTCAACCGGCGAGCCAGAGAGAGGGTGCGCTTGGCAATGGCGAGGTGCACTCCACCCATGATGTCTTCCGCGCGCTTGCCCTGCGCCAGGTAGGAAAGAATGTCTGACTCGACAAAAACTGTGCAGACGGTGGCGATCTTCACGGGGCGGGTAGCTTTGAGTGAGAGCAGACCGATGTCATCCAGACTGATGCCCATGACCTCAGCCGCATTGGCCAGAAAGCGTCCGGTGCCGGCGGCGCATTTATCGTTCATCACAAAATCCAGCACCTCGCCCGATGGCCCGACACTGATGGCCTTGGAATCCTGACCTCCCATGTCAATCACGGTGTGCGTGCCGGGACAAATGAAGTGCGCGCCACGCGCGTGGCAACTGATCTCGGTCATCTGCGAGTTGCCGAAGGAGATCTTGTACCGGCCATATCCGGTGCCGACCACAAACCCCACGTCCGCCGGCGGAATATTTGCAATCTGGCAGCACTTATCGAAAGCTGCTTGGGCGGCCTTGACGACATTCGCGCCAGTATCAATCAAGGCGCGGGAGAGGATCTGCACGCCATTGCCGTTGTCCGACACCAACACGGCTTTGGTCTGGGTGGAACCAACGTCTACTCCGGCTGCAATTCTCATAGTGACCTCACACACTCACCGCATGCCCGCGGGCGAGTTTGGCATGGGCCAGGGACTCGAAAAATGCATCGATGCGATTTCTGGTCTGGGCTTCCGAAAAGTAGCGCGGGTCTTCCAGATCTGACTCGATATATAAAGTGGGTATGCCCAGTTGCTTGGTGAAGTAGTCACGCATGTCGCCTTGTCCGGCAGAGAACAACCTGCAGCTTTTGACGAAATGGATGACGATGGCGTCAGCGTTCCACTCCTCCACGTAACGCCGGATCTGGTCATAGCGCTGCAGATAATTCCGGTTGGTGACGTTTTGCGCGAGCATATGCATGGCCACGGATTCGAATGGCCGGTCAGGATCGTGGCGGAAGCCAAATTCCCACAGGCCGCCTACCGTCGAGTAAGTTGAAGCCACGGTGCAGGCTTTCCATTTGGCAAACATGTCACGGAAGGTGCGGAAGTATGGATATGGTGGCGGGCCTTCAATCACCAGGCGGAAGCGCTCTTCGTCATAGACACCTTCACCAGCGGCGACTTTTTGCTTAAGTTCATCCAGGGCGGCACTGAAGAATTCCACTCCCTCGCGCGTAGCACGGTAGACATAGAGCGGACCCATGAGAGTAATGGCGTCAAAGTAGGCATCAAAAGGCGAAGGTGAGCGCTGCGACAGGCGCTTGATATCCGACCACAACTGCTCAACCTGGCTGGAATAGGCAACGGCCTGGCGAAAACGCTCAGGGTCGAACTTCCTTCCAGTGAGCCTCTCTAAAAGCTGGACAACCTCTTTCAACTGGCGGACAACGTATTCGACATCCGCCTGGCTCGGCTCGTCTCCGCGCAGGAATGGAACGTCCAGTACATAAAGAGGAGCACCAGTGAGTTCCGCTACATGTTCAAACCACTTTACGTAAGTATTGCAACCGACAAAGTTACACAGCACGAGCGTGGGTTTGGGAATGCGGCCACCGGTCGGGGTGATTCCCTTGAGCATGCAGCCGATGTCCGCCTTTACATAAGCGCAATTGTCGGCCGCGTAACCCAGGTCTTCCGCCGCCAGGATGGGATCGAGAGACTGGTGCCTGATAGCCAGTTGCAGAGCGTTGACCTCGGGATAAATTGGGGCGGCGCCAAACCCTTCCAGCAACTCGACACAGTTGCCGGAGATCATCATGGACACCGTAGGCGGATTGCCGCCGTCCGCAGCCTGGTCCAGCCGGCCGTACCACTCCAGCATGAGGTCTTTCTGGCGCTGATGAATGCTGCCGCGATAGTCAGTAGCGAGTTTTTCTGCCATGTAGAAACTCCTCTTCAATCAAAGACCAGCGATTCAACGAAGGTCTCCACCTCTGTGCGCACGCGGTCGAAAGTGAACAATTTCTCTTCAAATTCCAGCAGAAGATGCGGCAGGCCGAGTTCATCCACCTTTTTCTTGAACAGCACATAGTCGAAGTAGGCCGGCTCGCAGAACTTGGCAATCAGAAAGATCACGGCGTCTGCCTGGGTTTTGCGAACCTTCTCCGCCAGTCCATCCCAGCGCGGGTGGGTGAAGTCGTGGCGCACGGACGAGTAGACGGAGCGCTGCACGTAGCTCTCCGCGAGGGCGCGCACTGGATCCCCCGTGGACGGCACATCGCAGGTAAACCAGCGCTGGGCCAGCGCCAGGTCATCTTCCACGATGTCGCACCCGGCGGCCTCCAGGAGACGAATGACTTCCAAGGGCGGTTGTTCGCAGAAAGCGCCTTCCACCACAACGCGGATCGAGTCCCTCTTTTTGCCGGTCCTTAGCGGAAAAAGCTCCAGCATATTGGTCAGGATAGGAATGTGCTCTTCCACAGGAAGAAAATTGCCGGCACGGATGAGGGCGTAGCACTCCTCCGCCCGCAGCAGATGGGGGCTTTGTGCGCGCAGCTCGTATAGCTGCCGAACCAGACGCCGCTGCTGGTTGTAAATACAGATGCTCCGGCGGAGAGAGTCATCGCTGACCTTGAGGCCTCCCAACCTTTCCAGTTCAGCGATGACCCGCCGGTATTCTTCAGTAAGAAAGTCCACGCTCGATGGCGATGTGCTGTGAGGCAAATGGACAAAGTCCACGTACATCTGGGGCAGGTTGCGCTTGATGACAAAGCAGAGGTTTCTGGCTGAATCACAGATAGAAGAAAACAGAAAGCCGTCGAACGGGTCCAGGTGCCTGGTCATGGCCATCTCCATGGTGGTTTTCACGATGGAGCAGATGAATGAGCCAAAGCGAGAGTCGGCGTGCTGGATATCGAGGCGGTCGCCTGCTCCGCTCAACAAAACCGGCAGCATCCCCGCCGCGTGCACCAATTCTACCGGCGCATAGACGGGAAAGAACGCAATCGCTTTTGCCTGCGGATGTTGTTCCTTCCAGCGGCGCACCGAGGCAAAGGAAAGATCCTGGAGGACTTCCAGAGATGTATCGAACGTTCGTTCGTATTCAGGCACACAACGATGGTAGCTATTGCGCCCGCGCCGGGCTGTGACGTGGGTCACAGTCGAGTGTGATGAAGATGGCAATTGGCACCTAGCAACCGGGACAATTATGAACAGACTGTTTAAAATATTCCACCTATGGTGGTATATTTATTTATGGAACGCAACATGCCTGAACTATTCTCTGTAAGCGAGGCGGCAGCAATCGCGGAAATGTCGGCTGATACGATCAGAACTGCTTTGGAAAAGAAGTCCATTGCACCATCCAACAAGCGGCGGACCGGCAAGGCAGTGCGTCATCAGTTCTCTGCCGGCGACGTGCTGTTGGTGAAAGTGCTGACTGAATTTCCCTTCCCGTTGAGCAAGCAAGACAAAGAGTCTCTGGCGGAAATATTAGCGCAGGGAAACAGGAGAGCATCACACTGGTCGATGGAAGGAGCTGATCTTGTTTATCGCTCAGGAAACATGCAGTTGTTTGTGGAGTTCAAAGCTTTCCGGCAGAGGATAGACAGGAATCTGGCGGTATTCCGGTGGGGCAAGCGGCGCGTCGTTTCTTCACCCGATGTGCTCGGAGGGCAACCTGTCTTCCGTGGGACGCGCATTCCTCTCCAGCATGTGGCGTCGCTCTTTCGAAAGGGTGTACCTGAACAGGAGATTGGTGAGGACTTTCCCAGCCTGAATGCGCGGGATTTGGCATACGCCCGACTGTTCTCTCGCTTTGCCGAAAAGCCAGGACGCCCGAGGAAACGGCTGGCCATTCAGCCGAATTGCACCTGTGGTCAAGCAGGCAAAGAATTCAGGCGACACGGACTTTTTTCTCAACAAGCTGATTGAGATAGTCGGGGTGGGAAAATTCGAGATGCGTAACATTCCGGAGGCATGATTCACGGAACGTGCGTGTTGCGCGATCTAATCCTCTCGAACCTGCGCTACATCAACCGGTTACTTTTCTTACCAGGGCGCGCAGAATGAAACGGGCTTTATCGCGGAAAGGAAAGGTCTTCATTGCGGTCTTGACTACGCCCTGGGTAAAGCGCGTGCGTTTGGAGTAGTCGATATGCACATCGACAATCACCGGCTTTTTCTGGCCTGGGGTAAGTGCTTCACGAATCACATCGGCGATCTGGGCATTGTTTTCGATGGTTACGAAGCGGGCGCCTACTGCATCGGCGACGCCCTTCAGGCGCATATCGCCCAGCTCGGTGCATGACTTCCGATTGTAAGGTATCTCCTGTCCCTGGGAGATCTGGCTGAGTTCGCCATCGTCAAAGACAAAGTAGGCAATCTCCAGCCCCAACGTGACAGCGGTGATGGTTTCCAATCCGGTCATGAGAAACGCGCCATCGCCGACGATGCTGACCACCTGACGGTCGGGGTTGGCTAGTTTTGCGCCGATGGCGGCAGGCACGGCGTAGCCCATGGAGTTGAAGTCTGTGGGCGAGACAAAGGTGCGCGGGGCGCGTACTTCATAGAGTTCGGCAGCGAGAAAGGTGTGGTTGCCGTCGTCCACGGTCATGATGGCGTCGTCACGCAGTTGCCGGCGCAGTTCTTCGAAGAACAAAGCAGGGTTTACGCGATCAGTGGTATGCGCGTGCCACTCGGCACTATACGCATTTTTGTCGCGGGCAATGCGAGCTGCCACTTCGAGCCGCCGCGTTCGCTGCTCTGTTGCGCGTGCTTCAAGGCGGGCCAAAAGACGAGGCACAATCAAGCGTGAATCACCGACCAGACCGACTTTGGCAGGAAAGTTGCGCCCGATGGCCTGGGGCGAGATGTCAATATGGATCAGATTTTCCGGGACAGGACAGCCGAAGCTGCCGGTGGGAATCTCGCCAAAGCTGACGCCGATGGCCAGGAGGCAATCACAGCCGGCAAAGGCTTTCTCCGCAGCCGGAACGGCGGCGCGGCTGAATCCCATGCCAGCATGCAGCGCGTGATTGCCGGGAAAGGCGGAGATGCCCTGAAGGGTGGTAGAGACTGGAGCACCTAATATCTCGGCGATCCGGATGACGGAATCAACGACGGAAGCATCCACTGCGCCCCATCCAGTGAAAATTCCCGGCGACTTGGCCGCGCACAGCAGTTCGACGGCAGCATCAATCTCACGGTCAACGCTCGCCGGCTGTGGAGCATATGGGATAAAAACGGGCACATCGTCCACACGCTGGCTGAACAACTGGAGATTTACGGGAATTTCGACCAGCACCGGTCCGGGCACGCCGCTGACGGCGGCGCGATATGCTTCAAAGATAACCGGAACAATGTCGCGATGCTCAAGGACCTTCCAGGAACGTTTCACAATTCCATCCACCAGACGCTGCTGATCGATGCCGTGAAGCTGGTAGCCAAACTTGAGATCAGTACGCGGGCCGCCGGTAATCACGAGCAGAGGAATGCCATCCAGATAGCACTCGCCGATGCCGCTCATGGCGTGGGTGACGCCGGCTGCCGGCACAATGACAAGGCAGCCAATCCGATTTCCGGTGGTGCGGCTGATGGCGTCGGCGGCGAAGGCGCCGCAGCATTCATGTGTAGGAAGAACCGGCGTGATCTTTTCTGACTGGGCCAGCTCGTCATAGAGCTCGGTGGTGTGAACGCCGGGAATGCCGAAGGTATGCGAGATGGGCAACTGCTCCAACGCATAACGCGCCAGCCACGCGCCGGTGCGGTTACCAGCGATGCGGATCCGGTTTGCCTGTTGGGTTGGGGTTGTGCTTGCCATTTATTTAATGTTCCTGTCCACCGGCTAAATGCTTTTTCCAGCGGCACGTCCCGTGAGTATACAACCGCCGAGAAACGTCCCTTCAAGAGAACCCTTGCCGTGAATTCCACCGCCGCCAAAGCCTGCGGCTTCGCCCACAGCATAAAGGCCGGGAATGGGCTGTCCGTCCGTGGCACGCAGGACGCGGCATTGCAGATCGGTCTGGATGCCGCCCAGACTTTTGCGGGCGAGAATGAATTCGCGGATGGCGATCAGCGGCCGCGCTTTGGGATCAAGGACCGGCTGGAAGTTGCAGGTGCGAATGCGGTCGCCGCGATAAGCGCGGGAGTTGGCGATGCGGCGCAACTGGTCGTCATTATGGTAGGCCGGGCCGCGGGTGATCATTTCATCCCAGGCGCGTATGGTGGCTTCCATGCGCGGGCGGTCGAGGCGGTGGCCGTAAAGATTCTGTTTGTCCATGCGCTCCATGAGCTGGTCCAGGGTATCGGCGCACACGATGTCTTCAGGACATTCACGAATAAGCCGCTCGACCAATTCCTTGTTACCGAAGAACGCACTTTTTAAAAGCGCACGACGGTCTTTGAAGCGGAAGGCAATCATGTAATCACAACCGGAGACGGCCAATTCACGAGCAGCAATCTTCATGTTCATGACCTGCCAGGAATACTGGCCAGGCTGGCGCAGCACGCTCTCCACCAGATGGCGCGTATCACCATTGACCGGCATGGGCCCGGGATTCATGATGCGTTCGCCGCGGGCGTTGAGCCAAAGAGCTGAGCGGGGCGGGACGAGGCTGAGACCATCGTCAGGCCGGCGCTTGGCGGGGTGATGCACGCCGGCGGCGTAGTGCCAGTGAAGATCGAGATGGGTCAGGGCGCCGCCGATCGAGGCCACGCGCTCGTGCAGCATGCCGTCGCCAAAGTCGTGCGCGCCGTTCAACAGCTTCCGCGGCGGGTCGCCCCAGGGTTTGTACCAGTTGGCGCGCAGACGGCTGAGATCACCACCGCAGATGCCGCCGGAGGCGATCACGATGTGCTCGGCAGAGATCTGGACTACATCAGAGGAATTCATGGACCGGCCGCGCAGGCCGGTGGCGCGATTATTCGCCGTCTCTATGGCCGAGATCTCGGTGTCAAAAAGCAGTTCCAGGTTCTTGCGCTGCGGATGGGCTTCCAGGGCACTTAACAAGCGGTGGATAATCTCGTAGCCTGTGCCCCAGGTGATGTGCCACCGCGGAACGGTATTGCCGGGGCTGTAGGTGCCGCGCTCGACCCAGTTGACAACCGGCAAAAATGTGACCTGCTTGCTGCTGAGAAAGTCGAAGATATATTCACGCGAATTCTCACAGTAAAATTTGGCCCAGCGGCGGGGCCATTCGTCGTTGGCGTCGTAACTGGCCACGCTTTGCCAGTCGCTCCAGGCCAGTTCGGGTGAGTCCTTGATCTTAAGACGGCGCTGGTGCGGCGTATCGATCATGTGCACGCCGCCGAAGGATTGTTTGGCCAGGCCACCGAAGTTCTCCTGCTTATCTTTATCGATGAGCAGGACGCGGCGGCCGGAAGCGAGCAGTTCATAGGCAGTGACAATGCCTGCCAACCCGCCGCCGGCGATGGCAATGTCAGCCTTGTAGTTCTTTGTGGGCATTGGCGTTCTAGAGGATAGCATTATGCGTGGATTACACGCCGACTCCGATGGCCGTCAGTTGCGGTTCTCACGTGCCCGAAAGAGGCAGCCCACAGCCGATTTAGTGGGCTTTTGACCAGCAGTTTGCGTTTCTTGTTCATTCTGGCCGCAGGAAGGAAATGTGGTGGAGTAAGTCCCGTCGCATGAAAGCGACTAGATATGTGCCTCTTGTCGGACACGAATTCGACCCCCGCCTCCCCCACCAAAGTACGGTTCTATTTTCAATGATTTTTTACCAAATTTAGCAAATGCCGTGATCCTAAGATAGAACGCTTGAGATTTGTCCCGTTGTGATCAAGAGAATTTGGAGTCGGAGACTGATGTACAAGTTCAGCCAAGAAACCGACTGCCTTCAGAATCTAAGTCATTTGTTTTCAACCAAGTTAGCCACGCTCAAAAAAGAGGTCGTTTATCCCCTTTCCGATGGTTCCCATGGCATTTGTAGTTTACCCGAATCGGTGCAGCGAAACATGAGATGCTGTCGGCTGTTTCAACAAAATGGGTTTGAATGTTTTTCCTTGAAACGCCTGGCCCTTCTCTTGCACTATATGCTGGTTCCTAAAGAAGAAAATATGGAAGACGACGGGATGACCTCTGACGAAGCCCACGCGCAAGATGTTGGTACTCAGGACATCCAGATAAACACCATAGATGAGTCGGATGGCATCATCATCGAGACCGGGAATCCACTGGACATCATCCTTCAGCAGGTACTTAATCACGGTCTAATAGCGGTCAACGCGCCGGCTGGTTCCCTAATGCTTGTCGATCAAAAACAAGGAATATTGCAAGTGAAGGCGCGGCTTGGACCGCCGCGACACCGACGAAGCGAACCGGTGTACCGAATCTCGGGTCAGAGCATCGCAAGCCTAGTGGTACGGCAGAAACAGTCATACGTTTGTCTGGATATCGACAAAGATCAAAATTTCACGCCGGGGCGCTCTGGCCGATCCTTTTCATCGCTGCTCTCTGCACCCATCATCCACAAAGATGAGGTCATTGCAGTCATCAACGCCGACTCTCCAGAGAAGGGCTATTTCACACAAGAGCACATGCAGCAACTTGAGCGGGTCGCACGAGCGGTTGCCGGACCCGTGGCCGAGCGGATCAGTATCTTAGACGCAATTGCTGCCGTTGGCCTCGAGTTGATGCGGCTACCCAAGAGTGGCGGCGTCGAGCAGGTGCTACTGAAGGTTGCCGAGGCTGCAGTTCGCTCATTAGGCGCCGATGTCGTAACGCTATATCAGTACAATCAGAAAACCGATCAGTTTCTGGTCGAAGGCAAAGGGCCGACTGTAGCTGGAAATTTGCGCGACCCTGCTCCGATGCGCCGACGCATCTATAACGGAGACGTTCCCCACACGGTCGTCAAAAGCAGACGGTCCGGGTTCTACTCAGATGTTGGCAACCAGGATTTTCTCGTGGGCGCAGTTGACCGGCCCGATGATAAGCCCCGGCTTCGTTTCTGGGAGCGCGAACAGATTTGTTCCATGGCCGCCCTGCTTCTGCCAGCTAGCGCCGCAGAAAACCCGCACGAAGAAGTTGTCGGCGTAATGTTCGCAAATTATCGGAGCAATCATAACTTCAACATCGACGAACGAACCGCACTAGAGACGTTCGCAGACTATGCTACGGTTGCGATTCTAAACGCGCGTCACGAGGAGCAAACACGGACCGAGAAGACGAGAGAAGCCCAGTTGGCGATGGTGCAGAGCATCTCATCGAGTTTCGCTCACCGAATGAGCGATCTGGCCGGGACGAGCCGTGTAGCAACCCAGTTTCTCCGCCGGAGCATACCGAGCCGGGATCGCAAAGCCAGGCGTTACCTGCAAAGGATCGAAGAAGACGCCGAGGTGCTATTCAAGATGGCAACGCGAATCACGGCACCTTTCCGAACCGGTAGTGCAAGCGAAGAACCAGTAGACGTAGTTGGCATAGTTGACCGAGAGCTCGCCCGTCTTACCAAAGAAGACTCCAAGGTCGCCGTAGTCAAAGATTTTCCTCAAAAGGTTCCGCTCGTACGCAGCATTGGATTCCAGCTTGAACAGGTAATCCGCGACCTTTTGAATAACGCTATGGAGGCAATGGAACCGGTAAAACAAAAGCGTCTGGGTGTCAGCATCCATACGGATGCCGCTAACGGTCGTTTGCAGATCCAAATTAAGGATAATGGTACTGGCATTCCGGCAGAAATTCAGGACACATTGTTCTCGCCGTGTGTCACTACCAAGGAAGGCAATCTGGGAATCGGACTATGGTGGTCCCGTCATTTCCTGAAATCAAGCGACGGTGATCTCCGCCTAGAATGGACAGAGCTGGGCAAAGGCACGAGCTTCGTGGTCGACTTACAAGCTGACATGGGAAGGCAGCCCCGTCCCGTAGCCAGTAGCAAACCACAAAGAGATATTCTGGTTGTGGAGGACTCGCCAGCATGGCGCGAGACGCTGATCGATACGATTCAGCATTCGCTAAAATGCTCGTGCGAAGTAACTAGAAACTATCACGAAGCCGCCGATGCTCTAGCTGGTACGGATTTCAAGCTCGCTATCATGGATGTAAGGCTGGGAGCAGATAACACGGACGGTCTGAAGCTGCTCGCTGAAATTGATCGAACGAACCAGGCAACCAAGGTGATCATCATCAGCAATTACGCAGAGCATGAGATCGCTGTGCGTGATCGTGGACGGATACTCGGTTTCGTACGTAAAGGTGATTTCAAGGTGGAAGACTTCGTTCGTTTGGTCCGGCGCGGTATTGGTTCACGCAAATCTGTGTTAAAAAAAAAGCATCTCCAGAATAGAGTCAGCTGCTTTATCAGCTATTCCACCAAAGACGAGGAATTTGCGCGCCGCCTCCATGCCGACCTGAGGGCTGGAGGAGTAGGGTGCTGGTTTGCGCCTCAGGATGTTCAAGGCGGGCGGAAGCTTGACCAGCAGATCTATCAAGCGATCAGAGATTACGAACGCCTTCTGCTGATTTTGTCCTCGCACAGCATGAATAGTGAATGGGTAAAGACCGAGATTGCAGAAGCGCGCAAACGTGAAGTCGACGAAAAAAGGCGGGTGCTGTTCCCGGTGCGGCTTGTGGACTTTGACGTGATTCGGGAATGGCGATGCTTCGATCCGGACACCGGTAAAGACTCGGCCCGAGAGATCCGAGAATACTTCATCCCCGATTTCAGCAACTGGAGGGATCGCGACACCTACCAGAAGTCCCTGCAGAGGTTATTGGAAGGGTTGCAGGGCGCCAAGGCAAAGGCAGTTACGGCATCATAGCATACCACCTTGTGCCTGCTAAAGACTCCGAGCCGGTAAGCTGTAGGACTATCCTTCTCCCCAAAAAATAGTCTCACATGTGTTCGCAACTGAGCTACGATCCAGAGCTTCTTTAGTGCTGCGCCTGGTCTTGTTCGGCTGCCATCACGCGGCGGAGGCCTGCGCGGGCGGCTGGGTTGCGGCTGTCCAGCTTCAAGATGATGTTGTATTCATAACGGGCGAGCGAGTAGTCACCGCGTCCGGCGGCTGTGTCTGCTTTGCCCAGCAGGGCGGGGACGTCGTGGCGGCTGAAGCCTTCCACTTTCACGTCACTTTCAGTTGCCGCGGGCGCTGCAGTCCTTTGGTTGCGTTTGCGGGGCTCGAACGGATTCACTTCCGTTGGCTGAGTTTCTCCGCTGGTATCCTGCGTGGCCGGTTGGCTGGCGGTCTGGTCAGGAGAGGGACCAGGACCAGATTGGGACTTTGCATTGTCAGATGCGATGGCGGGCTGCGCGGCGGCTGATGATGGATTCCGGGAATTGTCTGCAGTGGGCGGGACGCTTCCAGGGTTCGCCGACGTGGTGGATGGCGGCGTAGCTGCCTGGTCTCCCGATGCCGGCGGCGCCGCGCTGGAAGTGTTGACCTCCGCCGTGGACACCTGCTGACCAGATTGTTGTCCCGCACCGTTAGCATTGTTGGTATTGCCGGCAACGGGCTGAGTCTGTCCGCCACGAACAGCGGCCCGAATTTTTTCTATCACCGGCGGGAAAGAGCCGGTCTTCGATTTCACGCGATAGGCCCACGCACCCACACCCGCGCTTAGAAGCACGATGCAGGCCGCAAGTCCAATCCAAAGCCAACGATAGGACCTGGGACGCGGGCGGACTTCCTCCAGCAAATCTTCCACGGTAACCCGCCGCTCTGCTTTGGCAGGGGCCGGTGTTTTCACTACGGGAGGGGCTGCCACCGGTGGGGCCTTCAGCAACGCCGCCTGCTCGCGGAATGCTTCCTGCATCTCTTCACAGCTTTGGAAGCGCTCCGCCGGATCCTTGGCAAGCGCTTTGCGAATAATGGCGTCTATGCCTCCGGGCAGGGCGGGATTGATCACAGAGGGTGGAACGGGATCCTCGTGAATCAGCTTGTAAAGGACGGTGGTCACATCGCCCTTGAACGGTTTTTCACGGCTAAACAGCTCGTAGAAAACCGAGCCCAGAGAAAAGATATCTGACCGCTGGTCTATCTTTTTTGCGCGCGCCTGCTCGGGCGCCATGTACGTGGGTGTTCCCACGATCATACCTGCCTGGGTCAGCGTGGCATCTTCAAATTTGGCGATACCGAAGTCAAGAATCTTGACGATTCCCTGACTGGTCAGCATGAAGTTTGCCGGCTTAAGATCGCGGTGAATCACGCCCCGCTGGTGAGCATAGCCGACTGCGCTGCAGATCTGGTCAGCGTAAGAAAGCAATGTAGCCAATGGAGGGACCTGGCCATCGGCCAGCAGGGCCATGAGGGTTTGACCTTCCAGCAACTGCATGCTCAGGTAGACGAGGTCTTCTTCCTGGCCAACATCATAGATGGTAATGATGTTAGGGTGGTCCAGGCTGCCTGCAGCCTTGGCTTCCTGCTTGAGCCGCTCCACCAACTCATCACGGTTGGGAAAGTTTTTGTTGACAGAGATAGTCTTCAAAGCCACAGAACGGCCGATTACCTGATCGTGGGCTTTGTAGACCACGCCCATGCAGCCGCGTCCAAGTTCAGCTTGAATCTTATATCGGCGCTCTGGCGCAACATCAGGCGCAGGGGTTTGGCTCGTCTTACGCAGGTGACCGTAAGTAGACTCGTCCGTCCAGCGCAGTTCGTAAATCGCCTCCAGGGTCCCGCCTTCGGCGGGCTCGCGCACAGGTTTGGAGCTGAAGTCAAAACCGGGAACGCTCCTGGCTGCATCGTAGATGCGCTCGCTGACAAGGATCTGAGCGGAGTTTGCCTCTTCCAACATCGCCTGCGCGGGCGAGATGGCCTCGGTTGAAGGATTCGCGAGAGCGGACGGTGATGCTTTGTCCACGCATTGGTCGTCCACGATGATAGCTGCGACCACCTGGCAGGCCGGCGGTTCACGATGAAAGGTAAGAAGCCTTAATTGCAGCGACTTGGCAGCGGACAAGGCGTGGAGAGGATCGCCGAAGTGGGCGACTACCATGTTCGGCTGTTCTTCAGCGACCGATCCCTGGCCTTCGCGAATAATATTGCGAATCAGCTCGGCAACCGGCTTATCCTCACTCCAAACCAGGTCACTCAACCTGGCCTGAGGGCCGCCATAGGCCCACAGCCGCATGCGCAGCGCCGCCGTTGCGCCTTGCTGGCGGCTTTCACGAGCGGATTCACGGTCCTGAGTGGAACCTGGAATGGGTTGCAAGGATTCCATAATGGATGAGCGTGAGCGCAGCAACAGCCTGAGCCCGTTGGTGTTGCGCACACTTATCTTCTATTAAGCGTGGCCCGACTTCTCGCTTCATCATACCCAGCCCTGGCGCGGATGATTCGTTACCTTAGTGTTTAGTACCCCTGATGTGATGGCAACCAACTAAACCAGCTCAACCTGGCATATGATGAGGAGCTATCAGGTTTAGCCATTCCACGGGAAAGCGCACGCCATCCACAATGAATTTGTCAGAAGTCACTAAGCCCCGATCACCTGGGCGAAAGAGCATTTTGCTAAATTTGCTTCTCGCTCCTGTGGTGATGTCTTTAGCGGCGACGTCCGCTCACGCCAAAGAAACTCCGGTAACAGCCATTGCGTTGTTTAATGGTCCCACCGGGCCCGCTTATACCCAGATCGCGGGGGTCACGCTGAACGGAAAGAGTGAACTGCGAATCTGCGACGGCGTACCGAAGTTTGACAAGAGAGCATATGACAGCATGGCGCGGACGCAGCTCGCAGGGGCAACTTCCCTGGAGCGCGCCGCCGACGGCACGTTGCTGCTAACCACCAATTCCAAGCCAGTCTGTGTTGTACCCAGTAATTTGAAATTTGACAGAAACGCCGAGTTCACTCCAGCGGAAGCTGCCGATCAAGCCACTCTGCAAGGAACTGCCGTTTCGGCTTCCGGCCCCGGTGCTTCAACCCAGGGGAGTGATCTGCCTCCGTTCAAGCGGGGCGTGCGCCTGGTCTTTGTGGCTGCTCCCGACGAAGAGCTGGCACAATATCTGCTCGCCCAACGTACAAACTCGATTGCCGCGTGGCAGGACTTCCTGCTTCACCACGGATCTTCCGCGAAGGCAGTGGACGCAAAGAGTTCTTTGGCTGCGATCTATGAGGAATCTGCCGAAGCCGCGTTTGCCAAATACCAGAAATCTGCGAATGGGGACCTCGGACCGCTCAAGCAAGCGCAACAGCAGGCAATGCAGGCAAACACGGTGGTGGCGGGGTATCCTGCGGCACACAAGCTAACAGCCCAGATCAACAAAGAGCTGGACGCATTGCTGGAAGCAGACCGCGCCAAGCTCCAAGGCTTCCGAAAAGCCCTGGCAGAGCAGACGGCAGGCTATGCGCAACTGGCCGCAGCCAAGCAGCACAATGAAAACGTACTGGCGGTCGATCCAGACTATGCCCCGGTTCTCAACCTTCATTCTGAGATTGCCGGTGAAGTCCGCAAGATGGACTCTGCCATCGCAAATGCCGATGCTTTAACGGTGACGAAAAATTACGACGAGGCGTTGCAGGCCCTTGGGCCCTATCGCGCCTTTGCCTCCGAGGCACCGCGCATTGACTCCATTGTGACGGCGGCGTACGCATCGCACTTTAATCATGGGCGGGCGCTGGCGGCAGAGCACAACTGGGAGGGAGCGGTTCCGGAGTTTCGCCGCGCAGCAGAAATTAAGAACAACAGCCAGGCAGATGCGGAACTGAAAGACGCGGAGTTGCAGTTGGCCACGGCACGCAATCGCCAGGCAGTTCAGCGGGCGATTGCAGAGAGCAACGACCTTGCGGACAACAAGCAGTTTATTGAGGCTTACGACGTCCTGGCGGAGCTGCCGGAGGGGCAACGCGCACTGGTGACGGAACAGCTTACAGCGCTCAAAAAGGACTACGTTCCGGCGGCGGTCCGGCGCGCCCAGAAGCTGCAAGAGATCCACGTGCCGATCCGCGGCCGAGCCGATGAGGACGCTGTACGAGAGGCTTACGAATTGCTGAACCGGGCGGGCGCCCTGAGCGGCGACCCGGCAATCAAGGTCAGGCTCGACTTGCTGTCCGACAAGATCAGCGCTTATTACATTGACCAGGCCAAACGATATCTGGAAAAACCGCTGGGGTCCGGGGTGGGCATTGGCTGGCTCTATCTGGGCGAAGCGGAACGGTACAAGCCCAACGTTGATGCGGTGAAAGATGCGATGGCGCGGTATGCGCCCGCGTACCAATTGCGAGCCAAGCTCTCAGTAGGGGTGGTGCTGCGGGACCAGACTTCACGACGCGAGAGCCTGGGCTTTGCGGACCAGCTCGCAGACGCAATTGCTACGGGACTTGAGTCTTCCGGGGTTTCCATCCAGGCGGTGCGACAGCCGAAGGAAGGCGCGGGCACGGTGCCACCCAGTTTTGTGTTAGTAGGCGGAATTCTCGAGCACCGGATTGTGAAGGACACCAACCTGGAGACGCTGCAGTCAAAGTACCGCGCCGGCACACACGAGGTGAAGAATGAAGCGTGGCTGCAGGCGAACCGCGACTACGAGACGGCGCAGCAACAATTGAGCGCCGCGCAGCATTCACTGGCAGATGCGCAGGCGCAGCACAAGAAGAAGGAGATTGTCACGGCAGCCAGCGATGCCGTAGCGGCAGCGCACCAGGAGGTTGAAGAGGCACACCACAAGCTTGAGACGACGGACCAGAACAGCATCCAAAGCATCCTGGAGCCCTACAACTACACGCGGAAAAAAGTCGACCTGACGGCGGTGATCGAACTGGAGTTCCGCATTACTAATCAGGAAGGAAATGCGATCGAACCTGCTGTTCCGATCCGGAAAGACAGCCACAAGGAGCTGGCGATCCTGGAAAACGTAAAGCCGGAAGATACTGAGGGGATCAAGAACCAGGGCACAGAGCCGGACCAAGCGCAGTTTCTTACCGACCTGGAAATTCAAGCAAGGGATGCGCTGGTGAAATCAGTCCGAGAAAAAGTCATGGTCCTGCCGGGAAGGATTCTGCAAGAGGCCCGTGGCCGCGCAGGGCAAGGCGATGTGGATGGAGCAGCCGAGGAGTACATCCTTTATCTAAATGCCACCGCAGACGACTCGTCCCATGAACGCGAGGAGGCGGCTAAATTCCTGCACGACCATTTCAATGTGGCCGTCTTCAGTGTGGCCCACGGCACGCCGCACACCGGGCCGGCGCAGGTGAGCCAAGTTAAATAACAAAGTGTCCCATCCCATCACACAACACACCGGAGCATGGCAGAGCCCGGTGAACTTGTGCCCTGTACTTGTTTCTTCCGTCAAAATTACCGCTACGCTTACTTCAGTTATCTATCTGTATCTCCGGGCTTCACGGTAGCATGGGCTATGAACTCTCTGATGGGAACGGCCGCACAGATCTCGCCCAGACACGCGGCTGCGGCTGAGAGGGTGTGCTTTATCCAGCATATGGGCCAGAAGGTGCTGTTGATCGATTACAGCAAATGCGATGCCAAGATGATGCGACTGGTGGTGGAAGAAGGCCACCGCATCATCTCCCGCGAATCACCCAATTCCGTACTCACCCTGAATGATGTTAGCGGCGCCAGTTTTGACGCTGAAGCGGTTGCGGTGCTCAAATCCAGGGTTGCGGCCAATGCTCCCTATGTAAAGCGGGCGGCAGTAGTCGGAATCAGCGGACTGCAAGCCCTGATTTATGAAGCCGTGCAGGCTTTTTCGAGCCGCCGCATCCCGCTATTCCCTTCCCGCGCGGAAGCCCTGGAGTGGCTGGTAAAAGACTGATGAAGAGTTTATGACTTATGAGTTTTGATTTTTGATTTGAAAGCGCTCGTCATCAACATCCAGCACTCAGCCTCCCTCGTCTGCACCAAAAAGAAAAATTCTGAGCATGCATTGCCAGCGGTCACGTTTGTTCCCTGAAGTTACTTGACGGAGGGCGGGAACAAGCATAGAGTCAGAGTTGGGAGCGAGGCCAGCCCGCTCGACCCATCCGATCAAGGAATCGGTATCCTGGCCAAAGCAGCTTACCCGTTCAAGGCTCTCTTTTCTCCCGGAAAAACGAGGAACAATGCGCTCCCAACTAGTGCACTCTGCGAATAAACGCCTTTCTAACCGGTTTATGTTGTGCCGAATGACATCCATGGCCGCCAAGCGCATGACCGGCAGCAACGGACATTTTGCCAGCAGCATCAATCAGGCCCTGGAACAAATAGCCGTATTGCGCGCGGATGCGCCCACAATGGACGTTCCTGCTCCAGCAATTGCCGATAGTTCCCTGGATTTAGAGGTAAGTGTGGTATCCTGAAGGTGCGTTAGAAGTTGATTTGTTGAAGATTCCGCACGCGGCAGATTCTCGCACCTGCAGAACACTCGATATCTCATTCCGGCGTCAAAAAATACACAACAAGGAAAAGCAAAAAAATGGAACAAGGAACAGTAAAGTGGTTCAATGCCGCCAAAGGCTTTGGTTTTATCTCACGTCAGACCGGGGAAGATGTATTCGTGCATTTCTCTGCGATCCAGACGGATGGATACCGCAGCTTGCAAGAAGGTCAGGCAGTTGAATTCACTGTGACCAAAGGAAAAAAGGGCTGGCAGGCCGAGAACGTTCGCGCTCTCTAAAATCAGATCTTTTTGAACAGGCGGAGAAATTTCTCCGCCTGTTTTGCTTTTAACTCAATCGGACGCAAGCATCTCAGATAAGAGCGCGATGAGTATCGACTGGCGCCGATCAACTTCCCTCCGACGCCCTCAAAACCTGAACATTAATCCGTTGAAGTGGTAAGCGACGATTAGCTCGGCCGTTTTTCGGCAGCATCCCTTGCTTTAACTTTATTGCCATTTATAATGGCACGTGCCATAATTGATGGCATGAACGTGAAGATTGATAAAGCGGGCCGTATCGTTCTTCCTAAGCAGGTTCGCAATCGCCTGCAACTACGTGCCGGAACAAACTTAGAACTTGAGGAACGCCCAGAGGGGCTTGTGCTCAGGCCCGTCGGACAGCGGCCATCCATAATCCAAAAAGACGGCGTTTGGGTCCATCTTGGGAAACTACCGACGGGCCTGGATTGGGACCGAATTCTGGACGATGACCGCGACGATCGAGTCAAGGACATTGCGGGCCTGTGAAGGTTTATTTCGATACGTCCGTGCTCGTGGCTGCTTCAGTAGCCGATCATCCAAATTACGCCCAAGCTACAGCAGCACTTCATGCGATTCATGCTGAAAAACTGGAAGGGCACACCAGTGCGCACGGGTTGGCAGAATTTTACTCAGTCCTTACAAGAACTCCATTCACCCCACCGATTTATCCCAGTGAAGCCTGGCAGTTGTTGGCAAATAATATTCTTCCTCATTTTGAAATACTGACCCTCTCTGAGAAGGAGTATACGGAGACAATCAAGAGCTGCGCGAGGCAAGGATGGACTGGAGGCCGAATTTATGATGCACTCCATCTGCGCTGCGCTCAGAAATCCGGCTGCACCCGGATATATACGTTCAACGTGCGACATTTTCAGCAGTTGGCGCCTGAATTAGCCGATCTAATAAGTGCTCCGCTTCCCGGCTAGCCCCAATCCCTGTCATCTAATTGACAACGGCAGCCACCGGGCGCTAGCGTCTTACCCACAATCATTTTGCTGGAGGAGGAAGCTATGCGTAAGTTCTGTGTATCTTTTGCCTGCTTCGTGATTTTTGCCTGTGTTCCTGCAAGTCTGGCACAAACTAAGGCGTCCAAGCCTGCAGGCAGCAACGATAAAGCGAAAATTGAGGCGCTCTATCAAACGTATATCAAGGCATTTAAAGCCAAGAACGTAGATGCCATTATGGCCAACTACGCTCCCGGGGATGGGTTGTTTGTCTTTGACGTGGTGCCGCCACGGGAGTATGCGGGCTGGGACGCGTACAAGAAAGATTGGGAAGGACTGTTCGCGGCATTGCCGGGGCCGCTCGACTACAGCATGTCCGACCTCAGCATCACGGTAGTTGGACCTTTTGCCTACGCGCACAACATTCAAACGGGATACTTTACCAGCAAAGACGGCGCCAGAATTGACCTGGCTGTGCGGGTAACGGACGTGCTGCGGAAGATCCGTGGCAAGTGGCTCATTGTCCAGGAGCACGTCTCTGTGCCGGTGGATATCTTTTCCGGCAAGGCGGATTTGCTGTCCAAACCCTGAGCACGCTTAACCGCGATGAACGTAGTATGAAAGAGAAGATTTCCATCATGCTTTCCTGCGAAGTTCTGGCAGGGATTGATCGGTTGGCCGGCTCGAGGCATTCACGCTCGGCTTTCATTGAACGCGTGCTGCGCCGATTCCTGCGCGACAAGGCCCGAGCCGAGGCCCAGGCACATGATTTGGAGCGAATCAACCGCTCCGCAGAGCGGCTTAACCTGGAAGCGGCTGACGTTCTGGAGTATCAGACGGCGACGACCTGGCCCGAGTTCGAAGATCAGATCTGACGCAATATCTGATTGCCGTCAACATCTTAGATGATCGAGCTAACCCGAACTTTCGAGATGGCGAGGTTGCCGGACTCAAAGATTCAAGCAAACCCCAGGCTTCTGGCTTGCCGGGAGGTTAGTTCGATATGAGGGATAAAAGTATGGCCTTTGCGATCAAGTTCCGACAGGGCTTCCTCCACGCGGCTGCGTGAGACATAAAGACGATTCTCCAAGAACGCACGCAACTCCTCTTTACCTCGGCAGCGCAGTGCTGGAACTGCGCCACCTCGTCCAGCAAACGGAGCAAAAACAAGGGAATATTCCCTTGTTTCTCGATTTCCGCCGTGATCGTCTATAAAGACCACGCCCTCTGTCTTCAGCCGTATCTCCTGTTCGAGCGCTTTTACCACTGGATCTTCCGGACTCCTCACAAACACCCGCCGGATCGGCACTTCCTCATAAATGCCTTCTTTTTGCAAGGTTGAGATAATCTTCAGATAAGCTTCGCGTGGGCCCTTTGTCTCATACCAGGGCGTGGCTATAACCAGTTGCCATTCGTCAAGTTGTGGGGCATGAGTCCAGTCAACCAACGTGACGGGGATTCTTGCCCGGCTCAGCGCGAGCATCACGCGCCCCTCAATGTCTTGATCACTTCTTACCAGCGTTGCTTTATCCACGTTAATACTCCATCAGGTCCAGTAAGGGCTGTGCAAATATCCTTTCCCTTGAGTCCCGAAAGGATATACCTGCTCTCCTCGCGCCATTGCTTTACGACACCCCAATTGGCCGCAAGTGTTGCATTGGTCCTCGATTCGTCCTCAAGGAGCTTCTCGAGTCCGGCCAACTTCAGCAGGCCTTCTAACTCATGTGTATACAAACTTTGGACATATCGCCACTTTGGTGGAAACTCATGACGCTTGGTTTCTTTGGCAATCCACGCTTTTAAGGCGCATTCCACCGCATAACCAGCAAGGTAGTAAGCGCCTTGCAACCTCCGGCTCTTCGCAAGAGACGCTGCATCTTGTGCCCGTAGGTCTGCGAGTCTCTGGAACTGGCGTCGCGTGACCGGCGGTTCTCTCATAGAAAAATCCTAGCACGGCATCTGAAAATCTCACTGAGACTTCAAATACCTGAGTCAGCTTACCTGGAGTTCTCTACCAGCGGCAGTTCGATGAAGCTTTCTTTTCCGGGTGCGTGGTAGATGCGCTGGGTCGCTTTGTGGTAGTCCCCTGGCTTGGCCCAGAAAATGTTGGGAACGAACGACTGGGGATTACGGTCATAGAGTGGAAACCAGCTTGACTGAATCTGCACCATGACGCGATGGCCCGGCAGAAAGACGTGGTTCGCCGTGGGCAGGGCAAAGCGATAGAGAAGAGGCTGGTCCGATGCGATGGGCTTGGGAGTCTCCAGACTTTCACGATAACGGCCACGGAAGATGTCCGCAGAAATCATCAGCTGGTATCCACCCATGGCTTTCTGCGGAGCTACTTCGTCGGGATAGACATCAATCAGTTTGACTACCCAGTCTGAATCCGTGCCACTGGTGGAGGCGACCAGGTTGGCAACCGGCTGGCCGCTGATCTTCACTGGCTCGCGGAGGACATCGGAGACGAACACCACTACATCCGGGCGGCCGGAAGCCTCGCGCTGGTCGTCTGCCAGCCACAAGGGCCAAGTCATGCCGTTGTCATAGCCGACGGGTTGAATGGGACGCGCGCGGAACGGCACCGGCTTGGCAGGATCGGAGACGTATTCGTCAAATGCCGCGTCCCCGGTTTTGGGCGCCGAAAAATCCAACTGCAAACCGGCCTTCAAATACAGTGGACTGGCTTTGACGGTGCAGCCGCTGGGACAACCCGCCGGCCACGCGGGCAGACGGCGCCATTTGTTCGTACCGGTTTCGAAGGCGGTGACTGGCGCGACGTTGGCTTTGGGCGCATCGTCTTTTAGATAGTGGTCCAGGAACGGGCGCAGAATCTCCCGCCGAAAATAGAGCCCGGTATCGCTATCAAATCTGATAGCGCCAAGGGTGCTGCCATCTTCGATTTCCTGTCCGTGATGCCAGGGGCCGATGACCAGAAACACCATGTCGTTGTTGGTGTCTTTGGGCTTAATGGCCTTATAGACGGCGATCGCGCCATAGATATCTTCCTGGTCCCAAAGGCTATCCACGAGCATAACCGGCACTTTTAACGGCTGCGTGGCCAGAACTTTGTCCACTGCCTGATCACGCCAGAAAGCGTCATAGCTGGGATGGGCCAGAAGCTTCCGCCAAAAACCCACCTGCTCCAGGCCGTGGCGACGTCCAAGTTCACCAGCCGATCCGGCCTGCATGTACAGATCGTAGTCATCAAGATTGCTGGTCCACCATTTGGCCTCGTTGGCGCGGGTGCCATCCTGTTCGTAGATATAGGGCAAATTCTGCTGCCGGAAAGCGCCATTGTGGAACCAGTCATCGCCGATCCATCCATCCACCATGGGGTTCATGGGAACGGACACCTTGAGCGCGGGATGCGGATTAACCAGCGCCATCAAGGGCAAAAAGCCATCATAGGAGATGCCGAGGATGCCGACCTTGCCATTGCTTTCCGGAATGTTTTTCACCAGCCAGTCGATGGTGTCGTAGGTATCCGTGGCATGATCCACCGGCGTGGGATTCTGCGGCCCATGAAGCGGCCGATTCATTACATAATCGCCCTCAGAGCCGTACTTGCCGCGCACATCCTGGACCACACGGATGTAACCGCCCTCAACAACCACCTCGACGGCATTATCGTAGCCGTTCAGGATCGGTCCGAGGTGAGAACTGTGAGCGCGGCCCGTGAGTTCATTCGCGTTATAAGGCGTGCGGGTAAGAAGGATGGGCGCACCTTTTGCTCCTTTAGGCACCAGGATGACGGTGTGCAGTTTCACTCCGTCCCGCATGGGAATCATGACTTCCCGGCGGACGTAGTCCCAATTGTCCATGACAGGTTCGAGCTTTTCCGGCATTTCGCTGGGTAAGGTGGAGGTCTGGGCGACGGAGAAGTCGACGCACACTAGAGCGCCAAGCAGGCACACAAACAGAATCAGGAGATGAAGGTGGCTGATTGATTTCATGAGCTACGAGATTATATCGTTTGTGTGCGCTCAAAAACAGCAAATGGAAGACGGACGAAGAGGAGCTGGTTTGCCGTTGTCTTTGGTTCCGCCAGTGACAAAAACAAATTGTGCCGAGACATTTCATGTCGTCAGCACTATTGCTCCAGCGTGCTCCTGGGGCAGCGCTGAGACGTCCAGATACATCATCTTTGTTTCGAGGAGTAAGTACGGATTGTCCAAGTCAGGACCATCTGGGTAGAGCCTTTTCCACAGCTCTCCCGACACGGCAGCATCCTTAACACTCTGGAGCGCCTTACCTGGATCCTGCGTTGACACGTCAATAAAAGAAAGATTGACTCCTGAGTCGTCGAGCGAATCTTCGAACACGAAATAAACTCGTATCATCTTAACTCCTTGATAAGAACCATTTGAAATGTCCAATCAGCGCCTTGACCAGAAACGTCCAGCGCGGATGGCCGCAAAAACGATAGTCAGTCCTAGCAGCGCTCTCCTTATCGCATCATGGGCGAACGGCTGCCGGACTGACAGGCGTTTGCCATTGATCGCCACGCCGACAAGCCAACCTCCAGCCCATTTGAAATCTGTTACTCTCGCATGTTCCAGTTGAGCGTGGCAGTTCCCACACACGACGAGGAGGTTGTTTGGGTCATGGCCGATCTTTGGATCAAGGTGATGTATTTCAAAGTACGGCTCCCCGTTTCGCTTTTCGAAAGTAAAAGAACAAAGCTGGCACTTGCCATCATGTACTTCTCGAAGCAGAACCCGAATTCCTGAGGGCACACCCTCATGGCGCTCGACCGCATTCACAAATACGGTCGGACGTGGTTGGCGAGCGGATGACTGGAAGATTCGTAAAAGCTCCTCCTGCGCCAGCGCTCGCGGTCGCGTCCTTGTCAATCGCGAAAGGGTACTGAGTTCTTGTTCCGCCTCTGAATCCGTCTCGGCGGCCCGAAGCTTCTGACGGGCTTTTTGTTCTTCCCGCTCTTTAACGTACCGTCCCAAGGCGATTCTGTACAGACGTCTGTACGGGTCCTCACACGTGATTGAGATGACGTCTCCCTCGCGCACGCCCCTCTTGGAGAACCAACCGCTAAGTCCGAATATCCGACTCTCTTTGACGGTAGCATCGTAAGGACGAAACGTCAGGAGTTTCGTCTTCTCCTCGTCGTCAAAGACCACCTCGATTTGCCCTCGATCACGAGGGAACCAGTCGCTGAACCTTTGCGGTATGGCGAGTAAGCCGCTGTTCAGGCGGCTGGTAGACGCACGGACCGTGAAATGCTGTTTTTCGGGACTCACAATCGCAGCACCCTAAGCCCTGACTTGGATTGGCCGCATTCCAGTGCCTCTGGCAGTTTACAAGCGGCTAACGCCTCGATTCAATCTGTTTCGTAGACGTAACCCGAATCGAGGGGGTCGTGGGGTACGCCCGTCATGCTATAACTTTGCGCGGAGAATTTCATGCGTACAGCTATCGCTCTGCTCGCTGTGGTCCTAGCAGTTCCCTTTACGGCAAACGCCCAGAAGCCGCCGCTGCTTCCCGAAGAACAGGTTTCGGCGCTGGCCCAGGAGCTCTCCGGCGAGACAGCCAAGCGCAACCTGGAAGGCATTGTGCAATACCACCGGCAACGCGGCTCTAAGGGATTCCACGCTGCCGCCGAACTGGTGGCGGAACGCGCCCGGGCTTATGGACTGAGCGACGTGGAGATCCTGCAGTTCCCTGCCGATGGAAGAACTTTCTATGGCCCACAGCGCTCGCGCCCGCCGTGGGACGCCGACTTTGCGGAGCTATGGGAGCTGCGCAAGGATGGCGGGACGTGGAAACCGGCACAGCTGGTAGCCAGTTACGAAGCTATCCCGGTAAGCCTGGCAGAGGACAGCGAGAGCGCGGACCTGACCGCCGATCTGGTGGACGTTGGCAATGGAGCTCAAGAAAGTGATTATGCCGGCAAAGATGTGCGGGGAAAGATTGTGCTGGCGGCGGCGCAGCCCGGCGCGGTTCAGGAGTTGGCAGTGGAGAAATTCGGGGCAGCGGGAATCATCAGCTATGCCCTCAACCAGCCGCAGGCCTGGCGCGGCGAAGATGAGAACCTGATTCGCTGGGGACATCTTGAATCTTTTCCCAAGACCAAAACTTTTGCTTTCATGGTCTCGCTCAAAACCAGCCGCGCGCTCCGCGAGCGGTTGGCACACGGTGAGCAGATTCGCCTTCATGCGGCGGTCAAGGCAGGCCAGCATCCAGGCAATTATGAGATTGTTACAGCCACCATTCCCGGCTCCGATCCAAAACTCAAAGACCGGGAGATTGCTTTCAGTTGCCATCTCGATCACCAGCGGCCCGGGGCCAATGACAATGCCAGCGGGTGCGTGACCATCCTGGAGGTGGCGCGGACCTTGCAGAAGCTGATCCGTGAAAACAAGATACCGCCTCCGCTGCGGACGATTCGGTTTATCTGGCCGCCGGAAATTGAAGGAACAACCACCTTGCTGAATGCACGACCGGAATTTGCACGCCGCATCAAAGCCGTGGTCCACATGGACATGGTAGGCGGAGGTCCGGCGACCAAAGCTATCTTCCACGTGACGCGCGGTCCCATGAGTGTGCCATCCTTCATTCATGATGTGGCCGAAGCGTTCGCGGACTTTGTCAACCAGCAGACGGAAAGGTTCGCCAAGACGGGAGAGGCAGAGTATCCGCTGGTTGCGCCCGAGGGCGGCAAAGAGCCCCTGCGCGCGGAATTTGCTCCATACTCCATGGGCAGCGACCACGATGTCTACCAGGACAGCTCATTCAGGATTCCGACCATCTACCTGAATGACTGGCCGGACCGCTACATCCACACCAACATGGATTCTTCGGCCAATATCGATCCGACGAAGCTCAAGCGAGCAGCATTTATTGGGACAGCCAGTGGATACTTTCTGGCGCAGATGACGTCCCAGAACTCGTCCGCATTTGAGGGGAGACACATGATCTCCGTGCTCAGACGCTTTACAGTTAGTTTCCAACGAATGGAGACCGTCTCTCAGGAAGAAGGCTACAATCTGCTGCGATCTGAATCGTCCTATTGGGTGAAAGTGGGGGATTCAGAGGATGCGTTTCTCAACAGGGCGCTATTGAGCATTTCTGGTATGCCTCCTGGTTTGCTCGAGTCCATTCTGAAGACGCTGCCCCCGGAGCCGGCCGCTACAGGCGATGGCCGTCTGGTTTTCAAACGCAATCCCCAGCCCAAAGGCCCTTTAGCTGTCTTTGGTTATGACTATTTGGAAGACCATGCCAAAGCGGCCGGCATTGCAACGCCCAAGCTGCTGAGCTATCGCGGTCTTTGGGGTGGCAGTGAAGAGTACGCTTACGAGACACTAAACTTTCTGGACGGCAAGCTCAACGCACAGCAGGTTCGCAACGCGGTCAGCGCGGAATACGGGCCAATCCCGCTGGAGCTCGTTATTGAGTACTTAAAGGCGTTGGAGAAGATTGGCGTGATCGCGCAACAGCATTGAAGCAGTCAGCAGTCCGGCGCAGTTTTAGCAGCTTGCTACAATAATCTCCAGGAGACAGATGATGGCAGAGCTGATGCGAACTTCCAATCCGGCTTTGAGCGATAAGGCGTTTCGTGGGGAAGGCGTTGCCCTGGGCCAGGCCATGACGCTGAACGGCACCGTCAATAAGACGGGAATCCTGCTGGTTTGCGCGATGGCCAGCGCGGCCTGGACCTGGAACCAGGCCATGCAGGCGCCAGAGCGCGCCATGGGTCTTACGCTGGTCGGGGCACTTGGGGGATTGGTGGTGGCCTTCGTCACGATCTTCAAGAAGTCGTGGGCCCCGGTTACGGCCCCGCTCTACGCGCTGCTGGAGGGGTTGGTTCTGGGCAGCATTTCGGCGCTGTTTGATGCGCGTTATCCGGGAATTGCCATCACCGCCGTCGGCCTGACCTTCGGGACATTGTTCGCTCTGCTGCTGGTGTATCGCATGGGAATCATCCGCGTCACCGAGAAATTCCAGATGGGAGTGGTGGCGGCCACGGGCGGCATCGCGTTTTTCTATTTCCTTACCTTTATTCTTGGCTTCTTCGGGATTCGCTTCACTTCGATCTATGGTTCGGGGTGGATCGGCATCGGCTTCAGCATTTTTGTGGTGATCATCGCGGCGCTGAACCTGGTACTGGATTTTGATCTCATCGAAAGGGGCGTTGACGAGGGCGCGCCCAAGTATATGGAGTGGTATGGCGGCTTGCGCTGCTGATCACGCTGGTGTGGCTGTATCTTGAAATCCTGAGGCTTCTGGCAAAGCTGCGCGACCGGCGCTAGTCGCCAACGCAAGAAAATTCATGGAACCCATCTCGCACTTTTTTTACTCCGACAGATTAAAACTGCAGTTCTGGGATTTTGGACAGGACGGGAAACCGGCGCTGGTACTGGTGCATGGCGGCCTGGACCACGCGCGAAGCTGGGACTGGGTGGCGCGGTCGTTACGCGAGGATTACCACGTCTATGCACTGGACCTGCGCGGCCATGGCAACAGCGCATGGGCTCCCGGCGCGATGTACAGCGTAGCCGAACACGTCCTTGATTTGTCGGTGTTGCTGGACATCATCGGCGACTTCCCGGTTCGGTTGGTTGGCCATTCATTGGGCGGCATCGTTGTGCTGCACTATGCGGGGATATATCCAGATCGCGTTCGCAAGGCGGTCTCGGTTGAGGGTATGGGCTTTCCGCAGGGCCACCGGATCCATGGTCCGGCATCGGAACGGCTGCGGAATTGGGTTGAAAGAGTGCGCGAGGTGGAGAAACGCCACCAGAAAAGCTATCCCACCCTGGAGGCCGCGGTAGCGCGCATGAAAGAGGCAAATCCTCATCTTTCCGACGACGTTGCGCGCCATCTCACCCTCCACGGCACCAACTGGGACGCCACCGGGGCCATGGTGTGGAAGTTCGATAATTACGTCCGCGCTTTTAATCCCTACGGCCACAATATCGCGGACGCCGCGGAGATATACGGGCGAATCACCTGCCCTACACTGCTGTTCTGGGGGCTGGAAAGTTTTGCACCGGTACCGGAGACCGATCCTCGATTCACGGCCATGCGCAATTGCCGCCTGGTACCTGTTGCCAAGGCCGGCCATTGGCTTCACCACGATCAGTTAGAGGTGTTTCTCAAGGAAACTTCGGCTTTTCTTGAGGACTAGAAATGTTCGATTCCGAACGCCGGAGTCCCACAAACGAGCATTCTCCGCGTCCAATCCGCCCACCGATCAATTCGTATCCATCTGCACGGCAGCCACTTAGCTTCAGGCAGTGATTTGGCTGTGGAGTTGCTCGACCCACTGCACTGAACGATACAGGGATTTTCCAGAGGAGGAGACAATGCCCAGGGTGGAGCGAATTCGCGAATCGGTGACCGGTCCGGTCGATGCTGAACACATGCGGCAGAAGGCGGAAGCGGGGTGGAGACTGGTAGCCCTGGAGTGGCAGCGCGAGACTCAGGGCGAAGATGGTGAGTCCGAAACTCTGATACAGGAGGTTCCTTACGGACTGCGTGTCGCCCACGATTGCCTGCACCTGGTTGAAGATCCGGACGAGAAGAGCGCACTAGTGATGATGATGGAGTTGATCGTCCGCGACGATCCTTTCTCCCAAGTGGCCAGCGAGTTGAACGAGCGCGGATTCCGGACCCGCAACGGATCGGCGTGGACTCCGGTCTCAGTCTTCAACATGCTGCCGCGACTCATCGAGGTAGGCCCCAGAATCTTTTCCAGTGAAGAGTGGGAAGCCCGCAAAGAAAGACTGATGCGGACGATGTAACGCCACCCCATCGCCCGCAAAAGCGGGGTGCGCCGCGGCCATGGTTCGGGGAGAATGGCGCTTATAGTTTTGTTCCGCGATAGAGTCCAGCTATGCCGAAAGTGTATTTTGTCCACCGCACGTTGTGAAAACCCGCAGCTTCCATTCGCTTGATCATTTCCGGTGGCGGCGGAAATTTACCCACGGATGCGGGCAGGTATTCATAGGGGCCCCGTACGCCGGAAATCCAAGTACCGATTCGTGGAAGGACTTTGCGGAAGTATATGCTGTAAAGCTTTCCCAGCAGGCCGCCAGGCTCGCTGAAATCCAGGATGCCGAACTCACCTCCCGGCTTCAGCACGCGCCCGATCTCGCGCAAGCCGGCATCGTAGTTGGCCAGATTGCGAAAACCGAACGCAGACACTACCAGGTCCATGCTGGCGTCCGGCAAGGGCAGGTGCAGGGCGTTCGCCTCTACGGGGTGGATTCTGCGAGCCTGAAATTTTTCTAGGCCATGCTGCAGCATCGCGTGGGAAAAATCCAGGGCGAGGATGCGCGGCAGGCCCGCAGCTTGGGCCGCCGGCAACCGCTCGCTTGCAGTTCGCAAAGCGACAGACATGTCCCCGGTCCCGGCACATAGATCGAGGACGCATGCATTTTCACGGGCGAGAATGTGGAGAAAGGCGCGGGCCGTCCGGCGCCACCAGAGGCGATCCACGTTCATGGATAGCGTGTGATTCAGGAAATCGTAGCGAGGCGCAATTTCATCAAACATCCGGCGCACGGCCCTGCCGGCAGATTCTTCATCCGCGGCCCCCGCCGGCGTGGAACCAACCACGCCAGGGGCTATTCTATGATTTCCGATTTGTGATTTCTGATTTTCGATTTTCTGGGCGCCGTCTTTCGTGTGTGCTGAAAATGATTCGGGTTTGCCGGAGATTGGCATCAGTTCCGTCCGAGCCAATCAGCGTTGAGGATTCTTTCGATTGCGCCACGTACTGTTTCCGGCGGCACTTCACTGGTTATCACGACGCTGCCGATTTTTTTCGGCAGGACCCAATGTACTTTCCCAGCCACGCTCTTTTTGTCGGCCGCAAGAAGTCCCAGTATCTGGTCGCCCGGCGCGCTCACGGGAGGCAGCGGTCCATAGGCGCAGACAGCGGTTTGAATCCGCCGCGCCGTCTCTTCCCGGCATACTCCAGCGTGACGAGCAATCTCCACTGCCGCAAGCATTCCCCAGGCTACGGCCTCTCCGTGCAGCAACTGGGTGTAGCCGGTGGCCGCTTCCAGGGCGTGGCCTATGGTGTGGCCAAAGTTCAAGATGCGCCGCAGGCCGGATTCGCGCTCGTCCACCGCAACCACGCTGGCCTTAACCTGCACAGAGCCAACGATGACCCGCTCCAGAGCTTCGCGATCCTGGGCCAGAATTCTCCCGGGCTGTTGCGCCATGAATTCGAACAGCTTGGGGTCGCGGATCACTCCGCATTTGAGCGACTCAAACAGTCCGGCGTGGAACTCACGTTCATTCAGCGTTTCCAGGACCGTGGGATCGACCAGCACGGCCCGGGGTTGATGAAATGTTCCGATCAGGTTCTTTCCCGCGCTCAAGTTCACGCCGGTCTTGCCGCCAATGCTTGCATCCACCTGGGCCAACACGGTGGTTGGAACCTGGACAACGGGAACGCCCCGCATAAAGATGGAGGCGAGAAATCCGACGCAATCTCCCACCACGCCGCCGCCGAAGGCCACCAGCAAAGTCTTGCGGTCGGCGCCGGACCGGACCATCTGCTCGGCCAGTTTCTCCACCGTGCCCAGCCGCTTGGCGGGTTCGCCATCGTTCATCTCCAGCATACGGTAGGAGAGTTTTTCGCGTGTCAGGGACTGCTCAAGGGTTTCGCCCCAATGTTTCCGGACAGTAGGGGAGGTAACAACAAAGACCTGTGAGCCCGGAGACGGCAGATTCCGGCGCAGTTCACGACCGGCACGCTTTAGCAAACCTGTGCCGATGAGCACGTTATAGCCGTTACGCTTGAGATTTACGGGGATTTTCTTCACTCAGAGGATGATAAACCAAAGAAAGGCGGCTCTTGGCCTTTAGCCTTCATGGGTTACACCTCTTTCTAGTATTTGCGAACCAACGCAGTTCCGCCCTTGAAGGAACCAATCTGAATCTAAAGTGATGGAGAAAATTATACTCGCATTGGCGCCGAGCTGCCGCTGACTCCCAAGCTACCGCAAGCTCTCTTGTGATGAGGCACCATGACTTCAATCCGAAAATCTGGTAATTGGGTAAGTTGGTGATTGAAAAATCAAGGGCAAAAGCGTTCGTCAATTAGGCCCTGATCCCGCCACAACGCTTTGGTAAAATTTCAGTTCCACGACAAAGTAGTGAAAGACGCAGGTAGCGCCAGACCATACCGCGAAACCAGGATCGGAAAGTGAAAAAGCTTCCAACAGAGACCGATTTCATTGTGGTAGGCGCAGGTGTGGCCGGATTACGGGCCGCTATCGCCCTGGCGGAGGCGGGACAAGTCCTTGTTCTTACCAAGCTGGAGTTGACGGAGTCGGCAACCCAGTATGCTCAGGGAGGCATTGCCGTGGCCCTGAGTGATGAAGATGAAATCGGCTTGCACCTGCAGGACACCATTGCCGCGGGCGACGGGATCGTGAATCCGGATGCAGCGCGCGTGCTGGTGGAAGAGGGCCCGGAGCGCATCCAGGAGCTGATTGAATGGGGAACAGAGTTTGACCGCCATGGAACTAAGCTGACATTTACACGCGAGGCGGCGCACAGCCGCAGCCGCGTCCTGCACGCGCATGGCGATTCCACGGGACGCGAGATTGGACGCGCCCTCCATGCCAAGGCCTCCAGCCTGAAGAACATTTCCTTCTCAGAATTTGAATTTACCGCGGGACTCTACCTGAAAAATGGCCGGGTTTGCGGCGTGGACTTGATCTCGCCCAAAGGCGAGCGCCACCTGGTGCAAAGCGCGGCAGTCCTGCTGGCCACGGGAGGCGCAGGACAGATCTACGCCAATACCACCAATCCTGCGGTGGCCACTGCGGATGGCGTGGCCATGGCTTACCGCGCTGGAGCAGAGATCAACGACATGGAGTTTGTTCAGTTCCATCCGACGGCGCTCTACGTGAAGAATGCGCCCCGGTTCCTGCTCTCCGAAGCGCTACGTGGTGAAGGCGCGATTCTGCGCAATGCTGAGCTGCATCGGTTCATGCACAAATATCACGAGATGGGCGAACTGGCGCCGCGAGACGTGGTGGCGCGCGCCATCGCCCACGAATTGGAGGTCTGCCGCCTGAAAGAGCCCGTGGTCTATCTGGACATGACCCACATCAAGGCTGAGCACACCATGGCGCGCTTCCCCAGGATCTACCAAACGTGCCTGAAACACAATGTAGACATCACGGTGGACCTGGTGCCGATCCGCCCCGCAGCCCACTATCTGATGGGCGGCATCCACACGAATCTTCACGGAAGCAGCACCGTTCCCGGGCTCTATGCGGCGGGCGAAGCCGCATGCACCGGAGTCCATGGAGCAAACCGGCTGGCCAGCAATTCCCTGCTGGAAGGGCTGGTCTTCGGGGCCAGGGCTGGACGGGAGATGCGGGAAAACCGAAGATCTACCACGGAGGCATCGAGTTACGGAGCTGATCAAGAGAATCGAGAGCCTCCCTTGCCATCTACTCCGATCACGCGATCTGCTAAGCCATCGGATCCGGAGAATGTAATTCAGCAGATCCAGCAGCTCATGTGGAGCAACGTGGGGATTGTGCGTACGCGGAAAGGGCTGGGCGAAGCAGTGGAACAACTTCAGGCATTGACTGCTTGTCTGCCACTGCAAGCATCACGGCGCGCCGGCGAAGCATGCAACATTCATACAGCAGCCTTGTTGATCGCCCGTTCCGCGCTGGCTCGCCTGGAAAGCCGGGGCGCACATTACCGGACGGATTGGCCGGAACATGATGATAAGAAATTCAAGAAGCACTCGGTGATCCAGGGAATGGCAATTCGGTTTGAGTAAGGAGGCAGTCAGCACTTAGCAATCGGCATTCAGCCCGCGGACGGCCTTAGCCTTACTTTCGCAATAGCGCAGATTTTCCCGAAAATTGTGTTACCCAATTGTAGGTAAGCACTTTTTTATCAACACAGACGGTCCGAAAAACGCGTGTGGTGCCGACCTACCCCCTTGGCAACCTGCCGTAAGTCTG
>DATGJZ010000146.1:0-2015 GCA_035294925.1 Candidatus Angelobacter sp. | reverse complement strand
GTTGTTATGAACGAAGTAGAAGCGTGCCTCCGGCCGGATAAACACGTTGTGCCACGCATACAAGCGGACGCCGCCTCCCAATTCCAGGAGCAAATGATTGGTGCTGGTGAAGTCAGAGCAGGAGAAGAAATTACAGGTCAGAACCCCCTGATAGAAACGTACGCTCTCTCCTCCCAGGCCGCCGGTCAACTCCAGTGCGGCGTGCTTGCCCAGCGGTGGGGCATAGACGGCGCCAAAGTCATAGAAAATGGGACGAAACGGCAAGAATCCCTGGGAAAGGTTTCTGGTTGCCCTCCAGGAGACTTCGCCACCAATCCCAAAGTGCTTGAACAGCAGGAAATCCCCACTGACCGTGGGGAATACTCCGCCGCCTACGTCCTGGGGAAAGAAATTCGTTCCAGCGTTGGCCGCTGAGGTCCCTTTAACTCCGCTGACCCCAAACGCTCCGTCAAGTTGTACTTGTGCTTGGGCTGCGCTTCCCGTCAGGTAGAGCGCGCTCAGGAATAGGATGCTAAAAATCATTTTTTTCAATTTGTCATCTCCATCAGAGTTTCCTTTTTCATCAGACCCGTAAAAAGTACCGATTGAAAGCAGCCGCCAATCGTAGAGGTATCGCGCCTCTTTTGCGGCTTCGGGAACACACTAAGCTCAGCCTTTCCTCTGGAGAGCGGCGCCAGAACACGCTTCTTCGTGAGCCAGTACAGGCGATTCACAGGCCGTGAATCCAGAAACCAGCGCACATAATGATTCTCCACAAGCGGTTGCAATGCGGTACTCAGCCAATCTTGCTTGCAGTGCTGGTAGGAGCTGGTTCAGTGTCGAATCGACTCATCAGACATGCGGAGGAGGACGAACATGGAGGGAAAAGCATAGCCAACTTTGATACGGCGGCTTCTCGGGAGCAATATACGCGCGGAAGGAGACCCTGTGCGGTATTTCCAGCCCAAGGGCCGTCTTAATGACCGTGGTCTGCTGACCATCGGCGAGCCCGTAGATGGCTGCTTCATACTTGTTCGAAACAGACTGAGAAGCACCTGATGAGTGGATAGGCCGCGTGAAGGAGATGAAAATACATACCGACACGAGCATGATCGCCAGCCCTAGTGCGATGGTGGCTCTCGTTGATGGATTCTGGCTAGTCATGCTCCGATGTCTCGGTTAGCTGGCATCCATGCGAAACAGTTAGCGACTCATACCTGGCTCTGTGACAACCCCACGAATAAAACTCTATCAGCATAGCACAAACTATCTCCGGCCCGCGGAAAGGCATATGTGTTTGAACGGCTTTGAAAGAGTCCGAACAGACGCCGATGAATCTTCGATAATAGGCCGAATGAGAGGCACGTTGTAGTTGGTCTACTCTTCAGACCACATTGTACATTTTGATTATCGGAATGAAGATTTTAGACTGGAGTCGAACGGAACTCATGATTCTCAGGTTCCCGTCGAAGGCACTGGCGCTGCGCTCGTTTCCTGAGAAAAGGCGACTGAGAAGAGGATATCTCAATGGATTGTTACCTCCTGGAATTCCGGACATCGTATCCGGGCAATCGTCTTGAACCTTGCCAATGCAGGCCAGAATTCGTACTCAAGGTTGCAATCACGAATCGTGTGTAGAACAGATTAGGTCGGCGGAGCTTCAGCAATCGGCGGTACAATTGTCGGCCCAACTTACAATAACGGTTTGGAAATCATGTTCTATGGCTAAGAAGAAACGGAAGACTATTCCGGAGAGCATCGCTTCGATAGCAAGCCTGCTGGTGACCGGGTTCTTCATCATCACGTTCTGTGTGCAGCCGTTCGAGATTCCATCCGGGTCGATGGAGGGCACACTGCTTGCGGGTGATTATGTAATCGTGGATCGTTTGCTGGGGTCGCCGCCCACAACGTGGATGGCGCCGATTATTCCGTATCGGTACCCGAGATTTGGGGATGTTAGTGTGTTTCTCTCACCCTCTGAGCCAGGCATTTACTTCGTCAAGCGGATAATAGGCGTTCCCGGCGACCATATTCAC
>DATGJZ010000145.1:0-2022 GCA_035294925.1 Candidatus Angelobacter sp. | reverse complement strand
GTTGTTATGAACGAAGTAGAAGCGTGCCTCCGGCCGGATAAACACGTTGTGCCACGCATACAAGCGGACGCCGCCTCCCAATTCCAGGAGCAAATGATTGGTGCTGGTGAAGTCAGAGCAGGAGAAGAAATTACAGGTCAGCACGCCCTGATAGAAACGTACGCTCTCTCCTCCCAGGCCGCCAGTCAACTCCAGTGCGGCGTGTTTGCCCAGCGGTGGGGCATAGACGGCGCCAAAGTCATAGAAGATGGGACGGAACGGCAGGAAGCCCTGGGAAAGGTTTCTGGTTGCCCTCCAGGACACTTCGCCACCAATCCCAAAGTGCTTGAACAGCAGGAAATCGCCACTGACCGTGGGGAATACTCCGCCGCCTACGTCCTGGGGAAAGAAATTCGTTCCAGCGTTGGCCGCTGAAGTCCCTTTAACTCCGCTGACCCCAAACGCTCCGTCAAGTTGTACTTGTGCTTGGGCTGCGCTTCCCGTCAGGTAGAGCGCGCTCAGGAATAGGATGATAAAAGTCAAGTTTTTCAATTTGTCATCTCCATCAGAATTTTTTCTTTTCAACAGACCCCGTAAAAAGTACTGGTAGAAAGCAGCCGCCAATCGTAGAGGTATCCAGCGCCTCTTTTGCGGCTTCGGGAACACAATTGAGCTCAGCCTTTCCTCTTGAGAGCGGCGCCAGAACACGCTCCTTCGTGAGCCAGTAAAGGCGATTCACAGGTCCGTGAATCCAGGAACCAGCGCACATATTGATTCTTCAACAAGCTGTTGCGGTGCGGTACTCAGCCAATGCTGATTGCAGTGCTGGCAGGAGCTGGTTCAGTGTCGAATCGACTCATCAGACATGCGGAGGAGGACGAACATGGAGGGAAAAGCATAGCCAACTTTGATACGGCGGCTCCTCGGAAGCGATATACGCGCGGAAGGAGACCCTGTGCGGTATTTCCAGCCCAAGGGGCGTCTTAATAACCGTGGTCTGCTGACCATCGGCGAGCCCGTAAATGGCCGCTTCATACTTGTTCGAAACAGACTGAGAAGCACCTGATGAGTGGATAGGCCGCGTGAAGGAAACGAAAATACACACTGCCACGAGCATGATCGCCAGCCCTAGTGCGATGGTGGCTCTCGTTGATGGATTCTGGCTAGTCATGCTCCGATGTCTCGGTTAGCTGGCATCCATGCGAAACATTTAGCGGCTCATATCTGGCTCTGTGACAACCCCACGAGTAAAACTCTATCAGGATAGCACAAACTATCTCCGGCCCGCGGAAAGGCATATGGGTTTGAACGGTTTTGCAAAAGCCCAACAAACGCCGATGAATCTTCAATAATAGGCCGAATCAGAGGCGCGTTGTAGCTGGTCTACTCTTCAGACCACATTGTACATTTTGCTTATCGGAAACGAAGATTTTAGACTGGAGTCGAACGAAACTCATGATTCTCGAGTTCACGTCGAAGGCACTGGCGTTACGCTCATTTCCCGAGCAAGGAGACTGAGAAGAGGATATCTCAATGGATTATTGCCGCCTGGAATTCCGGATATCGTATCCGGACAACCGTCTTGAACCTGGTCAATGCACGCCAGAATTCGTACTCAAGGCTGCAATCACGAATCGTGTGTAGAACAGATTAGGTGTCGGCGGAGCTTCAGCAATCGGCGGTACACTGTCGGCCCAACTTACAATAACGGTTCGGAAATCATGTTCTATGGCTAAGAAGAAACGGCAGACTATTCCGGAGTGCATCGCTTCGATGGCAAGCCTGCTGGTGATCGGGTTCTTCATCATCACGTTCTGTGTGCAGCCGTTCGAGATTCCATCCGGGTCGATGGAGGGCACACTGCTTGCGGGTGATTATGTAATCGTGGATCGTTTGCTGGGCTCGCCGCCCACAACGTGGATGGCGCCGATTATTCCGTATCGGTACCCGAGATTTGGGGATGTTAGTGTGTTTCTCTCACCCTCTGAGCCAGGCATTTACTTCGTCAAGCGGATAATAGGCGTTCCCGGCGACCATATTCAC
>DATGJZ010000144.1:0-34430 GCA_035294925.1 Candidatus Angelobacter sp. | reverse complement strand
CAGACTTACGGCAGGTTGCCAAGGGGGTAGGTCGGCACCACACGCGTTTTTCGGACCGTCTGTGTTGATAAAAAAGTGCTTACCTACAATTGGGTAACACAATTTTCGGGAAAATCTGCGCTATTGCGAAAGTAAGGCTAATTTTGGGCTTCAGCCCTGGGTTTCTTTTCTGTTTCGTGGAAAAGGATGGAAGAATTTTTGAAACAAGCTCTAAGTGCTCTAAGTACTAACTGAATACTGAGGGCTAAGTACTTGAATGAATCAGAAATCGCCGCGAATGACGCGGGTTGTAACGCTTGTACACACGCTGGCGAATGTCTTGCTGTTGCCTTTCAATTATGGCAATCTGCCGCTGTCGCGGCTGTCCCCTATAATCTAAGGAGGGAATTCTCATGGCCACAGTTTCCGCGCCGATAACTAAGCCTGCCGTGGCTTTGCCGCCCGGCCCCAAGGGAAATTTTTTTCTGGGCAGCATGCCGGAGATGTCCCGTGGCTGGCTCAAGTTCTACAAGCGGTGCGCCAGGGACTACGGCGACGTGGTGTATTTTCGCCTGGCTCATATTCCCGTCTACTCGCTTGTCCACCCGCGAGATATTGAATATGTTCTGGTCAAGAATGCCGCGAACTTCACTAAGTCCGCCGACTATGGCGCGCTGAGGCGGATCGTCGGTAACGGGCTGCTTACCAGCGAGGGCGCCTTTTGGCGGCGGCAGCGCAGCCTCATCCAGCCTGCCTTTCATCGGGAAGGCATTCTGCATTACGCACCGGTCATGACCGGCGCGACCACCCGCATGCTGGATACGTGGCAGGACAACGAACCGCGCGACGTCCATAAAGACATGATGCGGCTTACCCTGGAAATTGTCGCGCAGTGTCTTTACAGCGCCGATGTTTCCGGATCGGCCGATCGCGTAGGTCATGCCCTCGAGGTGGTCACATCAGGTTTCGGCAAGGCGGCAGGTCGCGCCCTCCTTCTGCCCTTTTATATCCCTGATCCATTCGCTGGGCGCGAACGGCGGGCGATCCGCGAGTTGAACCAGATCATCGACGGAATCATCCAGGAGCGGCGGACTTCGGGCCGGCCCCATAGGGATCTGCTGGATACGCTCCTGCAAGCGCGTGACGCTGACGGCGAGCCCATGAGTGATGCTCAACTGCGGGACGAGGTAATGACGCTGTTCCTTGCCGGTCATGAGACCACAGCACTGGCGTTATCCTGGGCTTGTTTCCTGCTGGGCATGAATCCGCATGTTGAGTCCATGCTGGTGGAAGAACTGAGGGCCGTCCTTGGTGGTCGCACTCCTGCCTTGGAAGATCTCCCGCGACTGCGTTATACCGAGATGGTGGTCAAGGAGGTTATGCGCCTCTACCCGCCGGTATGGGGCGTGGGCCGCAGAGCCATCGCCGAGTGCGAGATTGGCGGCTACCGCGTAAAGGCCGGGGCTAATATTTTTATCCTGCAGTGGCTTACCCAGCGGGATGCGCGCTTCTTCCCGGATCCGGAACGCTTCGATCCCGAACGCTGGCGTGAAGACCCGATTCGCGCGGGCCTCGTTCCTCGCTATGCCTATTTTCCCTTCGGCGGCGGTCCCAGGGTCTGCGTGGGCGCGGCATTCGCCATGGTGGAGGCAACCTTGCTTCTGGCTACGATCTACCAGCGCTATCATCTGGAGATTTTGCCGGATCCTCCAGTGCAGGCTTTTCCGTCCGTGACGTTGCGTCCCAGGTACGGCATACACGCAACCGTTCGCCGTAGGACTTCCTCGCTGTGACGCGCTCGGCTGGACAGCACAGAAACTTTTCGCGCAGCTTCTGTGCTTCTTTGTACCCTCAGAGTCAACATCCCGCTTGCCTTGAACTCCCTCTCGGTGTGGTATTCTCCCAATCAAAATGCCACCTATCTCAGCCGACCAGGTCCGAGTTGAAGTGCAAAGGTTCTGGAGCTCTCTAAACCGCAAATCTTCGGGGGAGTTCGAGTCCATGTACTTTCCCAACGCCACGGTCTTTGCCTCCACCGTTCCCCGCAGCGAATTGGCGCGGTTGACTGTGACCCGAAGAGTGCGCCAGTTCTTTGGCCCCAGGTCGACTACCCAGACTGAGCTTGGCCCCATTGATGTGCAGATCATCGGCAATATCGCCATCGCTTCTTACAGTTACAGCTTTCGCGGAACTGAGGTCAAGAGTGACGGCGTGTCGGTTCAGCACGAAATCCCGTCCGGGCGGGCGACCCACATTTTTCAGTTGGATGACAACGGTAAGTTGCGGATCCTTCACGAGCACTTAAGCTCAGGCGAACCGCCTAAGGCAAACACCACGGTGGAGATTTGAGTATGGAAAGAGACATGGCGGAGCAGGTGCGTGCCGTAATCCGCAGTTATTGGGATTCTTTGGCGTCCAAGTCCAAGCAAAAGCTGGCCGATCTCTACGCTTCGGATGCCATCGTCTTCATGGCTGATACCAGGCGCAGTGAGCCGGCGCGGCTGATGATCGAACGCAGAAACCGCGAGTTCTTCGATACTCAAGGTTCTGCCGGCGCCCAGCTCGGCGAGATAGAGGTGCATGTTCCCGGGCCGGATGTTGCCATTGCCAGCTACAGCTATCACTTTCGCGCCATCCGCGTGCGGGGCAACAACCGCGTGCAAATCGATATGCCCCTGACCCGCGCTACCCAGGTCTTCCGTCGCGAAGCCGGTGGCGAGCTGCGGCTGGTGCATGAACACCTTAGCGCCGCCAAAAATCCCACCATCACCATGCTCGGCCCCGAAACTTGACCAATTCCAGCGCGGAAGGGCTCGGATGACAATTGCCACCCGAGCCCTTCCTGCGTCACAGGTTCACCTACCATCGGCCAGAACCGTACTATTCCTTGATCAGTGTGGCCACAGAGAAGTGCGGCCAGTGAATTCCCAGGAAGTCGAGAATCACGCGCTGCACGTATTGCAGTTGCAGATACTCTTTGCCTGAAGGATGCTTGACCGTTTCAATCCAGAAGATTGCATCCATCTGCACCGCGTTGGCGTTCTTCACCACAAACGGGATATTGAGGATTCCTCCCACGGGATCGGCTGGTGGTGGTGGAGGAGTGGTTGAAATCACCAGGACCACAGTCTCCTTGAAGTTCAGGCCTTTGTTGGCGGCCCGGAGAACCTCAGTAGGGTCCTTGATCGTGGTTGCGGGAACCAGCCCGTGCGGCAGGCATTCTCCCGGTAGCGGATCCTTCAAATACGGATCAATGTAGGGAGACCCCTTCGGATTTGCTGGACTGCCGTTGATCGGCGGTATGGGATCTGATTGTGCGAAAGGGAAGGAGTTCACCGGTTGGATGTCTGGGCCGCCTGGGATGAGCTTGGCAAAGGTGCTCTGCGCCAGCAGCGCGTCTCCGTGGGGAATCGTCGCATGGCGGACATATGTGTCGGCAGTATTTTCGGCAGTCGGCGGCACGTGCACCCAGAGTCCCGGTTCAATGTGGATGCCGTTGTTGTCTGCGCAATCCGTAACCTGCTGCAGATAGGTGACGCCGTGCAGCAGTCGGGTGGGTTCAATCGTGCCTCGATTGGGAATATCGCCGCCAATGGCGGTGAATTTCAGTGTTTCGGTGGTTCCATTCAGTTCCAGGAAGAAAGGTGGATTGGTCGCCACGCCCTGGCGCGCAGGCCGTGCGATCAAGTTGAAACCCTTGCCCTTCCATACGCCGGGAAAATCGGCGATTAAGCCGAGGTTGGCAGCCTGCGCCCCGTGTGGGGGCGCGCCACGAAAAATATAATCTTCTTTTGCCATTGACATGCTCGTACTCTCCTTGGTCAGTGAAATTATTACTGCACTTTTGTTGGCGTAGTACTTTCCCGGGGGTCGCCTGCTTACAGGACTTGCTTGAGGTTTATGGTGAAAATCAATGGACGCGTATGAGTTGTACTTATTTGAAACCACATAATAGTTACAGTAAGTTCATAATGAAACTATCCAAAGTAACTACCGTAATAGATTTCTAGTCACGCCCTGATTAGTAGTGCTGGAAACAGCGATACATTTCATCGGTTTCTTGTGGTTTTCAAATAACTCTTACGGTTGCGGAGGATGTTCGGCGAGGAAGGAGTGTTGGGGTGCCCGGCTCCTGGTTGCTGTCTCAAATCGTTGCCTTTTCACGCTGGCAATAGCGTTGATGAGAAGTTTTTAATGATCTATGTTGGTCGTATCAGCGGGAATTCGTCGGATCGCCCTCAGCAGTGGTGAGCTTCTGCATCCGGTGGTGCCTATGCCCAAACTTTGCGCGCTGTCTGCGCCACCAGCCTGAGTTTGGCCCATTGGTCCTCTTCCGTAAGCAGATTTCCTTCCGCCGTGGATGCGAAGCCACACTGGGGGCTCAACGCAAGATTCTCAAAGGGAACATGGCGCGCGGCTTGTTCGATTTTTCTGGTAAGCGCCTCCCGATCTTCCAATTGTGGCCTTTTGGAGCTGACCAGCCCCAGCACAACCGTTTTTCCCTTGGGAATAAAGCGGAGTGGCTCAAAAGTCCCGGACCGGTCGTCATCGTATTCCAGAAGGAAACGGTCAACCTGCATGGTTCCAAACAATTTCTCAGCGATAGCGTCATATCCGCCTTCCGCATACCAGTGGCTGCGATTGTTGCCCCGGCAGAGGTGGATGGCCAGCGTGACGCCCGGATGCCGAGCGGCCGCAAAGCAGGCATTGTCCGCCTGAATCGACTCCTCTAACAGTGCATCTGGATGGATTTTCATCTCATTCGCGATCCAGTCACGCCATTTAGGGTCCATGAAGTAGCTGTAACGCGGCGCGTCAATTTGGATATACTTCACTCCTTCCGCTGACAGCCGTGCAAGTTCCACTTTCATGATTTCCACAATGTCCCATAGCAGCGCGGAGTGGTCGTGGTAAACCTTGTCCGTGATGCCGTGCTTGAACGAGATCGCGGGAAATTGAGTGGCGCTGGGCAACGTCATCTTGATGGTGCGATGAGCGTGGGCCTTTAGAAATGGCAGCTCGTGGCCGGTAAGGGGCCGCAAGGCGTGAAGCTTGGCGCTGACAATGCCGGTCACGCTGCTGACCGGAGCGCCTTCTGCTGGACCGGCTTTCCATGCGCGCCTTACTGCGTCGGAGAGGTCAAACCCTTCCACGGCGTCAGTGAAGTCGCTCATGAAATTACGCCGACGCAGTTCACCATCCGTGCAGATTTCAAACCCTAGTTCCTCCTGCCGCGCAAGGACCCGCAGAATCTCCCCGTCTTCTACGGCCCGCAGCTGCTCAAGATCGTCCCCGGCGGCGCGCCGCGCTTCCAGCAGTTCAGGCGAGCGCAGAAAGCTCCCCACATGGTCAGCTCGATAGTATGCGGTCATGGATCTTATCCTCCTCTTGGCGTTCGCGTTTTTTGCTTTCCATTGACTGCCGCTAAGTCATTTGAAATCAGTAAGGCGCTCACCACATCAATACATTGGGCGTTTCTTCCGATAACCCGATGCCCCGATGTACCGATGCCCCGATTGCCTTTACAGCCCGACTCTCGAACAGCAGTCAATGGCTTCTGTGAACTGCGCTCTCAGCGCAGCGATCCGGCTGCTTCTTCTAGGAACTGGAAGCCGGAAGCTGGCAGCTTGACTCTAAAAACTGTCTGACCGCCTGATTGAACATTTCCGGTTGATCAAGGTTCGCCGCATGACCGGCGTGCGGAATGACAATTTTCGCCGCATTTGGAATCTTTGCCGCCATATAGTCCGCCGAAGCCAGGAATGGCGTGTCGTCTCCACCAACAACGATCAGCGTAGGGACCTTGATGTCAGGAAGCGATTTCATCACACGGGCATCGCGTTGCGCCAGCATGCCACGCGCTGCCCGTGCCAAGCCCGCCGCCGAACGATGGTTGCTCATCGCCATCTCTCTGTTCCTCGACTGAAGGGACCTTAGCCCTTCAGTTTCGAAGCGGCTCGCCGTCTCTGAGGCGCGCTTGTTCCAGGCCTCTCTCGCCTCATCATTCTTGAACCCGGGTCCCGTATCAAAGAGAAGAAGGGCGCGCACCCGCTCCGGATGCGCGAGGTAGAAAGCCAGAGACATATAGCCACCCAGTGACAGCCCGCCTACGATGGCGTGCTCCGCCCCAGCCGCATCCAGCAAAGCTGCCATGTCCGCAACCGTTGCTTCTTCACTATAGGCGGAAGCGTCTTCAGGAGAGTCTGTCTGGCCGTGGCCGCGCATGTCCCAAAGGATGAGTTTGTGATCACGGGAGAGAAGTGGAACCTGGCCACGCCACATTTCCAGGGTGGCTGAATATCCATGCGAAAGCAGAATGACCGGCCCGCTGCCATGGATTTCATAGTAAAGATTCACTCCGTCGCGAGTCAGCATTGCCATTTAGGTTCTTCCTTCTTCTCAGTGGCTACCGTCCCACAAACCGCCCCAGCCGCCGCTCATTCACAGCACGGACGCCCTCCCGGTGGTCCTCAGTCCGCATCAGCCAGCTCTGTTCTGAGAACTCATGGTCGGTTTGCGCCTTTACCGCTGCGGCAAGCTCGCCGCGCAATGTGGCCCGCGTGGATCGCACGGCAAGCGGCGCGCCTTCCGCTATCTCGGCAGCGAGTTGTTTTGCTGTCTCGCGCAAGCGGTCTGGAGATGTCAACACATCTGCCAGGCCCCAGGCTACGGCCTCGTCGCCAGGAATGCGTCGCCCGGTAAGGAACATCAAGCTCGCCCGTTGCATGCCGATCAGCCGTGGCAGCGTGCAGGTCAGTCCAAATCCCGGATGAATTCCGAGCCTTACAAAATTCGCCGCAAACCTGGCTTCAGCCGAAACCACTCGAAAATCCGCCACCAGCGCCAGTCCCAGACCTCCTCCAACGGCCGGGCCTTGAATGGCCGCCACCACCGGCTTCTCGCAGGCAAACAGCCGGACCGCTTCTCGATAGATGTGGCTTGCGTCCACAGACTCCGGCTCGTCACCCTCAGCTTCGGCTCGTCGCTTGAAGTCGGCCCCGGCGCAGAATGCCTTTCCTTCTGAGGCAAGGACCAAAGCGCGGCACGCTGGATCTCTATCCAGTGCTTCGAATGCGTCAGCCAGGTCTTTGACAAGCTGGCGGTCAAAAAAGTTATGCGGTGGCCTGTGGATTTCCACCAGCGCCACATGCCCTTCCACCGTGACCGACACATCACCGAATTCTGGCATCGTATCTCCCCAGATACTCTCTTACATTCGCGTCCAAATTGGTACTCATCTGCGGCGCACAGGGTTGCGGACCACGCGTCAACGCAGCCGCAGCAGTTTTCGCGCGACCACCCAGCGATGCACCTCGGAGGGCCCGTCATAGATACGCATATTGCGCACATGGCTCGCCATCAGTTGCAGTGGAGTCTCCTTGGTCACTCCCATCGCGCCAAAAGTCTGCATTGCCTTGTCTACAACGTCCCACGCCATCTCGGTGGCAAATACCTTGATCATAGAGACCTCGCTGCGCACATCCCGTTTTTGGTCAAGCTTCCACGCGGCGTCATACGCCATCAGGCGGCAGGCATGGATCTGGGTTGCGGCATCCGCCACCCACCACTGGATGGCTTGCCGCTCCGCCAGGGGCACGCCGAAGACAACCCGCTGCGGAGCGTATTCGCAAATCATGTCCAGCGCGCGCTGTGCCATGCCGATGCACCACGCGGCCATCTCCAGCCGTCGTGTCGAGAGCCGCACCTGCATCGGAGCGAATCCTTGTCCTTCTTTTCCCAGCAGCTTCGAAGCCGGCAGCCGGCAGTCCTCGAAGGCTACTTCATACGTGAAGGCTCCGCCAATCATGGGAATCTTGCGCAGGACGTTAAATCCTGGAGTGCCTTTGTCCACCAGGAAGGCAGAGATGCCACCTCGTGCGCCTTTGGTCTTGTCCGTCACCGCCATCACAATGGTAAAGTCGGCGTCGGCGGCCCTGCTGATCCAGATCTTGCGTCCGTTCAGCACCCACTGCCCGCCTTCCTGGACCGCCGTGGTAGTCATTGCCGCCGGATCAGATCCCGCACCAGGCTCTGAGATCCCGATGGCCGAAATGGTCTCTCCTCGCACGTAAGGCGCAAGGTATTGTTCCCGCTGTTCCTCGTTGACGGTCACCATCAGCATGCGCAGATTGGGCGAATCAGGAGGGAACACATAGGGCGTGATTGTCTTCCCCAACTCTTCGTTTACGCCGATCATGGCCACTGCGGGCAGGTCTGCACCACCCACGTCCTCGGGAGCATCCAGACCCCAAAGGCCAAGCTCACGGGAGAGCTTGTCGAGAGGGGCCGACTCGTCGTCGCTTAATGCCCGGCCCTTTCCACACGCCTCGCGTTCCAGTACTACCGGCTCCAGCGGCATGAGTTGCTCACGCACAAAACGCGCCACCAGATCCTTGAGCATCTGGTGCTCTTCACTGAGAGCAAAATCCATCCGTCCTCACCCCCAACGCGCAAGGAAAATAACAGGCTTGTCCCCTGCACGGCAACCTTCATAACGGATAAAACGGGTGGATGACGGATGGATTGACGATGAAGGAGAGCTGTAGCGAATGCAGGCTTACCGCGGAACTGTTCACTGATACTGTTCACTGATGAGGATGAAGAAGAAACCGCTCGTCGTCCCGAAGGCTTACACGCGCAGGCGCGAGTAAATCGTAGGGACCTTGCGTTTCTAGCCGTTAACCAGAAGGGCTGAAAACGCATTGAGTGAACAAGTGTTGACGCAAGTCGAATTGCCGGAAGATCTCCCTCTTCTGACTGGTTTTAATCAGTGGAGATCAGTCCACATCATTGTCATCAGTGGTAAGGTTTTTTGCCTGGATGCCTCTGTACTTCACTTCGGCGGCGGCGCGGTCTTATCTTCCACTTTGTCTGCGCCTTTGCGCGTTTCCTGCGCTCCCTTGTGTACCACTTTCTTGGTTCCATGCTTAATCTTGTGGCCGGTCTTTTTCGCGGCTCTGCCGGTTGCATGAGCGGCGTCCTTCGTATCCTGCTTGATCCCGCCATTATCTTGCTGCGCCATTGCGCCGAATGAGAACAGAAGAGTCAACACCAATGCCCCGAAATATCGAAACGTCATGAATTCACCTCAGTATTGTTGATGAGATTCGCTGCCGCAAATGCGGGTTGCCACAAGACGTGTTGTGACCTGGCAAAAGAGGCGCATGGTCACTAGTCTTTGGCGACAGACGGAAATGCGCAATTGCAGTGCGGTGAGGTACCCGGCCTCACTGCCTCTAGGTCACACGACACTCATAAGTCTCATGCATTTTTCCATCGATTGTCCAGGCTTCTACCACATAGTCGCCCGGCTGGAATAGAGATCCAATAAGCCATAACGACAAAGCCTGAGATGCCCTAGCCCTATTACTTGTGGTCCCGGTCGGCGCCGGTTTGAGGCCAGATCGGAGGCCGTAGTTCAAGTCCGACACCACTGGTTGAGAGCTTGTCCACACCTTATCTCGGGTCCCGTCTGGCTTCAGCTTAAAGATCCGCACTGTTCTTTGTACCGGCGATGATTCGCCCGGTAATTCCAGGATCAGTTTGATTGTGTCCAGGATAGCCGGCTGGGGGAATTGTGCACGCACGGAGTTGGTACCTTTGGTGATACCGGGACTAAGAAAAACCGCGAGCTCGCGTCCCGGCGAGTGAGCTTCCGTGGAGGAGTTCTGATGGACCGGCGTCTGGACAAGGGCAGATGATTTGGCTCGTCCATCCAGCCGGGAGTAGTAGAGCCAGATTCCGAGTCCCAAACTGAGCATCAATGCGGCCGCGAACGCCAGACGAGGACTTTTCCACAGGGAAGGCTGTAAAGACGGCTGTGCGATAGAGCGGCGAGCATCATGCTGCTTGCGGACCTCCTCGACCTTGCTTCGCAGATCTGGAGTGCTGAGATAACGCCCTTCGAATCTCTGTTTTTCCTCGGCTCGGAGCCGGCCCTCGATGTAGTCCTCAATCAACGCCGTTTCTTCTGACTGGACCTGTAAAAAGAAGGCGCGATTGACGAAATACTCCTCTTCCAACATCGCGGCCTCATCGTCGGAGAGCAGTCCCAGCAAATAGGCTCTCATAGCTTCATGGGATTTATGATCCATTTGCACCCGTCATTACACGGCTTTATTCCAGACCCGTCAATTTTGCGAGTTTTCTCCGTGCCCGGTGCAGGCGGACGCGCACATTGTTGGCATCGCCCATCTTGAACTCCTCTGCCATCGTGGCGCGGTCTGAAGTGGCGCCTTGCTGAATGATTTGCCAATCGTTGTCACGAAGCTGCGAACGCCCGATCTCGCAAACCTCCGCGAGAAACATTCGTGATTCCATGGCCCTTTGGCTGCTCCATTCGTGCGGCGCAGCATGCAGTGAAGGATCGAGGGGATCGCCTGCATGCCGCTCGGTTTCACGATAGCCTTGCTGGGAGATGTGGCGGGCAAAGCCGTAGCATACCTTAAGAAAATCCTCTTCCTTTTCAAACTCGTAATCTTCCCGGTTCCAAAGAGCCATCAGGGTTTCCTGGGCGAGGTCCTCTGCATCCGAGCGCGCATGGCGGCGGGAGAAATAGAAAACCAGGCATTCTCGGGCGTGGGCCCAAGTCTCCGGCGGCATGGATCTGCAATTGGCCATTTTTTATCGCCTGTGATACCTGGTGCCCAAAACGGTTTTTTCAGCGTTGGCAAGCTCCGACGGACGCCCGATCACGATGAATGAGGCCCAATAGTACGGGTCAGAATACTGCTGAGACTGCGCCATAGTCTGTCTCGTGAGAGTCATAGCGTGCTCCATACTGGTTGAGCCCGTCAGAAAACGCTGATACACGCCGCTGAAGAAATCAGAGGACCCTTCGGCATCAACCTCTGTAAGCGTCAGGACCAACTGCGATCCGCCGGCAAAAAAGAGACTGCTCGTGAGACCTGCCAGTCCCTCGCCCAGGACCTGTTTTCCCAATGCCGTATTGCAGGCGGAGACAGCCACGATGGCGCCGTTCAGGTGAAGCCGAGACAACTCATACGGGAGAAGGAGTCCGTTCACGGGGCGCCCCGCGCGGTCAACCCTGGACAGCACGATGCGTGAAAGCTCCGGGATTCCATCATCAATCAGGGCATGCGTGGAGAAGTGCAGTACGGCAAAATCACCTACCGGTAGCCGGTCCAGCATTTCACGGCTGGCATCAAAGCCGCGAAGCACCTTGCGGCGGGACGGGGAGACGAGCGTCTTAATGACAGCAATCTCGCCGCTAAAAGGCAAGCGAATCAGCCCCGGATCCGAAGGCAGTGATGTTCGGTGCCCTCGCGGGACGCGTGGATCATCCCCGGAGAAAACTGGATCAACCATCGCTAGGATCGTCTGCGGAAATTGCGAAATCGGCTGCGGGGTCCTGCCCACGGTCAAGTAGGCGGCCGATGGAACCCGAATCAGGTCATGTGTCAGACCCATTGGCGCAGAATTATCGGAAAGTCGCAAAGCGGCAAATGGAATTCGATGCAGAACGCCATCCGGTACCAGAATGAGCCGCTGCGGCAGTGTGATACCTGAAAGGCCGCCGAACAGGGTCGCCGATACCCTGAGGATCGCCTGTTCGAACGAAGCCTGCGTCGAGCGTGAGCGCCGCCGTTCAAGAATTTGTCCAAACCACTTGATTATCGGGGAGGCTTCCGCTTCAATGATCGCGGATCGAGGAAGCTCAAACGAGCGGACTTTTTTGGCATCTACCAGCCATAAATAGCTCTTGCGAGCGCCCAGGTGGAACTCCAGCAGTGCGCTGTCTGCCGGCAGGCAATTGCGCTGAATTTCTTCAATGGAGGTGAGCGGCTGGCCAAGTTTCTTGTCGGCAATTGTCTGGCGGATTTGCGCTTCTACCGCGTCACCCTCCGCCGCGAGCCGCTCGACTTGCCCACGCAGATCCGTCTGCTGTTCAGGAGGAACCCTCGACAGGTGATCTGCCAAATAGTCAATACGCCGCTGGATGAGGGAACGGCGCTTTTCGAGTTCCGGAGGCAGTTGCAGCAGCGAGCCGCCGGACAGCAAATCCATTAGCGCTCTCGCCCTGCCCCGCTCGGCTGCCAACAGGCCGTCCACGCTTGAGCCTGGGGTGGCAGGCGCCATCGCCATGTCCACCAGGAGGTCAAAGAACTGCCGCTTACGTGAGTAAAAAGATGCCCGCAGGGCCGGGCTGGGGACCTGGCTACGCACGGATTCGAGCAGCTTGAGTGCCTGTTCGGCGCAATCGCGGGCTGCATCCATTCTCCCCTCGCCATATTCAAGGTCTGCCAGCGCGGAGAGCGACTCCGCGGCGTCATCGCGAAGGCCGCCTTCCCGCCTGATTTGCGTTGCCTGCGTGAAGAACTGGCGCGCCCCGGCAACATCTCCATTGCGCCCCGTCACTAGCCCGAGGTAATGGAGTGCGCTGCTTTGTCCGCGCCGGTTGCCATTGGATTGGTCAATTGCCAGAGCTTCCTCAAACCGTGTTCGGGCTTCTTCTACGTTTCCTTGCCTCCAAAGCGTCTGGCCCAGATTTCTCAGGGTGTCGGCTACCGTTGGCGGGTCGCAAAGCTCTCTGGCTTTCGATAGCGATTGATCGAGAAGTGACTGGGCACGTTTAAGGTGTCCTTCCAGCATGTAGGTTCGTCCAAGATTCACCCGTGCACGCACCCATCGCACTGGGCTGTTGCCACGAGCAAACCCTGCAATCGCGGTCTCAAAATACCCTTGCGCTTTTTCATACTCGGCCAGCGATTGGTAATAGAGCCCAATGACGTTTAGAACATTGGCGAGCTTCACCGTGTCGCTGCTGTGCAGGGTGTTCTTAGCCGCTTCCAGCTCACGAATCGCATGTTCAAAATCTCCGGATCGCCAAAGCAGGTTTCCAAGATTGGAACGGGTCACGGCCTCATTGGTGAGATCATGCAGTGTTCCCCAATCCTGCGCTGCCTCCTCCAGACGCTGCCTTGCGTTCTCAGCATCGCCGATCTCAAGGGAGGATAGGCCGCTATTGTTCGCTGCCTCCGCAGTGCAGCGGGTGTCGGAAATCTTGCGGCACAATTCGAGCGCTTCTTCCGCGTCAGAGCGGGCAGCCAACCAGTTATTGTTGCGCAGTGCAGATTCACGCTTGAGGTAGGTGCGCGCTATGGAATCTGTATCGCCAAGTTGCTTCCACAAAGTCAAAGACTCATTGATGGCGTCCATTTTCTTCGACCGCTTGGACATGGTGGCCCATCTTTCAGCCTCCTCCCAGGCGGCCGCCTGAGACAGGGACAGAGGCCGCGTGAATGCCGAGATGGTTATGACGCCGCGCGGTGACTCAACCCCACCCACCTCAACCCGATAGAAGCCTGCAGTTTGCAGCGTGACCGTCTCGTTTCCCATATCGAACTCATCCACAAGTCTCTCGAATGCTTTGCCTCTCACGTGAACTTCCAGATCCTGCGGCTGGTTCACTATTAGTTGTAGCGCTTCATGAGGCGCTACCTGAAGCGAGAAACAGCCTGCGTGAGCCGATGAAACTAGAAGTTTTATAGTTTGCCCTGGTTTCAATACAGGGCAAACAGGACCAGATCGAGATGCTTCGATCCGGTGAGACCTGCTTGCGTGAGCTAGTGAATTGTAAGCAGGCTGGGCCTGCATAGTTCCAGAAAAAATCATGCTGATGAGTGCAGCCGCCAACATCATGATGGACTTCTTCCGTGGAATTTCGGGAAAGTGCAACGATTGTAGCAAAGAACCGGGAGAAGGTAGTTGCTTCTCCCGGTACTCAGGTAACCGTGAACTGGATTAAGTTCCAACTGGGGTACCTTGGGCAACGTCAAACAGCTCAATCAGAAACTGAAAAATCGCGTCCATTGCATTCTCCTCTCTTTTCGGGCCGGGCGCGCGCGGGGCTCGTCTCGCCGGTCTGTCCGGCTGCCGAGTAGAGCGAGAGAAAAAAGAAGAAATGGTCAGGAGCGGGTGAAATGCTCTTGAAAACCGTTTGAATTCTGGTGAACAGTTTTTCGCGCCTTCCGCTGGTGCAGGCGGCAGTAGCAATACTTAAGTCGGAAGGTGATAACGATGAAAGCTGCTAATCAAGAGAGAAGCCAGGGAGCAGGCTGCGCCTGGCAATCAATACGTGGCCGGCTGGTTTTGCCAGCATATAGCCTGACTTCACGCCTGTTCTCCCTTGCCGGATTAGAGAATTCTTAATTTAGGCCGATTTGGGACTGGTCCAAAGGCAGAAATATTTTCACTCGAATGTAATGGCGGGCTTCCTGATGTCATACCCAATCCAGAGTGAAAGATCGGGAAAGCCGTCGCTGGATATAAGGCGGTACAAGATGCTTGAACAGGTTGAAATTACGGGACTTTTACATGGGATTCGCAACGGTGATCCCGATGCGGAAAACCAGTTGATCAAGGTGGTTTATAAGGACCTGCGCAAGATGGCTCGCCGATACATGGCGGGAGAGAGGCGCAACCATACGCTGCAGCCCACTGCTCTTGTCCACGAAGCCTACATGCGCATCTTTCGCGGCGGGATGGTGGACTGGCAGGACCGGGCCCACTTCCTCGCTGTAGCTGCCGCGCAAATGAAGCGCGTCCTGATTGATCACGGCCGGGCGTTTCGTGGACCCAATCGTGGCGGTGACTTCAAGGTCGCCCTGGACGAAACCATTGTCGCCAATCCCGAGGCTCCCTGCGATATGGAGGTGCTTAAGGACTTGCTGGAGCGGCTGAGCAAAACGGATGCGACGGCGGCCCAGGTGATTGAACTCAAATTTTTTGGCGGCCTCACGGACAAGGAGGTCGCCCACGAGTTGGCTACATCGCATAGCTCGGTCCGCCGGCATTGGGTTTTTGCCCGTGCGTGGATGGGTAAGCATCTGGCCGCCAACCGCAACTCTACGCACACAAGCACAGACGATTTAGCCGCAAATCCACAGCGCGCCGGGACAGGTGCGCGCGACTGAACGCGAATCTGAGACGAGAAGAGAAGAGAAGACAAGACAAGATCAAGAGAAAGAGAACAACAGCAAGCAGAAAGAAGGGGTACTAATTTATGAAGACGTTCATTATTCCTATGGTCCTCGTGGCTGCGATGTTAGGGCAGACGCCTCCGGCACATAAACAGCCCGGATCGGCCAAGCCCAGCGTTGATACCGTCATTGAACTAGTGCAGGGAGGCATGTCCGAGTCTCTGGTCATCAAAACGCTTCGGAGCCAGGGAACAGCCTACAGCCTTTCACCAGCCGACCTGTTGAAACTGCAGAAGTCGGGGGTGTCAGAAAGCATTATCAACGTAATGACGGATCCCAAAGCTCCTATCCTGACGCCCGCAGTTCAAACTCCTGTTGCGCCGCCGACAGGCCTCTCGACCGGGTCTCGGGAGATGGCAGCGACCAAGGACCCGTCGCCTAGAGGTGTTGGATCTGCACCGCCCTCTTCGCCCGCCACGGATACTCCGAGTGCAGCACTGGCTACTCCTTACCCGCCGGATTTGCCAAATACACCAGCCGCACGCAAGAGACGTGTTGTGGTTGCGGATTTTGATTTTGGTGCCCTAAAAGGCCAGAGTCAGCTCCCCTATCCCTGGAACCTCTGGTACGGCCCTGGCGCCTCAACCCAAAATGCAACGAATGATATCGGGAAGGGAATTCGAGCCATGCTCGCAAGCCGTCTGCAGCAGAGCAATGCAGTGACAGTACTTGAACGAAATGCCGCGATCGACGTCGAACTGACTCATGGGCTGGCATCTGGCACTGACCAAGGCAAGCGGCCAACAATCGGCCATATTCTGGGAGCGGATTGTATTGTGACCGGCGATATCACCGTCTTCGGGCGTGACGACAAGACGAAAAAGAAAGGTTTTGGCGCCGGCTCCCTGCTATGGGGGAAAGGGGCCGGGTTAGGTGGATTTGGCCAAACAGACAAAGAAGAAAAGGCAGTGGTCGGCCTTGAGTTTCGAATTGTGGATGCCGAAACCTCCGAGATGCTTCTGACAGCAAGCGCTCGCGGGGAGTCCACGAGGAAAAGCAAAAGCCTGGGCATTGAGGGCTTGGGCATTGGCAGAGGAGGGGCGGGTGGTGGAGGGTTTGGCAGCGCCATGACCAGCAGTGGCTTCGCGGAGACTATCCTGGGAGAAGCGACCATAGATGCGGTAAACCAGATCGTGAAAAACCTGGAAACAAAAATCCCCCAGCTTCCCTCGAAGCCACGGAAGATCGAAGGCCGCCTCGCAAGCATCACTCCAAGTGCAGCCTATCTGGCCATCGGCAACAACGACGGTGTCCAACCCGGAGACCGATTCGAGGTTCGGCGCATTGACAACGAGGTGATTGATCCACAAACCAAAGACCCAATTGCACTGGAAGCGGTGAAGGTCGGCGAGTTGGTGGTACGTGAGGTGGTAGCTGATCACGCCGCAGTCGGAGATTACGGTGGGCAGCCGTTGTCACCCGAACAACTCAAAGGCAAGGGCTATCAAGCCCGGCTGATGTCGAAATGAACTCCTGCTTAGCCATCCTGCTTTGCGTGGCGCTCCTACTGGCTTCCTCGGAAAAGGAGCGCCGTCTCCGTGTTGAATACGATGACGTTGCCGCGCAAGCGCAAGCCCTCATAGATACGGTGGACGAAATGAAGACCAACCTCCAACAGCAGGGGCTGGTTCTGCATCCGGAGATTGCTTCTGCCCGCAACCATCTGGTTGCTGCCATGGACCGCGCTTCCGAAGCTCTGGAACAGCAGGACTGGACCCAACTGAGGAAACATCTCGACCGCGCGCGAGGCTGGCTGGAACGGCTTCGACGCAGACTGTGAGGTCGTTCATGGAAACCAACCGGTTTATTCAATTGCGAAAAATCTTTGATGGCGCGGTTTCGCTCCCGGCCTCCGAGTGGGAGGGATTTCTGCAACGGGCCTGCGGCGGAGATGCTGCCCTGCAGGCCGAAGTCCGGGAGTTGCTGCTGGCGCATTTAAGCCAGGGATCAACGGAGGAAACAGGCGGCATGCAATCGACAGGCCTTGTCCGAAACATTGGGCCTTACAGAATCCTGCATGAACTCGGCGCCGGGGGCATGGGCGTGGTATATCTCGCGGTGCGTGATGATGGAGCGTTTCGCAAGCACGTCGCGCTCAAACTGCTCAAGCGCACCCGTGCTGAAGCGGACTTGATTCAGCGCTTTCACCAGGAACGCCAGGTGCTGGCAAACCTCGATCATCCCAACATCGCCCGCCTTCTGGATGGCGGCCAGACTGAGGATGGCCTTCCTTATTACGTAATGGAGTACGTGGAGGGGCTGGCCTTAGATAAATTTTGCGATACACAAAGGCTTGACCTGGCAGACCGTATACGGCTGTTCCAGCAGGTGGTCTCGGCGGTGCAATACCTGCACGAAAATCTGGTGGTCCACCGCGACTTGAAACACTCCAACATTCTTGTGACCGCCGGCGGCATAGTAAAGCTCCTGGACTTCGGCATCGCCAAAACACAGACTCCCATTGCTGAATCCCCGGACCTCACCGGGCCAGCCAACCGTTTGTTGACGCCCAACTACGCCAGCCCGGAGCAAATTGCTGGCGCGCCGGTATCCAGGGCTTCCGACATTTACTCGCTGGGCATCATTCTTTACGAGTTACTCACCGGGAGGCTGCCCTATGCGGATGCAGCGTCAAAGGTATCTGGAGAGCCACCGCTGCCCAGCGCCAACATCCGTGAAGACCTTCAGCGAACGCCGGAGACAACAGCGCAACTGCGGCGGAGGATCGTCGGCGATCTTGACCAGATCGTCCTGCTCTGCCTGCGTCGCGATCCCCGCCACCGCTATCCCAGCGCGGCGGCGCTGGGCGAAGACCTTCGCCGGTTCCTGGATGGACGATCGGTGATTGCCCGAAAAGAGCCTGTGATTGAGCGGACACTGCGCTTCCTGAAGCGAAACCGCATTGCCGTGGCGGTAGCGGCTTTGATTCTGCTCTCCGGCGGGGTAGGCGCGTGGAAGACGGTGGAGGCGGCAATTTTAACGCGGCAGGCGGACGCCAAGGAAGCCGCGTTCAAGCGTCTGCTCGATTCTCTCTATCAATCCATCAGTGCCAAGCCTCCCACAGGCGGCGGACAGACCGCTACTGGCCCTGCAACATCTCCGCTCGTATCGCCTGCAAGGCATGTGGATGACATACGCAAGCTGCGTAGCGCCCTGGAGCACGACCTGATTCCAGCGTGGTCCATACGTCCGGGAGATACTCCCGAGCGCCGGGCGTTGCTGGAACAGGCGGTGCGCTACCTGGACAGCGTGCGTCCCTTTGCAGCGCACGACCTCGCACTAGCGGCTGAGCTTGCCGCCACTTATAAGGCATTGGGTGTGATCTATGAACCGAACTCGCGGGATCACGCCCTTGCGGCCTACAGGAACGCTGCCCTGATGATCGAAGGTGCGTCCGGGGGCGCCGCGAACATTGACCAGGGCGACGGGCAATGGGCTTTCATTGTGGCCCGGATCACGAGCCTCGGCGGCATGGTTCCTGAATATGGTCCGACGAGCTCTCCTGGGGAGACATCCTACACAGTGACCATCAAGAGGGAAAAGAAGGTTCCCGTTGATCAATCCACGCCGAGTGATCCGAGAGCGGAATTGCCGCCAACCGATCCCGGTCCGCCGCAGCCTGTGAACCCTGACGAATACGAGGCGGTCAAACGCAGCCTCGACGCAGCCATTGAAAAGGGCAAGATTGCCGACGGCACCATGAAGACAATCCAGGACAGCACGGAAGCCTTGGGCCAGGCGGTCCATCCCGATATCAGATCAAACTATGAGCACATGAAGCGTGCGCTTGAGTCAGCCCAGCAAGCGATGAGTCGCGGAGACCTTGCGTCTGCCCATGACAATATCGGTATTGCCAATGAATGCGCGAAACGGGTGATGAAGGCAGGCGGGCGTTAGACTCCGCTACGGTAAGCAACTGGTTCGAGTTAGGTGATCACTCGGGATTCAAACCGCTATTTTCTAATTGCCAATTCCTAATTTCCGCCTGGCTTCCGCTTGATCACCGGACGGTCATCAGTATCCTGAGTACCCTGCTGGTCCGTGGTCCTATCGTCAACTGTGCGCCGCAACTCAGGATTCTCTTCTTCCTTCTTATCGTTCAGTTGGCGATGCTTCATGATCAGCGCCAGCCGCTTCTTGACCTGCTGGAATTCGGAAGTATCCACGATGTACTGGTCCCGCGCCGGCAGGATGCTGGCAATCTCATGCTGTGATTTTTCTATGCGGTCGGGAGTCTGCGGATGGTCTATGTAAGCTTTGGCAATCAGGCCTGGTCTTTTCTTCTCCAGAGCCTCGAGCTTCTCAAAGAAGTTAATCATGCCCACGGGATCGTAGCCCGTTTTGTAGGCATACTGAATGCCCAGATAATCGGCCTGGGCTTCAAAGCCCCGGCTGAACTTGGAAAAAGCAGCCGGCACGGCAAGATTTGCAACCTCGTTGACCCCGAGCCCGGCCAGCCCGCCCGTCATCACCATGATAGGAATCATCGCGATCTGCGCCAGCGCGCCGCGCGTGGCTCCGCGGGCCGCATGGCAAGCCGCCACGTGTCCAATTTCGTGCGCCATCACGCCCGCCAGCTCGGATTCATCATCCGCCAGCAGAAGGGTGCCTGCGTGCACGAACATATATCCACCAGGCAGCGCAAAAGCGTTCGGCTCCTCGATATCAATAATTTTGATGGTAAAGGGCAGGTGAGAATCGGAATTGCGGGCCAGGTTCTGGCCGATGCGGTTTACATATTCATTCACGATCGGATCTTTGATCAAATGCGCGGATTGCTCCACCTGCTGGGCAAACTGCCTGCCCATATTCACCTGCGAGTCCAGGCTGTACCAGTTTCCCAGGCCCCGGTTGCATCCCACGTTGCGCGCGCCAATTGCGTTGAGGTCATTGATGCCTGCGCCGTGGTAAAAAGCGTCATCGTCCTTGGCATCCTTGGCTTGGCCCTTGCTTTGATCGTCACCTTGACCCTTGTTTTGATCCCCAGAAGATTGGGCCAGCGCAAGGGCGCCGGAGAACATCACTGCCAGAGACAGGACAAATAATTTACGGAGCACGGTTTCACCTCCAAATTCGCTCCGGTTTCACCGTTCCTGTTGCAGGACCCAATGATTCCCGGCGCGACCACACGTGTACCTATTTGATCATTATAACTCCATAAAAGTCGCTAAAAACCAGCTTTCAGCCCCTGTCTTTGAGCCGGAACACAAATTTCAGCCCTGACCAGACGTCATCCACCGCGCACACCTTCACGTCCACCAGCCCGTTCTTCAAGCCAATCTCCCGCACCATGTTTTCATTCAGGTCAGTCTTGATCCCCGATGCGCCTTTAGGCCAGGAAATCCATAGCGCGCCGTTCACAGCCAGGTTCTTCTTCAGCCGGGAAAATATGGATTCAAGCTCGGACTTATCTTTGCTGAAAAACTGGATAAAGTCGCATGCGCCTTGCAACGCCTTTGCCCGGACCACCTTCTCCGGCAGCGTGCCCAGGGTCTCATCGTAGTTGCGCGGCGCGTTGCCAATGTAGATCTTCTGGCCGCTCTTGATTCCCAGCTTCTCTACCAGTGACCTCTTTGAATAGCCAGCCATCATGCCCTTCAGTAATTTCCGCGCCTTAATGTTAGATGTTTCTTAATTGTTCTGGTCCTTGTCCTCTTGTTTCCGCGTGATTAAGTTATGTTTTCCGCGCGGTAAGTTTTGTTGTGCCGCTCTCATCCCCCCCTGTAACCCGTGCCTTGTCGTGCTAACATTGACCCATTCAGGTTCCAGTCAATAAGGATCAATCAGTATGGAAAATGCCGCGCGCAAACCATCTGCCTTTGGCTTTTTATTCCTTCTTCTTTCCGCGTCTTGTTACTCGCAACAGTCCCCGACTTCTCCACCTGCTGCTCAATCGCCTGCCGGTGTCCAGAGTAGTCCCGCGGAGAATCCCAACACCGTCTACAAATCAACCACAGTGCTCAAGTACACAACCCGGATGGTCGTGGTGGATGTCATCGCAACTGACCACAAGGGTAACGCAGTCACTGACCTGAAAAAGGAAGATTTCGTTCTGGAAGAAGACGGCAAGCCCCAGCAGCTCGACGCCTTCAGCTTTCAAATGCCGGAAGTACGAACCGGCACTGACGCACGGCCTGTGCCGAAAGTGCCCCCGAACATAATCACCAACGTTCCCCAGTACAACGTCAACAGCGCCTTGACCGTGCTCCTGCTGGATGGCCTGAATACGGAGACCAAGAACCAGATATTCGCCCGCGAACAGATGATCAAGTTCCTGGAGAAGCTTCCCACCGACCGGCCGATTGCAGTTTACGCTTTGGGAACCAAGCTGCGGCTGCTCCAGGACTTCACCAGCGATCCAGCGCTCCTGAAGAAGGCGGTGATGTCCTTGCAGGGGCACAATTCGCCCGTCTTGGATAACCCCACCGGAGCAGGGAATAACAACCCGTTACCGGCAGCCACGGTCGAACAATTGGCCAATCTGCTCCCGGCTATGCTGCAACAAATCCAGCAATTCGAGCAGGATACTGCCACCATGCAGACCGACCTTCGTGTTACCTTGACCTTGTCCGCTTTAAATGCGCTGGCGCGGAGCCTCGCGGGCTATCCGGGAAGAAAAAATCTGATCTGGCTTTCGCAGAGCTTTCCTCTTTCCAGCCTCGACAATAGCATCGGCTCCCCAAATGGCGCGGTCAACCCCTCTCTGCGCGGGCAGGAGAACTATCGCAGCTACGCGCTGGAAACCGCTCGTACCGCCAGCATTCTTACGGATGCTCAAGTTGCCGTTTACCCCGTAGACGTGGGAGCCCTGGTGGGTAACCAGGTCTATGCGTCGTTGAGCAACACAGACCAGAATGGGAATTACCTGGGACGCACGGCCACTGCGCAGTCAGCCGGTGGCGCCCGGGCCTGGAACGACGAATTGGACCGCACCGGCGTCCAGCAAACCGATGCGCACAGCTCCATGAACGACCTCGCGGATCGCACCGGCGGCAAGGCCTTTTACAACCGCAACGATGTTGATAACTCCATTCGCAGGACCATGGAGGATGGCTCAACCTACTACACCCTCGGCTATCATCCGCAAAACAAGGAGTGGAACGGCAAGTTCCGCAAGATCAGCCTGAAGGCGCACCGCTCTGGAATCAAGCTGCGCTACCGCCTCGGATACTACGCCACCGACCCGGAAGCCTATGCCAAAATGGAACCCCGCCGGCGCGATGAGGAGTTCGGGCAGGCGCTCAGCCTGGATTTTCCCCTGTCCACCGCAATTACTTTCCAGGCCCGCCTCTTTCCGCCTTCGGAACAAACCAAAAACAAAGTTGTGGTCAACTACGGAATTAATCCCCGCGCGATCCTCTTTGAACCCGGTGAGGATGGCCAGCATGCCGAGGTAGATTACGCCTTGGCCGCCTACTCAAAGTCAGGGAAGCCGGTTAAGGTTGAAGTCCAAACCTTCAAAACAGCGCTCAAGCCGGATGTGTTCGACAAGATCATGAAGTCGTATCTTCCGTGCCAGTTGCAGGTGGAACTGCCGCCCGGAGAGTATGTTTTACGCTTGGGCATTCGTGATGCCCGCACCGGACTCATTGGCACTGCTAGCACTTCCGTCACTGTACCCGCGGCGCCACCGCAGAAATAAGCAAACAAATGAACAAAGTTGGACCGCCGCCGGGGGCCCCGACACGCGCCGCTGTTGCGCGTAGTGGGGTAGAGGTGCCTTCGGGCTGCGTCTTTTGATAATTGCTTTGTCCGCGAATCCTCGCGCAGGCAAGACCCTTCAGGCACAGTAACCCCACGGATACATAGGGGCAACACGCAAAAAACCGCGCCAATTCCGCCCTCCGCGTGTAGGATATTATCGTGCTGAAATGAATGCGACTATCACAGTCTCAAAGGAAGATTACCTCAAGGCCATTGCGGAAGCTGAGGCGGAGGGCGAGACGGTGATTTCTGCCACTCTTGCCCATTGGCTTTCTGTGACTCGTCCTGCTGTCACCACCGCGCTGAAGCGCCTGGCCAAGGATGGCCTGGTGCGTGTAAGCAAAGATGGCCGCGTGCAACTGACCGGCGACGGCCGTGGCATCGCAGAGCGCACCATCGTCCGCCATCACCTGATCGAACGCATGCTCACGGAAATCTTTGGCATGTCCTGGTATGAGGTTCACGATGAGGCGGAACGTCTGGAGCACGCAGTATCCCCGGCATTCGAAAAAAAGCTGATAGATAGGCTCGGGCGTAAGGACCTATGTCCCCACGGCAATGGTCTCGCCCTGCGTAGCCCTGCCGAACGTCGCAAACGAGGGCTGCGGCTTCTCACGGAAGCGGAGGCCGGTTCCAGCTATAAGATCGCCAGCGTCTATGAGCGCGACCGCAAGCTCCTGGAGTTCTTCGAGAAAGAGGGCATTCGTCCGGGGGTTCGCGTGAGCATTGAGGCCCGGAACTACGACGGCACAGTCTCCCTGTCTGTAGCCCGGCGCCAGATTCGCCTCGGCGCATCCGCTGCGGACAAGCTCTGGGTAACCAAAGCATAATAGCAATCCCGCTGTTTACCATACATAGGCCGCTCCAAGTCTCAGCGCCGTGATCCCATCTCTCAACTGGAGCCGGCAGCAATTGCCACATAACAGGCTTCCACCAATCGCAACCCATGGTGATGCTAGAGGTCATGCGCTGTATGGCTATGCGCCAAAGGCATAAGCTGCATTCGTTAGATATAATACATTATCTTTCGATTATAGATTCCAGTTGCCATGGATATCAAATGACTGCATGTTGAATAGAATTAAATCTAGTGTTCTAAAATGGACCTATATATTGTATATCTATAGAACTTCATTGCAATATTATGTCTGCCGACACGAGCTAGGCTGGTCTCTGATCCTCCTGTATCCTGGCAATTGATCATTTGAGGCCAGCTTAAATCTTGCATAGCTTGTTCCGCGCTCGATAAATAAGCCACATAAGCCACATGACCGCAAATTAACTATTAAACTTTGCACACGCTCGGTGAATCAGTTGGCAGCCAAATCTGACGCCGTGAGAGTCACCGCCGGCTGCGCTGCGCCAGATGGCAGAGGCAACCTCAAGGAAGGCGAAGCTTTTCTCGCGTCCAATAAGGCCAGGGAGGGCGTGGTCACGCTGCCCAGTGGGCTGCAATACAAAATCCTCACCCAGGGCGGCGGACCCAAACCCACGCTGGCAGATACTGTGGTTTGCAATTACAAAGGCACGTTTATCAATGGCAAGGAATTTGATAGCTCTTATAAACGCGGCGAGCCGGCGACCTTTCCAGTCGTTGGGGTCATTCGCGGCTGGACCGAACCGCTCCAGCATATGCCCGCGGGATCAAAGTGGCAGCTTTTTATACCCGCCGGCCTGGCCTATGGCGAAAGCGGTCACGGGAGGGACATCCAACCCAACACCGCGCTTATCTTTGAGGTCGAAATTGCTTTCGATCAAGGAGAAGGACAGTCATTAGCAGGATTCCGAATCACGCACGGAACAGAAAGATTCTTCGCTGCGCCAGGAATAACATAGGTATTAACCATAATTTACAAATCGTCCATGCTATGATTAACTTCGCCTCTAATGCACCATGAGCGTCACGACCAGCACCGGTGGGGTAAGCATCACGCACGAGGACGTCGACCGGGCTGAAGATCGCGATCGCGTCTTCCAGGCCCGGAAGCGCCGCGGATTTTCATCCCGATTGCGGTTGCTGTGGCTGCTCGTCGGACCAGGCATCCTTGTCATGCTGGGAGAGAATGACGGCCCCAGTATGCTCGCTTACGCCGCCACCGGCGCGCGCTTTGGCATCAGCTTCTTCATCCCTTTCATCGCGCTTACCTTTCTCATGGCCATTGTGGTGCAGGAAATGACTGTGCGCCTGGCCGCCGCCACCCATCGCGGTCACGCCGAGCTCATCTTTGAGCGCTTTGGGCCGTTCTGGGGATGGTTCTCCATGATCGATCTCACCATCGGGAACTTTCTCACCCTGATTGCTGAGTTCATTGCCATACGCGTCGGCCTGGGATATTTTGGCGTGCCGCCCTGGGCGGCAATGCTCAGCGCCCTGGCCGTCTTGTACATGGCGCTCGTAACGCATCGCTATTGGACCTGGGAACGCGTCACTCTGGCTGCTGCTGTTTTCAATCTTGTCTTTGTTCCCGTCGCCTTGTTGACTCATCCGCACTGGAATTCCGTGGGCCACGCTGTGCTCACCTGGGGGCCCCTCCCCGGCGGTCTCACCCAGGACACTTTGGTGATCCTTCTATCCAACATTGGGGCCACCGTCACCCCCTGGATGCTGTTTTTTCAGCAAAGCGCCACCGCCGATAAAGGACTCACCCGCCGCGACGTCCACTTTGGCCGCATAGACACCATCCTCGGCGCGGTCCTGGCCGGCGCGGCCGCCATCGCCATGGTTCTTGCCACTGCTCCTCTCTTCGCCCACCAGATGAGCGCGGAGAATTTTCAGGCGGCCGAGTTCGCCCAGGCCCTGCGGCCTTTGATTGGCCGTTTTGGCTCCGCCCTCTTCGCTCTCGGATTCGTAGAGGCCGGAATGGTCGCCGCCATCACCATCTCTGTCTCCTCGGCTTATGCCTTTGGAGAGGTGGCGCGTAAACCACACAGCCTGAACCTTCCCATGAGTGAGGGCAGGGCTTTCTATTCCGTATTGTTTCTCTGTGCCGCCGGAGCCGCCGCCATTGTCTTGATTCCTGGCCTCCCGCTGGTCTACGTGATTATGCTGGTGAATGTGATTGCCGTGCTGGCCATGCCTCCGGCGCTCTTATTCTTGTTCATGCTGGCCAACGACCGGGACGTCGTGGGAGACCTGGTGAGTCCCCGCTGGATCAACCTGCTGGCCGGCGGCGTTGTGATTCTGCTGGTTAGCGCCGGATTGCTCTTTGGGATCAGTGTGGTCGCGCCCAGGACCTTTGCCCATCTTGTGGGGCACTAGGCGGGACCCGGAAATTATGGCAATTTTGAAAATACCGGATACCAATTTGGCGCCGCCGCGGGACCGGGTACTGGCTTCGCTTGAACCCGATCAACTGGCTTCAACCAAACATCATTTTCCCCGCTGCTCGCTCAACCGGCCCCAGGTCTTCCTCCTCTGGTCCCTGCGCATCTACCTCCTGCTCATGATTTTTGTGGTGATCTACCAGATGTGGCTGGGGGCCAGATAAAGCCAGATAAACAAGGCGAAAGTAAGACGAATTTAGCTTATTAATGCATTTTATCGACAAATTAAATATGTTTTACTTCATTTTTACAAAAATTAGTATGTTTTAAAGCTGTAATCGTATTATTCCCAAAATGGAACTAGATAAAACCCTTTGGTCAGCCCCATAAACTCGAATGGTACCCGAGCAAAACTAGCACAATTCACGCATATAACGCCATTTCTTCCCTTAGAAACCATCAAAACACCCCCTAATTTAGGCCTTAGTAGAGGATGGTCATGAGGCAGGTGAACGTCCGCTCATGATCGTTAAGAATTATTGATCTTGACATAACATTAAAAACTGCTAATATTCGCCCTCGGTTTCAGACACTCCGCCGCAAGCGGAGTGTAAGGAACCCGTCAGCAGCACCTCTTCCGCAGCCGGAATCTGCGTGAAGAGGTGGGGCTGATCTGTAAATGCACGCAGGACGAAGTGCCTTCAATGAAAACGCGTGGGACAAAATGCTTTCTTCAGGTTCATGGCCTCCCTTCAATCAACAGAAGTGTCCGTTGGAGGATTGGCCGCCATAAACCTTGTCGTAACCGCGCCGCGCAGAGACATAGTCCGTGTTGGCTGCGCAATTGGAGGTGTTTCTGTGGTTAGGTACGCTGACTTCGTCATAGTAAGCCAGGGAAATAACAAAAGGTAAAACTCAAGGAGGATCTTGATGAAGTTTCTGAAGTTCGTTTCGGTTTCCATCCTCGTGGCGGCGCTGCTGGTTGCAGGAGCGTTTGCCCAATCAGACCCCGGAGTTCAAGGCGGTAACCGCGGCACCGGCGCACCACTCGCTTCGGTAGCTTCGGACCCCGGACTCGCTTCCTTTTTCACTGACGGCCAGAAGCGCTTCGCGGACGTCGAGTCCGTCTCTAACAGCCCGACCGGCAACAACGGCCTGGGTCCGCGGTTTAACTCCAATAGCTGCGTCTCCTGTCACGCGCAACCAGCCAGCGGTGGTTCAGGTCCAGCTGTAAACCCCCAATTCAAGTTCGTCAGCACCGGCGTCGCTCCCAGTGACACTACGCCGTTCTTTATCACCGCCAACGGCCCCACGCGGGAAGTTCGTTTCCCCTTCTTCTTTAACGCCGATGGCACAGCCAATACCAACGCGCCCAATGGCGGAGTGGAAACCATCTTCACCGTCACCGGCCGTCCCGATGCCGGCACCTGCAGCCTGCGGCAGCCCAGCTTCAATACCGCCGCAGCCGACAACGACATCATCTTCCGAATCCCCACGCCGGTCTTTGGCGCGGGCCAGATCGAAAACCTCGACGACTCCACCCTGCTGAACAATCAGGCAGCCAATAACAACAACAATTTTGGCATCGCCGGCGGGTTCAACCATAACGGTAACGATGGCACTATTTCCCGCTTCGGCTGGAAGGCCCAGAACAAGTCACTGCATATCTTTGCCGGTGAGGCCTACAACGTCGAGATGGGCATCAGTAACCTGCTCTTCGGGCAAGATCGTCCGCTGCCTGGGGAAGACCAGATGGGAAGAGGACTTCCGGCCAACTGCTTGAACCTCAGTGGGAACGGCTATCCGGAAGACACTTCCAATCCCGATTCGTCACCCAACGCCGCCGTTCTGGACGACGTCTCGGCCTTTGCTAACTTCATGCGCCTGCTGGCGCCGCCGCCAGCTTCCGCTACCACCCCCGGTGGATCCGCTTCCATCAGCCGCGGGCGCGCCCTGTTCAGCGCCGTCGGCTGCGCGGTCTGCCACAACCCGTCGCCAGGCGTCACCCAACCATCCAACATCACTGCTGATTTGGGCGGTGCGCAGGTGAATGCCTTCTCCGATATCGAGATCCATCACATGGGCACCGGCCTGGCGGATAACGTCGGGCAGGGCGGCGCAGGCGGAGACCAGTTCCGCACCGCTCCTCTCTGGGGTCTTGGACAGCGCATCTTCCTGTTGCACGATGGCCGCACCACCAACCTGATCGCGGCAATCAACGCCCACGATAGCAACGGGTCGGAAGCGGACGCTGTCGTAGACAACTTCCAATTCAACCTCTCAGCCAGCCAGAAGCAGGACGTTCTAAACTTCCTGCGCTCGCTGTAACTTCTGTTTGCATTGACCATACTTCCTGGCGGGACATCAAGGTGTCCCGCCAGCTTTTCAAGAGAAGCGGTACTTAGCATTTAATACTTAGGATTGAGCAAGCCCCGAAGAAGTGGCGACGTTGTGAACACGAGCCACCTGTCAGGGAACGATCTTGCGATTGCTGTTGACCGGTTTTTCGCTAGAAGCTAGGAGCTAAAAAGCTAGCAGCTTGGCCGGTTTTGAAGTTTTTCGAAGTTTTTCTAAATACTAAATTCTAAGTACTAAATGCTCGCTCTGGCTTTTCGGTAGCAGCTAGCAGCTTTGGCGGTTTTGAGGTTTTCTAAGTACTAAGTACTAAATACTAAGTACTAAGCGCGGAGGCACCATGCAGTCCCGATTTTCCCATTTTCTGCTCGTCATTTGTCTATTGTCATCATTCCTGGCCTGGGGCCAAATCGCTCCTCCGAACGGTGGCGACTTTTCCAACAACACCAGCCCTGCGGCCAAGGTTCCAACCGGGGTCATCCTGGTCAAGGGCGCCTGGGCGGGCGCCAGCGATACCGTCACTCCCCTGCCGGAAGGCGGCAGCGTCGCCAGCAACATTTACACCAATAAATATTTCGGTTTGTCCTATCCGTTTCCTGCGGATTGGTTCCAGAAGTTTCAGGGGCCGCCTCCGTCGGAAAGCGGCCGCTACGTGCTGGCTCAGGTCATCCCTTCGCCTGCGTACAAAGGACAGAGTCCCGGTACCATCCTGGTTACCGCCCAGGATATGTTCTTCACTCCGCTGCCGGCCGCCAACGCGCTGCAACTCGTCAACTACTCCAAGAACCACCTGCAGGCCGACTACAAGCTCGAGCTAAAGCCCACGCAGACCACCATTGCTGGCCGCCCCTTTACCTTCTTTGCCTATTGGTCTCCCGTGGCAGAAATCCATTGGTACGTCCTGGCCACCCAGATCCGCTGCCACACCGTGCAAGTGGTGTTAAGCAGCCGTGACACCAAACTGCTGGAGGGCCTGATCCAGGACATGAACAAGATGAAATTGCCGGAGGAGGCCAGTTCCACCGGCGGGGCCGGCGGCGGCGCCGTTCCTGTATGCGTCAAGGATTACGCGCGCGACGAAAACGTCATCGAGCGCGTTGATCCTGTTTTTACCGAGCACAGGTATAACCCTGTTCCCGTCCGCATCATCATCGATAAGGAAGGCAAGGTAAGCCACATCCACTTTCTCAGCGCCTTCCCCGATCAGGCAAAAGCCGTCAGCGATGCCCTGAAACAGTGGAAGTTCAGGCCGTACCAGCAGGATGGAAAGCCCGTGGAAGTGGAAACCGGCATCATGTTTGGCCGTGCCCCACGTTCCTTGCCGCCGGATACAGCGGCAACCGAATAATCCATGCTCAAAGAGGAACCTGAATATTTTTGATTGCGGCCTAGTTGGTGTAAGCGACCATCATTGTTGTGTCCATGTCGCTTTTGCGGGTTGGCTCTTCCAATCACCCGATTACCCGATTACGCAATTACCCAGATTCTCCCAGAGTCTCAGTCTATTTCGATCACAGCAATTAACTATAGTTAACCGCAAGAATTAGGGTACATTAACTCTTGACATCAACTTGTGAAGTGGCTAGAATTTGCCGGGTTTCCGGTGCTCTCTTCGGAGTTGCTCCTGAGTTCGGAGTCGTTCCTGAATAAAGTTTCGGAAATTGCCTATCCGTCCAGGTCGTATCCTTTCAGCAACTGGGAATTGCCGGCAGGGTGCGGCAAAAAAGTTTCAAAAATTCGAAGGGTATTGCTTTTTGTGGGTGTCTCCCTTTATAGCGAGGGATGGTTCCTCCAGGGGTGAAGGGTCGGACGCGTCATTGCAATCCTGAACCGTGCACAAGCACCCAACTCGGCGTAGTCCGGTTTCGCTAATCGGGCTGCGGGACGTTGAAGTGTGGATGGCACGCCCATGCAATGTGCAATTCAAAAACACCATTGGGTCACACCCCAAGGAGGATCGTTAATGAAGTTTCTGAAGTTCGTTTCGGTTTCTACAATTCTGGCGGCGCTGCTGCTTGCAGGGGCAGCGTTTGCTCAAACAGACCCCGGAGTTCAGGCTGCCAATCGTGGCACAGGCGCCCCGCTCGCTTCCGTAGCTTCGGACGCCGGGCTTGCTGCCTTTTTCGCTGACGGTCAAAAGCGATTCCAGGACGTAGAGTCGGTTTCCAACAGTGCGACCGGCAACAATGGCCTGGGACCACGGTTCAACTCCAATAGTTGTGTCTCCTGCCATGCGCAGCCTGCTGTCGGCGGGACTGGTCCTGCCGTGAATCCCCAATTCAAGTTCGTCAGCACCGGCGTCGCTCCCAGAGATACCACGCCGTTCTTTATCACGGCGAATGGTCCGACGCGGGAAGCCCGCTTTCCCTTCTTCTTCAACGCCGATGGCACGGCCAATACCAACGCGCCTAACGGCGGAGTCGAAGACCTGTTCACCGTAACTGGACGTGCTGATGCCGGCGCTTGCAGCCTGCAGCAGCCCAGCTTTAATGCGGCGCAGGCGGCCAACAACCTCATTTTCCGCATCCCCACCCCGGTCTTTGGCGCGGGCCAGATCGAGAACCTGGACGACTCAACCCTGTTGAACAACCAGGCAGCCAACCTCAACAACAATTTTGGCATTGCCGGCGGGTTCAACCGCAACGGCAACGATGGCACTATTACCCGCTTCGGCTGGAAGGCGCAGAACAAATCGCTGCACATCTTTGCTGGTGAGGCTTACAACGTCGAGATGGGCATCTCCAACCTGCTCTTCGGGCAAGACCGTCCGCTGCCAGGCGAAGACCAGCAGGGAAGAGGGCTGCCGGCAAACTGCCTGAACCTCACCGGGACCGGCTATCCGGAAGACACCTCCAATCCCGATTCATCACCCAACGCCGCCGTGCTGGATGACGTCTCGGCCTTTGCCAACTTCATGCGCCTGCTGGCCCCGCCGCCAACCGGTGGCGTTGTTCTGAACGGTACAGCCGTCAGCGCAGCTTCCATCTCCAATGGCAAGGCCTTGTTCAGCGCCGTTGGCTGCGCAACCTGCCACAACCCCACTCCGGGCAATTCACAACCTTCAAACATCACCGCTGGTTTGGGCAGTACCCCCGTGAATGCCTTCTCGGATATCGAGATCCATCACATGGGTACCGGCTTGGCGGACAACGTCTCCCAGGGCGGCGCGGGTGGAGACCAGTTCCGCACCGCTCCCTTGTGGGGTCTGGGACAACGCATCTTCCTGCTGCACGATGGCCGCACCACGAGCCTGCTTGCGGCAATCCAGGCCCATGAGAGCAGCGGCAGCGAAGCCAACACGGTAGAGGAGAATTTTGACAACCTCTCCGCCAGCCAGCAACAGGACGTGCTCAACTTCCTGCGCTCGCTGTAAACCAATCGACCAATACAACTTCCGGCGAGACACCAACCGTGTCTCGCCATTTTTTTGCTTTGTTTTTGGCTTTCGCTTTTGCCTTTATGGTTGTTAGAGCATTTTTAGAGACGCTGCAAACCACCGCGACAGATAATTTGTATCAGCCCCAAGCGCCGCAGAGCGGCGCCTGCCTAAAACCAGAAACTCCACTCCTCGGCGATAACCTCTCCCGTTGTCATCCTGAACGCAGTCCGCCCCGACGTTAGGAGCCCGGCAAAGTTGAAGGATCCCCAGAACCTGTCCCTTGCCATGCTGCACCAAGGCGTTCTCACAAGACTGTTAAACCCTTGCACTGGAGCCTGGAGAATCATTGGGTAACCGCTATTGTGTTCTGCGTCTCGCCCATTAACTAACAGGATTCAACTTCTCATTAAGGGAACAGTGTTGCTGCCAATTGCTATTTGCTAATTGCCGATCTTTTCCAACTCAAAACTCAACACTCAACACTCATAAATTCCCCACTTGTCCCATCTTCGTGCCCTTGATTTCCTTCGTGATCTTCGTGGTAACGGTTTTGACTTTGCCAGCTGCCAATTGCTATTTGCTAGCTGCCGATCTTTTCCAACTCAAAACTCAACACTCATAAGTTCTTCCATACTCTCCATCTATTCCAATCAAAGAAATTAACTATAGTTAACCACCATTCATTAGAGAAAGTTAACTCTTGACATTCATTTATGAACTGGCTAATATTTGCCCCCTGTTTCAGATGCTGTACCCTGAGCCATTTCGGGATAGAGCGTTCGGAAATCGTACTTCCTCCCCTCTCTAGCCGTACCTTATCCAGTGGCCGGAATCCGCTGGAGCAGGAGCGGTCGGAGTGCTTTCAGGAATCGTAGTGATGCTTTCCCTATGTGCGTGACGGTCTCCCTTCAGCCAGGAGTATTGCTGCTGGTTAAAGAGTAGGACAAGTCATCCTCAAAACTGAACCGTGCTTTTGGCACGCAGCCCATGGTTTCCTCTGCGCCTGGAGGCCACCTTGGGTGCCATGGCACGCTTAACTCAATGTGTAGGCACAACAGAAAAATTGCCAGAAAGAATTGGGTCATAACCCAAGGAGGATCTTTTGATAAAGTCTTTGAGGTTCGTGTCGGTTTCAATTTGCATCGCAGCGCTGCTGGTATCAGGAGCGGCGTTCGCCCAACTAACAGACCCTGGAAACCAGGCTGCAAGCCGCGGCACTGGTGCGGCCCTGTCTTCCGTATTGGCCAATGACAATCCCGGAATCCTGGCTTTCTTCCAGGATGGTCAAAGCCGTTTCCAGGATGTAGAGTCGGTTTCCAACAGCCCGACCGGCAATAATGGCCTTGGTCCACGCTTTAACTCCAATAGCTGCGTTTCCTGTCATGCGCAACCTGCGGTCGGCGGGACCGGTCCTGCAGTGAATCCGCAATTTAAGTTCACCAGCACCGGCGTCGCTCCCCGGGACACCACACCGTTCTTTATCACCGCCAACGGCCCAACTCGGGAAGCCCGCTTCCCCTTCTTCTTTAACGCCAACGGCACAGCCAATCTCAATGCGCCCAACGGTGGAGTGGAAACCCTGTTCACCGTGACTGGCCGCGCGGACGCCGGCGCCTGCACCCTGCAGCAGCCCAGCTTTAATACTGCGGCAGCCGCCAATAACCTCATCTTCCGCATCCCCACGCCGGTCTTTGGCGCGGGCCTCATCGAAAACCTGGATGAATCCACCCTGCTGAAGAACCGGTTGAACAACCTGAACAACAACGTCGGCGTTGCCGGATCGTTCAACCACAACGGCAATGACGGCACCATCACCCGCTTCGGCTGGAAGGCGCAGAATAAATCGCTCCACATCTTTGCCGGTGAAGCCTACAACGTGGAGATGGGCATCTCTAACCTGCTCTTCCCCCAGGATCGTCCGCTTCCGGGCGAAGATAGCGATGCTCAGGGCGGCGTCGGACTTCCCGCCAACTGCTTGAACCTGAGCGGCGGCGGCTATCCCGAGGATACGAACAATCCCGGCTCGACTGGTCCAGCCATCCTGGATGACGTCTCAGCCTTTGCCGACTTCATGCGCACCCTGGCCCCGCCGCCAACCGGTGGAGTGGTAAATAACGTAACCGGACAGACGGCGAGCGCAACCTCCATCGCCAACGGCAAAGCCGATTTTATCGCCGTGGGCTGCGCCGTCTGCCATAACACCTCGCCCGGAACCACCCAGAAGTCGAATATCACAGGTTCACTGAGCAACGCCGCGGTGAACTCCTTCAGTGACATCGAGATCCACCACATGGGCACGGGCTTGGCCGATAACGTCTCCCAGGGCGGAGCCGGTGGAGACCAGTTCCGCTCGGCGCCGTTGTGGGGCCTTGGGCAGCGCATCTTCCTGCTGCACGATGGCCGCACCACCAACCTGATCACCGCTATCAATGACCACGGCAGCAATGGATCGGAAGCCAACACCGCTCTCAACAATGCCGCCGCCCTGAACATCGGCCAGCAGCAGGACCTGTTGAATTTCCTGCGCTCGCTGTAAACCTGTTCATGACCACTTTCCTGGCGAGACACAAAGCGTGTCTCGCCAGCTTTTTCACAAAAGTCGGTACTTAGGCGGTGTGCATAAATAAGTACTTCAACTGAAAATTACAGTGTGATAGCGTTTGCGAATGGTGATGTCTGCGGCAGGCATTCGGCGGCGTTACGCGGAATTATCGCCTGTTTTGGATGAACGCGGACGGCGTCGGTTT
>DATGJZ010000143.1:0-6340 GCA_035294925.1 Candidatus Angelobacter sp. | reverse complement strand
GTGGGCGGATCCGTTGCCGTCACCCCAAACAAGAAGCTCGCGAGAACACGCGTCAAGGCAACTGACAATGCAATCCCGACGATCACTCCCATGGCTGCCAGTTTGAGACCCATGCTCGCGAAAAGACCGAGAACATCGGTCGGCTGGGCTCCCAGCGCCACTCGTACGCCGATCTCATGGGTGCGCTTGCTGACCAGATAAGACATCACGCCATAGACACCCATGATGGCCATCACCACCGCAATGCCGGCAAAGATCCCCAACAGGCGCATATAAAAACGCGAATCATCGAGGGAACTCGCGAGCAATTGCTTCATGGTGACGAATGCCGGGAGAGGCAGTTCAGGGTCCAGCTGCGCGACGACCTTCTTCACTGCGGCAATCAAGCTCGCAGGCCCCCGCAGGCCAGGAGCCATTCGAATCGCCAGGTCTTGGTCAATATGCGAAGTTACAGCGCCACCGGGATAAGTTTCCGCGTTCTGGAGATAAGAAGCATAGACCATGGGAGGCGAAGGATTGCCAAGCCCGAACTGCTTTACGTCGCCAACAATCCCAACAATTTGGCGGGGGCGCGGTTCGTCAACGTTATACGGCTCGAACCGGAGCAGCAGTTGCTGTCCAATCGGATCCTGGTTGGGAAAATAACGGCGTGCGAAGGCCTCATTTACTACCGCCACCCATGGCGCACTTGCTGTATCGTGCTCGTCCAGGTAGCGGCCCTTTCTCAGCGGGATTCGCAAGGTCGTGAAAACGCCGGGGCTTACTTCGTCGTCTGCCGCTTCTGGCCGTTTATCGGGAGGTGGAGGTGCCTGCCCGATGATGGAAAACGTCATTCCCCAGGCGCCATGCGTAGGCAGGCTGTGCATGATTCCCACCGACTCGACCCCCGGCAGGGTTGCGACTCTTTGCAGGAGCTGCTGGTAGAAGGAGTCAGCCCGTGGAGTTGCCTTTTCCATGTCCCCACCGGGCACTCGCTCTACATATTTTCCGCCTTCAGGTAGCGGGAGGGAGGTTGTAATCACATGGCTGGGATCAAGTCCGGGGTCCACCCGCTCTAAACGAAGGACGGTATCGATCATGAGCCCAGCACCAACCAGGAGCACCATGGCCAAGGCCACTTCGGAGATTGCCAAGACGCGTCGCATGAGGCTGCGAGCGCCGATTCCGGTCGTCCATCCTCCTTCCTTCAGATCCAGATTAAGATTGGGATCCGAGGCCTGAAGGGCGGGCGCCAACCCGAACAAAATGGCGGTGAACATGGAAATGCCGAACGTAAACAGAAGCACCCGCCCATCCACGCTGATCGTACCGGCGCCGGGGAAATCTCCCGCCAGTCGGCGAAATATGTCAATGCCTCCAAAGCTGAGCATCACGCCTAGCGAACCACCCACAAGGGCGAGTAGTGCGCTCTCGACAAAGAGTTGCTGCATCAGCCGGCGCCTGCCGGCTCCGAGCGAAACCCGCACCGCATATTCTTTACGCCGGCTCTCCGTTCGTGATTGAAACAGGTTGGCGACGTTCACACAGGCAATCAGTAGAACGAAAATTACAGCTCCAAATAGTGGATAAAGCGCCTTTCCTGCCCAGCCAAACAGTTCTTCATGCAGAGGCACCACCTTAGCGCCCAACCCTTTATTGGTTTTGGGGTACTCCTGTTCCAGCCGCCGGGCGATCACGTCCATGTCCGCTTGCGCCTGGGCACGGGTGACTCCCGGCTTGAGGCGCCCTACCGGCATGAGCCAATGGTCAGCCCGCGCAGCATACCTGCCGCTTTCCGCATTAACCGGCTGGAACAAATCTATGCGCGAGAAAAAAGGCTCGAAATCCGGAACCACTCCGACCACGGTCGAGATCATTCCGCTGAGGCTGAAGCTCTTTCCTAAGACATTTGGATCGCGATTGAAGCGACGCCTCCAAAAAGAAGCGCTGATGAGAACAGCCTGTGTACGGTCCTGCGCCTCTGCAGGAAAGAACACCCGGCCCAGAATGGGTTTGACCTCCAATATGGCGAAGAAATTCGGGGTCACATCTTGCACATTTATGAGCTCAGGTTCGCCTTTGCCGGAAAAACTTGCCCCTTCCTCGGGCCCGCTGGTCAGGCCGATATCCGTAAAAACGTGATTCTGTTTTTTCCAGTCCACGGTTTCGGCGATCGGAGGTGGCTGCTGTAACCCTGGAGCGGATTGCCAGATGACCATTAACCCTTTCGACTGCGGATAAGGAAGCGGCCGGTAGAGCACCGCGTTGAGAACGCTGAAAATGGTGGTGTTTGCACCAATGCCCAGGGCAAGCGACAACAGGACTACGGCCAGGAAACCGGGTGACTTCGCCAGGCTGCGCCCCGCGTAGCGCAGGTCCTGCAGCAGATTGTGGAGCCAATTGGAAACGCGCATCTTCACCCTCCCGCCGGCCTCATTTCCCTTGGACGGCATTAGGCCCCAGAGACACCTCGAATTTTGAAGGTTTGATTGTGCTCCAGATAAACAACTATCGTAAACAGGCTTTCACGTACTTTGAGAATCTTGCCCCATTTCGCGGGCGACTTGCAGCGCGCTAAAGAGTGAGATGGGGATGTCGCGCCAATCATCCCGCAATCACAATTTCCGGATGGCCGGCCATTCGGAACTGGCTTCTTTATTGCTCACAAGGGCATTAATCAGTACTGATGCGGAGTCGAACGATGGCATAAGTGATTACGTGTTCCGCAGTGCTACCATGGGCTCTACGCCTGCAGCACGCCGGGCCGGGATCGCCGACGCCAGCAGTGCGGCCAAGCTGAGCACGAGTACAGCCAGTGCAAGCATGATTGGATCCCATGGTTTGACGCCGAACAACTGACTGCTCATCAACCAACCAGCGCCAATGGCTGCAGGGATACCAATCGCCAGCCCCATGCCGATCTGCGAGAAGGCCCCGCGCAGCACCATTTTTGTGACTTGCCCGCGGTTCGCCCCCAGAGCCATACGAATACCAATCTCGCTCGTGCGCTGTTCCACCATGTACGCCAGCACGCCATACAGCCCGACGGAAGCCAGGACCAGCCCAAGCAAACCGAAGAGAGAGGTCAGGGTTGCAATCATTTTTTCCTGCTGGAACTGATCACTCACGACCTTCTCGTATGGATCGACATTATAGAGAACAAGGTTTGGATCAAGGCTCGCCAGCGCCTTGCGGACGCGGTCTTCCATGCCGGGCGGATCTCCCGGTGCCCAGATCACAACGTTGTTCAAGTAGTGCGACCATATTTCTCCACTCGCGAACGCTGGATCGTCCCACTGCACAAACTGCGCCTCCGGCACCCAGTACATCGGTCGCACCGGCTCTTTCATGCCCCAGGTCATGTAGCGTATGTCCCTCGCGACTCCAACGATTTCGTACGTTGCGGAATACTTCATCTTGTCGGGTCCGAAATGCTGCCCGATCGGATTGTGGTCTTTGAAGAACTTCTTGGCAAACGCTTCGTTGATTACGGCTACTTTCCGTGTCGCCGCGGTGTCCTCTTCCGTGATCGGTCGGCCTAGCACAATTCTGGCGCCGATGGTGTCAAAGAACTCCGGCATCACCCGGGCAAATCCCGAGCCTGTATCTTCCTTGGCCGGGGGTTCGGGCCGGCCCTCCACGCGAATGCTGTTGTTCCAGCTATCACCTGTCATCGGGGCATAGAGCGCGGCGGTCACCATCCGCACGCCGGGAATCTGGCGCAGGCGATCGACGATTTGCCGAAACAGCGGGTCCATTTGTTCCAGCTTGTAATTGCCTAAACTGGGGTCGATCCACGCGATATACCGGCTCCGCGTCTCGAATCCAAAATTCTGGTGCTCCAGGTTCCGGAGGCTCTGCCCGAGCAGAGCCGCCGCGGAGAGCAATACCACAGAAATCGCTCCCTGCGCGATTACCAGCGACTTCTGCGCCCACGAGCGACCGCTCCCCACCGAGCGGGTGGCCCCGCGAAGCGCCTCAACAGGATCAGCATGCGAAGTCACCCACGCCGGCGCAATCCCGAATATGACTCCTGTCAGAACGGACACACCCAGTGTGAACAGCAGCACAGGCAACGATGGAGTCGCGCTGATGGGCACATAATTAGTGGGGCCGCCGTTCTCGAACGCCAGATGCAGAATCAAGCTTGTGCCCGCGTACGCCACGGCGATGCCGAGGGCCCCACCGATCGCAGCGAGCGTGACGCACTCAACCAGGGATTTGCGAACAATTCGCACTCGTGACGCGCCTAACGCTATTCGTATCGAGGTTTGCGCCCGATCCTTCAGCCCGCGTGCCAGCATCAGATTGGCCAGGTTCCCGCACGCCACTAGCAGTACGCATCCAGCAGCAATCAGAAGCAGCTTCAGTCCATCCTGATATTCATCCCTAAGGGCTGTCACGCCAGAGCCGCCGGGCACCAGATGCAGGGTTTGCTGTTGCCAGAGTTGCTTTTCACCCGGGTCCATATCGGGAACGTGGCTGGCCAACCAGTTATGAAGTTCCACCTTCAGTTTTGCTTCGAGCGACTTGGGGTTCACTCCCGGACGCACTCTTCCGAGCAAGTCCAGGAAGTTGGTCTGTGGTTGCTTCAGCCGCGCCGTCGGCCCATCGATCAATAGCTCGGTCGTCAATGGCAGCCAGAAATCCGGCATGCCCCACCCGGCGAGCTTCGCTCCGAAGAAGCCAGGCGGGGCCACACCAATTACCGTGAAGGGATGCCCATTGATCTGGTAGCCGGCGCCGATGACGGTGGGATCAGATCCGTACTTCTCCTGCCATATGCGGTAGCTCATCACCGCCACAGGAGGCGCACCTTCTTTATCGTCCTCGTCGGTGAACAAGCGGCCGATCCAAGGCTGCACGCCCAGGGTCCTGAAGAAATTCCCAGAGACATACTCCCCATTGCGCGTGTCCACCGGTGCCCGCGATCCCGCTCTGCGGACGCCCAGAGGCGCGTTGCCGGCTTGCAGTGCTGCGAGATCGGCGAACTCCGGTGTGTGCGCGAGAAAATGCCGGTAGGCCTCTCCTGAGAACAACGCAAAGTCTCCCTCGTCCCCCTGTGTATAGCCGCCCCAGTTGCAGCAGCGATCTTTATCCCCGATCTTCCACAACTCGCTTGGATTGGTTACTGGCAGCGACTTCAACATCACCTCGTGCACCAGCGTGAAGATTGCCGTCGTCGCTCCGATCCCTAGTGCCAGTGTGATCAAAGCTGTTGCTGTAAATCCAGGCGTCTTGCGCAACTGCCGCACCGCGTCACGCACATCCGTCAGCATTCGTCCCTCACGTACGAAGTTTTTGACGTGCCTCCGGCAAATCCGTTATTGCCAAGTTTCATCGCTCAAATCATTAATATGGCTGCTGCCGCTCTGGTTTTAACGCATACATAAGGGCGTTTGGGCGGATGACGGGCCACTCGGAACTTGAACCACGGAGAACTAGGGGGCTGGAAGTCAGTTTTCTGGGAGCCTGCCGGCTCAGGATCGATAAAACGGGCCTGGAACATCCAATCGGCCGGAGTCCCGTGCGGCGGAAACGTGATGCCTTGCCGACTTCCCAGGACCAATGTCCTCGAATCCCTATTTCTCGCCAGTGTCCGGATCGCCGACGATTGTGAAGTTGGCGACGATGAGCGCGTAGCGGGAGTTGGGCCTGCCACGAGGCCTTCTCATTCGCAGTGCTATGATTCCACAATGGTCCAGCAAAGCCAGGAATCGTATAGATTGGAAGGAGACTTGCCTCCCAATTCTCGGGCGAAGAATTGCCCGGAGCGTCGATGGTGTGAGGGGTTATGAATTTTCGCAACCGTTATCTGGTGATTGCTGTCCGAATATTGCTAGGCCTGATCATGCTCGCAAGCGGCATTAGCGGGCTGCTGATGGGCAACTCAACGCAAGGCGTCCCGCCGAAGATGGTCGCCTTCACGCAAGTATTTTGGGCGTCAGGCATTTTCCAGATGGTGAAGGTCACTGAGATCGTTGCCGGGTTCATGCTGCTGGTTGGCATCTTCCCGGCGTTAGCAACATTATTTCTGGCGCCCGATGTTGTAGGAATTGTTATAGTCAACGCCCGCTTGATGCCCTCATTCTTATGGGTTGGTGCAGTTGTCTTTGTGCTGACCGCTTATTTGGGGTACGCCTACTGGGACAAATACAAATCAATTTTCTCCCGCGATTAATAGGGAAAAAATCAGCGTGTCGTGTTGATATCAGTAACTGCGGGACGATCTCAACCTGCTGATAAGTCGGCTCCTGTGAATCGGTCTCAGAAGCTCCTGTATCACGGGCTATTCGGAAGTTGAAGAAGCAACTTCTGGATTGCCGGCGATCCGCCCACGGCGAAGAAGTCGAATTCTCTA
>DATGJZ010000142.1:0-130659 GCA_035294925.1 Candidatus Angelobacter sp. | reverse complement strand
GACTGCTTCGATTCACCAGTTGCTTCTGCTATCTCAGCACGCCTTGTGCTATCCATACATTCCTCCTGGACACAAAAGTGTCCTCATTGAGGATGATGATTTCTTAGGCATTTATCCAGACGGTCGGAACCGAACGCTTACATTCGTGCGGCACATAGCCATCCAACAGCATTGTGGCTATTCGCGTTCGGAGACGATCCTTTTGGTCCTCACTAAGCTCAAAGCGACGAAGTGCTCTAGCCGTGTTCGACTTCAAAATCCGGCCGAACACGAAGTGTTCATCCTCTTCAATAAACTCAATGCCGATCTCTGCGCAGGCTCTGTCTCCGCGTGTAATGCCTTCTATGATTGATTCCATGATGGGGTAGATCCAACGAACTTTGCCTTCCACATGTTCGCGCGGCTGAGAAGTCTGAAATTCTTTCAATCCAAAGGTTCGGCAGTATTGCAAATAGCGACCTTGCACCGATGCGACGGACCATCGAAGCACTCCATTGTAATTCCTGAGAGTTTCTCCTTCGGCTCTCATATGCGGCGAATGGGCGTGTTTCTTCACTGGAGAGCCTATAGTAGACCGGGATGGTTGCTCAGGCCAAGATTACTTGTTGCCAACAAGGTGATTGTCGGCCCAGAAACCACGAATAAAGGAAACCCACCAACAAGCCAATCTCGCGGAGCTCTTTGCACGCACAAACCACGGCCCAAACCCACGGCCTTGAAAATCGTGCTATTTCGGAGGATTCTCCCAAACTAGCGGGTCACCAAGCTTAACCAGTTTATACTTTGCATCTAAATACACCCTTCCAGGCGAATGGTCCTTATAAACCCAAACCTCCCCAGTTTTGCTATTAAAAAAGGTCCAGATTCCAGACGACATAGTGAAGCTGACACCAGCGAACGGCCCCTCGGCGCTGGCGGTCTTTTCGGGATTGACGACGGTATTACACGCAATCAGGGTGAGCATGACCGCGATTATCGTGAGCACGATTTTGGTATAGGTGTCGGTTCTCATGGGAAGATTCACCTCAGCGTGATTAGAATAGTGACCTGACTCCAAAAAGAAAAGCCCGGCACGATGGCCGGGGCATTCCGATGAAACCTAGGCAACTTCATCGTATCCCCTCATCGTGCTGGAGGTAAGACGTGAGGTGAACAATTCCGACAAGCCCATTCTCTCTTCGATTGCGAGGAAATCGGAAGCCCGCGCCTTAACCAACGCAGACCTGCTGCTGGTTCTTCACCAGCAGGAGTTGGACGACTCCGTCCACTGTCAAAAACTGCGTCTCAAATGGGAAAGAAGCCTCAAACAACCACCGACACTCTCAAAGCCTCAAAACGAAAAACTCACCACCAGGAAACCATAAGAGTTAAATGGATAAACCAAACTGCCGGTGGCCGGCATGCACGTGTGGCGCCGCCGCTGCACTCCCTGCGGGAGCCCCGTCGGTGCCTTAGCCTTTCAATTGGTTAATCTGTGAAAATCACTCCGATCAGAGTCATCACCGGTAAGTCTTTTTGAGTTCCATTCGCGAAAATTCGCGGCCAAAAAGATTTTGCCGTTGGGGTTGGGTTGACCAATTGCCATTTGCTAATTGCTAGCTGCTATTCTCCCCTGCTATCCCAACCCCTGCTCCTGCATCTTCTTTCTCAAGCTCAGCGGACGCATGTCCGTCCACACTTCTTTGATGTAGGCCAGGCACTCTTCTTTTGTGCCGCTCTTGCCTCCATCCTTCCAGCCTAAAGCGTTTTCTTTATGGGCCGGCCAGATCGAGTATTGCTCTTCATGATTTAACACAACTTTGTATATGGTCTTATCTTCCCGTTCTTCAGGCATTGCAGCATCTCCTTAGCAATTTATGATTTTTTATACAGCGTTCTGCAGCAGTTCCAGAGTAAGTTGGTTCAGCCGTACCGGATCGGCAATCTCCGATCCCTCCGCCACCAGCGCCAGTTCAAAGAGGAGCTCAATCGAGTTGCCCACCACCGGGTCTTCGCCATTCGCGCTGAAGCGGTCATACAGCTTCGTGATGACCGGATGGTCGGGATTGAGTTCCATAATTCGGCGTTGTTTCGGACCGCCCCCTTTTCCCTTCTGCAGCAGCCGTTCCAGGTGAGGACTGTATTCATGCTCTTCAGTCACCAGGCAGGCAGGCGAACCCACCAGCCGCGCCGATAGCCGAATCTGTTTGACATACTGGTCCAGTTTTTTCTGGCCGGCCTCAAGAAAACTCTTATAAGTCTCTTCTTTCTTCTTGAGCTCCTCTTCGAGTTGTTTCTTCTCTTCCTCCGTTCCCAGTTGGACCTTTCCTTTGGTCACGGATTTCAGGTGTTTCCCTTCAAAGTCATACATGTGCTGAACGAACAATTCGTCCACCGGATCGCTGAGGTAAAGCACCTCATAATTCTTCTGTTTTGGCGCTTCCAGATGCGGAGAGTTCTCGATTACCTTCCGCGATTCCCCGGTCAGATACAGGATCTCGGTCTGTTCCGGCTTCATTCTTTCTACGTAAGCCTTGAGGGTCGTCAGCTCCTTGGGATCGTGCGAGGACTCAAATAGCAGCAGGGGCAGCAGTTTTTCCTTGTTTTCGTAGTCGGAACCCACGCCTTCTTTCATGGCCCGTCCAAACTGGCCCCAGAACTTCAGGTACTTTTCCGTCTCTTTCTCCCGCATTTCGCTGAGCGCCTCCAGCACTTTTCGCGTCAGCCACTTGCGAATCTGCGTGATATGGCGGTCCTGCTGCAGCCTCTGGCGGGAAATATTGAGCGGCAGATCGCTGGAATCCACCACCCCTTTGATAAAACGCAGATATTTGGGCAGCAGGTCCTCACATTGGTCCATGACCATGACCCGTCTCGCGTACAGCCTCAGGCCCGATTCCGAGCCATGGTAAAAAAGATCGTATGGGGCCTGGGAAGGGATAAAGAGCAGCGCCTCATATTCAAACGTACCTTCTGCTTTGAGCGGCAGCATTTTGAGTGGCTCTGTCCAGTCATTGGAAAGATGCTTATAGAAATCGTTGTAGTCGCTTTCGCTCACCTCCGACCGGCTGCGCGTCCAGATCGGCTTCATGGAGTTCAGCGTTTTGGTCTCGATCTTGATCTCTTTCGCCGCCTCCTCCGTCTCGCCCGGTTCCTGGCTTGGGCCTTCATAGATGATCGGATAAGCAATGAAGTCGGAATACTTATGGACAATCATCGAAAGCTTCCAGCGGTCGGTATAGTCTTCAATTCCGTTTTCGGCATCAGGCGCCTTGAGATGAAGGATGATGTCCGTCCCGCACTTTGCCTTTTCGGCCTCAGTCAGGGTGTAGGAGCCGTCGCCCGCCGAGTCCCACTGCGTGGCCCCGGTTTCACCCGCGCGCCGCGTGATGATCGTCACCTTATCGGCCACCATGAATGCTGAATAGAAACCAACGCCAAATTGCCCGATCAGTTCTGCCACCGCCTCTGCCGACTGCGATTCTTTCATGCGCTTTCGTAATTCCTGCGTCCCCGATCGCGCAATCGTTCCGATGTTGGCAATCAGTTCCGGACGGCTCATGCCGATCCCGGTATCGCTGATCGTCAGAATTCGCGCCTGCAGGTCCGGTTTGATCCGGATCTCATATTTGTGGCCATCCTCCACCAGTTCGGGCTTGGTCAACGCTTCGAATCGCAGCCTGTCCAGCGCATCGGACGCGTTGGAAATTAACTCCCTCAAAAATATCTCTCTTTGTGTATAGAGAGAATGGATCATCAAATGAAGAAGCTGCGTAGTTTCAGCTTGAAATGGAAGAGACTCAACAACGGGGGCGGTCGACATAATTCTCTCTCCTAAAAATAATCCGGGTGAAATGCAGCGCCTGATGATTACCCAAAGGGTCTAGGCAGACTTAACATTTTATTTTAGCCGAATTTATTCAATCTGGGAAAAGCTCGCATTCGCATTCCAGCAACCATAAAACGCCAGGAAGCGCAACTTTAGGGGCCCTAAACTGTTCCGCGCAGAACAATTTCACGCATTGAAAACAAAGGGCCTTAACTTCGTCCGCTGCGGACAAAGTTGATTTTCACGAGGTTTTTGCCTTTTCAATTACCCAGTTACCAACTTACCCACTTACCAAATTCCTATCGGCTTCCCGCTGCCGCGAGGCCAGAAAATCCAGAATGGACCGTTGCGCTGCCTCTGGCTGGTCGGTGGTAAAGATGTGGCTGGCTCGCTCCAGCAGGACCAGCTTCGCGCCTGGAATCTTCTCCGCGATCAGCTTGCCGTTGCCTGCGGGCACCAGCCGGTCGGATTCACCATGAATCACCAGCGTCGGTGCCGCAATTTGGGCAATGCGGCTATAGGCTTCCCACGCCATGATGCCCTGTAACTGCGCATTGTATGCATCGGGATGCGGAAACCACGGCTTCCGCACTTCCAGGTCCTCATCAATTCGCTTTCGCGGCGTGCCGGGATCATAGATAAATGGTAGTGCGGCTTGGGCCGCCTCTTCGCGAGTCATGCTGCCTCGCGCCAACAGCATCTGCGTAGCTTCCTGATCGGCGCGAACGGCATTTGGGCCGCCCGCTGCTGTGCAGCCTAGAATCAGTGACCGCACTCGCCGCGGATATTGCAGGGTGAACTCCTGCGCGATCATCCCTCCCATGGAGATGCCGAACACATGCGCGCTTTCCACACCCGCCGCATCCATCACTGCTGCGGCATCCGATGCCATCAGCGCGATAGGGTACGGGCCTGGCGGCCTGTCACTCTGTCCCACCCCACGGTTGTCGAAAGCGATCGTCCTGAACTGTTTGGATAAACCAGGCCGCGTGCGATACCAAGCGACGGAAGGATACCCCAGCCCCATGATCAGCAAAAGAGGGTCTCCGCTTCCCTCCTCGTCCCAATAAATCTTCGCCCCTTGGTTGACGGTAAATGCCATGATCGCTTTTTCTCCTGAATCTTCTCATTCCATAAAGTTAATCTAACACCCTGTCATCTTGAGCGTAGTCGAAAAGCCTGTCCTGAGCAGAGCCGAAGGAATCCCGACGCTGCGTGATCTGACCATGCTGCTGTAGGGAGTTCTCACGAAACTGTTCTTGTTGAAATCTCCGGTCCTATCTGTGGAAATCAGCCAAACCACCGTCATCAGTGGTAAGGTTTTTTGAAGTTTCCGTTTCCATGCCGACGATCTGTTCAAGGATCGCCAGGGCCGTCCGCGGGCTGAATGCTGAGAACGCGAGAAAAAATCCCCTTTCCAGGCGATCTCACTCTTCTCCTTGGTCTTAATCAGTCGAAATCAGTCTGATCACCGTCATCACTGGTAAGGTTTTTTGAACTTCTCGTTTCCATGCCCACGACGATTTGAATGACTGCCAAGGCCGTCCGCAGGCTGAATGCTGAGTGCTGACTGCTAGCTCACTGCTTGTGAATCGCCGATCCCTTTCCCCGCAAAACATACTTCTGGATCTTTCCCGTGGCGGTCTTCGGAAGTTCCGTAACAAAAGCGAACCCATGCGGGACTTTGAAGTGCGCCATGCGCGACCGCGCAAACTCTTTGAGTTCATCCTCTGTTGCGGTTGCTCCGGCCTTCAGCACCAGGAATGCCTGCGGCGCCTCGCCCCATTTTTCGTGCGGCAGGCCCACCACGGCAGCCTCTTGTACCGCGGGATGACGCAGCAGAATGCCTTCCACCTCTACCGAAGAAATATTCTCCCCGCCGCTGATGATCACATCTTTCAGCCGGTCACGCACCTCGATATAACCGTCCGGATGCACCACCGCTGCATCGCCCGTATAAAACCAGCCATCGCGGATCACCCTGGCCGTCGCTTCCGGATCTTTGTAGTACCCCTTCATAATCACGTTTCCTGCAGCCACAATCTCGCCCAGCGTCGCTCCATCGTGTGGGACCTCGTGGGCCTGCTCATCCACCACCCGCAGCTCGCCCGATGTCACCAACTCCACGCCCTGGCGTGCCTTGATCACGCATCGGTCGCGAACGGAAAGCGCTTCGTGTTCCTGGCGCGGCTCGCAGATGGAGATAAACGGCGAGGTCTCCGTCAGGCCATAAACGTGCGTCATGGTCCAGCCAAACTCGCTTTCAATTCGCTCGATGGTAGCCGCCGCCGGCGGCGCGCCCGCCGTCACCACCCTGATCCCGCGGCGGACACCGCGCCGCATTTCTTCCGGTGCGTTGGCCAGAAAAATCAGGACCGTGGGAGCGGCGCACATGGAGGTGATCCGCTCGCTGTTGATCTTTTCAAATGCCGTCTTGGCCTCAACTTTTCCCAGGCAAACATGGGTTCCACCCACCGCCGTGATCGTCCACACGAATGTCCATCCGTTGGCGTGGAACATCGGCAGCGTCCAAAGATAGCGGTCGGCAGACGTCATGTGAAAGTGGATCAGCGTGCCCACCACATTCATATAAGCGTTGCGGTGGGTGATCATGACACCCTTCGGTCTGGACGTGGTCCCGCTGGTGTAGTTGATGGTGGCCAGGTCGTTCTCGCCGATGGTGGGACGCGCAAACTCAGTTGGAGACGATTTCAGCGTAGCCTCATAATCCAGCCATCCCTCCCGCGCCCCATCCAGCGCCACAAAGTGCTCGACCTCCGGTATCTGGCTGCGGATGCTATCCACTGCATCCAGGTAATCCGGGTGCGCGCACACCACCCGTGCCCCGCTGTGCTGGATGAGATACGCAAAATCGTCCGCCGTCAGCCGGTAATTGATAGGCACCAGCGTGGCTCCGATCTGCAACACCGAATAGAAAGATTCGAGCTGCCCGTGGACGTTCGGAGCAATGTAAGCCACCCGGTCTCCTTGACGAACGCCAAGCCGCTGCAATGCCGCCGACCAGCGGTCGCAGCGTTCCAAAAACTGCCCGTAGGTCAGCCGCAGATCGTTGTCCACCACGGCTTCGCGGTCGGGATAGAGCCGCCGCGCGCGGCGCGCAAATTCAAGTGGAGTTAAAGCAGTTTCCATTGCACCTCAGACCTTTCCCAGAACCAGAGCAAATCTGCGCTCATCTGCGTAAATCAGCGGCGAATGTGCTGCTCCTCAGTTCCCTGCCGCGCCGGGATGGTACGTTCTCTCAGCGTGTGCCTTGATCTCATCCAGCTTGAAGTAAGCCGGCTTGAACTGCTGCCTGGCGTAAAGTTCTGACTGGTCAAAATAGTGTGGCGACGCCGGATCAGAGTTCTCGCCGAACACCAGGATCGACCGCGCCTGGATCTCCGGGCCAAAGTCGACCACGCTGATAAATGAGTGTCCCGCCACCCCGTAACGCAGCTTTTGATCTTTCTCCGGCCGCGCGTAGAAGTTAAATACGATGCCCACGTCGCCCGGAGCGCCGGCCACCGGCAGGCTCTTCACGTCGTCCCGGAATGGCTCGTCGCCTCCCGACTGGCGGCGCTCCAGCCGGTTCAGGTCGCCCCAGGCCACGCGCCAGCTTCCAAACTTGCCGTTCAGATCATCCACCACCTGCTCCAGCGCCTGCACCGGATCCAGCTTTGCCTTGGCCGACCGGACCACAGCGGTGCCGTATTGCTTTTCGTGCCATAGCATGAACAGGGTCATGGGGACGGAGTTGGTGCGGCTCACGTGGTCCCACTTCTGCAGCTCGGCGAACGCCTCGGCAGCCTTGGTGCTGGGCGCCTTCTCCCAGGCCTTTGCCAGGTCGCCCAGCTCAGTCTCTGCCTGGATTACATAGGTATCAAAGCCGGCATGGGCCCAATCTTCGAACGTAAATTTGTCTTTGTTCCAGAGAATGCGCCGCGAGATCCGCGCCCGCGCCGTGTCGCCTTCACCCACCATGTACTTGGGAAATTGAGATGGGTCCGGATTGTCGAAAATGGTGGTTAAAAACGGCGTGGAGTTGCAGTTCTGTACCCAGCCGGACTTGGGATTGGTCACCTGCGGAAGCTCGCTGAACGCATGATAACCCTGCCATTCGGTCTCGGACGTGGTGCCATCCACGGGTTTTGACCAGTCATATTTTAACGAGCGGCGCGGCACCGCGCCGTTGTACACATAAAAGATGTTTCCATCGCGATCGGCATAGATGGCATTGAACATCGGGACGGCCGCAGCCGACATCGCCTTCTTGAACTCCTCCATATTGTGGGCCCGCGTCATGGCATACCATTCATCGAGCTGTCCACCCTCTTCGAAGCGCGCCATCTTGATGGAAAGCCACTTGCCATCGCGCTTGGCCACGATCGGACCATGATGAGTTTTGCGGAAGGTGAACTTACGTTCGGTCATCCCGCTTTCGGTCTTGATCTTGATCGTGTCGGACCACTCGGTGGCGCGCCGGTATCCGCCATCATAGCGATAAGCCAGCGGATCGCCGGGCTTATCGAAAACCTCTTCCCACACGTCCACTATGTCAGGAGCATTCACCGTGTGGCTCCAGCCCAGAAATTCATTGTGGCCAAGGGTCGGCAGTGCGGAGCCGAAAAACGACGCGCCGGACATGTCCCAGCCTTCATCGCTGTGTACATGGCCTTCATACCACTGGCCGGTGCCGAAAAATGGCTGGTGCGGATTGATAAAGAGCATGGCATGCCCGGAAGCACTCTTGGCCGGCATGACCGCCCACATGTTCGATCCCTGCGTCTCGGCAGCTATCTTGTAGGCCTCTGCTGTCTCCGCATCCAGGTCGCGCGATTTAGCACGGGTGGCATCCGCTTTGGCGGTTTGAGGCTCGGTCACCGTCTTGATCTCTTCCCTGCGCAAGCCGCCGCGGGAATAGATGAACTGGAAATAAAGCGCGTAGCGATTGAAAGCCAAGCCGTACCAAGGCTCGAAATGCGTAAGCAGCCGCGGTTTGGCCTGAGGATGGGTTTGCAGAAAGTAATTCAACCCATCCGCCGCTCCCTGGAGCAGCATCTTGGTGCCGGCGGGCATATGTTCATATTCCGCTTGCGATAGCCTTGGAATCTCCAGCGCCCGGACCAATTCATCATCTTCCAGGGTCTTCGTGCCATAGATTTCCGAGCCGCGGCCCAGGGCACGGATGTAACTATCCTCAATCTGCCAGAAATTGTCTTCGGCCTGAGCGTACATGTAACCGAATGCGCAACTGGCGTCGGTGGGACCGTAAATGTGCGGAACACCGTAGTTGTCACGATAAATGGTGACGGATTGGGCGATTTGCTCCTGACTGGCAGCCTGCAGAACAACCGGCGCAACGCACAAAAGCGTCAGGACGACCAATAGATGTCGGCGATTCATGGGGCAGGATTCTAGCAGATTTGGGCCACATCCAGGCACTTAAACTAACTCAATTGCCAGTCGTAAGGCTGCTCAAAATAAACTGACCCGGCGACACTTTTTCCAAGGTCAAATTATCAGAATGGTGTCCAGGATAGCTCTCTACCCCCATTGCTGGCGCACCGGGTTACCGCGATCCAAGAATGCAAGCGTGTTGCGTTAGACTTGGTGACGCCATCGGCGAGCAGGCATCCATCCAGGCAAAGAGTAAAGTGTAGGGAGGTTTTTTGGCCAGCCAATCCGGCTCAACCAAGCCCATTGACGAACTGATGGCAGACTCTGACCTGCCCCGATTTCGTCTGGAAAGACCTATGGGGCGCTGGTCCTTGATTGCCATCGGAGTCGGCGCGATCGTTGGCGCGGGAATCTATTCTCTCCCTGGCATCGCTGCGTCAGGAGAGCATGGAAGATTACCGGCCGGGCCCGCAATCGTCATCTCTTTGGCCCTCGGGTGTGTCATTTGCCTTGCCATAGGCGCTTGCTACGCGGAACTGGCGTCTCTGCTTCCACTCGCCGGCAGTGTGTACACATACTCTTATGCGGCGCTGGGCGAACTCGCAGCGTGGATGACAGGCTGGATTCTTACTCTGGAATACAGTCTTGCGAATATCTCCCTGGCCAGTAGCTTCAGTGAACAACTGAGAATCCGTCTGGCGGATCTCCATATCCTGATGCCGAACCAGTGGTCGCTTCCGGTCTGGTCCGGCGGCAAATGGACGGGCGCTTACTTTAATGTTCCCGCCTTTCTGATCGTGATGCTGATCACGCTGATCTTGTCGCTGGGGACTCGCGCTTTCTCCCGTACAAACATGTTGATGGTGACCCTGAAATCAGCACTCATCCTGTTCTTCGTGGTGGCAGGGAGCACTTTGGTGCAGCCGCGCAACTGGCATCCTTTTGCACCAGGCGGGATCAGGGGAGTCCTATCCGGTGGGATGATGATTTTTTTTGTGTATGTGGGCTTTGACTGTGTTTCAGTGGCTGCAGAGGAAGCCCGGCAGCCAAAGCGTGACATCCCGGTTGGAATCCTGGGTTCTGTCGTGGTTTCCGGGATACTGTACATCGCTGTCGCGGCGGTCTTGCTGGGAATATTGCCGTACACCACACTCAGCTACGGCGCCGGCGCATCCATTTCGCCCATATACGCCCTGGCGCACTCTGGAACAGGGGCCGCAACTCTCGGCATCGCCCTCGCGGGTATGTTGATTGGCACGGTTTCCGTTTTGTTTGTATGCCAGTACGGGCAGACGCGCATCTGGTATGCCATGGCCCGCGATGGTTTCCTGCCCGAAGTCTTTTCGTCACTGCATCCAACAAGAAAGATTCCGCATTGGTGCACCTGGATTAGCGGGGCCAGTGTGGCTCTGTGCGCAGGCCTGATTGATCTTGGCGAATCGGTGGACCTGGCCGCCCACGGTGCTCTCGCCGCCTTTGCCCTGGTCCCCATCTGCGTGATCTGCCTGCGCAAGTCGCAGCCGCAACGCCCGCGGCCATTCAAGGCGCCGTGGATGCCCTGGCTGGGCCTGGCTTCCCTGGCTCCTCTTCTGGTCATGATGGCGAGCCTTTCCCGCAATACCTGGATACGTTTTCTGATTTGGCTGCTGATCGGGCTGGCAATCTACATGGTGTATGGCCGCTACCACAGTAAGCGGGCGCTGCAGGCACACGTCCAATGAGTGTCAATGATCCTTATCAAAAACAATCAGCGCCGCGCATACATGGGCATAGTTTGGGTGGGATGGTTCTGATACGCGATACCGGCAATGGATCCAACCAGAATGAGCAAGGCCAAAGCCGCTGGCAGCCACATTCTGCCGAAAGATGCACGACGCTCGAGTCGTGCCGGCTTCTCTGCGATCATCAGGTCAATCGCATGGTGCAAGCGCCCGCTCATCTGCGCCGATGATTCGCTTTCGATTGAGGAAAACCCGTTCCCGAGCCGGTGAAATTGCGCGCGGCAGGAGATACACTCACGCAAATGATCCAGCGCCTCCTGAGGCATGTCTTCCCCGCTGGTATCGCATATATACGAAGCTTCGAAAAGAAACTGTTCACACTTCATAAGACTCCGTCATTTCGATCGGGCTTTGCCAATACTCGTCGCATCTTGGCCCGCAAATCATTCCGCGCGCGGCGCAACCTGGTGCGTACCGACTCCTCAGTCATTCCCAGCGCCAGTGCTGTCGCCCCCGTGGACAGGTGCTCGACGTCACGCATGTAGATGACTGACCTGTACCGCGGATGCAAGCCATCCAGAATCGCCATAATCCTGCGGCCCAGTTCCTTGAATGAGTACTCTTGCTCCGGGCTTGGCGTGTGCGCCGGCGGCTCCCATCTCCCGAATTCAGCAGGTTCAGAGGTGTCAGCATCCAAAGGCTGCCAGCGCTCTTTGCGGATGTCCCTGAGCCGGGAGCGGGCGACATTGACCGCAATCTGGATCAACCAGGTACGAAATTTTGCCTCGCCGCGAAACCGGTTCAAATTCCGGAACGCCCGTAAGAAAGTCTCCTGGGTCACATCTTCGGCGTCCGCAGTATTACCAAGAATGGCCATCGCCCCGCGAAAGATAGCTGCTTCATGTCTGCGTACCAATTCATGGAAAAGGTCAAGCCGGCCGGCGCGGATCTGCTCCAGCAAATCCCGGTCTTCATCGGGCTGAGATGACGCTCCGTGATTGGGACGGGCAACCATGCGATTTCTCCGAATCCTAGCACAGGAAGAATGCTGGCAGGAGGAAGGACCCAGAAAAATAAATTGTCACGCGGACCTTGCGTCACGGTCACATAGCTGCATGGTTGTGTTTCTCCACGCGCGCAAAAGAGCCTCCGCTTTAGCGCACGCGGAGACGGCAGGGTTTCTATGACTGCCGGGCCTGGTCAGGCACAACCGAACCGCTGCCGCGCTAGGGAGTAGATCAGGAAATGTCGAACCTGTTTGCCATAAAGCCGCCGGATTGGCTGATTGCCGAATCACGCCGGGAAGACACCCACTCTCTCAAGCGGGCTTTGGGCCCGGTGAATCTGATGTCCCTGGGCATCGGCGCCATCATCGGTGCCGGCATCTTTGTTCTCACCGGCACGGTTGCGGCCCAGGCGGCGGGGCCGGCCGTTGTCCTGTCGTTTGTGTTGAGCGGCCTGGGTTGTGCATTTGCCGGTCTCTGCTATGCCGAGTTTGCCTCTATGATTCCCATCGCCGGCTCGGCTTACAGCTATGGTTACGCCACCTTGGGCGAGATTTTTGCCTGGATCATCGGCTGGGACCTGATCCTCGAATACGCATTTGGCTCCTCCACGGTTGCCTCAGGATGGAGCGGCAACCTGAACCTGCTTCTTCAGCACCTCGGCTGGGCACTGCCGCCTCAATTGACAGATGCGCCCGGCGCCCTGCTGGTCCAGTATCAGGGCTTTTGGCAGTCGGCTACGAACCTGCCTCCCGGGGTTTCAATTGCGGGCTTGCCCGCGATTCATGCTGTTTTCAACCTGGTGGCATTCCTGGTGATCATGGGGATCACGCTCGTTCTGGTCGTCGGCATCAAGGAATCAGCCAATATCAATAGCGTGATTGTTGTGGTCAAACTCGCCACGGTCATGATCTTTATCGGCGTGGCTGCGATATATGTGTTCCAGCACCCCTCGGTTGCGTTGAGCAATTGGCATCCATTCATTCCACCCAATCAGGGAACTTTCGGCCAGTTCGGATGGTCGGGGATCGCAAGGGGCGCCTCACTTGTTTTCTTCGCCTACATTGGATTTGACGCTGTTTCCACTACCGCGCAGGAGGCGCGCAAGCCACAGAGGGACATGCCGCTCGGCATCCTTGGATCGCTGGCGATCTGCACCGTCCTCTACATAATCACCGCCGGCCTGCTCACCGGTGTGGTGAACTACACCCGCCTTCAGGTGGCTGCACCCGTGGCCGTGGGGATTGAGGCCACTGGTGTGCGTTGGGGTACTTATGTGGTGTTGATAGGCACCATTCTGGGGCTAACCAGTACGATGATGGTAATGTTGCTGGGACAGTCACGTATCCTTTTCGCCATGTCGCGTGACGGCTTGCTGCCCCGCTGGGCTGGAGCAATTCATCCCCGCTTTCGAACTCCCTGGATTGCCACCCTGGTCGTAGGAACGTTTGTTGCGCTCTTCGGCTCTCTCTTTTCTCTGGTCTGGCTGGTAGAGCTGTGTTCCATCGGAACGCTGCTGGCCTTCGTCATTGTTTGCTGCGGTGTGCTGGTCCTTCGCCGCAAACGGCCTGACCTGCCTCGGCCTTTTCGAACTCCGTTCGTGCCGCTAGTGCCAGTGCTTGGCATTATCATTTGCCTGCTGATGATGTATTCTCTTCCCTTCGGCGCGAAGGTCCGATTGGTCGTCTGGTTACTGATCGGCTTTGCCATATACTTCGGTTACGGCCGCAAGCACAGCCTGGTACAAAAAGGGCTCAAGCCTGAAGCTGTTTCCAGCGATGAACCAACCATGGTTGGCCGCTAGCACCGTATGCGCCGGGCTTGTTGATATTCTCATATAAGCCTATTTGAGGAGATTGTCTGGTACTTGCCACCGATTATTAATGCACAAGGCATCTCGAAGTCCTTTGGGGCCACCACTCTATTTAAGGATGTTTCTTTCACGGTTTCCCAGGGAGACCGCATCGGCGTCATCGGCCCCAACGGCTCGGGCAAATCTACGCTGTTGCGTATCCTTGCCGGACAGCTTGAACCGGACAGCGGGAATGTTGCCGTCCGGCGGCTGACCAGGGTCAGTTACGTTGAGCAGGAATCACAATTTGCGCCAGGCGAAACAGTACGGTCAGTGTTGCACCAGACCCTGCAACGGATTGGAGCACCGGAGACGGAACACGAGGCGCGCATCGGAGAGACGCTTGGCCGCGCCGGATTTGTAGATTTTGCCGTCGAGGCGGCGAGCCTTTCCGGCGGATGGCAAAAGCGCCTGGCCATTGCCGAGGGGCTGGTTCAACATCCTGACATACTGCTGTTGGACGAGCCCACAAATCACCTTGACCTCGCCGGCATCAACTGGCTGGAAGGGCTGCTGGAAAATGCCGAGTTTACCTGTGTGACCATCAGTCACGATCGTTACTTTCTGGAAAATGTCGCCAACGAAGTAGCGGAACTGAATCGTGCCTATCCCGATGGATTGCTGCGGGTCAAGGGCAACTACAGCCAATTCCTGGAGAAGAAAGAAGAGTATCTTCACGCGCAGGCCAGGCATCAGGATGCGCTTGAGAACCGCGTCCGCACGGAAATTGAGTGGCTGCGGCGCGGCCCCAAAGCGCGTACCACAAAGTCCAAAGCCAGGATCGACAAAGCCAATGAGTTGATGGGAGAGCTGGCCGATCTCAAGACCCGTTCACGCAGCGAAACAGCACAGATTGATTTCTCGGCCACAGACCGGCAGACCAAGCGGCTGGTGGAACTGGAAGGCGTCAGCTATTCCGCCCCGGGCCGGCAGCTCTTCAGCAGGATTGATTTCATCATTGCCAATGGCATACGCGTCGGCCTGGTTGGCCCGAATGGCAGCGGCAAGACCACACTGTTGCGGTTGCTGCAGGGAGAGCTTAATCCGGATGCCGGTCAGATCCGCCGCGCGCAGGCTCTGCAGATCGTCTATTTCGACCAGACGCGCAGGCTTGACCCCGATGTCACATTGCGCAGGGCCCTGGCTCCGGACAGCGACGCGGTGGTCTATCAGGATCGCGTGATTCATGTCGCTTCCTGGGCATCACGGTTTCTCTTTACCGGTGAACAGTTGAATCAACCCGTGGGGCGGCTCTCCGGAGGAGAGCGAGCGCGATTGCTCATCGCCAAGCTCATGCTGCAACCCGCCGATGTGCTTCTGCTGGACGAGCCGACGAATGACCTCGACATTCCCACGCTGGAAATTCTCGAGGAGAGCCTGCTGGAATATCGCGGTGCTCTGGTTCTGGTCACACACGACCGCTACATGCTGGATCGCGTTTCGACTACGGTTTTGGGCTTGGATGGCCGGGGAAGAGCGGAACGCTTTGCCGACTACTCGCAGTGGGAGGCGTGGATGGCCGAGAGTCAGGCAGTCAAGGAGCCAGCCCGAGCGGAGAAGCCCAAGGCAGGAGAACAATCCGCTCTGACCCGGAAAAAACTGTCCTATATGGAAGCACGCGAGTACTCGACCATCGAGCAGCGCATTGCTGACGCTGAAGAATTGCTGCAGGTCAGGCGGGCTGTGCTCGATGATCCAGCCATCGCCAGCGACGCACCGCGAATCCTGGCCGCACAGGCCGAGTTGGATCAAGCGCAGAAGGTCGTGGATCAACTCTATGAGCGGTGGCACGCGCTGGAAGAGAAGGCTGGAGTTTGATCTTCTGCCCTAAATGCCAGCTCACTTCCAATCGTTAGCTCAAACTTGCTGGCTTCTCCCAGTGGTATTATTTCGCCACTATGAAGAAAACTTTGTCACACGCAGTATTAATTCTTCTTTTCTGTTCAGTCTTGATTGGCCTATCTTCCACCCAGGCCCAATCCCAAGCTTCAAACTCCACCCACCAAACGGTGCTCCACGCCGCGCGTCTGCTGGACATCGAGAGCGGGAAGATAGTCGCACCCGGAGAAGTATTGGTCCAGGGTGAGCGCATCGTCGAAGTGGGTTCGAAAGTTACCCATCCTGAGGGAGCGGAGATCATTGACCTGGGGGATCGCACCTTGCTTCCGGGCCTGATCGACGTGCACGTTCATCTGTTTCTCCATCCTGGCGCGGAAGATTTGCAGACGGTCGAGGAGTCAATCCCGCAGCGCACCATTCTCGCCGCGCTGGCGGCCAGAGATGATCTCATGGCGGGATTCACAGCGGAACGTGATATGGGGACAGAAGGAGCCGGTTCTGCTGACACGGCGGTGCGTAATGCCATTAACCAGGGTCTCATTCCCGGACCGCGCCTGCGGATCAGCGGCAATGCAGTGGACATCCTTGGCGGACACGAGGATGCAAACAACTACAACCCTGAGCAGCACCTCCTCTCGAATGCCACCCGGGCCAACAACGCCGCTGAACTGGTTGCCGTAATCCGCGAGCAATTCAAGCAGGGCGCCGATTTTATCAAGATCTACGAAACTGGACGCGATTCGTTTCGTGACGGCAAATTTTCCACGCCTTATCAGTACACGGAAGCCGAGCTTGGCGCTGCGGTTCAGGAGGCCGCGCGGGTCGGCAAGCATGTGGCAGTGCACGCCACGGGTGAACCCGGTACGCTCTATGCGGCCAGTGCAGGAGTCATTTCCGTAGATCATGCAGACCAACTCAGCGACGAAACCATGCGGCTGATGCATGAAAAACAGATTTTCGCCGTGCCTACCTTTGCCATCTCAGAATATTTCGCCGACCATGCCGCTTCACCTGCGGAAGGTGAACGCCGCCGTCAGGCGCTCGACTTCCATGCAAAAGAATTTCGCAAACAGCTTGCCGCCGGTGTACCCATGGCGGTTGGGTCGGATGTTGGTCCCTTTCTCCACGGCGCCCAGGCACGTGAATTTGTGCTGATGGTAAAGTACGGCATGACCCCACTGGCCGCGCTACAGGCCAGCCTCCTCAATGGAGCAAAATTGCTCGGCTGGGAGGGACAGATCGGCGCCCTGAAGCCTGGCTACTATGCTGACGTCCTGGCCGTTCCCGGCAACCCATTGCAGGATATTAGCCTGCTGCAAAAGGTCTCCTTTGTGATGAAGGGCGGCGTAGTGTATCGCCGGTAATCCAGCCACAGGCGCGCGCCATGCGCCGGAATCAGGCGTCTTTCCGTACCACCCACGTGGTCATGCAACGCTGATTCTGAACCACGGTTGTCTTTAACGGGTCTGCCAAACGCCCGCCAAGTTCTTCCGTGAGTTTCATAAGAAAAGCCTCATCCACCAGATAGCGCTCTGAGCCGTCGGGTAAAAGGAAGCGGCGTCCCATAATGCTCTGCATCCGTTGTTCCATTCCAATCGAGGATGCCAGGCGGCAGAAGAAAAAGCCGCCCGGCTTCAGCGCTCGCCATGCGCCGCGCAGCATGGCCAGAAAGTGATCATCGTCGCGCGCAAAATGGAGAACAGCGTTGCTGAGCACCACGTCGGCGAAGTCGTTGGGAAAGGATGATTGTTCGATCGGTTCCCGGCGAAAGTTCTCTTCCGGGTGAGCCAACCCCACCGACGCGGCAAGACGGCGCACATGCTCAATCGCCTGCAAATCCGAATCCACGCCAAATACCTCATATCCCTCCCGGAGAAAGTAGACGAGATTGCGGCCGAAGCCACAGCCTGCATCAAAGATCCGCATCCCGGGAGCGATGCGGCCCCGCAAGATCTGGTCAAACAGGTAGATGTCGATCTGCCCGAATTGCTCCTGAAGGTTAGGCATGGATAGTGGACAATAAGTACTCAATGATAGATGAAACCTGCTTTTCAGATTCCCCGGACAGAATCATCCTTGCCCTTTCTGGTTTTCTGTTTTCCTAACGAGTATGATCTTCCCGCGCTTCATGCGGGGTTACGTCACAACAGCCGCTGAAGGAGAACAGGAGACAAACGGGGTGAAGAAAGCTTTCGCTATCGCAACGGCCATTCTGGCCACTGGAGCAGCAATTGCACAGGCAAATCCGCCGCAAGCCAGCCGCTCAGAGCAGCAACCATCGGCGAGCGTCCCCATGACCGTGCCCTCGGCGCAGCAGCCTCCTCAACAGCAGCAGCGAGAGCGCCCACGCCCACCGGAGCAGTCACAGGGTGAGGGGGCACAACGGCACGCGCCGGCTCCGGAAGAAAAAACCTCCGTGACACACCACAGCGCCCGGATTGGTGGGCAACAGATCAGCTACACCGCCACCGCCGCTACCTATGTGATTCGCGCCGATGATGGTTCACCGAAGGCCACCATGTTTTATGTCGCCTATACCCGGGATGGCGTGCAGGATGTTTCCAAACGTCCCGTCTCCTTCGTCTACAACGGCGGGCCCGGTTCAGCCTCGCTCTTCACCCACATGGGCATGGGGCCCAAGCGTGTGGCGCTCACTGCGGACGGCCACGGCCTGCCCGCACCCTACTCCATCGTGGACAACGAAGACTCGTTTCTCGATGCCACCGACCTTGTCTTCATCGATGCCATCTCCACCGGCTACAGCAGACCCGCGCCAGGCGAGAACCCGGCACAGTTTCACGGCATTATCGCGGATGCAAACTGGTTCGCCGACTTCATCTACCAGTACATCAACCGCACTCAGCGCTGGCTCTCGCCCAAGTTTCTCATCGGCGAAAGCTACGGCACTACGCGCTCTGCTGAGCTGGCCGGTGTTTTGCAGGAACGTCATCAGATGTATCTGAACGGCATCGCCCTGGTCTCCAGCGTAGCCTTCGCCAATTGGGGCGCGGACGACCGCACGGAATTCTTCCTGCCCACGTACACCACCACCGCCTGGTATCACCACATGCTTCAGCCCGATCTCCAGAACCTCACCATAGAGCAGGTCGCTGAAAAAGCCCGCGCCTTCGCGCACGGTGAATACGCGGCGGCGCTGGAGAAAGGTGACGCGCTCTCTCCGGAGGAGCACAGGAAAATCGTGGAAGAAATCGCGCACTTCACCGCGCTTTCACCAAAATATGTGGAGCAGGCCAACCTGCGCGTGAGCCCCTTCCGCTGGTTCCGCGAACTGCAGCGCGATAAGCGCCTGGTTGTCGGGCGACTGGATTCACGCTTTGTCGGCATGGAAGCAGATGCGGCGGGCGAACGTCCGGACTACGATCCCAGTGAAGCCTCCTATGAAGGCGCGTTTGTGGCTACCTTCCATGACTACGTTCGCCGCGAGTTGCGGTGGGAAAGCGATATGTATTACACCGTCAGCGCCAACGTGCGTCCATGGGACCAGACCGGAAACACTGATGTAGCCGAAGTGCTGCGTGCCGCCATGACCCAGCAGACGTATTTAAAGGTCCTGGTCGTGGCTGGATATTATGACGTGGCCACACCCTTCAACGGCATTGAGCATACGGTCTCTCACATGCATCTGGAACCGTCCGTGCGCAAGAACGTGAGCTTCACCTATTACGAAGCCGGCCACATGATGTACATCGACGAAAAAGAGCACCACAAACTGCACAAAGACGTGGATGACTTCATCAACGCAAGCTACAAGCGCTGACTGTGAATTCCCGGTGAAAAGCGCGACCGAAATCAAAACGCTTCTGATTGCCAACCGCGGTGAAATCGCGATTCGAATCGCGCGCGCGGCTGCGGAATCGGGAATCCGGACGGTAGCAATTTTCTCCGAGGATGACGATCAATCGCTTCATACTCGCCGGGCGGATGAAGCGCGTCCTTTGCGTGGCACGGGGCCGGCTGCCTATCTCGCAATGGACGAGATTATCGCGCTGGCGCTTGAGGCAAAATGCGACGCCATTCATCCCGGATACGGATTCCTGAGCGAAAACGCGGACTTTGCGCGCCGCTGTGCCGCGAGCGGTCTGATTTTTGTCGGCCCGCGGCCTGACCTGCTCGAGCTCTTCGGAGACAAAGCGCGAGCGCGGGCAAGGGCACAACAGTTGGGCATTCCAATCCTCGCCGGTACCTCTGGCCCGACCAATCTGAGCGACGCGAAAGGCTTCTTGGCTTCTGTTGGTAATGGCGCCTCGGTGATGGTCAAAGCCATCGCCGGAGGGGGCGGCCGCGGGATGCGAACCGCCTCCACTCCCACCGAACTGGAACAGGCCTACTCCCAGTGCTGTGCAGAAGCGGAGGCGGCGTTTGGCAACGGCAATCTCTACGTCGAGCAGTTCCTGCCCAGGGCGCGTCACATCGAGATCCAGATCATCGGCGATGGAGTGCAATTCACGCACCTTGGCGAGCGTGAATGCAGTATCCAGCGTCGGCACCAGAAATTCGTAGAGATCTCTCCTGCCCCAGGATTGTCATCAACCCTCCGCGATCAACTGCTCCGCGCCGCCATGCTCCTGGCGCGCGAGACCCGCTTCAATTCGCTAGGCACCATCGAATTTCTGGTGGACGCCACAAACGATGAGATCTTCGCGTTTCTTGAAGCCAATCCGCGCCTGCAAGTCGAGCACACAGTCACCGAGGAGATAGCCAGGGTCGACTTGGTCAAAACACAACTCGCCCTTGCCTCTGGATCCTCGCTTGCCGAGCTCGGCCTGGACCAATCGCAATCGCGCGTCCAATCCGGTTTTGCCATGGAGTTGCGCATCAACGCAGAAACGCTCGATTCCCAGGTTCGGGCCAGGCCGTCGCACGGAGTGATCGCGTCTTTCGAACCTCCCTCCGGCCTCGGCATCCGCGTAGATACCTCTGGCTACAGCGGATATCGCATCAATCCGCGGTTCGATTCCCTGCTGGCGAAATTGATCACCTATTCGCCTTCGTCAAAATTCGAAGACGTGCTTGCGCGAGCGCGCCGCGCCCTCTCTGAATTCCGCATTGACGGCGTTCCCACGAATATTCCCTTACTGGAACGTCTGCTCCAGCATCCGGATTTTCGCGCCGGGCAAATGTACACCCGGTTCTTCGAAGATCACCTCGCAGAGCTGACTGGAGAAGACGCACCGGCCGCCGTGACCATGCCATCGGTAAACGATCAAAACCTGCCGCTACAGGTGGGACCAGAGGGCACGCTCCCAGTCTCCGCCGGAATGCAGGCAACGGTGGTGAGCGTTGACGTCATTGCAGGAGATCGCGTGCATGAAGGCCGGCAGATCGCCGTTCTTGAAGCCATGAAAATGCAGCACGTCGTAACCGCGCAGACAGCGGGCATTGTGCGTCACGTGAACGTCCGTCCCGGCGACATGGTCTTTGATGGACATGCGCTGCTCTTCCTCGAACCCGCCTCGGTGGAAGCTCCAACGGCGGAAAAAGAGACCGAGATCGATCTGGCTCACGTGCGTCCCGACCTCGCTGAGGTCATCGAACGTCATGCCATCGGCTCTGACGAGCGTCGACCAGACGCGGTGGCCCGCCGCCGCAAGACCGGACAGCGCACCGCCCGCGAGAACATCGCCGACCTCTGCGATCCCGGATCGTTCACCGAGTACGGCGCGCTCGCCATCGCAGCGCAGCGCCGCCGGCGCTCGCTGGATGATCTCATCAAAAACACCCCGGCCGATGGATTATTGGCCGGTATTGGAACGGTAAACGGCGCCCTATTCTCGCAAGATCTTGTCCGCTGCATGGCCATCGCCTACGACTACACGGTACTGGCGGGAACGCAAGGCACGCTGAATCACAAAAAGCTTGATCACATGATCCGTCTCGCCGAGCAGTGGCGGCTGCCCATTGTGCTTTTTGCTGAAGGCGGCGGTGGGCGCCCCGGAGACACAGACGGCCTTGCCGGCGCCCATCTGGACGTGGTCACTTTCTACAAGTTCGCCAGGCTGAGCGGGCTCACGCCGCTCATCGGAGTGGTCTCCGGCAGGTGCTTCGCCGGCAATGCGGCGTTGCTGGGATGCTGCGATGTGATCATCGCGACGCAGAATTCCAGTATCGGAATGGCCGGGCCGGCCATGATCGAGGGCGGTGGCCTCGGAGTTTACGATCCCGATGAGGTGGGTCCGATCCAGGTGCAGACGCGGAATGGCGTCGTCGATATCGCTGTACAAGACGAAGCCGAGGCCGTGCAAGCCGCAAAGAAATACCTATCCTGTTTTCAGGGATACTTGACCGGCTCGAGTGCTGCAGATCAGCGGCTTCTGCGCACCCTGATTCCTGAAAATCGGCTGCGTGTCTACGATATTCGCAAGGTGATCGAGGTGCTGGCGGATACTGGCTGGTTTCTGGAGCTTCGGCGTGACTGGGCTCCCGGCATGATCACCGGATTCATTCGTATCGAGGGTTGGCCCATGGGGCTCATAGCCAACAATCCGGCACATCTGGCAGGCGCAATCGATCCCGATGGAGCAGACAAGGCGGCGCGCTTCATGCAAGTTTGTGAGGCCTATGGCTTGCCGATTCTCTCGCTGTGCGATACGCCTGGCTTCATGGTGGGACCGGAAATTGAGAAAAAAGCCCAGGTGCGCCATACATCGCGGATGTTCCTGTCAGGCGCCAACCTGACCGTTCCCTACCTGATGGTCACCCTTCGTAAGGGCTATGGTTTGGGCGCACAGGCAATGGCCGGCGGATGCTTCAGCACGCCCCTGCTTCACGTCTCGTGGCCCACCGGAGAATTCGGCCCCATGGGACTGGAAGGCGCTGTCAAACTTGGCTACCGCAAGGAGCTGGAGGCAATTCAGGACCCGCAGGAACGGCAGCGGCTCTTTGCGCAGATGCTGGCCAACGCCTACGACAACGGAAAAGCCATCAATGTCGCATCATTTCTGGAATTCGATGACGTAATCGATCCCGCCGAAACGAGGACGTACATCATGCGCGCGTTGAAATCGTTGCCCCCGTCAGCCCGCGCCTCGGGCAAACGACGTCCGTTCATCGATGCCTGGTAACAGTTAGTCCACTAAAAGTAAGGCTCTTACCACATCGAGACATTGGGTGGTTTTTTTCGATGCACCGATGACCCGATGCACCGATTGCGTGCACTGCCCAACTCTCGAACAGCAATCGGTGGCTTCCATAAACTGCGCTCTCAGCGCAGCGAGCCCGTGTTCTAACACTTCACCACATGAATCGCCAGCCCAGCCTGTGAAGTCTCTTTATATCTCGACTGCATGTCGAGTCCCGTCTGGTACATGGTCTTGATTACCTGATCGAGTGAAACTTGATGCGAGCCGTCGCCGCGCATGGCCATGCGCGCCGAGTTAATGGCTTTCACCGCGCCCAGGGCATTTCTCTCGATGCAGGGGATCTGTACCAGCCCGCCTACAGGATCGCAGGTCATGCCCAGATGATGCTCCATGCCGATCTCGGCAGCATGCTCAGCCTGCTCGTTAGTGCCGCCCAACGCGGCCACCAGCCCAGCCGCGGCCATGGAGCAAGCTACGCCAACTTCACCCTGGCACCCAACCTCTGCGCCTGAGATGGAAGCGTTCTCCTTATAAAGAATGCCGATAGCGCCTGCGGTCAGGAGAAAGCGTTCAATTCCCTCTGCGGAAGCGCCCTTGCAGAAGTTTTGGTAATAGTGCAGGACGGCTGGAATAATTCCGGCGGCGCCGTTGGTGGGAGCAGTTACCACCTGTCCCCCAGCAGCATTTTCTTCATTCACGGCAATGGCATAGACGTTCACCCAATCCATGATGTCCAGCGGATCATCTGATTTGTTCTTCACCAGCATGGCATGTAGCCTCGGAGCCCGCCGCTGCACGTTAAGTCCGCCGGGCAACTCGCCTTCAATGGCAAGACCGCGCTTCACGCACGCCTGCATCACCTCCCAGATTCGGCCCATCTGGTGGCGAATCTGCTTCTCGGTTCGCCAGCATCGTTCATTTTCCAAAACCATCTCAGCAATTTTCTTGCCCGATTTGGCGCCAAGCACCAGGAGATCTTCTCCATGGCTGAATGGAAAAGGCGCCTCAACTCCATGCTTTCCCTCCTGCGCTGCTCCCTCTTTCACCACGAATCCGCCACCCACCGAGTAATATATTTCGCGCCTGAGTTGGTTGCTGCCGGAATCGTAAGCTGTGAAGCGCATGCCATTGGAGTGCATGGGCAGCAGCTCCGCATGGTGAAAGACCAGATCGCGGTCCACCCGGAAAGCGATCGGCCGCTGACGCATAAGTGAAATAGCTTCGCCAGCATAGATTTTGGCCAACTCGCCCTCAATGGCCGCTGGATCAACCTCCTCCGGCTTTTCCCCCAGAAGTCCCAGCAGGATGGCCCGGTCAGTACCGTGTCCTCTGCCGGTAAGCGCGAGGGATCCAAAGAGCTCTACCTTGATTCCCGCTACCTGCTCCAGGCTGCCGGAGTTCATCTCCTCCAGAAAGATGCGTGCCGCGCGCATCGGTCCGACCGTATGGGAACTGGAAGGACCTATCCCAATCTTGAATAAGTCAAATATGCTGATCATAGGTGGTGGGTGTTCTTAAGTTTCATTATATCGGACGGAGCGGCTCACGTTTCGATGCGCGCATCAGCGTGTTCCACAGTCTGTGATACTTCTCCATCACGGATGTTCGCAAGTGCCGGCCCGCGAAGTTGGCGAGCCGAAGCTATCACAAACTGAAACACGAACCCTGCTTCGCCTCGCCATTTTGCTGTCTTCGTCCTTGTCGCGGTCAGGGCCGCCACGCGCAACCGGTAGGAGCGCAGCGTCGGTACGGCATGTATGCGAAAGCAATATTCCTATTCGGACTTTTGCAGGACATCTTGCAACCAAGCCCGCACCAATTCGCTGCCGTTTGTATTGAGATCAACCGGCACCCTCTTCGCCTCTTTGCCGTTACGTAGGAACACAGCCACGATTCCATCCGCAGTGGGCCGCAATTCCAGGCGGCACTCTTTGAATTCCAACTTCAAGGTAGTGTCCAGCCATGCTACCTGAATCCTGCTGCGGATTTGGTGACTTATACGCGCTGCCTCTCCCAGAACATCCTGGGTGTACGGGCTCTTCTTGAGTTTTTCTGCCCAGGGAGCGGCCGCGAACGCGGACGTGCGTTCGGCATTGCGCCGCCTCTGCACTTCGGGATCACGATCTTCCTGCTTTTCAAGATTCTTTAAATCGCTTTCGAGATTGTCAAGAAAGCTCATTACATAATTATCCACCGGGAAACCAGCAACGTTCAAGGTTTTGATGTTAGATCAATGAGAGTTTTATCGGTGGGACCTGACTACGAGGAGAACCCCACTCGTAAGTTCGCGCTGGATTCTAACGAAGCCCAGGTTCTGGCCGGCCTTACTCGATCATTCACCCCAACCGCCGGATACCAGAAACCTTCGTGGTCGCTACGCAACCAAGAGAACCGTTCGATATGTTTAATGATGCGACCGTAATGCGCCGCGTATAACACGCATCAAAATGTTTGCCGGGCCTGACCTTCCGATTGTGCCGGCATCATTATGCATGTGTCCACACTCATTCCACTCAAGGCACGTTCCAGATTCCAAATTGGTGCTGGAAGTTGCCGGTGAAGCCTACAGAGTTACCAGCAGTCAGGAATAGCTGCTTGGCTCCGGCAAAGGTCCCGGTGTTGAAGGAAATGTTGAACGTCACAGTTAGAGTGTTGCCGGAAATCGAGGCGGATGAACCGGCTCCGAACAGCGTACATTGGGAGTTGGAAACCGCACCGCTGCCTCCGGCAGGAACTGGCGCGGACCACGATCCGCCCGCATCGATCACCACGTACAGGTTATTGGTTGGTGGATCGTAGCGGGCAATGCACTCATTTCCGGACCAGCCGGAGACGGTGCCGGGAACCACGTTGTTCATCACGTAGAGATTGGTTTCCGAAATATCCCCACCGCCATTGGGATCGGTGAAGGCGGCGGTGAACTGCCCACCAGGCTCCGCCTCCATCCACAACCACGTACAGATTGTTGCTGCCAGGATCAAAGCGAACAATGCACTCATTCGCGGACCAGCCTGAAGCCGTGCCGGGCACAGTGTTGGACATGATATGGAAGACTGCTTCGGTAATGTTCGATCCGCCCAGGGAGTCAGTGTAGGTGGCGGTAAAGGTCTGGGATAGGCCGTTGCCGGATGAGGGCGTTACCGACACCGGGGATGGCAGCGCCTGGAAGTGATTGAAAATATTGAGTCAGAATTTTGGTGGAGCTAGTCGGGATCGAACCGACGACCTCATCGTTGCGAACGATGCGCTCTCCCAGCTGAGCTATAGCCCCACATGAGGGAAGAAAGTGCTGCTTAGATTTTACCAGCGCCCCAGAGTCCGGCAAAATCGCCCGCGGATCTCTGGACGGCCTGACGCCCGCTTCACCGTCGCACACAAACTCAAGACCTGGCAACCATTCTCGAAAGCACGCCGGGAAAGAACCGCTTGAGATAGACGAAGTATGTGTCTCTGCCGCCCACATTCACTTCTTCTTTTCCCCGGGCAACAGCTTTCAAGATCTGGGCCGCACACTCTTCGGCAGACATGCCACGCGCCTGTCCTGAATCCATCTTGGCGTGCGGGCTGCCATCGCCACGCAGCGCGTTCAAACTCACATCCGTGCGAATGTAGCCAGGACAAACCAGCGTCACCTTGATCCCGTGGCGGTTGACTTCAGCGCGCAGTGAATCGAAGAAGCCGTGCAGTGCGTGCTTGGCTGCGGCGTAACCCGATCGCAGGGGAGTCCCGAACTTGCCCACCAGGCTGGAAATCACCACGATGTGTCCATGTTTGTTTTGCACCATGGAAGGCAGGACCTCTTTGGTCAGGGCCACTGCCCCGAAGAAATTCACCTCCATCAGCTTGCGGTACACCTCTATCTTCGTGTCCTCAACCAGGGACCGCTGCGTCACGCCCGCATTGTTGACCAGGATATCGATGCCTCCGAACATCTCGAGCGCTGCGCGGGCCTTCTCCGGGAGTTCCGCCGTCTGGGTCACATCGAGTGGCAAAACTCGCGCTGAAGCTTCGCCGCCGCACTCGCTCTGCACGCGTTTCAAGTCATCTTCCCGCCGGGCGGAGAGAATCAGCTTTGTGCCGGCCTGATGAAATAACTTGGCCAGCGCCTCACCTATGCCGGCAGACGCGCCCGTGATCCAAACTCGCTGTCCCTGAAAGCTCATCATGATCTCTTTATAGTCTCTTGAATGGCCTCTGGATTCTCATTGCGACCCGGCCATGTTGATCGTCGCTGCGTACAGGAACTCCACAAATTTTCCAAACCCGGCAATGTCCACCCGCTCATCATTGCCGTGGATGCGCTTGCGATCATCCGCGCTCGATGACGTTCCAATCCCATACGCCTGCACTCCTTTGGCGCGCAGCTCGGAAGAATCCGTGGCTCCGGCCTGCAGAATGGGGATGGTCAGCACACCCGGAAAGACTTTTTGTTGGGCGCGCTCCAACGCATGAAACGCATCTGTGTTCAATCCTGAAGGCGGCGTGGCCGGACGCAGAAACTGTGTCTCCGCATCGATGATCTCAACCTGCCGATCATTGATCAGCCGGGTCAGCTGCGCCTTCAACGCCGTCATATCTTCGTCCGGCAGTGCGCGCACATCCAGCCGCGCCTCCGCCTCCGCCGGAATCACATTGGAGCGAAAACCGCCATTGATGATCGTCGGCGCCAGCGACGTACGCAGCATCGAGTAATAAGCCGGATCCGTTTCATGCAGCTTTTGCTGCACCGCCGGATCTTCCACATGAGCATAGAGCCGCGCCTGCTCTGGCGGGCTGATTAAAGCCAACTGCTGGAAGAAGCGCCGCGTAGTTTCATTCAGCCGCATCGGCGCCTCCCACGTTCCCACCTTGGCCACGGCGGCCGCCAGATGGACGATAGCATTGTCCACGCGTGGCGCCGAGCCGTGTCCGCTGGTCCCGTGTGCCACCAGCTTGATCCCTCGTGGTACCTTCTCCGTGGTCGAAACCCCCACGTACGCAACCTTCCCGCCTTCCTCCGGCGTATTTCCTCCCTCGTTCAGAGCAAACTCGCAGGCAATCTCCTCCCAGCGGTTAGCCACCATAAAGTCGATTCCAAATTGCGTCGTCCCCTCTTCACCTGCCTCGGCCAGCAGGATTACATCGCGATCGAGCGGAACCTTCATCCGATGCAACAGTAAAAGGATTTCCAGGTTGGCGGCATCCATCGCCTTGTCGTCATGCGAGCCTCGGCCGTAAAGATAGCCGTCTTTGGCAATGGCGGCGAATGGATCGAGCGACCACTTGTCGCGCTCCACGCCCACCACGTCCAGATGTCCCATGAGCAGCAGCGGCTTCTTCTTGCCATTACCCTTGAGCCGGGCAACCAGGTTGCCGCGTCCTGGAGCGGATTCGTAAATCTGAGACGGAATACCTTCGGCCGCCAGCACACCTTTGATGTACTCCGCCGCGCGTGTCTCGTTTCCCGGAGGATTGCTGGTATTGATCTTGATCAGGTCGGAAAGAAACTTGAGCGCCTCGTCGTGCGCTTTGCCGAAATCAGGGGATGCCTGGCCAAAAGACGCCCCCGCCAGCACCAATACAACGCAAACAGCGCGAGATGCGAATCGAATCATAGGCAGCAAGATTAGAGCTTTCGGGCCGTTTTCTGCAAGACTAAGCTCTGGCATGTGTCGCTTTAGTTGGACCTGCCAGCCGAACCGAATTACCTGCCCTCGACTTCACGTATAGGATCGTGTAGTAGTCGGTTGACTCAAAAACTGCTCCTGGTGCCGGCGTCCGCGTTGGGTTGCGGAAGAATTTCCCGGCACATTTGGGAAACAAATGCTTTGTGCGCCTCTCCCATTTCACCAATCAGCTCTGCGAACTTACCGGGTAAGTGCCGTTGGGACAATGGACATGACAGCGTTACCCCCAGAATCTCCCGAGTCTTAGGTTCGCGGGCATAGTCCAGAACCCACCTCTGCTGATTCCTGGGTTCGAACTCCTCCCGATAACTGTACCCGGCTTCATCAAAGAAGTACCGGATTAAACTGGTGTTGTCTCTCACGTCAGTCTGTCGAACATGTCCCTGATCGTCCACGTGATACTCGGCAGACCATATATCGCCCGTACTCACCCGTTGCGACGAGAAGCGGTCCTGCTCATTGAACTTGTTGCTGATTGTAAAGTTGTAGGGCCCCTCCCCATCGCTGCCATTTGGCCCCCATTCGTGAACGTAAACCATGTTGAATTTGCTGTCGTAACGGAACTCCTGGCGATCCCGCCGCCAGTTGGTTGTCTCAATCAGGCAGCCGTGATCGTCGTACCTATAACTGGCCCACTTGCCCGAGTCGTCTTGGGCGTGCAAGATGCGCCCTTCTGAATCATTCCGCATAGAAATGAAATGCCCGTGCGGTGAAGTTATGCGGAGAATGTTTCCCTCTCCATCCCTCTGAATGACGAGACGCTCCCCTTGTGAGTTTTTGATCTCGGTGACAGCACATTGTCCCGGCTTGCTACTCGCATTACAACCTTGCACCGTGTACTCGCGTCCGTCACGCATCTTCACCGTCCATCCTCCGTGCCCATTCCAGGAAATACGCGAACCGAGAAATTCACTGGGATCGCTCACGTCCAGAAAAACACCGTCCGCGTACCCGGTTCCCGGCGATGTGCGCGCGTATCTCACCTGTGAGCCGTTGGCCAGCACCAATGCAACCCATGAGAACTGTTTGACGTCGCCAATGATGAACATGTCGTAGGAAGTGCTGGCCCCAATTCCAAAAGCTCTGGATCTCGAATCCATGTTCCTCTGTGTGCGCACGAACTCAATGGGAATGCTGTCCTTGACTACCAGGTCGGTGTGTTCGCGAAAGTAAATGCCGGTCCCAGCCTCAAATGGGTCAGCGTCCATTACCTTCCCCTGCCCCGGAGCGACAGCAGTATCAATCGCCTCTCTGACCTGGCTGAAGGCAACTAGGTTCGAGAGCAGAAATGTTGAGAACAAAACTATACGTACCGAGAGCATCAGGGGAAGTTTAGACCGGAAAAGTGGCTATTGAAGCTGGCAAGAGTCACTCAAAAGGTGTAGTCCTCTCGCGTCAAGCCCGGTCGGAGGGTGCGTGACCGTATATGCAGTGGGTACCATACTGCTCCTGAACACCCGGCAGCCTTTGTGAGCAGCATCAGGAGAAATTCTGCAATTAGAATTTTGCTGCCAATTCGTGCAGCAAGCCTTCAATATCAGACAAGCTCATTTTGGCTGAGAGCCCGCCCTGGGCCATGTCCGCCGATCCGCCGCCGCGCCCGCCCAGGCTGGCCATGGCGTCCTTCATGAGTTGGCCCATATTAAACTTGAATCCCGGACTCTGCGCGAAGACTAGCGCCGGGGCCCCCAACACGCGCTGCTCTTGCCCTTGCGCGTGGAGGGGTGAGAGCGCTATCTGGCCAGCGCCGGAGGCCAGCAGCGCAACAACTTCAGGCTGAGCCGCAGTGAGCTTCTGCGCCAGCAGCTTGATAAAGGTGGCGTCGCGCTCCGGTAAGGCCGCGGTGATGATGCGCGGCATGCCGGTGCTCTGCGCTAATAGTCGTCCTGCATGTAGCTCCGCCAGCTCTTCCAACAGCTTCTGCTGCACTTTGCCCGCAGCCTTGTTCTCTTGAATCGACTTCTGCACCTGCTGCGGCAATTCGCGGATGTGCGCTGAAAAAAGTCCGGCAGCTTCGCTGAGCGTCGCATAATCCTGGCGCGCGGTGGCAACGGCCCGCAACCCACAGACAAACTCCACCCGGATGCCCTGCTTCACATTTTCGATTTTGCGCAGCAGTATGCTGCCGATCTGTCCCGTAGAACGGACGTGAGTGCCGCCACACGCAGTCAAATCAAAATCGGCAATATCAATCAGGCGAAGCTGGCCCGTCTGCTTTGGTGGCAGCTTGCGCAGGTTGAGCTGGCGCGCTTCATCCAGGGAGACAAACTTGATGCTCACCGGGCGGTCTTCCGTGCCAACTTCATTGGCCAGTTGCTCGGCCTGGGCCACCTGGCTGCTGCTCAGCGCTTTCACCGCCAGGTCAATGGTGCAGCTCTCCACCCCCATGTGAAAGCTGACGGTCGGCGCATCGAACAGGCGGACGAAGGCCGCTGAAAGCACATGCTGGCCGGAGTGCTGCTGCATGTGATCGCGGCGGCGCGCCGCATCTACCAGCCCGCGGACTGCCTGCCCTTGCTCCACCGGTGCCGAAGTAAAGTGATAGATCCTTCCATCCTCTTCTTCCGCGACCTCCGCAACCGCTGCTTCCCTTTCATTTTCCAGAATCAACTTTCCGGTATCGTATACCTGCCCGCCGCTGGTGGGATAAAAAGCGGTCTGGTCCAGCACAACCGCAGTCTTTCCCCCACGCTCCACAGACTCAAGCACGCGAGCCTCAAAGCTATAAAGGAAGGAGTCGTGATAGTAAAGACGATGAGTCATGGTTGATTGCCAAAAGTGCCAACATTTGGAGTTGCTGCGATTTTGCTAATTACTAATTACTAAATACTAAGTACTCAGTATGGTTGAATAATTCCCCCAATATTCCGTGATGCCGGCATTGCCGGCCGCGCCTGCTCTGGCTCCATGGCCTTGGCAATTACATCTATGTACTTCAATCCTGATCCGGTGTTGAACAGCACAACTTTGTCACTGGGCTTCAGGAATTTCTGCTCCAGCAGGATCTCGTATGCCGCCAGCGATGCCGCGCCTTCAGGAGCGGCGAAGACTCCCTCTCGGCTCGCCCACTGCTGGACTGCATCGAAAATCTGCTCGTCGGAAACCGCAATCGCCGTACCGCTGCTTTGCTTCAGAATATCCAGGATAATGTAATCAGCATAAGGCTTGGGCACGCGTAGGCCGGCAGCCAGGGTATGCGCATTCTGCCAGACTTCCGCCACGGATTTGTGCTCATCCCAGGCCTTCGCCACCGGAGCACATCCTGAAGCCTGGACTGAAATCATCTTCGGGCGCTCCTTCCCAATCCAGCCCAGCTGCTCCATCTCATCAAATGCCTTCCACATGCCAATCAATCCCACCCCGCCGCCCGTAGGATAAAAGATTGCGTCCGGCAGCTTCCAGTCAAGCTGCTCGGCCACTTCATAGCCCATCGTCTTTTTTCCTTCCACGCGGAACGGCTCTTTCAAGGTAGAGATGTCAAACCACCCCTCGGCCTGCTTGCGTTCATTCACCATGCGCGCACAGTCGGAGATCAATCCATCCACCAGCGTGACTTTGGCGCCATAAGCCTTGCACTCCACGTAATTTGCCGTGGGCACGTCTTTGGGCATGAAGATGTGAGCTTGAATGCCGCAGGCCGCGCAGTATGCCGCCAGAGCGCTGGCGGCGTTTCCCGCGGAAGGTACAGCCAGCTTCTTCAATCCATAATGCCGGGCCATAGTGACGGCTGCGCACAGGCCCCGTGCTTTGAATGATCCCGTGGGATTCAATCCTTCATCTTTAATATAGACATGAGGATTTTCACGGCTGGGGAGCATGGGCGTAAAGCCCTCACCCAGCGTCACCGGATGGTCGCTGGGCAGAACTTCCGCGTAGCGCCACATATTGGCAGGACGCCCACGCAACGACTCGCGCGTAAATTTTCCCTTCAAAGAACCCAGGTCGTAGCGGACGTACAACGATCCACCATCTTCCGGGCAGATCGTCTGTGGCTTCTCCGCCCCGATGTGCCGGCCGCATTTCGAGCATTCCAGATAGGCAATTTTTCCCATGAAAGGAGTGTAGCAAAACAGCAAATAGCGATGAGCAAACGGCCATCGGCTCGTGTATGGTTGTTTCTTCCCTTGTAGTGGGGCCGCCGGAATATTGGACTCGTCGTTACGCTCCTTAACCCCAAAACGCTCCGTCATCCCGAGGGTTGACTCGCGCGCGAGCGCGGGTAAATCGGAGGGACCTTGCGCTACCCATTAACCCAATCGGTTCCGAAACGCTGTAAACCGCATTTGCCTTTAGCCGTTGGCTTTCGTCTTCAGGAGTTCAGTACTTGATTGCCCAAACCAAATGGTCAGCCCCAACCAAAAAGAGAGAACAACCATGCATGACCCAAGGGCCAAAGGCCAAGGGCCAAGAGCTACTACTTCGTTCCCTGCTTGTTTCTAGGCGAGGCCTTCTCCAATGTGGACACCATCAACTGGCCCGCGGCGGGTGTCCTCACTTTACCTTCGCGCACAATCTCCTTCGCCAAAATGTCACGTCCATACAGGTTGTGATTCGCGCTGCCATCCGGACGCAAAGTTGAACCTTCCAGCGAGATGCCGGCGAAAAGACCTTTTGCGCGGGAATACGTCAGGATCTCAGCGTGCAAGGCCACGTCAGTCGCAGCTTCAGCATCGCGCCCCACAGGCCCGGCGGCGGCAGAGGCATCCGCGCCCAGCTTCGCTTTGCTTTTCAGCAGCATATTCACTCCATGATTGTTCATGATCAGGAGGACAAAATCTGTCGCCTGGCCTCCGATCTGAAATCCAAAGCTTATGCCTTCCAGCGCATACATCGCCGGGGGACCCCACGGACCGTTAAAGTTGGCTCCAGTGCGGCAGGACATTGCGCCCCGGCCAATGCTGGCCCCAACTCCCAAGGCGCCCTTCTTCACCGAAGGCAGCACGATCACGCAGTCGGAGCGGTCCAGCACCGGCTTGGGAAGGTTATCCGGAATGTTCAGGATCTCGCCTAGCACTTTGCCTGCATGCTGCAGACGGTCCTGCTCTTTTTGCTGGCCTTGAACGGCAACAGACAGTAACAGCGCGGTGATTACGATGCTTAGCTTTTTCATTTTGGCGCTCCTCTTGCCAGCTCACTGGCGTCTAGCATTCTAATCCGTGTCGGAACCGTCTCGCCATCATGCATTGCTGTATTGCCTTCGTAACCACATGTGCAGCCCCTGAGATTTCCACCAGCCTGATCCCTTACTACCCACTGCCCACAAGCCCGTGCAGAAAGCCTCAATTTGCGGTATCATTCGCCGTTTAACAATCGTCAGTATCTCTTCTTGGTTGGAGTTTTCTCATGAAAACACTCGTGAAATGCCTTCTTGTAGTTGTCCTGGTCTTGGGCCTTGTGGCCTCACTCACCGCTCAGGAGCATCGTTCTGACCGGCGCTCCTCGCGCACCGCCGAAAACGCGGAAGATAACACTCCGCAAAAGGCTGAGGACAACCATGGCAAAGATCCGCTGGAGAACATGAAATTCCGCAACCTGGGTCCCGCTGTGGGTGGCGGACGCATCTCAGCCGTCGTCGGCATTCCCGGCAAGCCCAATGTCTACTATGCCGGAGCAGGCGGAGGAGGAGTGTGGTTCACCCAGGATGGCGGCCTCTCCTGGAAGGCCATCTTCGAGAAGGAGAGCACGGCTTCGATTGGCGCCATCGCCCTCGCGCCCTCCAATCCCAACCTGGTGTGGGTCGGCACCGGCGAGTCCAATCCGCGCAACGATCTTATTACCGGCCGCGGTGTCTATTTCTCTCCTGACGCCGGAGCAACCTGGAATTTCATGGGACTGAAAGATGCGGGACAGATCTCCAACATCGTGATCGACCCGCATGATCCCAACATTGTTTTGGTTGGCGTCCTCGGGCACGTCTGGGGCCCGAACGTGGACCGCGGCGTCTTCCGCACCACCGATGGCGGTAAGAACTGGAAGAAAGTCCTCTATATTGACGACACCACGGGCGTCAGTTCGCTCATCATGGATCCCAACAATCCTATGGTGCTCTTTGCCGGCTTGTGGCCCTTGCGCCGCTATCCATGGACCCTGGAAAGTGGCGGCACAACCGGCGGCATCTTTCGCTCCAATGATGGCGGCATTACCTGGAAGAAACTGACGGAAGGCCTGCCGGAGGGGCTGACTGGAAGAATCGGTCTCGCAGCCTCAATCAGCAACCCTCGGCACATCTACGCCGTGGTTGAATCCAAAAAAGGCATCGCCTGGGACACCATCGATCTGGGCGACCACTGGCGGCAGATTTCCGATAACCACAGCTTCAATGCCCGCCCCTTTTACTTCAGCCAGATCGCCGTCGCCCCTAACAATGAAAATAAGGTCTACTTCATCAACTACAACATCATGCTTTCCGAGGATGGCGGAAAGACCGGACGTAACACCACGCGCGGTGGTGTTCACGTCGACCATCATGCTTTGTGGATCGATCCTCTGGATCCGGATCGCATGATTGATGGCAACGATGGCGGCGCTTACGTGACCTCCGATGGAGCTCGCACCTGGCGCTATCTGGATAATTTGCCCATCGAGCAGTTCTACTCGGTCGCCGAGGATGATAGCTCTCCTTATAACCTGTGCGGCGGCCTTCAGGATAACAACGCCTGGTGCGGCCCCTCCAACAGCTTGAGCCGCGGCGGAATCAGCGGCTACGACTGGTTCACGGTGACCGGAGGCGATGGCGAGTACGCAGTCCCGGCCCACGGAAAAGATACCCACCTTGTCTACGTGGATTCTCAGAACGGCTCCGTTCAGCGTGTCAACATCCAGAACGGCCTCTCCAGCTTCATTCGCCCGTATCTCCATGGCGTGCAGCTCAAGAAGCCGGCAGACTTGAAGTATCGCTTTAACTGGACTTCCCCCATCGCCGTCTCTTACACCGATCCCAATGAGGTCTACATTGGCGGCAACGTCCTGTTCAAATCGACTGATGCTGGAGCAACTTGGACACCCATCAGTCCTGACCTCACCCGCAACGATAAAACCAAGCAGGAAACCAGCGGTGGCTCCATTGAATATGACATCAGCGGCGCTGAAACCTTTGACTGCATCCTCTCCTTCTCCATCTCGCCGCTTGATCCCAAGATCATCTGGGTCGGGACGGACGATGGAGTCGTGCAGATGACGCGCGATGGCGGTGCAAATTGGAGCAACGTCACCGCCGGCATGTCGAATCTCCCGCAATGGGGGCGCATTCAGCAGATTGAGGCCTCTCCGAACGATCCCGCCACTGCCTACGTCGCAGTAGATTTTCACGAGGTGGACAACAACAAGCCTTTCGTATTCAAGACTCATGACTATGGCAAGACCTGGACCGCAATCATGCAGGGTCTGCCGGAAGAAGATCCCGCCCGGGTGGTCCGTGAAGACCCGAATCACAAAGGATTCCTGGTGGTCGGCACGGATACCGGCCTGTTCTATTCCGCCGACGACGGCTCCCACTGGACGCCGCTCAAGAGCAATTTTCCCACCGTCCCCATCTATGACATAAAAATCATCAAGCGGACCCATGATTTGGTAGTGGCCACCCACGGGCGCGGTCTGTTCATTCTGGACGACATCACTCCGCTGGAAGAAAGTGGTGCGCAGGTGGCGCGCAGTGATTTCCACTTGTTTTCAGGCTTGCCCGCGGTCAACTGGCACAACTGGAACAAGCATGGTTTCAGTTCGGGTGGCTACGTTGCGCCCAATCCCGCCAGCGGCGCCGAACTCACGTACTACCTGCCCTCTGAGATCAAAGTCACCCCGGAAGATCGCAAGAAAGGTCAGACGCCGGTGAAGATCGTGATCTCTGACAGCTCCGGACAGATCATTCACACCATGTACGGCCCGTCCAAGTTCGGCATCAATCGGGTTTCCTGGAACCTGCGGTATGACGGGCCTAAGAAACTCACCTTCCTGCCCGCCCCACCCGCGGATCGTGAAGAGGAGGGATTCTTCTTTGACCCGAACAGCGGACCCACCGCCCTGCCCGGCACGTACAAAGTAGCCGTTACCGTCAATGGCAAGACGGAAACGCGGGAAGTTCAAGTTCAGACCGATCCCCGCTTCAACCCGGACGTGAATGCCCTCCGCGCCCAGCTCAAGCTGGCTTTGGAGCTGCGCGACGAAGTCTCAGCCATGAATGAAGCCCTGAACCGGCTCAACAGCCTGCACAAACAAATCTCCAGCCTCCAGGAACTCATTGGCGGCCAGGAGGGCCAGGATAGCCAGGTGGATGTCTCCTACAAGCCTGTGCTGGAGCAGGCCAGGTCGCTGGACAAAAAGCTTATAGCCCTGCAAAAGCCGCTCTATAACACTGAAGTACAGCCATTCGGCCAGGACGACGTCCACTACTTGCAACGCTTCCACGATCAGTTGCAGGGAATCATGCGCGGAGTTATGGGCCCCTATGGCGAAGCGCCCGGCCCACTGCAGCTTGAAGAAGCCGCCTCTCTGCGCAAGGAACTGCAGCAGCATCTCCAGGAAGTGAACGCCTTGTTGAACACAGATGTCCCCGCATTCAACAAGGTAGCCGCCGAGCATGGATCAAGCACCCTGTTCGCCGGCAACCCCATCCAGATCAAAGCAGAAGGCGGAGCCAGTTCAGGAGCCGGCGAGGAGGAAGAGAAAGACGACGATCAGCCTTAAACACCAGAGCGTGGCTGCCCACGCTCTGGTGTTCTACATCCGAAGACATGCAAACACCATGGAGAAGGCTCGGCGGTGCCATACCCCATTTACCCTGTCATCTTGAGCGAGCCCGCCGTGGCGGGCGTAGTCGAAAGACCCCGAAGCTGTTGAAGCTGACCATGCCGCTCCAGGGAATTCTCACATAACCGTCAGGCCCTGCGCCTTCTTTCTTTTGCAGAGATGGTCGCATGAACCAGAACTCAACCCTTTGTCATTCTGACGCCCGCTTTTTTGGGCGGAAGTCGAGCCGCCCTTGATATCCCGTTTGCATCGCGAGATTTTGCCTTTGACTTTCAATTACCAACTTACCAAGTTACCCAATTACCAAATTCTCTCCTTTGCTAATTACTCAATACTAATTACCAATTACCAATTACCAATTACGTGTTTTCCCCGAAAGGACAAAATCATGTTGAAAAAATTCCTGCCGGCTATGCTGCTGGCTCTCGGCATCCTGCCGTCCGGTATCCATGCGCAAACCTCCTCTTTCAACTTTCAGCTCTTTGACGTTCCCAACAGCGCCTCGACCGAGGCCGATAACATCAATGCACGTGGAGATATTGTCGGTTTCTTCTTCGATCAGGCCGGGCGGCAGCATGGCTTCTTCCATAGCGGAAGCACTTTCACGCAGCTGGATTTTCCCAGCGCTACGGCCACCAAGACCGTAGGGCTGAACAACCGCGATGACATTGTCGGCGCATTTACAGATGCGTCCGGGGTCCAGCACGGATTACTTCGCGAAGGCGCCACCTTTATCCAAATAGATTTCCCCGGGGCTGTTTCTACCCAGGCGCTTAGCATCAATGACTCGCGGGAAATTGCGGGCAGCTTCACCGATACTGCCGGGCGCACCCATGGCTTTACTGATGTTGCCGGCACATTCACGCAGATAGATTTTCCCGGCGGAACAAATACGAATGCGTTCGGCATCAACAATCGCGGCGAAATTGTAGGCGCATTTGTGGATCCGTCGGGCGCGGAGCGTGCCTTCCTCAAGACTGGTAATACCTTCACTCAGATAAATCCGCCGGGATCCACCTCCGCCTTCGCCTTTGGCCTGAATGCCAGGACAAGCATCATTGGCAGCTTCACCGATGCCTCTGGGAACGGGCACGGCTTCCTAAACCAGAATGGAACATTTGTTCAACTGGATTTTCCCGGGGCTGCGTCGACGGATGGAGACGGACTTAACGCCGAAGGCACAATTGTCGGCGACTTCTTCACTGCTGCCGGGGTGGAACACGGGTATATAGCAAGTAGCAAATAGCAATGAGCCGCAATTACTGTTCACTCAATGAAGACTGTGAAAAACCCTGGCGTCATCCCGAGAGTTTGCTCGCACGTCAGCGCGGGTAAATTGGAGGGACCTTGCGTTCAGCATTAACGAAATAGGTTCTCCAAGCCTGTCAAGTGAACCGTATTGCAATGAGCCGTTGGCCCTTGGTAAACAGCGGGAGCAGGTGATTGGCGGGCAGGCAGTTGCCTGCTCCTTTTTGTTTCACTTTGGTGAACTGCGAGCGGCGGCCAGGTCTGGACAAGAGTGGCCCCTTCACGCCGCATTACTTCATTCCCGGTCGCCCGCTCTTTGGGCGGAAGTCGAGCCGTCCTGCGGGTGTGAGCGGAGCGGGAACCCGCAGAGCCTGCCCTGAGCTTTGTCGAAAGGCGAGATCCTGAGCGCAGCGAAGGAACCGCCCAGAATCCCGAGGATGCTACCCGCTAAATCGCTGCTTCAGGGAGTTCTCACGAAAACGTTTTTGCGGAACTTCATGCTGCACTGGATCAGATTCTCCTGACTAACCAGGGCCTCGGCTCTTGATATCCCGTAGGCGTCGAGAGGATTTCGTCTTTGACTTTCAATTACGGAAATGAACTGCATTTGACACTCCTTGCTTTCTGGCAGTACCATTTTGGGCCGTAACAAGTTCCGCAATCTTTCAGAAAGCAGACCGTGAAGGACAAGGAACCCAAATTGGACAAATTCAATAAACTCACCATCAGGATGTTTTATCTGTCTTGAGGAGGCCCATGTGAAGAAACCCAATAAGCTTGTCATCAAGAAAATCACTTTAAGAGATCTTGACCAGCAGACGTTAGGTGCCGTAGCCGGCGGCTTCTCGTCACCTTGTCCCACACATCAGCTTTGCGCCACGGCTCTTACCTGCCCTACCCGTTGCAAGTGCCCATAAGGGGGGCGTAGCCGTCTCTTGCGGGGGTGGTTGCATGAACCAAACACTCAACGCCTTGTCATTCTGACGCCCGTTCTTTGGGCGGAAGTCGAGCCGTCTTGCGGGTGTGAGCGGAGCGGGAACCCACAGGCGAGATCCTGAGCGCAGCGAAGGAACCGCCCAGAATCCCGAGGATGCTACCCGCTAAATCGCTGCTTCAGGGAGTTCTCACGAAAAAGTTTTTGCGGAACTTCATGCTGCACTGGATCAGATTCTCCTGACTAACCAAGGGCCTCGGCCCTTGATACCCCGTAGGCGTCGAGAGGATTTCGTCTTTGACTTTCAATTACCAACTTACCAACTTTCCCAATTACCAAATTCTCCTGGGGAATGCTACGCAAGGGCCTTGTCGGGAATGCAGAGCCTGATGATTTGATCGCTTGTGAATCAATATCGAATAACGAGAGGAAGATCTGGCCTGAGGTCTCTCGATTTTCCCTTCAGGCCACCGTCGAATGTCAACTCCACTGCCCATTCGTCGCCTTGTTGGACTTCGAGAACATGCACCTGTCTAGATAGGAAATCGGCTCGATAGGCCGATACGTCTTTGGGAATATGAGACGAACGGCAGTTACCCGATGAACACCGATGGGATGATGGAAGCGCGATGCTCGTGCTGCTTGATCACCTTGATCCGCCATAGCGCGTGGGCTGATGAACAATGATGGGCTTGCCGTGTCGTCGCGAGGGGTCAGCATTTCAATCGCCGAGCCTTCCGGCAACCAGGGCGCACTCACAGACCAGGTTGGAAACGGGAAGGCATCATCCGACAGGGTCATTCGGCGAAACCCAATGCCGATGAGGCACCAGCCGCTGGAGCGCCAGAGCATACGATGCCGGAACTTTTCAACGGCCCGCTCTAAACCAGGCTTTACAGCAACCGTAGAGTCAGGCCACATCAACTCCAGGAAAGCATTTTCGAACTCCACCGTAATCGATGCGGTTCCTTGTCCGTCGTGGCGGTTAATGTCCGGCGATATCAGCAAGCCTGCACGTTGCAGGGCCGCGCGCTCCGGAGCGTTGGATGAAACCATGATCCAAACATGGTCAAACTCAACTGGAGATTGGGCCTTCGCCGGCGCCACGGCAACCGCAAATAGCGTCAGTGCAATCGCTACGAGTCCTGGTGCTTTTCTCATAAGCCTCGTGCTTTTTTCATAAGTTAGATAGACGCGTTAGATCGAGATATGGTAGCGCGGGCCGACCTGCCGGGGTGGAACACGGGTATTTAGCAAATAGCAATTAACCGCAATACTGTTCACTGAATGAAGACCGTGAAAAATCCTGGCGTCATCCCGAGAGTTTACTCGCGCGCCAGCGCGGGTAAATTGGAGGGACCTTGTGTTCAGCATTAACGAAAAAGGTTCTCCAAGCCTGTTAAGTTTTATCTGTCTTGAGGAGGCCATGTGAAGAAACCCAATAAGCTTGTCATCAACAAAATCACTCTAAGAGATCTTGACCTGCAGACGTTAGGTGCCGCAGCCGGCGATTCTCTCGCCCTTCGCTTTGTGGCGAACTTATGGGCAACGTCAGCCTTAGAGCAGTTCCTGAATAGCCAGGTTCTTGATTCGGGTCGCAACAACTGCACTCTTGTACTGCCCGCCATCATTCCGTCGTTGTCTGTTTTCTTGATGTTACGCCCCTCGATGCGGGCTTTGCGGAGCGACTCGCAATGTCCCCGCAATAATTCAACGAACGCAACCCGTAGGCGTCGAGAGAATTTCGTCTTTGACTTTCAATTACCGACTTGAGCCGTTTTGCGGGCGTCCGAGCCCGTAGGCGAAATCCTGAGCGAAGCCGAAGGATCTTCTTACCAACTTTCCCAATTACCAAATTCTCCTGGGATCCCTACACTCTGGCACTCGCTTGCAGGGCGAGTCTCGCGTGGAAAAAAGTGTTTTGGGGAACCCGTGAAGTGTGTCAGGCGCAACCAACCTCTTGCGGAGGTGGTTGTATGAACCAAACACTCAACGCCTTGTCATTCTGACGCCCGCTCTTTGGGCGGAAGTCGAGCCGTCTTGCGGGTGTGAGCGGAGCGGGAACCCGCAGGCGAGATCCTGAGCGCAGCGAAGGAACTGCCCAGAATCCCGAAGATGCTACCCGCTGAATCGTTGCTTCAGGGAATTCGCACAGAACCGTCAGGCCCTGCGGCCTTCTTTCTTTTGCACAGGTGGCTGCATGAACCAGAAACTCAACGCCTGTCATTCTGACGCCGCTCTGTGGGCGGAAGTCGAGCCGTCTTGCGGGTGTGAGCGGAGCAGGAACCCGCAGAGCCTGCCCTATTAATAAGCTTGTCGAAGGGCGAGATCCTGAGCGCAGCGAAGGAACCGGCCAGAATCCCGAAGATGCCACCCGCTGAATCACTGCTTCAAATTAGGCTTTAGTTTCTAAGCCAAACCGTGATACTTTTTCTCAACGCACAAATTGGAAATCTGATAAGGAACAGCACGTGGATAGCCCGAAAGCCTTCATCTCGTATTCTTGGGACGATGACCCACATATGAGTTGGGTTCGCCAATTGGCCACCCGCCTGTGCAAGGACGGCGTGGAGGTAACTCTCGACCAGTGGCACGTCGCGCCAGGAGATCAATTGCCAGCCTCTATGGCTAAAGCAGTCTCTGAGAATGATTTTGTCTTAATTATTTGTACGCCCAAATACAAACTCAAAGCGGATGGCGACGACGGGGGTGCCGCCTATGAGGGCGATATCATCCAAGGTGAAGTTTTCGTAAAGGGTAATCATCGAAAGTTCGTTCCTGTACTCAGACGGGGCACCTGGGAGACAGCTGCCCCTTCGACTCAACTCGGGAAGTCCTATATTGATCTCCGTGATGGTAAGAATTACGAGTGCAATTACCGAGATCTGTTGCTTGCTTTGCACCGACCACGCCCTGAACCACCCGCCGTAGACAAGGATCTTTCCAAGCGTGTGCCGTTAAAAAGACGAGTTCTGAAATCTACGTGGGGGCTCGGATTAGCTACGGTCATAATTGCATTTCTTGCATGGCTGATATATCCGCTGAGCGACTACGAGAAAGCCTTTCGCCAGAATCCACTCAACGCCTATCCTTTGACCAGTGGGAGCAAAGTAACAATGGCGGCGATCTCGCCTAACGGTAAATACTTGGCTTATGCTAGGTATGCCGAGGCTGAGACGGCAGATTCCGATCGCAGTTCGCTGGTTAGCCATCAAGAACTTCACATCAAACAAGTCAGTGCGCACTGGACGGAACCTGGCCAGATTCTTGTGCGCTCCGCAGCCGTTACGTATCGGCAGATCCTCTTCTCTCCCGATGGAGAATACATCTACTACGGCCAAGGCTCGAATGAGGGTGGCCCGGCAGCGCTCTACAAGATAGGTGCCTTGGGAGGGGAGAGCACACTCGTACAACGACAAGTGGCGGACCACATAACGCTTTCTCCGGATGGTACGCGTTATGCGTTCGTGCGTCGCCGGGAGGGTGGTGGCGACCCGACATTTTCCATAGTGATACGGCAACTGGATGCCTTATCTGACAATGGTCGGACCGTGCAAATTTTTGCGGAGCGCAAATCGCCAAGTCGCTACTATGCACAGACTGCAGCTTGGTCGCCTAACGGAAGGCTGATCGCACTTCTCGCTGGTCAGGCAGGTTCTCCTAAATCAGATTTGGTTGTTGTTGACACTGCTAACGGCAAAGAGCAACCCCTGAAGACCGGTGATGAGTGGAACACTCAAAGTAGCTTGGTCTGGCTTTCAGATGGAAGCGGTATCATTACAGAGACACTAGATCCGGCATTTCCAAATCAGCTTTCTCTTGTAGCCTATCCTAGCGGTCGGTCAAGGCAATTGATAGACAATAAATCGCAAAAGTATGACGTCCTGAATCTAAGTAACCACTCAAAGCACTTCGTTGTCTTGGCAAAAGATGTCAAATGCGAATTGCAGGTACTCGCGCCACTGAAAAGCGCTAAAGAGGTCTTTTATGACCCGATGCCTGTCGAGTTCCGCAAAGGGGAGTCAGCCGGGATGGCCGGATTGACTTGGACTCCAGATAACCGTTTGGTCTATACGGCGCTAGATGGCCGCACTAGTAAAATAAGGATAGTCGACTCCGATGGACACAACGCGGCCAGCCTTGTGGGAGAGCTAGGCCGTGGTGAAGATAATTATTTTTCCCCGGCTGTTTCGGCCAATGGCAAAATTGTGGTATTTGTCTCAAACAGTAGTTTTTTGAATGAACAGGCTGGTTTGCACGGCTCGAATATTTGGAAGATGGATATCCAGACGCGTGAACTAAGCTGGCTTACTTCCGGCGGTTCTGACTACAATCCGCGAGTCTTTGGAAACTGGGTCGTTTACGCATCAGGCCCTGGCAAGGAGACGACGATATGGCGCATTGCCCTCGACAAGAAAGAACCGCCTGAACAAATGACGCCCGAACGGGATGTATATGATCCGGCCATTTCGCCTAACGGGCAACTGCTCGCCGTCCGCGCCTATGTGGCTGGCAAGAGAGCCGTAAAGATTATTCCACTTGCGTTCAGGGAGATGGTGCGAGATCCGAACCGTGAGACTGAGATCGTATTTGTTCTCCATAACTTCGATCTTTCTCCTTGGGGAAGTCGTCTACAATGGAAGGATGACCGAACTTTAAGCTACGTTGAACACATCAATGGCATAGGAAATATCTGGTCCTATTCGCTCTCGACGCAACGCGCAGAACCATTGACTCATTTCACCTCTGGCCAGATTCAGTTCTTCGCATGGTCCCAAGATGGCAGGCTCGCGGTGTCTCGTGGCGAAGTCACAACCAACGTGATGCTGATCAGCGATGAAGGCGAGGGCGGATCTCGGCAATGAAAGCGCCCAATATCTTCCTTAGTTGGAGCGGAGAGCGCAGCAGGCTCGTCGCCAACGCCCTAAAGGAATGGCTCCCCCTGGTGCTCGGGGAGCACGCAGATCCTTGGTTTTCTGAAACCGATATTGCAGCCGGCAGTAGATCCATCCCAGAACTCGGCCATCAACTGGAAAGGCGAGACTGCGGAATTCTGTGCTTGACTCGTGAAAACAAAACATCTCCCTGGATCATGTTTGAGGCTGGTGCTCTCTCTAAGTCGCTCGACAAAAGTGCAGTCATACCATATCTAATCGATTTACAGATCACTGATTTAGTTGGTCCGTTGAGGCACTTTCAGGCAAAGACTGCAACGAAGGAAGGCACATTCGATCTTGTTTCTACGGTCAACCAACGCATCGGTCTGCAGGTTAGCAGTTCACTCCTGAGAGAAAGATTTGATCTGCTCTGGCCTAAGTTGGACAAGCATATTCAGACAGCGCGATCGGAGACCAACGCTTTCGAGGGCTGGTGGATTTACAGCCTGCTGGCCGAAACGCCAGATGGGATGCGAGACACAATAGGATATTTTGACATTCAGCATCGCGAGGACCGATACATCATCAGCGAAGGAAGGGCTTTTTGGGTAATCAAAGACTCCTTGATTCACCGCGGCAACTGGCGGTCCGATTTGGTATGGCTTAGAAGTGACATGATCAAATTCATATATACGATGGCCTCAGTGAAAGCGATTGAGAATTCGCCGTCGGAATTCGATGGTTATTTGGAATTGCGCACTTCACAACTCAAGCCGGTTCTTGGCCGCAGTTGTTGGTTGGGAAGCTTCAATGACTTGAAAGACCGGTCCCTGATCAAAGGACCGGTGTACGCTGAGCACCTGGGAGAGATGCATTCTGATCCCAGTGATCTGAGAGATAGGCTCCAAAGAAAAAGGAAGAAGCTTCTGGAGATAGTGCATGATTTTGGGCCAGGAAGAATTGCAGCAGCTCTGGCACAAACACTTGAAAAGAAACGCATGGCGAGGTCAGGTCGCTAACTGAGATTCCTCCTTAAGAGGGCGAGCATGAGCCTAACGGACGGTTCCAAGAGGTAATTCTTGAATCCTATTGAGAGCGGAGAAGCTATGGCATCTTGGCTGAAACTGGCTGACAAAATGATCTATATACAGGCGATGGGATATGTCGCCGGCGCCCTGGTCACATTTTCTTTTCTGCCCCAAGTGATAAAAGTATGGCGAACGAAACAGACACGTGATCTTTCGCTCCCAATGTACGTCGCTATCGTAACAGGGACGCTACTCTGGTTTTTCTATGGTATCGCAGTACGTCAACCTCCCATATGGGTTGCTAATGGCGTCGCGCTATGTCTTATGACCTCAATACTCCTATTGAAAATAAGATACGGCTAATCGCAAGTGAAAGGATTTAACGTCAGCTTGGGCATACAGACCGGAAATCAACTCTAAGTTATTGAAAAGATTGGTCGGGGAGAGGGAATTTGAACCCCCGCCCCCTGGTCCCGAACCCCGAACCAGGGGATTCCTAACTCGCGGCAGATGCATCGCGAAGTTCGCGCGGAAACTGACACTCGACACCGGAGGAGTGCAACGTTTACGGCACGTTGATCCTGGATGAGCATATCGGGGTTCGAATCCTGGTGAGGCAGCCAATTTAGAATCAAGCACTTACCTCTAAATTAGCCCGCACGGAAGCACTCTTCACAGGTGCCAAAAAGGCCCACATTGGCCTCAACGATCAACAACACTCCCTCGTTCATGAAGGTATTTTATGGCATGACAAGGCATATTACATCTAGTCCATCCCCGGACAATTTAGCTAGATCCCGCTCGACTCCCCGAGGATTCTTCAACAACCCCGAGGGGTCATATACAAAACAGATCAGGGTCTTGCAGTTCGGATGTTGTCGATACTTGGCAGCGTCGATTATGAGTTGTTCTGACACCTCCTTTGTATTCAGCGTCCTGTGTGCCATCTTCGCTTCTACGACAATCGCATACTCCTTCAAAAGGAAATCCATCCGCGACGAACCTCCACCGTAAGACGGCGTCCATTCCTCCGTGCGGACGTCCTCAAAGTGAATGCGCAGTAATGCATGAAGGAGATCCTGAACGTCATACTCATCTTTGATTTCAAGAGTGGATCGGTTCTCACGGCGATGAAGGAGTTGCCGCGCGACCTCGTGGAAGCGATCACAAATGCCAAGCACAGCGTCGACTCGCTGTTGGCCGGCATCATTCTCTTGCGCTTCTTGCCCTTCCAATAATCTCGGGTTACGGTTGAGGCGGGTGAGCACGGCACGCACAATGGACAAGATATTTTCCACGCATTTATATGACGGTGAACTCGTGTAATTAGAGATTCCATGGTTGAACTCCTCAGCAATCTGTTGGGAGTACACGTTGTTCCCAAACACGTCATTGAATAGGTCAATGATTTCGCGCACGTATTGACGAAAGATCGGATCGTCGCCTTCTCCTATCCAAACGCCGTCCCGGTTTCTGTTGAAACGGGAAAGGATACCTGCGAATTCAGTTTCGTACCAATTCATTTCACTGAGGATTTGCTCGGCAGTCATAGTTTGAGATCCGGTGTCCTCTAACGCAGTGCGGCTCGACGGTGCGCTGTGCGGCAGGAACATGTTCGGTGCTATTTTCCATTGTGTACGAATATCATTAGGGCCGGTGTCATTGCCCTGTCTCTCTAGCTCGCGGATACAAGTATCCAGAAACACTTTTGCCTGCTCAAGCCCTGCTAGAAAAGCTTTGGTCCGTTCATCAATCTGCAATGTTATAGCTAAGCTCAGGATTGCCAAGGGCGGCTCAAAGGAGATTCGGTCAAATTCATCAACACGACTTGAATCCTGAGGATCGAGGCGCATGAGAGTGCTCCTTAGGTTTCGCTGCCATTCGGCAGCTTGTCCAGACCATAGTCGCTCCCGGGTTAACTCGGCAATTTGCTCCCTGGATTTGCGCAACCTGGATAACGCAGTCCTAACCGAAATTGGCGAAGATTTTGGTGGACGTCCTGCCACACTCGACCTCTTTTGAGCAGCTAAAGCGCCAATCAAGTTTAATACGAAATTCCCAGCGGTTCTCTTGCGGGATTTTTTCGCGCCTTCTTAACAAGGCGGGCCGACGAACCCACCTCCAAAACTTTGCAATCGCTTACTGCTTCGTAAGGGAGGGCGCGAATTCTTGCGTCAGGAAGGAAGGCTGGGATACGAGCAATACGCGGCCTTCCGGCTTTGCTTTGTGGGAAACTCACCCGAATAGAGCGCTGTACTTCTCCAGCACGGAATCGTTCCGGCTCTATGAAACGCAACTTCAACGTAACACGAGAAATATGGCTTACCTGACCAGTGAGCCTTTTTTTCTTGCCGCATAGAGATAAGCCCTGTCAATCCGCAGTTTGATCTTCTGGAGCAATCTCTCCATGAGGCTCAACGCACCGCTGAGAGGCTAGCGGAGCCGTGACTACGGTGAGCGAAGACGCCATCAGCCAACAACCATGGTTTGTGCACAACACCAGCCGGGCGCCCTGGGCGTGCGTGAGTCCCTCCGGGCATCCGTACCCGCAATTCAAGAGCATCAGCACCAAGGGAGATGTTGCCTTCTGGTCTGTTCATACGGATTCTTATGGTCTACGTCTGCTTGCAGCAGTAGAGGGCCTTTTTCATCCCGAACGAGTTTATTTCGCCGGGGTCTTTGACAGCGGAAGCAAGAACAGCTCCCTGAACATCAATACCAACACCATTATGCTTGAGGCTATTCTGTACTACCGGCTGGGACGTTCGTCCCCTTCCTCCAGATTTACACTTGGATCTCGCCAACGCAATCCGTAGCAGCGGATTGTATTTGGCAATACGGTCGGTGCGCGAGAATGATCCTGTCTTGATCTGCCCCACGCCTGTCCCCACAGCTTGGTCGGCGATGAAGGTATCTTCAGTCTCGCCGGAACGGTGGGAACTCCCTGAGCCAGCTCCCGGAAGCAGCCAGGAGCGCCATTCGACGTGTTCTCTTTCCCCAAACTTGCTTTTGGTGGCCATACGGAATGAGGCAGCACTGTCATTGGCGACAAAGAAAGCCGCATCTCGCCCAGGTTGCCAGTCAGGATCACCAGATTGTTGCTGAAGGACTTCCGCTGCTGATTGCTGATTGTTTGTGCTCTTGGTGGGTGTGTCGCGTGTTGAATACGTTGGATACATGCCCCTAGCGTTTCTGCGCAGCATTCTTGATCAAGTCCTGCGGAACCACGACGCTCACCACAACGTGGTTAGCACTTTGTTTTACTTCAATGCTGTTCATAACGGCGGTGACGTCCGGGGCATTCTGGCGCGGGCCTCCAGCCAGTTTGCCCATCGCCAGGAGTCCATTTACGGCCTGAAAGATGTTGGTGGCATCAGCCTGGTTCTCGACGATAAATTCGCCGCGCAAGCGTACTGAACCCGTGTAGCGGATGAAGAAAATGGTGGTGCTGTTCTTCAGGAAGTTGAGACTCGGGCGGTCTCGCCTCTTCCGGGCATGGAAACGGAAAAGATGGTCTTGCCGCCGTAGTTTCTGTACGCACGCCCTCTTGCTTTTGGACGTAGGCGGAAAGGCGCTGCTGGCGAAGGTGCCGGTGACAATGATCGCCACGTCTCCGCTCAACCCATCAGCATAACGGATCACATATGCGCGGTCCGCGAGCTGTTAGAATAAAAACCCGCTATCCCTGGCGGGGAACAACTCTCGAAAGGAGAAACGTATGCCAAACAATAACGGGAATCGCGTACTCAGCCGCGCAAATGCGCGCCATCTCAGCGCCGAGGAACTGCAGAAGATTCTGGGAAAAGGCGATGCTGTAGTGACCCACTTTACCAGCCCTCTCTTCGGCGACTCGTAACCATCACAACGGCCAACTAACCTGGCATAGTGGTGCTTTTGTAGTTTATCCCGACCGGAGGGAGGGATACCCCGGCACTCGCTTTCATGAAAGTAGGGATCTCTCACTCCGTTCGATGCAAAGAAGAAAGTTCCTACTTCGCCGCCTGACTCCCAATGTCCCCGCCATAGTTCAGCGAACCCAAACCCAGAAACCGGGCGGCTTCTCCCAATTCTTCTTCAATCCTTAGCAGTTGATTGTATTTGGCAATACGGTCGGTGCGTGAGAGTGATCCTGTCTTGATCTGCCCCACGCCTGTCCCCACAGCCAGGTCGGCGATGAAGGTGTCTTCAGTCTCGCCGGAACGGTGGGAAATTACGCAGGTGTAATTGTTGCGAAGGGCCAGGTCAATCGCATCCAGCGTCTCGCTCACCGTGCCGATCTGGTTGACCTTGATCAGAATGGAATTGGCCGCGTGCTCTTCAATTCCCTGCGTCAGCCGCGCGGTGTTGGTTACAAAAATATCATCTCCCACCAGTTGGATCTTGCCTCCCAGTTCGCGGGTCAATAGCTTCCAGCCTTCCCAATCATCCTCCGCCAGGCCATCTTCAATGGAAACAATCGGGTACTGGCGCACCCAGTCAGACCAGAAACGCACCATCTCCTGCGAAGACTTCACTGACTTATCCGATTTTTTGAAAACATATTTGCCTTTGTCCTTATCAAAGAACTCACTGCTGGCTGGATCCAGCGCAATTGCCACCTGGGTGCCGGCGCTCAACCCGGCTTTTTGGATGGCCTCCAGAATCACCTCGATCGCTTCCGCATTGGCCTTGAGTGACGGCGCAAAACCTCCTTCATCGCCCACCGCCGTGTTATAGCCCCGCTTCTTGAGCACCGCCTTGAGCGCGTGGAAAACCTCCGCGCCCCATTGCAGGGCCTGAGAGAAGGACTCCGCGCCTATCGGCACGGCCATAAATTCCTGAAAGTCCACGTTGCTGTCAGCGTGCGCGCCGCCGTTCACAATGTTCATCATCGGTGTAGGCAAAAGGTTGGCGCCCACGCCTCCGAGATAGCGATAGAGAGGGACCCCTAGCGAGTTGGCCACCGCGCGGGCGCAGGCCATGGACACTGCCAGAATCGCGTTGGCCCCCAGTTTGGATTTGTTGGGAGTGCGGTCCAGTTCCAGCATAACGCCATCGATTTCGCGCTGTGCCGCCGCATTTTTGCCGGCCAGTGCCTGGGCAATGATCTCGTTCACATTCTGCACCGCCTGCAGCACGCCTTTGCCAGAATAACGGTTCGGATCGCCGTCGCGAAGCTCAACCGCCTCGTGCTCGCCCGTGGACGCGCCGCTCGGCACCGCCGCGCGGCCCATCGTTTCGTCGTACAGCGTGACCTCTGCTTCAACCGTGGGATTGCCGCGGGAATCGAGGATCTCCCGCGCGTGAATTTGGCTGATTCCAGTGCTCATGCAGGCTCCCTGGGGTGAGGCGCAAGAGCAAAAATTATAAATGAGTTGCTTCTCCCGCGCTGCTGACCAGGGAGAATCGGGAAGGGCTGTTTGCGAAACTCTACCGGCTCACCTAATCTATCAAGGCAGGTTAGAGAGAGGATTCTTCTTATGGCGAATCAGCCCCAGCCCAATATTCGTCTGGTCAACACGCCGGACTATCGCGAAGGTTACGCTAACTCGGTGCAGATACGGGCCAGCGTGTGGGATTTCCTGTTGATTTTTGGCCGTCTCCAACCGCAGACAGCCTCTGACGTTGAAGTTCACAACTTTCAAGGGATCTATTTGAGCCCGCAGCAGGCCAAGGCCCTCGTAACCATCCTGGAGCAGAACATCGTGCAGTACGAAACAACTTTTGGGGAAATCAAGCTCGATCCCACCATCGCCCAGCACACCCAAGTCAACTAGCAATAGATTGCACTGGAAATTGCCGACATCCTCGCCAGACCGACTGCCGCGCGTTTTCTCTATCCAGATCTTTTCCATCATCTTTACCGCTATTTTCATCCTGCATGCGCCGCTCTTGCGCCTGCCATTCTTCTGGGACGAAGCTGGCTTTTACGTCCCGGCAGCCTACGATCTCGCTCACTTCCACTCCGTCATTCCCAGAACCACCATGGATACCGGCCACCCGCCGCTCCCGGCCGCGTATCTGGCGCTCTGGTTCACATTAAGCGGATGGAAGCCTGCAGTCGCGCGCATTGCCATGTTGCTGCTGGCGGCATTCGCCCTGAGCAACGTCTTTCTCCTGGCCCGGCGCGTGGCCAACATAGGAGTTGCAGTGGCCGCCACCATTGCTACCGCTGTCTATCCCGTCTTCTTCGCCCAGAGCTCGCTCGCCCACGCCGACCTCGCCGCTGCGGCATTTACCCTGTGGGGAATCCGGCTGGGCATGGAGCGACGCCTATGGTGCAGTCAATTCGCCTTTACCTTGGCGGTCTTGAGCAAGGAAACGGCCGTGGTCACTCCTCTGGCCGTGGCGATATGGCAATACTTTCTCTCTCCGGAAGCCGCGCCCAAACGAGAAAAAATTCGCCGTGCTGCCATCTGTCTGGTTCCCGTGCTGCCATTGGCGGCTTGGCTTCTCTATCACCATCACGCGACGGGGCGCTTCCTGGGCGACGCGCAGTTTTACCGCTACAACGTCACCAACGCCATGGCCCCATTGCGTTTTCTCGCCGCATTTGGGATCAGGATCTGGCACCTGCTGGGATTCATGAACATGCTGGCCTTGACCGCCGCCACCATCGCAGCCATGTGGTTTCCGGCGGTACGGGACCACGCTGGTCGGAACAACGGCGGTCGGAACAACGCTGGTCGGAACAACGCCGGTCAAAACAACGCCGGTCAGAACAACGCCGGTCAGAATAACGACGAACGCCAACGGATCTCCATCCCCGTGCAGCTTCAGTTCGCGCTGATCATGCTCGTCCAACTGGTCACGTTTTCACTCCTCGGCGGCGCGCTCCTGCCGCGCTACCTGCTTTCCGCCTATCCCTTGGTCATCATCATTGGAATGTCCACATTGCGCCGGCGGATAACCCGATGGGAATGGCCCGCAGCCCTGATAGTCATTGCCTTTGTCCTGGCTCTATTCTTTGATCCCCCGTACAAGCTGGCTCCGGAAGACAATCTCACCTACAAGGATTTTGTCGAGCTGCACGCCAGTGCCAGTCATTTTCTGGAACAGCATGAGCAGGGCAAGGCCGTGCTCACCGCCTGGCCCGCCAGCGACGAACTTACCCGGCCCTATTTAGGCTATGTGAACAAGCCGCTGTCCGTGGTTGCCGTGGAGAACTTCACCGCGGAAGAAGTTTTCAAAGCGCGCGCCATGCGGAGCCGGTATCAGGTGGCTTTTCTGTTTTCCACGAAATACGATCAACCCACATGGCTCGGTTCCAGGTTGGACGGCCTGACCCGCCGCTATTTTGACTACCACACAGATCTCCCGCCCGAACTGATCGCCAACCTCCTCGGCGGAAAAATCGTTTTGCTGGAAAGAAAAAAAGCGGAATGGGTAGCCGTGTTGGAAATGGAGGAACCTGGTACAAGCGCGGCACTCGGCAATCAGCATTCAACCGAAACCCTTGCCACGGATAACAAGGATGAGACTGATTTCCGCTGATCAGACTAAAAGGACCTTGTTTCATCCGTGCAGATCAGCTCCATCAGGTAAGGTTTTTTCAAGAGCCTTTCGTTAACAACTTACGCGCCTTCGTGAAAACTTCCAGAAACATCTTCTCCGTTAGCTTCCCGGTCTGGGTATTTTGCTGTGAGGGATGATACGAGCAAAGTAAGATCCGTCCATCCGGCATTTCGTAGTGCGCTGCGTGACCAAACACAATGCTGGTCTTGGAAACTGCCAGCCCGCGCCGTTTCAGATAATTCAAGTACGCGTCAAAACCGATCCTGCCCAGCGCCACCACGATCTTTACATTTTTCAATGCCTCCATCTCGCGGTCCAGAAAGATGGAGCAGTTGGCGATCTCATCCGGCGCAGGCTTGTTCTGCGGCGGCGCGCAGCGGACAGCAGCGGTGATATAGGCATCCTTCAGGCGCAGCCCGTCGTCGCGGTGTGTTGCCGTCGGCTGTGACGCAAATCCCGCCTTGTGCAACACCGGATACATAAAGTATCCGGAACCGTCACCCGTGAAGGGCCGGCCGGTGCGGTTTGAGCCATGAGCGCCGGGCGCCAGTCCCAGAATCAACAGTCGAGCATTGGGATCGCCAAATCCGGGTACCGGCTTCGCCCAATAATCCCAATCGAGATAAGCGCGGCGCTTTTCCCGTCCGATCTTTTGGCAATGTGCAATCAATCGCGGGCACCGCGTGCAGGCAACGATCTCCTGATTGAGTTGAACCAGATTGGACGGCATCTGCTTTCAGTTTATCGCACGGTCTGCCAGCAAAGCCGCGATTGCATTCAGAAATGCCTCTGGTCCATCAGAAGGATCAACATGGATCTCCCGTGCCACATCAGACACCTGCGTATTCCGGTCCAGCACCACCGCCGGAACACCGTGCCGCCTGCCTTCGGAACACAATCGCTGCCGGTCATGCGGCGGAATGGAATGGCCAATCACCATGGCGGAGACACGCCGGTTCAAGAGCACCTGCATAGCCGCCTCCGCCGATAAAGACGGGATAACTGCATAGCCGGCATGGGCCAGCACAGTATTGCGGATGGGCGTCAGCCATCGATCCGCAGACACAGACAGGATGAAAGACCGCATGGGGTTCTTTCCAGATGGATCTGCAATGTGAGCTGTTTGCTCCTGAAGTATTTCGCTGAACCCGGCGGAAAGCAAGCGTAAAGCAACACCGTAAATTTGCACCATTTATTGTGCAATTGCGACCATCCAATCATCCGTTTTATTTCGCCGGAACGGACAGCAACCAGACAATCTCCCACCAGCAACGGCAAATCCCAATCCTCTGGTTTGACCCATCCGGCAACGTCTCTTACACTGAAACTGCAGGGGATTTCGTCGTAGCTCCCCGCTTGACTTAGCCAGGAGATAAAGGAAGCCATCGCTTGAGTTCAGCAAACCCAGAAGAAAAGCCCGGCGAAAACCAAATTCAGTCGGCCTCAACGTCCGAAGCCGGCCCCGTCTTATCCGCACCTCAGGAGCCCGCCGAGGACGAAGAGATCATTGACATCAATGCAGGCTGTCTCCGGGAAGTCGCGGTGGAGATTCCGGCAGACGTCGTTAACAAAGAATTCGATTCCACCGTTCAGCGCTATACAAAGGTCGCGCGTGTGGCTGGCTTCCGCAAAGGAAAGGTTCCTGCAAGTATCGTCCGCAACCGCTTTGCCCAGGAGATCAAAGGTGACGTGCTGGAATCCCTTGTTCCTGAGTACTTCCGGCAGGCAGTAGTCAAAGAAGGCTTCACGCCGATCTCCCAGCCACAAGTTCACAGCCTGGTAACTGAGACAGGGCAACCCGTCCGTTTCAAGGCTGCGTTTGAGATCATGCCCGATATTCAGTTGGGCAATTATCAGGAGATCAAGGTTGATGTGCCGGAAGTTAAAGTAACCGATGAAGATGTGGACGCTGAACTGAAACGATTGCAGGAGCAGCAGTCCAGCTTTGATCCTCTGGATGAGGATCGGCCTTTGCAGGATGGAGATTTTGCCCAAATCTCATTCCAGGCTGTGTCGAAAGAGGCCGCACCAGAAACGCCGATTGAGGAGAAACCTGAGCGCGCTGAAGCCTCGGAGTCAGCTAAATCGCAGGCGAATCCCAATCAACCGGTGCAGGTCGACGAAGTTCTGGTGGAGATTGCGGGGACGAATACCCTGCCTGAGTTTTCGGAAAATTTGCGCGGCGCCAAGTCAGGCGAAGAGCGTACCTTCGACGTAACCTATCCTGCCGAATATTACGAAAGCCGCTTGGCGGGAAAAACTCTGTCCTACACGGCCAAAGTCAGCGCCATCAAAAAGAAGACTACACCGCAGTTGACGGATGAGTTCGCCAAGGAATTGAGCCAGGACTTCCAGACCCTCGATGATCTCAAAAAACGGCTGCACGAAGGTATTCTTGCCGAGCGGCAGCATAAGACACTGCATGAGGCCCGGGAAAAGCTGCTCAACCAACTGGCAGAAACACATGATTTTCCTGTTCCGGAAACTCTGGTCCGGCGACAGGTTGATTTCCGACTGGAGCAGTGGCTGAGAAGTCTGGCGGCACAGGGTATGCGCACGGAAGACATGAAGCGCATGGATTTCAAGCGTCTTCGCGCCAGCCAGCGGGAAGCTGCAACTAGAGAAGTAAAGGCCAACCTGCTGCTGGAAAAAATTGCCGAAGCTGAAAACATCCTGGCCACGGACGAAGAAGTAAACCAGGAAATCCTTGCCTTGGCCCAACAATCAAAGCAGACGCCGGAAGCCCTGCAGCAGCGCCTGGCCCAGGAAGGCGCAATGGATCGCATTCGCAACCGCATCCGCAGTGATAAGGCGCTGCGGTTCTTATACAACAAATCCACCAGTAACGCCCAAGATGGCAACGATCCGGAGTGAAAGGAAGACCCTACATGGCACTTGTACCAATGGTCGTGGAGCAGACAAGCCGCGGAGAGCGCGCTTACGATATTTATTCCAGGCTGCTGCGGGACAACATTATCTTTATCGGCACACCAATTGATGACACCATCGCCAACCTGGTAATTGCTCAGCTCCTGTTTCTGGAGGCTGAGGACCCGGAAAAGGACATTCAGCTTTATATCAACTCGCCTGGCGGTTCAATCACCGCCGGCATGGCCATCTATGACACCATGCAGTTCGTCCGCCCAGATGTCATGACGATCTGTTGCGGTCAGGCGGCCAGCATGGGGGCTTTGCTGTTGTGCGCGGGCGCGCCGGGTAAGCGTTTCGCCTTACCTACTTCCAGGATTCTCATCCACCAACCACTGATTATGGGGGGTGGCATTAGCGGCCAAGCGACTGATATTGACATCCAGGCCAGGGAAATCCTGCGCATGCGGGAGATCATGAACCAGTTGCTTTCCAAGCACACCAGTCAAAAGATGGAAAAAGTGGAAAAAGACGTGGAACGAGACTTTATAATGAATGCACAACAAGCCAAAGAATATGGCATTATTGACGATATTATCTACAAGCATAAGTAGGGAATAAAGTCTGAAAAAAGTCCGTTATCTGGGAATGCGACGGGGCTCCCAGTCCGTTACTAGTTGGTTACTAAGGAGCATGATGTGAAGCCGAGGTCTCCGGAAGAAACTCTCCGATGCTCGTTCTGCCACAAATCGCAGGACGCCGTTGCCAAGCTCATCTCTTCCCCCAACGATTATCCCCGAGCCTACATTTGTGATGAATGCGTGGCGGTCTGCAATTCCATTCTGGAGGATGACCGCTCCGAGACGCATGCCGCCGCCGCGCCCAATCACCTGCCCAAGCCCCATGAGGTGAAGACCTTCCTGGACGAATACGTAATCGGCCAGGAACAGACCAAGAAGAAACTTTCCGTGGCGGTTTACAACCACTACAAGCGCATTCACATGAACCGGGTAAAAGGCAGCGAAGTTGAGCTGACCAAGTCCAACATCCTGCTCATCGGACCCACAGGTACGGGCAAGACCCTGCTGGCGCAGACTTTAGCCCGGATGCTGGATGTGCCCTTTGCAATCGTGGACGCGACCACCCTCACAGAAGCCGGCTACGTGGGCGAAGATGTGGAAAACATTGTGCTCAAGCTGTTGCAGTCCGCGGATGGCGACGTGGGACGGGCACAAACCGGCATTATCTACATTGACGAGATCGACAAGATCGGGCGCAAGGACGAAAACCCATCGATCACCCGCGATGTAAGCGGCGAGGGCGTACAGCAGGCGTTATTGAAGATCCTGGAAGGCACCATTGCGAACGTTCCGCCACAGGGCGGCCGGAAGCATCCGCACCAGGAATTTACACCGGTGGACACCACTAACATCCTCTTCATTTGCGGTGGCGCATTTGTTGGCCTGGAAAAAATCGTAGGGCGGCGGATCGGCAAGAAGTCCATGGGTTTCCGCACGAATGAACAGAAAGAGAAAGAGTTTACGGAAGCCAGCAAGCGCGACACCGAACTGCTGCAAAAGGCTGAGCCGCAGGACCTGGTGCGGTTTGGGCTTATTCCAGAATTTGTAGGCCGCCTGCCGGTGGTGGGTATCCTGAATGACCTGGATGAATCGGCGCTGATTGAAATCCTCACCCGCCCGCGCAATGCGATTATCCGGCAGTACCAGCGCATGTTTGAATTTGAGAATGTGAAGCTGCGCTTCTCGGAGGGATCGTTGCAGGCCATTGCCCGCGAAGCCTTACATCGTAAGGTAGGAGCGCGCGGCTTGCGAATGATCCTAGAGGAGTTGATGCTGGACCTGATGTATCACCTCCCCAGCCAGAAACGTATAAAAGAGTTCGAAGTCAGCAAGGAAATGGTCGAACGGCGCGACGTATCGCTTCCGGCCATGAAAGAAGCGGGTTAGACTTTGATTCATCCTTCCCGGAACTGATTGATTCTATTAGCGGTTGGGATAAGACACTAACGTACTCTCCCCATAACCGCTTGATTAACGTGATATTCTTAGAGGTTAAGAAGCTGTTAATGAGCCGCACCTTCTGGCAGCTTCCAAAGGCAACCACGTGACCCAAAACAAAGAAAAATTCGAGACCCGCAAGCTCCCCATGATGCCTATTCGCGATGTGGTCATCTTCCCCCACATGATGACCCCATTTGTTGTTGGCCGCGAATCCAGCGTCCGCGCGCTGGAAGAGGCGCTGGCTGCCGACCGCAAGATCTTTCTGGCCACCCAGCATGACGCCAGCGTGGACGAGCCTAAGCCGCACGAGATCTATCAGGTTGGCACAATTGCCAATATCGTCCAGAACCTGAAACTACCCGACGGCAATATCAAGGTCCTGGTGGAAGGGGTGGAGCGCGGCAAGGTCCTGCAACTGGTCAATACTGACGGCTATTTTGAGGCTACGGTCCGAACGGTCAAACATTTCCCGGAAGTCACTCCGGTGCTCGAAGCTGCCATCCAGCGAGTCCACAGCCTGTGGGACCAGTATGCCAAGCTTTGCCAATCCTTAAGCCAGGAGCCCGCAGTCAACACACAGGCGGTAAGCGACCCCGCCAAGTTGAGCGACAATATCGCCCAGAACCTCCAGCTCTCGATTGAAGAAAAGCAGGAACTGTTGGAGATTTTCGACCCGGTCGAGCGTCTCACCCGCATTGCCGACGTCCTGGACATTGAAATTGAAAAGCTCAATATGGACCGCACCATCCAGACCCGGGTGAAGCGCCAGATGGAGCGCGCACAAAAAGAGTATTACCTCAACGAGAAGATCAAGGCCATCCAGAAAGAGCTGGGACGGGGCGAAAAGAGCGAGTTCGACGAGCTGAAGAAAAAGATCGATACCAGCGGCATGCCGAAGGACGTGCATGAAAAGGCCATCCAGGAGCTGAAAAAGCTGGAAGCCATGCCGCCCATGTCCGCGGAATCCACGGTCTCGCGCAATTATCTGGATTGGCTGCTGGCGGTTCCATGGAAGAAAAAATCCAAAGAGATCCGCAACATCGAACATGCGGAAAAGATCCTGAATTCCGACCATTACGGACTGGAAAAGATCAAAGAGCGCATTCTCGAGTTCCTGGCCGTACGCCAGTTGGTGAAAAACCCCAAAGGCTCGATTCTTTGCTTCGTTGGACCTCCGGGCGTCGGCAAGACCTCGCTGGGCATGTCGATTGCCAAGGCGACGGGCAGAAAATTCGTCCGCCTGTCCCTGGGTGGCGTACGGGATGAGGCGGAGATTCGCGGGCACCGGCGGACTTATATTGGCGCGCTGCCCGGCCAGATCATCCAGATGATGAAAAAAGCCGGGACCAAGAACCCGGTGGTCATGCTGGACGAAGTGGATAAGCTGGCTTCCGACTTCCGCGGTGATCCGGCGGCGGCGCTGCTGGAAGTGCTCGATCCGGAGCAGAATTGGATGTTCCAGGACCATTACCTCGATGTTGAATATGACCTCTCGCAGGTCTTTTTTATTGCCACCGCCAATGTGCTGCACACCATTCCTCCCGCTTTACAGGACCGCATGGAGGTATTGCGGCTGCACGGATACACTGAGCTCGAGAAGGTTGAGATTGCCAAGCAGTTCCTGGTGCGCAAGCAGCGCGAAGCCACGGGCCTTACGGAAGACCAGCTCAAATTCACTGACGAGGCCATTACGGAGATCATCCGCTCGTTCACCCGTGAAGCGGGCGTGCGCAACCTGGAGCGCGAAATCGGCAACGTGTGCCGCAAGGTGGCCCGCAGAGTGGTGAAAGAAGGACAAGGCTATTCCCTTACTCTCACGGTGGAAAATGTTGGCGAGTTCCTGGGTGTAATCAAATTCCGCGACACCCTGGCCCATGAAAAGAGTGAAATTGGCCTAGTGACCGGGCTTGCCTGGACTGAGGTAGGCGGGTCCATCCTGAGCACAGAAGTTGCCATTGTCGACGGCAAAGGCAAATTGACACTAACCGGAAAGCTGGGCGACGTGATGCAGGAGTCGGCTCAGGCGGCCATGTCCTATGTGCGCTCCCGAGCGGCAAGGCTGGGCGTCCCACGCGATTTCTATCGCACCTGCGATATCCACATCCACGTGCCGGAGGGCGCAATTCCTAAAGATGGCCCGTCCGCCGGCATCACAATGGCCACGGCGCTGGCCAGCGCACTAAGCAAGATTCCTGTCCGCCGCGATATAGCCATGACGGGCGAGATTACTCTGCGCGGCAAGGTGCTGCCGATCGGCGGCTTGAAAGAAAAACTTCTGGCGGCTTTACGAGCAGGGATTACGGAAGCAATTATTCCCAAAGACAATGAGAAAGATCTGCCCGAGGTCCCGGAGAGCATCCGCAACAACATGAAGATTCATCTGGCGGAGAGCATGGACGATGTGCTCAAGATTGCGCTGGAAAAGTCGTTGCCGGAGATTGCCACTGAGCATGCTGAAGGCATTCCGGCCGTTCCGCCAACCGCGGAGCCGCCGGTGTCGCAGCAGTACCTCTAGCTGCTGGTGAATCTTCTCTTGTTGTGCCGGCTCCTCGACGCCCATTCCAACGATCTTAGTGGCTCCGGAATTGCCGGCAACCTGGTTGTAGCGATACTTGGGCAGAGCAGATTCCTCGCCCCTACTCGCGCGCTCGAGAAAACGCGCGCGAGCTTAACGGGGACTTCGGGATGACAGAGCATTCAAGGGATTGAGCAGCAACACTCGCCTTCTCCATCATGGTAAAACCTCTGGCCAAATTTCTGGCGGCTGCGGCCGATGCACGGCTCTTCCCTGCCGAGGGGCCACCGGAGTTCGCCTTCCTTGGGCGCTCCAACGTAGGTAAGTCCAGCCTGATCAATTCCCTGCTCGGCCAAAAGCTCGCGCACGTGAGTTCCTCGCCGGGAAGGACGCGCACCATTAACTTCATCGGCATTTATGCCAAGCCCAACCAGCCGCATCCGGCATTCCTGCTGGTTGACCTGCCGGGATACGGCTACGCCAAAATCTCCCGCGAGATTTCAGCCGAGTGGCCAAAATTCATCGAGCCCTATCTCAAGAAACGCGAGACGCTGGTGCTGGCAATTGTACTGGTTGATTGCAATGTGCCGCCGCAGGAGAGCGATCGCCAGTTGATCCATTTTTTGCGCAGCACAGGCAGAGAGTTCCTGGTGGTAGCCACCAAGGGCGACAGGCTTTCCGGCAATAAGCTACGTAGCACGCTTGTTTCTCTTGCCCAGGAGCACGGGGTTGAGAGCCTTTTGCCTTACTCGACCAAGACTGATGCGGGCCGCGAAGAGTTGTGGCGGCAAATCAATAAGAGATTGCCATAATCGTCCCTTCGGCTCCGCAAGCTCGCCTTGAGGGCAGGCTACATTGCCAAAAAGTGCCAAAATTGAAAGTCAAAGGCTATTCGCCGCTGATTTACGCTGAGAGACGCTGATCTCGAAGACTAAAGATCCAGTATTTAGTGCTTAGTATTTAGAACTTACAGCGGTTAGGAAATCCTGTTATCCAAGAGGGCGGCTGCTTCGCGCCAGCGCTAAAGCGCTAATGAATAATGCGGGCGCTTTCCGTGGGCTTGAAAGCCCACTTCCCCGAACTAAAGTTCGGGGCTTCCACCGGGTCGCTGGATACACTATTTCTAAAACCGCCATAGCAACCAAGATCAAAACCTACTGCTTGCTGCCGCCACCCGGTTTTCAATTCCGCCAACTTTGGCAATTCGGGCGATTGTGGCAATCTTGTAGCTGTGGATCCTTTTGCCAAGAAGATGGTTCGTGGCTCGCTGGTCTATGCTGGCGTCCTCATGGTGATGTTCGCGGGACTGACCACTGCTTATCTTCATTTCCGGCCGCGCTGCTCTGACCAGGTGTTTGCCAATCAAGTGAGCCCGGACGGCCGCTGGGCCGCAGCGGTCCTGGAGGCCCGATGCGGCGAGGACGCACCCTTCCTGACCCATGTAAACCTGCGCGTTGGAACGGAGACGATCAAGCTGGGATATTTTTCGGGCAAAGCGGACGAAGGCGAGGTTTTCCTGCTGGAGCAGGATGCCCAGTCGGCAGATGTAGTTTTGAACTGGACCGCGCCCAACCGCCTGGCAATTTCATGTTCTCATTGCCAGACGGCGTTCTTGCGCAAGCGGGTGGAGCGGTGGAGGGACGTGACGATCACGTATTTCTTTGATACGCGGTGATGGAAATTTTTGACTTCAGATTTGTGATTTGCTGAATCGCGAAACTGGCAGTGGCTCAATCAGAAATCACAAATTATCAATCGGCGAGTCTCTCAGCTATGACTTGGGCGGCGGCACGACATAGTCCTGGTCCACATAAGCCGCCAAGGCTGTTCCTTCCTTCACTTCAACATTTTTTCCGTGCTTGATCAGGCCGATAGGACCGAACAAGACGGTCAAGGCCACCGCAGTGCCTTCTTTACCTTCTCCTTCTTTTCCCTTGCTACCCCGGAGACGCACACGGTCACCATTCACTAACAAGTACTCCAGCCGCATGTTCAGTTCGCCGGCCTTTCCCATCATTCCCGCCTTCTTTGAGTGTGTGATGGTACCCACGGCCTTAGCACCGGCCTTGGCGACCACGACATCGCCGATCTTCAGGTCTTCGTCGAGCAATAGATTGACAGAGTCGCCTTCAGTGGCTGTCTTTGAGCTAACAGCTTCAGCAAACTTGAGTTTCACATCAGTGCCATCCTTCAGCACAAGTTTTGTTTCCACTGGAGCTTGCTGGGACGCTTGCCCGAAGACGGAAGTGGCCAAGGCAAAAATAACGAAAAGCGGCAGAATCTTGTATCGCATCTAGTCTCTCCTTGTGATACTAACGGTCTAATCCCGCCAGGACGCGCTGGAGCCAGGCCCAGTTTCGCGGCGGTAAAGGCGTCTTACTGGCGTAAAGTTTTCAGGAACCGAATACAAGCATTCTCTCACTGATTCGAAAGTCCCAGAAATAAAATTAACAGAGCGAAGGTAATGCGAATAAGCCGCAGCCACGCTGTGTTCCGAATTGGACCAGATTTAGCTATGGCATTTCGGGAAATAGCATATGCCTTTACAAGGCCATACCCTGATGGAATAGACCCTAGCAGGACCTTCGCTTCTCGCGAACTAAGTCTTCAGTTCTGGCCTGCTACTGTGGCTCCGGCGTGTTGTCCCAGCCAGGAGGCTAAATTACTCTGTTGGTGGCCACGATAGGCGATGCAGGCATTGATCCGCTCCGTCACCTGTTTCAGAAGGCGTTCTGATGACGGTACTTTGTGTTCAGTAAAGAAACGCTGCACATCATCCCGGCGCCCGGCATCGCAAAAACTGCCGGCGCCACCGACGATCTCGGGGCCGCTGGACATGGTGATCTGCTTTTCCACGTCGGCCCAGTGGGCCTTGATCCATTGCCAGGCAAAGTCCTGGTTGGCAGGATTGCCCAGCACCGCGGAGATCACGTGCGGCGCATCCTGGTTGCGAACCGCAGGAGAGATGGCCAGTTCCAGGACGCGCCCAGCCAACTCCGGACCACGAAATTCCGATAGCGCCCCACCGACGTTGTAATACTGCTCCGGCGCAGTCATGTGCGGCATGGCCGCCAGGTATTCATTGAGCAGCGCTGCGTCCCCGGCACGGGCGGCAACCAGCAGTATGCTTTGCGCCAGGGTTGGATCCACCGAGTTAGGATTCTGCAGGTACTGCCTGGCCAGCCTGGTGGCCTCCCTGATGGTGTCCGGGTCCTGCGCCACCAAGCCCAGTATGATCACCAGATCGGCGCGCAGGCCGTGCGTGTCATCGCTTTCGCCTGCAGCCGGCGTCCATCCCACATTTGCCAGCATGGGCCGGAAAGCCGCGCGAAGCCAGGAATGATAGGTTTCACGATCCGCAGCCGTGACCAAATAGTTATCAATGGAATCGAGCGCGAAAGCATAGCTATCCATCAGCGCGCGCTCCTGGTCACGACTCAATGCGCTGATCAAGTCCAGCAGGGAGCCGACCTTATCTTTTCCCGCCCTGACAAGCGCCGCCTCATCCTGGACCAATGACATACGTTCGGCGGTGGTCAACCCGGTCAGGGCCACGTCACTCAGTTTCTTCAAACCATCAGACTCATACTGCGTACGGTAGTAGCCAACGGCATTTGCGTTGGTAAGAACCCATGAAGCACAACCGACCACGGGCACCACCTGCTGCCTTTCTCCCAAAAGCTGGCAGAAAGGCTTGTTGTCGTCCGTTTTGATGCAAACCGGAATCACCCATAACTGGTTGCTGTTGTCCGCGCTTCCATCGACGAGGAAGCGTTGCTGTGAAAGGGTAATCTCGGTCTTGGGGTGGGGTTGAACCGGCTTTCGTGAACGCTTTCCCTTGCGGCTGGAAACCGCCTGGGCCTTTGGAGTCACACATTCGGCTTTCACCTTGACCAGAGGCTCGCCCGGGAGATTTACAAACGTCGGCATGATCTTATCCACCGGCCGACCTGAGGCCTGGGACATGGTGTCCCAAAAGTCTTCAGCGGTAGCATTGCTGTATTGAAATTTTCGCAGATAGACATTGACTCCACGACGGAAGACCTCGGGGCTGATGTAGGACTCGATCATCCTCATCACGGCGGCGCCCTTGTCATAGGAGATGGAGTCGAACAGCTCATTGATCTCTTCTGGCGTCTCGGCTTTGGCGCGAATAGGATGCGTATTGCGCAGGGCGTCGATCTGCAGGGCCTGGTTTGTGTCTTTGACTGCCTCCAGCACCGCATTCCATTCCGGATGCAGCGCCTGCATCGGCTTCTTCTCCATCCAGTTGGCAAAGCCCTCGTTGAGCCAGATGTTGTCCCACCACTTCATGGTGACCAGGTCGCCAAACCACTGGTGGGCCATTTCATGCGCCAGCACGAGAAAGACCGCAACGTGCGAGTCAACCGCTGAATTCTTGTCGTCAATGAAGAGATACGATTCACGGTAAAAAATGGCAGCCGTATTCTCCATGGCTCCAGCCTCAAAATCAGGCAGGCCCACGATATCCAGTTTGCCGTAAGGATATTTAATGCCGTAATACTGGTCGTAGTACTTCAGGACCTCCTGAGCATAGCGCAGCGCCACGTCACTCAGCGGCTTCTTATCCGGCGTGCCGCAGACGCGGATGGGAATGGAATCGGCCTGACCTTCATTGCACTGAAAATCACCCACTGCCATGGCCACCAGATAGGTTGACATCCTGGGTGTAGGAGAAAATTTCAATGTGCGTTTGCCCGGAACGGGGCCGGGAGTATCGGAGACGATCCGCCCATTGGAGATGGCTGTATCGCCATTGTCCACCACCAGCGTGATGTCAAACGTGGCCTTGAGCGCAGGCTCGTCAAAGGACGGGAAGGCACGCCGCGCATCGGTGGACTCGAACTGCGTGGTGGCATAGCGGCGGAGTTTTGTTTTGGCCAGATAAAAGCCGCGCAGCTTGTCGTTGAGGATTCCGGTGAATTGAACCTGAATGGTTGCCGGTCCAGGCGCCAACTGCAGGTCTACGGTCAGCGTGGCCTGCTCTTTTTGCGCATCAAGATTCACCCTTGCTTCCTGAGTGCTCGTGCCCTGAGTTACGGTCGCTTTCTGAAACTGAATTTCCGCCGAATTCAACGTGATGCTGTTCGTGGGCTTCTGGATGTTGACCTGAATCACCTCCTCGCCGCTGAACGTGGCGTCGGCAAGATTCGGAGTGAAAGAGAGCGCGTAGTGTTCAGGAACGACACCCGTAGGCAGGCGCTGCGCGACGGCCAGGACAGCGGTAGAGAGCAGTGAAATGTAAATGAATCTTTTTAAGATAACCATGTGGCTCCTTAGTTCTTTAGCTCTTGGCTCTTGGCTTTTGGCCCTTGGCCCTTCGCACCAATATTGTTCACCACGACGTTCTCATCAGCGTCCATCAGAACGCAAGGTCCCTCCGATTTACTCGCGCTGCGCACGTGTAAACCCTCGGGATGACGATCCGCTGTTTCTTTATCCTCATAAGTGAACAGTAAGTGCGCCGTTGAAAAACCCTCTAGTTTTTGCTTTTCTCATTCGCGTTCATTTTCGTTGATTCGCGGCTACTTTCGCTCGGCTTTTGGCCTTTAGCCTTTGGCTCTTCGCACCAATATTGTTCACCGCGACGTTCTCATCAGCGTCCATCAGAACGCAAGGTCCCTCCGATTTACTCGCGCTGCGCGCGTGTAATCCCTCGGGATGACGATCCGCTTTTTCTTTATCCCCATAAGTGAACCGTAAGTGCGCCTTTGAAACACCCTCTAGTCTTTGCCTTTCTCATTCGCGTTCATTTTCGTTGATTCGCGGCTACTTTCGGTTTTGTCTTTTGCAGGGGGCAACAATCCGCCATCGTCGCTCACCTTCACGCTGTTGGCACCGAAATCTATTGACGACAGGTCGCGCAGGATGGGCAGGATGCTTTGCGCCGAATCCAGCCTGGGCCCTCCGGGCTTTTCCTGTTTGACAGGGTGAACGTGCCCGCCAAGAAATGTTCCATCCGGTCCCAGGTGCGCTTCGAGAATGAGCGTGAGGCCATTTTCTCCGCTCAGGTTAAAAGGACCATAGGTAGCAAAGTTGCCCAGCGAATAAGCAATCAGCTTACCCTGATATATCTCCATGCCGCGTACCACATGAGGACCACTGCCCACTACCACTTGTGCGCCCGCCTCCACAGCGGCGTGAGCAAACTTGCGCAGGTCGCCGCGATCTTCGCCCAGAAAAGTCTCATCACCGGCGGGGACGTGCTGGTGAGTAGCGCCTTCCGCACCGCCATGAAAGGAGACAATCACTATATCGGCTTCCGCGCGCGCATCGCGTATGGTTTGCAATGCTTCATCCTGATCCAGCAGGTTGTGAGCATTGGGATAGGTAGCAAAGGCGATCACAGTCACCTTTCTGCCTTTGACCGTGAGGCGAGCAATGTCACCCACTTCGCCGGAATGCGCGATGCCCAGCGCATCGAGCGTCTGCCGAGAACTGGTTCGACCCTCCTGGCCGAAGTCCATAGCGTGATTGTTGGCCAATCCCATTACGGTAAAGCCTGCCTCCTTCAAATACTTGCCATAGCGCGTGGGAACACGAAAGGCATAACAGGTTCCGGCCCGTTTGCCACGGCACTTGGCAGAGACGCCGCCATCCACGAGCGGGCCTTCCAGGTTGCCAAAGGTGACGTCGCCCAACTTCAGGATTGGCGTAACCTCCTGCAAGATTTCCGCACCATCTTTCGGCGGCAGATCGCCCCCGGATTCATCGGGGAAGGTGGTGCCCAGCATGACGTCCCCCACGGCCACGAAAACAATCTCCTCTGGCTGCTGAGGCACTGATTCCGGCGCAGGCGGCGGTTGGGGAGTCGGTGTGGGTTGCACAACCGGCTGAGCCTGCTCCGGGACCGGGGACGGCTGCGGCGGCACATTCGCCGGAGGCGGTGTGGGGGCTGGCGCCGGACTCGGAGTCGCGGTTGGAGCCGACTGCTGCGTGCTCTGCTGTGACGCCGCCAGGCCCTGCGACCCAGCGACAAAGACCAGCACTCCGGCCAAAACCGTGGACTTCCACCTCGCTAAACGAAAGGGAGACATTGGCAATAAGGTAACGGGTTTGGGGTGGTTTAACAAATCAGCTCTTAGCTCTTAGCGTCTTAGCCCTTAGCCCTTGGCCCTTGGCCACGAACCTGTTCACTTAAAGAGTTTGGAACCTCTTGAGTCAATGGCAAAACTCAAGATCCCTCCGATTTACCCCCGCTGACGCGTGGGTAAACCCTCGGGATGACGGACCGTTTTTATTATCATCCACCTTAGTGAACAGTATTGCGTCTCGCCCTTAGCCATTGGCCCTTAGCCACAAGCCTGCGGAATATTCATGAAGGCATCAATATCAGGTTATCTCTCCAGCCACTACGACATGCTCACATCGGTTCCAGGCCATCCAATATCCGATCTCTCTATAGTCTTTAAAGTCAAAAACTGCCAGGTCGGCATCCTTGCCGGGCTCGATGCTTCCCTTCCTGGCTTCCAGCCTGAGCGCGCAGGCGGCGTTGATAGTACTGGCGGCGATCGCCTCGGCCACGCTCATCTTCATGTGCGTACATGCCAACGAGATCACAAAGGGCATGCTGGGCGTGGGCGAGGTGCCTGGATTAAAGTCCGTCGCCAGTGCCACGGGCACACCGGCATCAATCAAGCGCCGGGCATCGGGAAAATCGCGATGGCCCAGGAAATAGTTTGCCCCCGGCAGCAGCGTGGCTACGGTTTGCCCGCGAGTCAACAGCGCAACATCTTCGGGGGCAACGCAATCCATGTGGTCCAGCGATGCCGGCTGATGGGCCAGCAACCCGCCTAGTTTGGACGGGGTGAACTGGCAAACGTGAGCGCGCGTGCCCAGCCCAGCGGCCTGAGCTGCGGCAAAGATTTTTGCCGATTGCTCCAAGGTGAAGGCACCGCGTTCGCAGAAGACATCGACAAAGCTGGCCAGCTTTGGCCGTTTCTTCGCACCGGCCACCTGGGGAATCAAGCTGCAGCAGACTAGTTCCACATATTCATCTTGCTTGCCGGCAAATTCGGGCGGGGCAACGTGGGCAGCCAACAAGGTGGGCACGACCGTCCCCGGCCAGCGGTGGGCAGCGGCTTGAATAGCCTGCAAGCTCTTGATCTCGTCTTTTACGGTGAGTCCATAGCCAGACTTGGCCTCGACCGTGGTTGTGCCCTGCTCCAGCATGGCCTGCAACGCAGTGAGGACGCGATCTGCCAGTTGCGCTCGGGTCGCCTTGCGCACAGTGGCGAGGCTGGAGCGGATACCTCCACCTGCGGCGGCAATCTCTTCATAGGTTGCTCCGGCAGTGCGCTTTTCGAAATCTACAAGACGCGGCTCGACGAAGACCGGATGGGTGTGCGAATCGATCAGCCCAGGAAGAACAACTTTACCGGCGCACTCAATCTCGTGGACTTTTCTCTTGTTCTTCTTCAGCCAGATATCGCGCAAGACCTCGCGCTGCGGCCCCACGGCAGCGATTCTTCCACCGGCACAAAGGACAGCCGCACCGCGGATCAAGCCAATTTCCTGGAGTGCTGGGCCGCGACGTGGGGCGGGACCGCCGCGAAGGGTGATGAGCTGGCCAATATTGGAAAGCAGGAGATAGGGAGATGAGTTCCTGGTAGGCAAGTTCAGTTACCACCACGGAGACACTGAGTCACGGAGATACACGGAGAAGAGCAAAACCTTTGAATCACCGAGAAAAGACGGAAAAAACAAAACCCTGAAACGCAGAGGAACAGAGGACGCAGAGGAACGGAAGGAGGAAGATCGAGAACACGATAAGCTGAAGGGCAAAAGCAAAACCCACACCCGAGGAAGAGCGGGAGCGGGGCCGAAGGAAGGAGAAGAACATCATCGCGACGCAACAAGAATCCTACAGATATTAGTTCTGAGAAGAGCAAAGGCCATTTAGCCGCGAATCTACGCGAATGAACGCGAACGGGAACAAAAACCTTACCACTGATTTTACTGATGCGATTGATTTTCACGGATCGACACCCAGCAAGAACTTGCTCTCATTTGTCCTTGTGTTATTCGCGTTCATTTGCGTTCATTCGCGGTTGGATTGGGATTTTGATTTTTTTCTGCTCCGCGAAATTGATCGCTTCATCGTAGCCCGCGTCCACATGTCTGGCCACGCCTATGCCGGGATCGTTGGTCAGGACGCGCTCGATGCGGTCGGCCATGGCCTGGGTGCCGTCGGCCACTGTGACCTGGCCGGCATGGAGCGAATAACCAATTCCCACTCCACCGCCATTGTGGACGGAGACCCAGCTTGCGCCGCTGGCGGTATTCAACAAGGCATTCAGGATGGGCCAGTCGGCCACGGCGTCACTGCCGTCCTTCATGCTTTCGGTCTCACGGTAAGGCGAAGCCACTGAACCACAGTCCAGGTGGTCGCGGCCCATTACGATTGGAGCCTTGATCTTTCCTTTTTTCACCAGCTCATTGATGGCCAGGCCAAACTGGGCGCGCTCGCCATAGCCAAGCCAGCAGATGCGGGCGGGCAATCCCTGAAAGTGGATGCGCTTGCGCGCCAGGTTGATCCAGCGGTCCAGGATTCGATTATGGGGAAAGAGACTGAGCACCAGATCGTCGGTGATGGCGATGTCCGAGGGCTCGCCTGAAAGCGCAACCCAGCGGAAGGGCCCGCGACCTTCACAGAACAGCGGACGAATATAGGCGGGCACAAATCCGGGAAAGTCGTAAGCGTTCTTTACGCCGCGCTGGAAGGCGAAGGTGCGAATGTTGTTGCCATAGTCAAACGTCACGCTGCCCATTTTTTGCAGGCGCAACATGCCCTCCACGTGGCGGGCCATGGAGTCCAGCGAACGCTCCAGATAGCCTTGCGGATCGCTCTTCCGCAGCTCTAAAGCTTCTGCCAGTGGGATGCCGCGCGGAACATAGCCGTTCAGCGGATCGTGGGCCGAGGTCTGGTCGGTAAGAATGTCAGGCACAACGCCGCGCTCGGCCAGCTCGGGAATCACGTCGGCACAGTTGCCAATCAGTCCCACGGAGACCGCTTCCTTCTTGCGGATGGAGTCGTTCAGGATGCGCAGGGCCTCATCCAGGCTGTTGGTCAAGAAATCACAGTAGCCGGTCTTGAGGCGTTTCACGATGCGGCCCCGGTCAACATCAATCCCCAGAAAGCACGCGCCGGTCATGGTCGCCGCCAGAGGTTGCGCGCCGCCCATGCCGCCCATGCCGCCGCTAACGATCAGTTTGCCAGCCAGATCTCCGTGGAAGTGTTTCTCGGCGGCAGCGGAAAAAGTCTCGAATGTTCCCTGAATGATTCCCTGCGAGCCAATGTAGATCCAGGAGCCGGCGGTCATCTGGCCGTACATCATCAGCCCGGCCCGTTCCAGCTCATTGAATTTTTCCCAGTTCGACCAATGGCCAACGAGGTTGGAATTCGCAATGAGTACCCGCGGAGCATAGTCGTGGGTCTTGAAGATGCCTACGGGTTTGCCTGACTGAACGAGCAAGGTCTCATCCTGATTCAGGGATTTGAGCGAGGCAATGATGGCGTCCAGGCACTGCTGATTGCGTGCGGCTTTGCCGGTGCCGCCATAGACCACCAGATCACGCGGCCGCTCGCCAACCTCTTCGTCAAGGTTGTTCATGAGCATGCGCATGGCCGCTTCCTGAGCCCAGCCTTTGCAGCTTAGCTCGTTGCCTCGTGGGGCTTTTAGCGGAGGAAGGAAAGTGGCCTGGATTTCGGTTTCGACCGGCATAGGGAAATGGTAACAAAACCCAGGTTACAGGTTATAGGGGACAGGTCACAGGTCACAGGTTACAGGTCACAGGTTACAGGTTACAGGTTACAGGTTACGGGTTGTCGCCCCAGCAGCGGGTATTTAGTACTTAGTATTTAGAATTTAGCAGAACCCAGAGCAAAACCCTTGAACCACAGAAGGCACAGAGGAACAACAGAGGAGAGATTGGGGTTGATCGCGCGTGAGCTCACGCCATTTGCGCGCAAACTCGGCGCGCATTGGGGTCGCCGGTGATCGAGAAAAACCTGCGCCTTCGCTCACGCCGCGATGGTGTCAGAACAACACCATGGCAGCCGTGCCTGAGAGTTCCGTGGTGGTGTAGAGCTCAGTCTGGCCAAGGTTCATGGCAGGTACGACGGAAAACTTGTGGGCGGTTGTGATGCCGATGGTGTGAATTTGGACTGGGGCAGATTCCGCGAGTCTCACTGCCGGCACCAGCAGCGTGAATGTTGTTGATCCCGCGTCTACGGTCCTGCGGATGGTTACTGTCACCAGCGTGCCGATCTCTGATTTCTCCTGGCGAATCTCATTCCCTTTGAAGGACAGTGTCTGGCCGCCATCCTGGTACGAGAAATTGGGCTGTCCATTTCTGCCCGTGGTGCTGTATGTGACATGCAAGTGGTCGCTTTTCAGGTCGTACACGTTAGGCTTCACGACCTGTTTGCTGTTCGCTTGCGGGCTCGCAAAGTTGGCTGCAAAAAGGACGAGCAGGAATGACAGAAAGGTTCGACTGTTCATAGCATGAGACTAGACAATTTGTCAGCAATGTCAAGATGATTACCCACGGAACTGGGCGGCCATGACGGTTGTTCCATTGTGATTTGCGAACAGGTTGTGAGCCCGCGCAGGCTAACTAACGAGTGTCACCCCTTTCGGGGTTCGGGACATGATTGTTGTGGGTCTCTTTTCCCAGGCTTGGCACGCCTGGGCAACATTGGCTCACGCCTCCGGCGTTCTACAGCCTGACAAGCACGCGGCCAGCCATCAACGCTGCCTTGGGCCGCTGCGCGCCTTTCTTGCCAGGTACCGGTGGTCCAATGCATGCCGAACCAGGGTTTTAATTACCGCCTGGCGGCTAATATTCAGCTCCACAGCGGCGCTATCGAGTTCTTCCAGCATGGGCGCTGAGAAATCGACATTTACCCTCTGCACGGGAGCCATCATGCGTCCGGCGTTGGTAAAGACGGGCGAAACATCCTTGCCCCGGTCGGCAAGCCGGGCGATGGCTTCCGCAGACAGCTTTCTTCGGCTCTTACGAGTGTTTTTCTTGGGCATTGAACTGAAAACGCACTTGGTATAACTGTTATACCATACCAATGTAGATCAGCGTGCGCGGTCTGTTGGGGGGCTGTACGAGCCAACAGATTGTGAGCATCCGAGAACTTCTCTGCGGACGTTTCGTTAGAATTCCCTGGAGCGGCATGGTGGGTTAAGCAGCATCGGGATCCCTCGGCTGCGCTCGGGATGACAGCGGGTAATGTTGTAGTCCCGCCCGGCTGACTCCAAGTTCTCATGTTTTCTGCAGACTCTTAGCTCATGCCCTGACACAAATCTGTTTTTGAATCACGAACGCTTTTGAAACACACACATGGAAATCAAAGACAAGGTCGTAGTTGTTACCGGCTCTGGAGGCGGTGGGTGCGGGCGGGCCATTGCTTGCCGCTTTGGCCGGGAAGGCGCTTCTGTGGTTGTCTCTGACATCAACGAGGCTGGCGGTGAGGAGACTGTCCGGCAGATCAGGGGCGCGGGCGGACGGGCGGAATTTCTGCGCACGGACATGCAGTCTGAAGAGCAGGTGCGGGCATTGATTGCCTTTGCGGAAAAGACTTTTGGGGGCCTGCACGTGCTGGTGAATAACGCTTCCGGGCCGGAGTTTCGTCCGGATGTTCCGCTGGAATTCTGGGCGGCTACCATCCAAACCGACCTGCTGGGAAGCATGTTTGCCACCCGCTTTGCGATTGATGCGATGCGGCGCAGCGGTGGTGGCGCGATTGTGAGCATGAGTTCCACCTCCGCGCTTTCCCATGGGCGCAACAGCGGGTCGCCCTCCTACGATGTGGCCAAAGCGGGAATATTCCGGCTTACAACCGCGCTGGGGTGGCTGGCGGAGAAGGACAAGATACGCGTCAACTGCCTGGTGCCCGGCTGGATAGCCGCGCCTCACGTCCGCGAGTACTGGGAGGGGCTGACGCCTGAACAGCGCCGCGAACGGGGCGCTCCTACGCGGCTGCTGCAGCTCGAAGAGGTTGCCGGCGCGATCCTGCGGCTGGCTACGGACGAGTCACTTTACGGCCGCATTCTGGTTTGGTGGTCAGAAGATGAGCCACGGCTGATTGCAACTGGCGATGCCGGCTATGCACAGTTTCAGACATTTGTCTTCTAAGAACTTTGTTCGCTGCGTGAGTCCAAGAAAGCGCCCTATTTCACGACTGTTTGCACGACGGAATTGTGTACATCATCGAAAGCTCAGAGACTCTAAGTTGCAGTCACATCCCGGGAGATCATCAATCCTGCATTGAGTCTCCTTCACGCAGATGATACGGGTTTCAGGGTTGAATGCTGGTTGAAAAACCAAGGAAGGAGTAGCGTCCTCATTCGGGATGCAATTGGTAGCAGATGCTGTTGTAACCGTCCAACTGCAATCGGCGCGCCGTCGCATCATATCTGTAGGTTGTGATCCCGCAATTGAGCACGTCGTCTTCGCTATCCACTTGAAGGTATCTGTTCTCGTCCCAACGCTCCAGCAGCCGCCGGAAGATGAGGACCACCACACTGTGACAGACTACGAGGACGCTCTTTTCCCTGTAGTCGCGAGCGAGGGTTCCGAGGAAGCTGTGAACGCGCAATGCCACATCCGGGCGGCTCTCGCCTCCCGGCGGCCGGTACCAGTACTTTCCTTCGCGTTCGCGCCGGGCCCATTCGTCGGGATAGCGTTCCCGCACTCCCTGATGCGTGAGGCCATCAAGCATCCCGAACTCAATCTCCCGAATACGCTCTTCCATCACAATCCGGGGCACCGCCGTCAGTTGCCCCAGGATGTGCTGCGAAGTTTGTAACGTCCGCATGTAAGGGGAGGAAAATATGACGTCGAAGTTGGACTTATCGCGCAGGAATTGACCGGTGGTGATGGCCTGCTGTACCCCCAACGGCGTAAGCGGCGTATCTACATCGCGGAGGTTGGCGCCTAATACGGTTGCCCCGGAGGCGTTGGCCTGCTCTTTGGCCACATTGCGCTCAGATTGTCCGTGGCGAACGATGACCAGGAGGCTGGGCCATTTCTGCGACTGTGCCGGCTCTTCCATGAACCCAAATCTAACACGGAAGAAGAATGATTGGAGATCATCGTCAACCTCCCGGTCGTTGCGCTTCAGGGTTGACCTGTAAACTAAAATATTTACCGGTGGGTCAGGTGAAAGTGCCTTGAATGTCGATCATGAAGACTACCATTAGGGAGAAAGTTAAAGTTATGGACGCCAGGAACGGACTGCCGCCCGTCCATCCGGGCGAAATTATTAAGGAAGACATTTTGCCCTCTGTCGGCCTGTCCGTGACGGCTGCAGCCAAAGCTCTGGGCGTATCGCGCCAGATGCTTCACGACATTCTAGCGGAGCGCAAACCCCTGTCCGCCGTCATGTGCCTGAAGATGGCCCGCCTGTTAGGCGGCTCACCTGAGGGGATGCGGTTGCAGGCAGCCTACGACCTCAAGAAGGCTGAACAAAACAAGAAGGTCATGGAACGCGTTGCCCGGATCGTTCCTGTAAAGCCGGTCGAAGAAGTTCGGGCCTGACTGTCCGTTTTCTAAAAGCTCAGCTTCACCGCCAACTGAATCTGCCGCGGATTGTAAACTGCGCGCGGCGTGCCGTAATTTGGATTGGGCGATCCCTCCAGGAAGCGTTGGGCTGAACATCCCTGCGCCGTGGGATTGAATGGACAGAAGTCCGCTGCCCCATAGACTGTATTGAAGAACCGCACGTTCACCGTATTCAGGAGATTGAAGGCCTCCGCAATCGTTTCGATGTTCAAGCGCTCCGCCGGCTTGAAATTCCGCGAAAGTCTGAGATCAACGGTCTGGTAGCCATCGCCCTTGAAAGTGTTGCGCGGCTCAATACCGACTCGGTCATTGTTGCCGAAGATATCGCCGTTGGCATCAAAGCCGGCAAACTTGGTGAAGTAGTCCGGCGACTCCAGCGTGACGATCATGCCGACGTGGAAATTGTTGATCAGCGGGTTCATGTGCGTAGGTCCATCAAGCGTGGTATTCAGCACGAAGCGCTGGCCTATGCTGTCTGAAGAGATGGCCCGTTCAGCTTTCAGGTTCCGGCTGTCCTGCGGGATCAGCACAAAGCTGGGATTCGGCCCGTCATCAATTCCTTTCGACCATGTATAACTCACACCCATGCTGAAGTGATGGCTGGTGCGTTTGTTGAAGTTGACCAGCAATCCGTTCCACTCTGAGTTCCATCGGGAAGCCGCCTCAAAGTACACCGCATATAACGTCGGGAAGCCCGGACCAGCGCTGCGTGACCCGGGAACGCCGGGAGCGGCAAAATAGGTGTTCTTCATGCCGGACTGTCCTGCCGAGTCGTGGACCAGAACCTGTCCCGTCGGATCAGGCTGGTTCACATTGAAAAAGCTGCCCAGGTGCACACCCTTGGAGCGCATGGCCGTGATATCGAGCGCCGAATCTTTAAACGGCTGCAACTCCAGGCCCAGGCTGCTCTGGATCCCGTACGGCGCTTTGTAGTTCTTATCGAAGCGGGCAATCACCGCGTCACCGAAGAAGCCGCAGCCGGCAACTGTGCCTCCGGGGCAGAATCCCAGCGGCGCGGCATCAGGATAGGTACCGCCCAACATGTCCGCCAGCGCAATCGAGGTAATATTGGGCGCGCTGGCGAAGGCGAACAGCCGGGTGGCCGAGTTAAGGGCGTTGCCGTTGGTTCCCGGATAAGGCCCCGCTGTTCCGCCACATGAAGGCGCCTGGCAGGCCAGCAAAGGCATGGCGATCGTTCCGTGATAAATCCCGCTGCCCCCGCGCAGGACGATGTTGTATTTGGTCCCGAAGCTGTAAGCAAAGCCCGCGCGGGGATCAAATTCGCGCGTGGGACTGTTCAGGTCCTGTGAAGGGAATGTCTCAAACTGGTAGCGCAGTCCATAATTCAAAGCAAGATTCCTGGTGGCGCGCCAATGGTCCTGCAAATAAAGGCCGCCGTAGGTGTGCCCTGTGTCGCCTTGCGCCTCATTGGTGATATTGCCCGGAATGCGTTGCCCCTGAAATACTGAAGGGCTGAAGGTGGGTTCTGTAAAAGAGGGTCCCTTAAATCGCTCAAAGAAAAGCACCTCCGGAGCGCCAGCCTGCAGGCTGAACGGACACTGGCTGGCGAACAGGCATCCAAAATCCGCCTCAAAGGGATAGAAAAGCGGAAAAGACTCCCTTGTATCCACATAACTGAAATCACCGCCAAAGCCGATCCGGTGATTGCTTTTTTCCCACGATGCATTGTCCCCGAACTCCTCGCGGCTCTCGTGGTAAGAGTCCGGATTGCCGCGGTTCACGCCCATCGTGAAAGTGTTGAGCACCTCCAGGTGCGGCTGCGTGGTGTCCGTGGGGAAGTCGAAAGTGCGGTGCGCATATTGCCCGCGCACCTCATTGACAAAATGGGATGAAAGAACGGAGTTCAAACTGCCCACCAGGGACTGGTCGCGAAGGAAGTTGTCCTTGAATCCGGAGGGCAGGTCAAAACCGTCATTCAAGGGCGAGACGTTGGTCAGCCGGCCATCGTTGAAGAAGTAACGCAGGAATCCGTACTCATTTTTGGTGAATGAGTGATCCAGTTTGAGGATGAAATTGTCGTAGTTGCTGACACGGTTCACGCTGAGCTGTTCGGGCGCCAGGCCGAAGGCAGTTTTGAAGCTGTTGATGGCCGCCAGGTTTTGCAGGATGATCGAGTTATAGAACGGATTTTCACTGCGGCGCTGCCCTTCATAGTTGCCAAAGAAAAATGTGCGGTCTTTCTTGACCGGTCCGCCCAGGGTAAATCCAAACTGGTTTTGCCGCAGCTTGTTCAGCCCTGGCGCAGCCAGGATGCTGGTGGCATCCATGGCATCATTGCGAAAATATTCGTAAGCGCTGCCGTGCAGCTCATTCGTGCCGCTCTTGGTGACAATATTGACAATGCCGCCGACGGCCCGGCCGGCCTCCACGCCGTAAGTATTGTTAATCACTACAAATTCGCGCACGGCTTCCTCTGAGGGAGTGGTCTTCTGCACCCCGGAAGCGGTTGAGATGTTGTCCGCGCCGTCAATGGCAATAAAGTTGTAATGAATGTTCTGTCCGGCAAAGGAGAGCTTGGTCACCGGTTCGATAATCACGTCGGTGCTGCCCGAGGTGGTATCCCCGACAATCACTCCCGGAGCCAGCAGGGCAAAGTCAATAAATTGCCGTCCGTTCACCGGCAGGTTTTGAATCTGCTGTTGCCCGATCACAGAATCCGTTGACGTGCGCGTGGGCTCGACGAGTGGCGCTTCCGCTGTCACCGTAATTTCTTCTTTCACCGAACTGGGCTCCAGGGAGAAGTCCAGGGTCGCCGTCTGATCGATCGCCAGTTGTACCGTGCCTGATTGCGTCTTGAAGGATGGAGCCTCCACCGTAACCTTGTAATTGCCCACAGGCAGATGGCCGATGCGGTAGTCACCTGCGAGGTTTGTCACGGCGCCGCGGGAAAGGCCGGTCTCAGTACTTACCGCATCGATCCTGGCGCCAGGTATTACGGCGCCGCTCTTATCCGATACTTTTCCCTCAAGAAAACCGGTGATGGTTTGGCCGCCGGCAAGAGAGGAAAGCAGAGCAAGAAAAAGACCCAAAGTCGCGAAAATTGAGTGAATTCTCATGTGGCTCCTGCGAAGTGTTCAGTGAAAATTGTTTGGAGATAGTAACACGGACCAAGTGTTTGTCAATCATGGACATAGCGGGAAGAAGGCCAGCAAAGGACATTGGGCTGTTGCGGTGAAAACAGCAGGCTTTATTGGAGTTCTACAGCACTGCCGTCTCGTGCAAAAGAGCGCCCTTGGCGAAGCGCTCAAACCCCAGCACGGAAACATCGTCCACCACGCTTGTCTTGCCGGTCAGGATCAGGTCGGAGACGATCTTGCCGGTAGCGGGAGCATGCATCACGCCGTGTCCGCTGAAGCCGTTGGCCAGGAAAAACCCGGGAACGCCAGCTACAGGCCCCAGGACCGCGTGATGGTCCGGAGTCATCTCGTAGAGTCCGGCCCACGCCCGCTTTGGATTGATGGGAAGATTTTCGAATGCCGGAACGCGGTTTGCGGCGAGGTTGAGGATCTTTTCGATAAACGAACTCTCAAATTCAGTCTTGAATCCGGGTATTTCTGCGGGGTCGTTCCACGCCATTAAGAATCCTCGCCCCTCCGGGCGGAAATGGAATCCGTTACTCATGTCTATGACCATGGGTGAGGAGTGTGGAAAGTCACTAAATGGTTCTGAGGGCACCAGCATCCGGCGCAGAGGTTCGACCGGAAGCTCAATGCCTGCCAGCTTCGCCACCTGGGCCGCCCATGCCCCGGCTGCATTCACTACGGTCCGCGTTGCGATCTTTCCCCGGGTAGTCGCGACTCCGGTAATCCCGTCCCGGTCGGCGGAAATGCCAATCACTTCAGTGTTTTTCCACAGCGTGGCGCCCTGCTCCATCGCCCTGGTCATGAAGCCGGTCATTGCGCTGTAAGGATCAACAAAGCCATCCGTAGAGCAGAAGCTGCCGCCCAGGATGTCGTCTGAACGCAACTGCGGCAGCATCTTCACGATGTACTCCGCGTCCACCAGTTGCGCGGTCTTTAAGCCCAGCGCCTTCTGCCTCTCAAAATTGGCGCGCAGGTAATCAAGGTGAGGCCTGGTGGTTGCAACAAACAAGTAACCCTGAGATTTGTACCCTGAAGGATGGCCCATTACCTCTTCAAAGGCTGCATAGAAAGGAATGGAGTACAGCGACATCTGGATGTTGACAGGCGTAGCGAACTGGGCCCGGACTCCACCCATGCTTTTGCCGGTGGAACCCTTGCCCTGGGAAGTTTCGCGTTCGAGTACTAAGACATTCTTGCGACCGGCCGTGGTGAGGCACCAGGCAATGCTGGAGCCTACGATTCCTCCGCCAATGACGACCACGTCCGCAACATGCATGCTGATTGGAGAAAATCTCGTCCTTGATTTTCAATGACCCACTTACCAAACTACTAAATTACCCGATTCTCGAACAAGCCAATACCGTCTTTGTCGCGAACGGAAACAGATTCTGGTAATCAGTAGCTAGAGTAACTTCATCCAGAACTGACCATTTGAATGGGTGTTGTAGGCGTTGTGCTTCCACTTTCCGGTTCAATCGTAATCGCAAAGCCCTTGGCCGCAATGCCCGGCTCAGACAAAGGATGGTCCATCATGACGTTGCCGTTTGCATCTGGCCAGAAGGTCCCGCAGGGCATGGGAGGGCCACCTTTAGCAGGCAGGAGCCACAGTTCATACACCTTGCCCGGCGACAGCGGCTCCAGATCGTTGGCCACCAGCAGCAGGCGGCCCATCTTGGGTGAATAAACAGCCCGCGCCTGCGGTTGCGGATTCGTTTGCACCCTCACCAGCGTGATATGCATGCTGTCAGGGCTATGCAGTAAAGCAACAACCTCCTGGGCCTTCTTAAGCTGGTCCCGAGTCTCTTGCAAGTCGGCCTGGGCGCGATCGAGCCGGCGCTGTAGTCTGGAATCCAGCCGCGCCAGCATCAGGCAGAAGACTACCAGCAGCAGGACAGCTGCGATTGGGGCAAAGGTCAGCCACCGTGGGCGCAATGTCCCAAGCACCAATCTTTGCAATGCCGGCTGCTTGCGCTGTTCATTGCTGATTGCCGCCATCAACCGCTGCCGTGCGCCTTGCGGCGGCGCGGGTCCTACCGCTGAAAGCGCCAGCAGAGCCACATCGCCGCGCAGCGCCGCCAATTCCGCCTGGCACTCCGGGCAGGAACGCACATGGGTTTCCAGTTCGCGGCACTCCTGGGCAGCGTCCAGAGCGCCCAACGCGTAAAGCGCCAGCATTTCAGCGTATTGTGCGTGGTCTTTCATGAAACTGCTTTTCTTACCGCCAGCAATCCTGAACGAATCCGGGTTTTGATCGTCCCCAGCGGTTCACCTGTTTTCGTTGCGATTTCGGTGTGCGTCATGCCTTCAAAAAACGCCATCTCCAATGCCCGGCGCTGCTCCTTGGGAAGCTGGGACAGCACACCGCGAATCTTCTCTACCGCCAGGCGCTGGGCGGCCTCATTTTCCAGGTTTACGCCGGTAGAGATCGGCAGATCCTCAAGATTGTCTTCAGGTGGACGCCTGCGCAAATGGTCAATGGCCCGGTTGCGGGCGATAACCGCCAGCCACGCCGGAAGCTTCCCCCGATCGGCATCAAAGGCCTGCGGATTGCACCAGAGCTGGAGAAAGACTTCCTGCAGCACGTCTTCAGCGGCCGTCGTGTTGCCCAGCACCCGCAACGCTACTCCATAAACAATTCCAGAATAGCGGTCGTATATGTCTGCCATGGCCATCTCGTCGCCTGAGCGAATGCGCTCTATCAGGGCCATTTCGTCTGGATTTTTTGGCACTTCCGTGCCAGAAACGCGCATTCTTATTCCTAACTAAGTACGTTGTATAGCGCCAGCCGGATTGGCCAGTTCAGAGCTCATCTCCCCATGGCCCTTCAATGCCAGAGGATCGGAAAATCCAGGGTTCATTCCCCTGGGTTTACTTCCCCAGGGGTGTGTATTTCCCAAGGGTGTGTATTTCAAAGATAAACAAAGATAACCACAGATACAAACCCAGGTATTGAGTTTATAGATGACAGGAAACAGATAGAAAAATGCGGAGACAGCCGCCTGGCTGGGTATGAGAACCAGACCATGCCCACGATAATGCACCCTTCGTTCGAGAGTGTTCGCGGACTGAATGCGGAGTCGTAAGTGCTGACTGCACAGCCAGAGCGTGCTACTATCACCCGCATGAAAAAACGGTCCGCAGGTATTCTCCTTTTTCTCGCTTTCTCTGCTGCGCTTTCCTTTTGCGCTGACACTCCGGATTTCACCATCAAGAAATTGGCCGACGGAGTCTATGCCGCCGTCAGCCCTGATCGCAGCAAGGCCGGCAGTAACGCCGGCTTCGTCGTCGGCAGCAATGGCGTCCTGGTCGTGGACACCTTTGTTGGCGTGGATCCCGCGAAAGAATTGCTCGCGGAGGTTCGTAAGATCACGAATCTTCCCATCCGCTACGTCGTCAACACCCATTACCATCTGGACCACACCGGCGGAAACGCAGTCTTTGCTGAAGCCGGGGCCACCATCGTGGCCCATCGTAACGTCCGTCCCTGGCTGCGGACGGAAAATCTGAAATTCTTTGGCGCAACTCCGAAAGCTGAGGACAAGTCGCGCGTAGATGCCCTGGTGCTTCCTGATATGGTGTACTCGGACGCAGTCGATCTCTATCTTGGTTCGCGGCTCGTTCAGGTCCGCTATATGCTTGGGCATACCGGAGGCGACTCTGTAGTCCTGGTGCCCGACGCCAACGTGATTTTTGGCGGCGATCTCATATGGCAGCACCACCTGCCGAACCTGATTGACGCTTCCACCCAGCCCTGGATTCAGACCCTGGACAAACTCTTGGCGGAGCATCCGACGGCGACCTTCGTTTCCGGCCACGGCGATGTCGCAACCCCTGCTGACGTCCACGACTTTCGCGATTATCTGAATACTCTTCGCGTAGATGTTGCCAAAGCACAAACGGACGGCAAATCGGGCAAAGATCTGGTGGACGCAGTCACTGATGCCCTGAAAGATAAATATGGCCAGTGGGGCTTCTTTAATGCCTTCGTAAGCCGAGACATCCAGCAGACAGCGGACGAACTGACAGGGAAGAAGAGAGTGCCTAGCAGCTAATGCTCAGGCCAATCCGTTTACAATGCTTTCTGCCGAAACGAGGCCCAACATGACTCTACAAAATATGAAAAGACTCTTTGCCTCTTTGCCGCTCTGCGGCCTGCTGCTCGCGGGGCTCACCTCTTGCAGCCAGGCGCCGGTTAATTTTCAGAAGCAACTGCAGGAGCAGTTGATCAAAGCCAAGGCGGGCGACGTCATCGAGGTTCCCGAAGGCAAATTCCAACTCGACCGCACGCTTTCGCTTTCGGCTGACAAGGTGACCATCCGCGGCAAAGGTATGGACAAGAGCATCCTGTCGTTTGCCGGACAGAAAGAAGGCGGATCAGGTCTGCTGGTGAAGGCCAACGACTTCGTCATTGAAGACGTGGCCATTGAAGATACCGCTGGAGACGGTTTGACCGTCCAGGGCGGGAACAACATCACCATACGGCGTGTGCGCGTGGAGTGGACCCGCGGACCGAACACCGCCAACGGTCCGTACGCCATCTACCCCACGGAATGTAAGAACGTGCTGGTTGAGGGCTCCATCGCCAAGGGCGCGGTGGACACCGGCTTCTACATTGGACAGTCCGACTACGTGGTGATGCGCAACAATCGCGCAGAATACAACGTAGATGGATACGAGGTGGAAAACTCCCAGCATGTAGACGTCTATGACAACGTTGCCACCCACAATACCGGCGGATTGGGCGTCTTCAACCTGCCCAGCCTGCCCAAGCAGGGAGGCCAATACGTGCGCGTCTTCCGCAACCAGATTTACGATAACAACACCGCGAACTTTGCCCCCAAGAGTTTAGGGGCCATCTACCACCTGCCGGCGGGAACCGGCATGTACATTATGGCCATCAACAACGTGGAGGCTTTTCAGAATAAGATCCACGATAACAACACTACGAATGTCTATGTGATCGCATACAACCCCAGTCTGGGTGAGGTCAAGGACGCGCGTTACAGTCCTTTCTCCGGGCGCGTGTACCTACATGACAACGAGATTTCCGGCGGCGGCAAGTCGCCTGACCTGCACCAGGACGATGTAAAAGCCCTCAGCACGGCGCTGGGTGGTCCGCTACCCGACGTGCTCTATGACGGTGTGGTCGATCCGGCCATCCTCGCCGCCAGCAAGGGAGCGAATCCCGGACAAATCTGCATCGCCAACAACGGCGCATTCACGTTCCTGAACTATGATGGCGGCCACGGCTTCAAACATCCAGTGCGCGATTTGAAAGCGTATCAATGTTCGTTGCCTGTGCTGGAGGCGGTGGCGATCCCACAACTCCCGGCCACATCCAATGGGCAAGCAGGCGGACAGTAACACCTGTGAAGTCGTTTCGGGATAAACCGGCTGTGCGAACCATCTGCCCTTTCACGGTTCTCGGCTGCCTGGCGCTTCTCATCGGCTGCCACACCAAGCCGTCGCCGGTGCAGTCGTTTGTCGAAGAGCCGTTTCCTGAAAAGCTTTCCAGTTGGCGTCTATTCGTAAGCCTCGACCCCGCCTTGCAACCGAATCAGGGCGTCTTACCCTACGATCTCAACACGCCGTTGTTTTCCGACTACGCTGCCAAATACCGCTTTGTTTGGATGCCGCCGGGAACGTCGGCCCAGTATCAAGAGGATCGAGTATTCGATTTTCCGCCAGGCACCATCCTCGCCAAGACCTTTGCTTTCCCCGCGGAGGGCGGCGGTAAGAAAGAGAAGTTGATTGAAACCCGCCTGCTCGTCCACGCCAAAAGCGGATGGATCGGATTGCCCTACGTGTGGAACGAAAGCCAGACCGAAGCCCGGCTGGACCTCGTGCCCGACCCGGTTTCCGTCAGCTATGCGGATTCTTCCGGGCAGAAGCACGCATTCACCTACTTCATTCCCAACGCGAATGAGTGCAAGCAGTGCCATGAGAATGAGCGGGTCATGCTTCCCATCGGCCCCAAGGCACGCAACTTGAACAAAGACCACACGTACGCCGACGGCGTTGCCAACCAGTTGACCCGGTGGACACAGGTGGGATATCTGCAGGGATCTCCCTCGTCGCAGGCCGCGCCGAAAGTTGCCAGGTGGGACGATCCACAGAGCGGAACGCTTGCAGATCGCGCGCGCGCCTATCTCGATAACAACTGCGCTCACTGTCATCAGCCGGGATCTGGCGCAGGCTACACCGGATTTGATTTGCGGCTCACCGCCGCAGGGTTGAACTCGTTGGGATTATGCAAGAGTCCCAACTCCGCCGGCAGAGTCGGCAACCTGATCTACGATCTGGTGCCGGGAAAGCCTGAGGAATCCATCTTGGTCGCGCGAATGGAATCGGTCCGGCCGAAAGAGATGATGCCGCAGATCGGCCGCAGCGTGGTCCATCAGGAAGGGTTGGCCCTGATCCGGGAGTGGGTTCGCTCGCTCCCAACTGACGGCGCTCCTTGCGCGCTGCCGCCCGATACCACTCTGCCGAAACTGAATACTAAACACTAACTACTGCCGGTTTCGTCCTCGGAAACAGCGCGTAGAAATTCTCCGTGGTTCGATTGCCGATCTCTTCTTTCGGCACACCCCGCAGTTGCCCCACGGCTTCAGCCGTACTTACCACAAAAGAGGGTTCATTGCGTTTACCCCGGTAAGGGACCGGCGCCAAAAATGGCGAATCTGTCTCTATTAACATTCGGTCGAGCGGGACCTGCTTTGCTGCCGCGCGAATGTTTTCCGCTTTAGGAAAACTCACGTTTCCGGCGAACGAGATATAGAAGCCCATGTCCAGAGCAGCCTTGGCATGTTTCCATTCGCCGGTGAAGCAGTGAAGGATTCCCCCCAGCCGGCTGGATGCCCAATGCTCGCGCAGCATCTGGATGGTATCTTCCCACGCATTTTCGCTCTCGTTTGCAGGCCGGCAGTGGATCACAATCGGCAAGCGCGCCTCGCGCGCCTCTTCCATCTGCCGCCGGAAAACCGTCTTCTGTACGTCGCGGGGCGAATGATCGTAAAAATAATCCAGGCCAATCTCTCCCCAGGCGATCACTTTGCGGTTGCTGGCCAGATGCTTCATCTCGGTATAGTCGGCTTCACTGGCCAATTTGGCTTCGTGCGGATGAATGCCAATGGTGGCAAAGATCCAGTCATGCTGCTCAGCAATGCGAATGGCGCAATCCAGCGTCCCCGGCCCGGTTCCGCTGCCGATGGCCAGGATGCGCTCCAGCCCCGCTGCGCGGGCGCGTTCCAGCACCTGTTCGCGGTCAGGGTCGAACTTGTTGCCTTCCAGATGAGCGTGGGAATCTATGTACAAGCGCGCTTCCTAATAGAAATGGTTGAGCCAGAATGCTGTCAGGTCCACAAACAGATGACCCAGGATCACAGGCAAGAGCCGTCGATATCTGGCAAAATACCGCCCTAAGACGATAAACGTTCCGGAAACAGCCAGAGCTCCACCCAAGCCATAATAAACATGATAACTGGTCTGCAGGAGAATACTGGCCAGGGTTGCCAACCATACCGGACAAGCCAGGCCAATCATCTCCGTTGTCACATAGCCTCGGACGACGGTCTCTTCAAACAGCGAAGAAGAGGCGATATAAACTAGCATGAGCAATGGTGATGCTTCGGCAAAGATCACCCGAGGGTCGCGCACAGTTGCAGCATGGCCGGTAAGCACTGGGCTGGTGTGGCGCACAAGGGTAGAAATAAACGCGGAGAGGACCAAGCCCAGAACCGCCAGTCCCAATGCTTTCACCACGTCCATCCAACGGGGAGAATCGAAACCTATAGCTCTAAGGCTAAGTCCTCGTCTTCCCAAAACATAAAACACTAGGCACAGACTGGTGATTTGGTGAACCAGTCCTGACACGAATCCGATGTTGGTGCTGGTTCGTGTTCCAGTGCTCGGATAGAACAGCGAAGAAATTGCTCTGAGAGTCAGCGGAACGATTGCAATGAAAATTACCAGGCCCAATTCGAGCCAGCGTTGCCGGTTTTCGATGGCAACCGGGCGGTCTGGTTCGGAAGTTAGCTCACGCGCCGGCTGTGTACCTGTGGAATCCATAGTGGTTTCGTAACCTGGCCACCTCGACGGGTGGCTAGTGAGAACCAGAACACTCCGCACGGCCTCATACTCATGTGGCAGGCGCTATCTGCTAATTGCCTCATTTCAACTTCGCCCCGATGGGCACATCTTCCAGGAATCCAGCCAGCACCGGCGAGCCTTGGTCTCCCACGGACGCAGCCACAATCATGCCGTTGGATTCAAGCCCGCGCAGCTTCCGCGGCTGAAGGTTGGCAACGATCACTACCTTGCGTCCAATCAGCGTTTCCGGCGCATAGGCCAGTGCAATCCCGGCCACTACCTGCCGCACTTCTGTGCCGATATCCACTTCAAGGCGCAGCAACTTATCTGTGCCTTTCACTCTTTCCGCGGTCTTCACCTGACCCACTCGCAGTTCAACCTTCAGGAAATCATCAATGGTGATTTTGCCATCCGTAGCCGCAGCCGCTGCTGCTCCCGTGGGTGCGTGCGCAGCCTGCGTGGCCGGCTGTTCCGGACGCGCTCCTTCTGCCGGCGCGGCGGTTGAAGATCCGGAAGGTGTTGAGTTCCGCTCGTGTTCCATCTGGTGCATCCTTTCGATCGCGGTTTTGTCTGCTCGCGGGAATACCGGTTCCACTTTGCCCAGCTTGCCGCCCAGCGGCAATTGCGCCCACTTCAACTCCTTCAAGTCGAAGCGCGAGATTTCTCCTAAACCAAGTTGGTTCCAGATCCGGCCCGTGGACTCCGGGATCACCGGATATGCCAGCGCGGCGACAACGCGTAGCGCTTCGGCAGCAGTATAAAGAATAGTGGCCAGGCGGGCGCGGCTTTCCTCACCGTCCTTCTCGGCGACGATCCACGGCTCCTCTTCCACCAGGTATTTGTTGACGGCGCCAATCAGCGACCACGCGCTTTCCAACGCGCGTGAGAATTGATACTCATCAAACAGTTGCCCAAATTCGGCAATCACCGCCAGGGCCTGCTCCTTGATCGCGTCATCGGACGGCTTGCGCGCCACCGTGGGAGAAGGATACGGAACCGAGCTGTTGAAATACCGGCTGATCATGGTCAGTGTGCGGCTGGCTAAATTGCCCAGATCATTGGCCAGATCGGAGTTATAGCGCTGCACCAGCGCATCGAAGCTGAACGACCCATCCTGGCCAAAGACAATTTCGCGCAATAGGAAATAGCGCAGCGCGTCATTCCCCATAACGTCAATCACGGTCTCAGCGCGCACAATGTTGCCTCGCGTCTTGGACATCTTGCTCTCTTCAAACAGCAGCCAACCGTGGGCAATCACCGATTTTGGCAGGGGCAGGCCGGCAGCCAGAAGAAACGCCGGCCAGTAGACGCAATGGAAGCGGATGATCTCCTTGCCAATCATGTGCACATCCGCCGGCCAGTAGTGCTCAAATTTCTTCTCGTCCGCTTCGTCCTTTGAGCCAAAGCCAATTGCGCTACAGTAGTTGCACAGCGCATCCAGCCAGACGTAAATCACGTGCTTGGGATCGCCTGGTACCGGAATTCCCCATTTGAGCGTGCTGCGGCTGATGGAAAGATCGCGCAATCCGCTTTTTACAAACGCGATCACCTCATTGCGCCGCGTCTCCGGCCGGATAAACTCAGGATGTTGCTGGTAGTGGCTCAACAGCTTCTCGGCAAAGGCGGATAGCTTGAAGTAGTAATTCTCCTCGCTGACCGTCTCCGTGGGCCGTCCGCATACGGGGCAGGGAGAGCCTGGACATGCGGCGTCAACATAAAGTTCGTCTGAGACGCAGTATTGGCCGGTGTAAGTTCCCTTGTAGATGAAACCCTGGCCATGCAGGCGGCTAAAAAGCTCCTGCATGCCGCGCTGGTGTCTCGGCTCCGTGGTGCGGATGAAGTCGTCGTAACTGATGTTCATCCGTCCAAATAGCGACCGGTATAGTGCGGAAACCTCGTCGGCGAATTGCTGCGGTGTCTTGCCGGCATCAATGGCCGATCGTTCCACCTTCTGCCCATGCTCATCTGTGCCGGTGAGAAAAAATGTGTCGTAGCCGAGCATGCGCTTGCGGCGGGCGATGGCGTCGCACACAATGGTGGTGTAGGCGTGCCCGATGTGCGGCCGCGCGTTCACATAGTAGATGGGCGTCGTTATGTAAAACTTCTGCCCTTGATCCATTTTTATCTTTCGTTGCTCTCCAGGTAAGCCTTAAGTGCTTCCTGCATCACCGCTTTCAGCGGGACGTGCTGCTGCTCGGCAATACGCCGGCAATCCTCATATTCAGGAGCGTAGTTGCTTACGCTGCCGTTCAGGTTGGCCACCTTCATCCTCACCTCACCCCATCGGGTGCCGACGGTTAGATGACGGCGCGCCAGACGGGCGCGCTTTTCCTCTCGCATTCGGATGCCAAGCGTTGTGGTCTCGGCAAATATCAGCCGCGTAAGCCGCTGGGCGTCTTCCAGGCGGCACAGCACGGTCAGCAACATCCCGGGACGGTTCTTCTTCATCTGCACAGACGTGGCAAACACATCCAGCGCGCCCTCCAGCAAGACCCGGTCCATCACATATCCGAAAAGCTGCGGCGTCATGTCGTCCACATTGGCCTCCAGAATGGTGATAGTTTCTTCGGGAATCACCGCCGCATGCTCCTCCAAAGTTTCGCCCACCGTCAGGCGCAGCACGTTGGGAAAGTCTTTGAAGTCGCGTGAACCCGCCCCATACCCGACCTTACCCGGTGTCATTTTGGGAAAGCTGGCGAACCGTGAAGCCAGCACATTCACAATCGCCGCTCCCGTGGGTGTAACCAGTTCTTTCTGGATCTCGCCGGAATAAACAGGCGCATTCTTCAGCATCTCCAGGGTAGCGGGCGCGGGTATGGGAAACGTGCCATGCGCGCAACTCACCGTGCCACCGCCCACATTCAGCGGCGAACAAATAATGTCGTCCACGCCCAGGGCCTCCGCGCCCACAGCGGCGCAGGTGATGTCCACAATCGCGTCAATAGCGCCCACCTCGTGGAAATGAATTGCTTCTATGTCGGTGTTGTGAATCTTCGCCTCCGCGGCTCCCAGCACTTCAAAAATCCTGACGGCCGTCTGCCTGGCGGTCTCGCTGATTCCAGCCTTGCAGATGATCCCACGGATTTCCTTCAGCCCGCGATGAGGATGATGACCATGATGTTGCTCCTGGCTGTGCTCGTGCTCATGGGAATGACGGTGTTCGTGGTCATGATCGTGATGGTGATGATGTTCTGTCTCGTGCTTTTCCTTCTCCCATAACTCCTCCCGCGGGAGCTCTTTTCCCTCCGCGGTAATCACATCCAGTTTGATCGCGCTGATTCCGCTGCGCTGCACCCGGGATGCCTCCAGCCGCGCGTCCACACCCAGCGCAGCCACCGTCTTGGTGAATAGCTCGAGCGGCACTCCAGCATCCACCAGGGCGCCCAGAAACATATCGCCGCTAATGCCGGAAAAACATTCTAGATATGCAATTCGCATAGGATTCTGGGCCGGAGCACGCCCGTGAAGCGTCAAACTTTCATCATAGGGTGACGGCGCAACCTCGTCAAACCGCCCGCGCTCAGGCCTTTGTTATAATCGCCTTTTCATCAGTGACTTACGAGTCGGCGCAGGGGGACTAACGTTGCTTAAATCGGAGCCGGCACTCCCGTGCTAGACTCAGTGATGATGGTCCGGGGGTAGACATGCAATTGATAGATCTAATGGTGTCGCCGTCAACGCGCGTAAGTCCTTACGCAGGCGTTTTTGATCGCACCTTGGCGAAAATCATCGACATTGTCGTACTGAGAGTGTGCTTAGGACCATTTGACATCGCGTTCGGGACCTCCTTCCTCGACCAGGCGCATAGCGGCCGGATCGAGGGTTGCATCGCCTTCGGATTGTTTTGCCTCTATTCCGCGTGGCTGGAGAGTTCAAAACATCAGGCAACTCTGGGAAAAAGGTTGGTGGGCATACTCGTGGAGAACGAGGAGGGTAAGAGAATCTCGTTCCCTCGCGCGCTGCTTCGTTCGGTTATGCAGTATACCGGAATAGGTTATCTGCTCGCGCTATTCACGGAACGCAAGCAGTGTTTGCACGACCTTATAGTACACACCCAAGTAACCATCGGAACGATATAGTCGCCCATCCTTCGTCTGGACTCCGAGTTCTTTCACCAAAGGCAGAGCACTTGTATCTCGAACTACAGCACCAGCTTACCCAGAGCGTTCGCAACCTCCTCAAGCGGCAGTACGATCTGGAATTGCCGCGCATCGTGGTCGATCAGCCGCCGGACATCAAGTTGGGCGAGTACGCGCTCCCACTCAGCTTTGAGCTGGCAAAAAAGCTGCGCAAGCCGCCGCGCAAGATTGCGGAAGAGATAGTAGCGGCCCTGGGACAGGTTCCGGGCTTCGCAGAGTTTGAAGTCGCCGGAGCCGGTTACATCAATGCCCGCCTGTCTCGTGGGGCCGCCGCAACTCTGCTTCTGCGCGAAAGCGCGGGGCAGTCTCAGGCGGAACGCGCCGGTGGAAAGAAAATTCTGGTTGAGCACACCAGTATCAATCCCAACAAAGCCGCTCATATCGGACATCTGCGCAATTCCATTTTGGGCGATACCTTTGTTCGTCTGCTGCGCGCCTCCGGCGCTCACGTGGATGTCCAAAACTATATTGACAACACCGGCGTGCAGGTAGCCGACGTTGTGGTCGCCTTTCTTTATCTGGAGAAAAAAGGAAAGAGCGAAATCGAGAAACTGGTCCGCGACCCGCACCATCGCTTTGACTTCTACTGCTGGGATTTATATGCGCGGGTTTCGCACTGGTATGAAGAGGACAAGGAACATCTCAAGCTGCGGCTGAAGACGCTCCATGATATTGAACAGGGGAATAACGAGGCGGCGGAGATTGGCGCGCTGATCTCCAATGCCATCATCCTGCGTCATCTCGAAACCATGCACCGCCTGGACATCCAATACGATTTTCTCCCCCAGGAGAGTGAGATTCTCCATCTGCACTTCTGGGAGCTGGCCTTTGAGCAGATGAAGCAGAAGGGCGTGCTCTATTTTGAGAGCGAAGGGAAAAACAAAGGATGCTGGGTGATGCGCCGCACCGGCATTAAACCTGTCGAGAGCAAAACTCCGGACGCACAGCAGCGGGATGGGCCGGATGAAGATGCCAAGGTGATTGTCCGCTCCAATGGCACCGTGACTTATGTTGGCAAGGACATCGCTTACCATCTCTGGAAGTTTGGGTTGCTGGGCCGCGACTTTGGCTACAAACGCTTCTATCGCTATCCGGATGACCACCAGGTGTGGATCTCAGCCGAATCGGGCGAAGCGGACCATCCGCATTTTGGCGGCGTCCATGCTATTTACAACGTGATTGATTCGCGCCAGAACGATCCGCAGAACAATGTGATTGAAGCCTTGCGCGGACTTGGCCACACCCGGCAGGCTGAGGATTTTCATCATTTCTCTTATGGAATGATCGTGCTCACTCCCGCGTGCGCCGTGCAACTGGGTTTTGAAGTTTCAGAGGAAGATAGCAAACGCTCCCACATCGAGCTCTCCGGACGCAAAGGCTTTGGCGTCAAGGCTGACGATCTGCTGGATGCGCTCATTGCCGCGGCACAAAAAGAGGTAGACGCGCGCCACCAGGAGTTGGACCCGTCCGAGCGCCGGGACATTGCTACGCAAATTGCCGTTGGGGCTTTGCGCTACTTCATGCTCAAGTTCACCAAGAACTCGCTCATTGCCTTTGATTTCAAGGAGGCCCTGAACTTCGAAGGGGAAACTGGCCCCTATGCTCAATACGCGGTCGTAAGGGCCACCAACATCTTTCGCAAGGGCGGGTTCGCTCCGGAAGAAATCCTGGCCAGGAACATCGAGTTCCGTTTTCTGGATGAAGAAGGCAGCGACGAAATCTGGCAGCTCTGGCTCACCGCAGGCCAGCTTTCGACGATGGTCGAGCAGTGCATCGCCACCACCGAGCCGGCCCACTCCGCCAAGTATGCCTTCCAACTGGCCCAGCAGTTCAACAACTTCTATCACAAGCACCACATCCTCACCGAGGCCGATGAGGCGCGAAAACAGTTTCTCCTGGCCACCGCAGCGATAGTGCGTCAGACCTTAATTCGCTCGCTGGCATTGATGGGCATTAAGGTGCCGCCGGTGATGTAGGCGCACCTTTGATTTCTAATTACCCAATTACCAAATTCTTAACGCTGGCAGTTCTCCAGGCAGCATCGCGTCTTACGCACTGAACCCACCCACAAACTCGACCAGGCTCCTCACCGCGACTCCCGATGGTCCCTTGGCAATCCAGCTCTTGTTTTCGTCCATCCATGCCAAGCCCGCTATGTCCATGTGAATCCATGGAGTCTCATCCACAAATTCCTTGAGAAACATGGCCGCATTGATAGCGCCGCCATAGCGGCCCCCGGTATTCATAATGTCGGCAATGCTGGAGCGAATCTGTTCAAAGTATTCCTGGTCCAGCGGCAGGCGCCAGAATCTCTCTCCGGAACGTTGTAGCGCCTGGCAAAAGCGTTTATAGATGTCCTCATCGTTGGCAAACACTCCCGCATTCACCGCTCCCAGCGCTATCACGCACGCGCCGGTCAGTGTGGCCGCGTCGAGCAGGTGCGTGCAGCCCAGCGTACGTGCATAGTGCAAACCATCGGCCAGCACCAGGCGGCCCTCTGCATCCGTGTTAATGATCTCAATGGATTTTCCTGACATTGCGATTTGAATGTCACCCGGTTTTTGCGCTTTGCCACTGGGCATGTTCTCCGTGGCGCATACAATGGCCGTTACCTTTACCCTGGGCTTGAGCAACCCTATAGCGCGCATGGCCCCGAGCATGGCCGCTCCCCCCGCCATGTCGTACTTCATCTTTTCCATGCCGTCCGCCGGTTTAATGGAGATTCCGCCGGTATCAAACGTCACGCCTTTGCCCACCAGGCCCAGCACAGGCTTTTCCGGCGCTCCCGCCGGCTCATAACGTATAACGATAAGCCTTGGCTCTTCATCCGAACCCTGGGCCACGCTCCAGAACGCCCCCATTTTTAATTCTTTGATCTTGTCCGGCCCCAAAGCTTCGCACTTCAATCCCACTTCCTGGCACATCGCCCGCGCGCGTTCTCCCAGGATGGTAGGAGTCATGTGGTTGCCGGGCTCATTCACCAACTCCCGCGCAAAATTCTGCGATTCACCAACAATGCGCGCCCGGTCCAGCGCCCGCTCCGCTCCTGCCTGGTCCGCACCGGGAGCAACCACAATCTTGATGTCCTGCATGCGCAAGTCCTTGCGGTCGCTGCGGTACGTGTCCGGATCAAAATCCCCAACAAACGCTCCTTCCACCACGCCACGAACGGCTTCTGCCACTCCGCCTTCTATTTCCGGTGGAACAAACACGCAGCTCTTGATCATTTTTGGTTTCAAAAACCGGACGGCCGTGCCCGCGGCTTTCCGCAGTGCGTCCGCATTGAACTTTTTTGCCTTGCCTGCGTTGATTACCAGCAGCCTCTTGGCCTTCAGCCCCTGGGGATGATGCACCATCACCGCCTCAAATGCCTTGCTCGTAACCTCGCCGGTCGAGAGCAGCTCGGCTGCGGCTTTCTCGAGAGCCGCGTCTCGATGCGCCAGGCGCGGCTCATTCTTTTGTTTTTCTCCCTGGTCCACAGCCATCACGACCAGGCACTCGGTTTCAACATCCGCACAATTCCCTGCGATGAGTTTTGCATCCATAATTGAGTCCCGTCCTCTTAAGTTGCTCGCTGTTGTGATCTGGGCTTCCGATCACCCGAATCTGGTTTAGCTTTTCCTGGCTCTCGCCACCGCCTCGCGTGTTTCTCGTTCTGCGGTGCGCTTCCGTTCGGTCTCGCGCTTGTCCCAGGTTTGTTTTCCCTTGGCCAGCGCAACCTCGCATTTTATTTTTCCATTCTTAAAATACATGCGCGTGGGAATCAGAGTGTAACCGCGCTGCTGGCTCTTGCCCAGCAGTTTTCGCAATTGCTCTTTGTGCACCAGGAGTTTGCGTGTCCTCAGCGGCGCATGATTGGCATAACTCCCATGTTCGTAAGCGCCAATGTGCGCGTTCAGTAACCAGAGCTCGCCATCCTTTACCAGGGCATAGGCATCTTTTAAATTGGCTTTGCCGGAGCGCACGGACTTGACCTCAGAACCGGTCAGCACCACTCCCGTCTCCAGTTTTTCCTCAAGAAAGTAATTATGTCCGGCCGCCCGGTTCACCGTGGCATCGCGCTCCCCGGAGGCGACAGCGTCACGCTTCACATTCTTGGGCTTGCTGGGTTCGGTCTGGTGGAGTTGTCGGGCCATTGGCTTGTTACCAGCAGGAACGTTTGTGCGCGTGCGGCAAAATTTTTATGCTAGCACAGCGCAAGAGTTCCTTCTAACCACGTTCTTTTGCTTAGGGGTTGTACTTCAATGGGGTGTATAATCGCAGCTTTCCCGCAGTGTTGGGCCGCATTGGACGGCCAGGGTACGGCGTTGCCTTCGGCATCCTGCTCTGGGCTACTTTAATTGAACAAGGACGTTATGAGAAGTTTAAGGCAATCGTTCGTACTCATCGTTATTCTCTCTCTTTGCGGCTTGGCCACGGCTGAATCTCCGCGTTCCCTCATGAACAAGGGGCTCAAAGCAGAGCAGCGTCAAGACTACGAAACCGCATACGACTACTACAAACAAGCCTATGACAAGCGCCCGGACGACCTGAAAGTTCGCGTCGCCTTTGAGCGGACCCGCTTTCTCGCCGCCGCCTCCAAGGTCCGTCGCGGGCAACAGTTGCGCGAGCAGGGAAAATTCACTGAAGCTCTGGAATTATTTACCCAGGCGTTGCAGATCGATCCCAGCAGTGACATAGCCCGGCAGGAAATCAGGCGCACTCAGGACATCATGAAGCGGCAAGCTGGGCAAGAGGGCAAGCCCCAGGAGTCTGCCCCGCCCTCACCGGAGGAGGACCAATTGCACCAACTCCTTGAAAGGGCTGGCGGACCGGTGCGGCTCGGCGAAATTTCCAATGTTCCTATTATCATCAAGGTGAACGGCCAGGACTCCAAGACTGTTTATGACACTGTGGGAAGGCTTGCTGGAATCAATGTCCTCTTTGATCCCGACTACACTTCGCGCAAGCTTTCAGTTGACCTGCAGGGAGTCACCCTGCAACAGGCCCTGGATATCGTAGCCCTGGAGTCGCGCACCTTCTGGCGTCCCGTGACGCCCAATACCATTTTCGTCGCCGCCGATAACACCGGGAAACGCAGAGAGCTGGAACAGAGCGTCATCAAGACGTTTTATCTAGGCAACGTTGCCTCGCCCACAGATCTTCAGGACGTAGTGAACGCCATTCGCACCATCCTCGAGGTGCAGCGCATCCAGCAGGTCCCCTCACAGAACGCCATCATCGTCCGCGGCACGCCGGACCAGCTCGCCCTGGCGCAGAAGATGATCGATGACATTGATAAGTCCAAGCCTGAAGTGGTAGTGGATATTGTGGTGGCGCAGGTAAGGCGCGACAAAGTCCGCCAGATGGGCCTGCTGCCTCCTCAGACCGGATCGGTGGCGCTGCAGGGCACGAACGCCACCACCACTCCTAGTACCACCCCTGGCACCACGACCACTACAACCACCAACACTGGCGGCCTGAACTTCAATAGTTTGCAACATCTGAACTCCACATCCTATGCGGTCACCATCAGCCCGCTGAGCGCCCAGTTGCTGTTTAACGACTCTGACACCAAGATTCTGGAAAATCCTCAAATCCGTGCGGCAGACGGCCTTAAGGCCAGCCTGAACATCGGTGATCGCATTCCTATCGCTACTGGCTCATTTGGAACGCCCCTGGGCATTGGCACCGGTGTGGGCGCCCTGGGTGTGAACACCCAGTTCCAGTACATTGACGTGGGCGTAACCATTGAAATCACGCCCCATGTCCATCCGGACAATGAAATCAGTCTAAAAGCCACCATGACCATCTCCAATCAAACGGGAACCGTGTCCATAGGTGGCATCAGCCAGCCCATCATCAGCCAGCGCAAGGTTGATCACGAGATTCGCTTGAAGGATGGCGAGATCAACATGGTGGGCGGCATCCTGGAAGACCAGATTACGCTGAATACCTCCGGTGTTCCTTTCCTCTCCAAAATTCCCATCCTCAAGTACCTCTTCTCGCAGGAAGACAAAGAAAAGCACACCAACGAAGTCGTTTTCCTGCTCGTTCCCCATATCGTTCGCGGCCAGTTCCTCACCAACGCCAACCGGAAAGCCTTTGATGTCGGCACAGGAACGGCGATTGACCTGCGCATGGTCGAGAACGCACCGGCCAAAACAGACAGCAGCGCCAGACAGCAACCCGGAGTTCCCGCTGCCGCGGCGCCTCTCACCGCTCCATCGCCCGCGCAACAGCAGTTTTTACCCGCCCAGCAGCAGGCGCCTCCAGTTCAGGCCCAGCCCGCCATGACGCCGCAGGTTCAGCCAGGGCCAGGCCAAAACGCGCCTCAGCAGCCGGATACAAGCTCCGCCACCAAGCCTTCCCCCGCTCCGGCCCCCGGCTCCCTCAGCCTGCGTCTGGATCCCGGCGTAGTGACCACAGGGGTCAATGGCAATTTCAACGTGAATGTTGCTTTAGCCGGAGGGCAGGATATTTCTTCAGTTTCGCTTCAATTGACCTACGATCCCAAGGTCTTGCAGTTCGCGCAAGCTACCAGCGGAGACTTCCTGGGCCGTGATGGCCAGGCGGTGCCCATGGTTAAGCGTGACGATCCTTCCTCGGGAACTTTGCTGATCTCAGCCCAGCGCCCGCCGGGATCCGCAGGCATCTCGGGCGATGGCGTGGTTTTCAACCTTTCGTTTACTGCCAAGGCCAGGGGAGCAACCGGGCTGGCCATCACCGTTCCTGGAGTTCGCAATAGCCAGAATCAGCCCATTCAGGCGCTGGGTTCGCAAACCACGGTGAACGTGAACTGAGGTCCATCAGGCATAGGCCCTTGTTGATAAAATAAGAGCGGGAGACACTAAAGGTACTCGTGCGGAACCATGACAATCCGCGTTATCCCCTGTTAGGGCGCAGGCAGCGTGGCACCACGTTGATAGAAATGATTGCCGCGCTCACCATCCTGCTCATCCTGATCGGCGCAGCGGTACCGGTGGTTCGCTTTACCGTCCAGCGCCAGAAAGAGACTGAGCTGCGCCGCTACCTGTGGGAGATGCGCTCCGCCATTGACCGCTACAAAGATGCCGCCGATCGAAACGCTTTCCAGACAAAGCTCGGCAGCAATGGCTATCCCAAAGACCTCGATACCCTGGTCAAAGGAGAAGACGTCCAGGGGAAAAAACTCCGTTTTCTGCGTCGTATCCCGGTTGATCCCATGACTGGAAAAAACGAGTGGGGCCTGCGTTCTGACCAGGATGATCCAACCTCCGATTCCTGGGGCGGCCAGGACGTCTTCGATGTTTACAGTAAGTCAGACGGTACCGCCCTGGACGGCACGAAGTATAAGGATTGGTAAGGCATGATCGAGATGCTTAAACATCGGCGGGAGAGTGGGTTGCTTCTTCAACAAAGAACTCGCGGCTCCAGAGCTATAGCGGGGGCCAACACCGATCAACGGATCACCGGATCACCCGAACACCCGATGCACCAGCGTGGCTTCACCCTGATTGAGATGATCATTGTCATCTCTATTGTGATGATCCTTACATCAATTGCCATTCCGGTTTACAACATGCATGTCCTGCATGCGCGCGAAGCAGTGCTGAAAGAAGATCTCTACTCCATGCGCCTCTCCATCGACCAGTACACTCAGGACAAAAACAAAGCTCCGCAAGCCCTGGATGACCTGGTTACAGCCGGATACCTGCGCGCCCTTCCTAAAGATCCGTTTACTCAGTCCAGCACAACCTGGGAGCCGGTCAGCGACGATAGCATCCAGCAGTTGGGCCAATCAGACCCCGGCCTGGTAGACGTCCACAGCGGCTCAAAGCTAACCGGCTCAGACGGCACGGCCTATAACACGTGGTAAAAAAACGGCGAGAATAGAACCCTTGGCCTTTGGCCCTTGGCCTTTGGCTCTTTAGCCTTTAGCGGACAGCACTCGTCAAAGGACTTAGCCCTTCAATTAGGGGGATCTTTTTCAAAATCGCTGCGGCGGAGGCATACTTGGCTGTTTCGCGCGCTCACTTTCAGGGACACTTCTGGATGACAGGGGGTTAGAGTGTTATTGAATGAGGGTTTCTGATTCACGTAAAGCGTCATGCAAGGGCGCTTGGGGGCTGATACATGTCTTCCGTTAGCATGGCCCGCTCAGGAGAGAACAAAACTGTTGCCGCAAGCGGAATTCAGTTAGACTGCTGCGTTCAAGATTTTTTGGGAGTCGAGGTGCCACCATGCGTAAACTCCGTCTGCAACTTCTATTTGTAGTCTTCACCTTTCCTCTTCTGCTGGTTCAGCTCGCTCAAGCTCAGGCCGTTCAGGGATACCACAAAGCGCCCAGGCCGATTCCTGAAATTCTGGATGCGCGGCCAACTCCCCTGGTGCTGGCCAGCCCGAAATCGGATTATCTGCTGGTCGCGGACCGGCTCGGAAACCCGCCGCTCTCTGATCTGGCCCAACCTATGCTGCGGCTGGCGGGCATCCGCATCAATCCCTCCACCAATGGACGCCATCATCCTCCGCGCCTGACCGGGCTGCACATCGTGCATGTTCAGGATGGCAAGGAGCAGACGGTTCAGCTTCCCCAGAATGCATATGTCGGCCTTCCGGAGTGGTCATCGGACGGACAACACTTCAGTTTCACGAACACTACACCCACCGCCATCGAGCTCTGGGTGGGGGATGCTGCCTCGGGCGCAGCGCACCGTGTTTCGGGAATAAAAGTAAACGCAATCCTGGGTGAGCCTGTGCAATGGATGCCGGACAGCCGAACGCTGCTGGTAGAGGCGGTGCCGGAAACGCGGGGCAAGCCTCCGGTAGATTCGGCGATCCCCGACGGTCCCATCATTCAGGAAAGCGACGGCAAAAAGGCGCCAGCCGCCACTTATGAAGACCTGCTGCAAAGCAGCCACGATGAAGATCTTTTCGACTATTACGCTACGTCTCAGCTTACACTGGTAGATAGCCGCACAGGCCACCTTACGGCCATCGGCAAACCCGGCATATTCAACCGCATCGATCCTTCGCCGGATGGCGTTCACATTCTTACCGCGCGCATTCATCGTCCGTACTCTTATCTTTTGCCCTTTAACGATTTCGCCAAAGACGTCGAGGTGTGGGACCACAGCGGCAAAATGGAATTCAAGCTCGCCAGCCTGCCGCTGGCCGAGCACGTTCCCATTGAAGGAGTGATGACTGGTCCGCGAGATTACGACTGGATAGCAACACAACCGGCAACATTATGCTGGGCGGAGGCCCTCGACGGCGGCGATACACGAGCCAAAGTTCCCTATCACGACCACCTGCTGATGCTCAGCGCTCCATTTACTGATCAATCCAAAGAACTGGTCAAGCTGGAACAACGCTTTGTCCCGGCTGGTGGCGGATTCGGCGGAGGAGGCCAAAGCGTCCTGTGGGGAGCAAGCGGAATGGGCCTGCTGCATGACTATGACCGCAACCGGCGCTGGGTTCGCACCTTCATGGTCAACGTGAATCAGCCTGGGGCGGCACCCAAGCTGATCTGGGAGCGCTCCATTCGTGACCGCTATCGTGATCCTGGAACGCCATTGATGAGGAGGCTGGCGAACGGTAAGCGGGTGATCTGGCAGAACGGCGATTCTATTTTCCTCTCTGGCGCTGGAGCATCACCCAAGGGAGAGTTCCCTTTCCTTGACCGTTTTGATCTGCAATCGCAAAAAACTGAACGCCTGTTCCACTCCGCGGAAGGCAGCTTTGAGGAAGCCGTGACTCTGGCATCGGAGGATGGCTCGCACTTCATTACCCGCTATGAGAGTCCCACAGAGCCTCCGAACTTTTTCCTGCGCAGCGCGGGCAGCCAGGACAAGAGAGCTCTCACCCACTTTCCTGATGCCGCACCGCAGCTGCGAGGCATTACCAAGCAGATTGTCACCTACAAGCGGGCGGACGGCGTGCCACTCTCCTTTACCCTCTATCTTCCGGCCAACTACAAGCAAGGCGACAGGCTGCCTACCGTTGTCTGGGCCTACCCTCTGGAATTTAACGATGCTGATACAGCAGGACAAATCTCCGGCTCAGCGAACCGTTTCACCACCATTACCGGCATCTCCCAATTGTTCCTAGTAACGCAGGGTTATGCGGTTCTGGATAATGCCACCATGCCCGTGGTCGGAGATCCCGACACCATGAACAACACCTATGTGGAACAGATCGTGGCCAGCGCCAAAGCGGCCATTGACAAGGCAGTCGAAATGGGTGTGACGGACCGTGACCGCGTGGGCGTGGGCGGCCACAGCTATGGCGCCTTCATGACAGCCAACCTACTAGCCCATTCCGACCTGTTTAAGGCCGGGGTGGCGCGCAGCGGAGCCTATAACCGTACCCTGACCCCGTTTGGCTTCCAGAGCGAACGGCGCACGCTGTGGGAGGCGCCGGAGATGTACATCAAGATCTCCCCTTTCATGTTCGCGGACAAGATCAAACACCCTATCCTCCTGATCCACGGCATGGCTGATGACAATTCCGGGACGTTTCCCATCCAGAGCGAGCGACTCTATCAGGCAATCAAGGGGAATGGCGGGATCGTTCGCTATGTGCAACTGCCATACGAGGCGCACGGTTACCTCGGCCGGGAGTCGGTGGAACATACCCTCTACGAGATGGTGGCCTGGTTCGACAAGTGGGTAAAAAATGCACAGCCGACAACACCCACCAACACGGCTGAGGCCGGGAAAACACGATAAAAAAGTCTGTAAAGTCTGTAACGATTAGCCCCCTGGCTGCACTATCTATTAAGAGAACGTCTAAGGCACGTTAGACGGGGTTGGCCGGCATTCAAAAAGCACTGAGTTGCTAGGGGGAGTGCCGGCCACACATAGATTTGCGTCACTTCCCTCATTGCGCCCAGCAATGACAGGAGAATGGTTGAAGATGTTGGTTGGGCAGAAGCAGCCGGGGCAGCTGTTTTGCCCTACTGCATCCTTGCCGCCTCGACCTCATCCTCCGAGCTTGATCACGGATATACCTGGCCTCGCCTTTGCCGTCGATCGAGACTTGAGTTCGCCATATATAAATCTTCCATCACGGAGAAGCCAGTAGTGCTGCGGTTGCAGCAGCGGGCGAAACCTTGTGTCATTTCGCGCATCCATTAAGTTGTGGGCAAAATTCCCGCGAGGCGGGGATATGGTTTAGGCTGGTAGAGTACTCGCCTGGTTACTCAATCAAACTTGCTCCTGCACCAGGGGGCCTGTGGTTGATGCAGCCATCGCAACCATCTACTGGAGCTGGTGACGGCCGGAGAGAACTCCAACGAGGTAAGAACCCGGGTAAAGGAAAGAATCCCTGTGGCGGCTTCGAGCGAAGCAACGAATACAATCGACAACCTAAGCATCAACACCATCCGCACGTTGTCCATGGATGCCGTACAGCAGGCCAACTCCGGGCATCCAGGAACGCCGATGGCGATGGCGCCCGTGGTTTATTGCCTGTGGCAGCGGCTGCTCAGGTTCGACCCTGAAGATCCCATCTGGCCCAATCGCGATCGTTTTGTGCTCTCCGCCGGACACGCCTCCATGCTGCTCTATTCCATGCTGTACCTGACCGGCGTGAAAGCTGTGGACCCCAAATATGAGACTCTGGGCAAGCCCTCCGTCACCCTGGATGACATCAAGCACTTCCGTCAGTTAGACAGCAAATGTCCCGGCCATCCTGAGTATCACTTGACCTCCGGCGTGGAGACTACAACCGGACCCCTGGGACAAGGATTGGCCAACAGCGTGGGCATGGCGATTGCCGAACGCTGGCTGGCGGCGCACTTCAACAAACCCGGCTACGAGCTGTTCAATTACAACGTCTTTTCGCTGTGTGGTGATGGCGACATGATGGAGGGCGTCTCTAGCGAAGCCGCTTCGCTGGCCGGGCATCTTCAGCTTTCCAACCTCTGCTGGATCTACGACAACAATCACATCACCATTGAAGGGCACACTGCGCTTGCATTCACGGAAGACGTGGCCACGCGGTTCATGGGCTACGGGTGGAACGTGACGCGCGTGGGCGACGCCAATGATCTGGAGATGCTGACGCGCGCCTTGCAGACTTTCCTAAACACCAACGATCGCCCCACACTGATCATTGTTGACAGTCATATTGCTTATGGCGCGCCTCACAAACAGGATACGGAAGCCGCCCACGGCGAGCCTCTGGGTGAAGATGAGATTCGCCTGGCCAAGCGCAATTACGGCTGGCCCGAAGATGCCAAATTTCTGGTGCCGCCGGAGGTGCCGGAGAACTTGCGCCACGGCATTGGCAAGCGCGGGCGCGAGCTGCGCGCAGCGTGGGAGACGCTACTGGAGAACTACAAAAAGGACTACCCGGTGCTGGCCGAGCATCTGCGCCTGATGCTGCGCCGCGAGCTACCACAGGGATGGGACAAGGACCTGCCCGGCTTCCCCGCCGATCCCAAAGGACTCGCCAGCCGCGAATCTTCCGCCAAAGTGCTGAATGCTCTGGCAAAGAATGTCCCATGGATGATTGGCGGCGCGGCCGATCTTGCGCCTTCAACCAAGACCCGCCTTACTTTTGATGGCGCGGGAGATTTTGAGGCCGGTCAATATGGCGGACGAAATTTTCACTTTGGCATTCGCGAACATGCAATGTGTTCGATCCTGAACGGCCTTTCGCTGAGTAAGATCCGCGCTTTCGGGTCTGGATTTTTGATTTTCAGCGACTACTCGCGGCCGCCCATGCGCCTGGCCGCACTGATGGAAATTCCGGTCATCTATGTGTTTACTCATGACTCCATCGGCCTGGGTGAAGATGGCCCCACCCACCAGCCGGTGGAACAGCTGGCATCATTGCGGGCGCTGCCAGGCTTCCTGGTGATTCGTCCGGCAGACGCCAACGAAGTGACGGAGGCGTGGCGAGTGATTATGCAGCTGCGGCACGAACCCGCCGCTCTTGTGCTCTCACGGCAGGCGCTGCCCACGTTTGACCGCAGCAAGTACGCTCCGGCCGCAGGAGTGGCCAAGGGCGCCTACATCCTGGCGGATGCACCAAACGGAAAGCCGGAATTGATCCTGATGGCGACTGGAAGCGAAGTTTCCCTGTGCGTTTCTGTTTATGAGCAGCTCAGCAAAGAGGGTTGCAAAGTGCGGGTCGTCAGCATGCCCTGTTGGGAAATCTTCGAGCAGCAGACTCCTGAGTACCGCAACAGCGTGATTCCGCCGGAGGTGAAAGCGCGGATTTCAGTGGAGCAAGCATCTACTCTGGGCTGGTCGCAGTATGTGGGCACGGATGGCATTACAATCGGAATGAAGACCTTTGGGGCCTCAGCTCCACTGAAAGAACTGCAGAAGAAATTCGGCTTTACTCCAGACGCAGTCATCTTAGCCGCCAGAACGTTGCTGGCACAGAGGAGACAATAGCGCATGCAAGTCGTGCTTGGTTCTGACCATGCCGGATTTGAGCTGAAGAAAATCCTGAGCTCTCACTTGCAGGAAAACGGGCACCTGGTGCTCGATGTAGGCACGTACAGTACGGAGCCGGTGGATTACCCTGACTTTTCTGAAGCTCTCGGCCTGACGGTGCTGCGTGGCGAGGCCGAGCGCGGCATCCTGATCTGCGGAAGCGGAGTCGGGGCTTCTGTAGCCGCCAATAAGATGGCGGGAATCCGCGCCGGCATCTGCCATGATTGTTACTCAGCCCATCAGGGTGTGGAGCACGATGACGTTAATGTGCTGGTGTTGGGAGCGCGCATCATCGGCCTGGAGCTGGCCAAAGACCTTTGCATCACTTTCCTGAATGCCCGCTTTACGGCTGAAGAACGGCATCAGCGGCGGCTAAGAAAAATCATCGAAATTGAGAAGCGCCACGCGCCCGGCAAATTCGCCAAGGAGAAGAGTTTATGAGTCCAGTTAGCTCTCTTGAGACACCAAAATCCGGCAAGGCTGCCCAGGAAAATCCGCTCAAGCTGCTGCAAAAATTCGGCCAGTCGATCTGGCTGGACTACATCCGCCGCAACCTGATCACCAGCGGCGAGCTCCAGAGGCTGATCGATGAGGACGGGTTGCGCGGCATGACGTCCAATCCTTCTATTTTTGAGAAGGCCATTGCCGGCAGCACCGATTATGCCGACATTCTGGAGCAGCTCCATGCTAAGGGCCAGAGCGCCGAAGAAATCTACGAAACCATTGCCATTCGCGATATCCAGGATGCCGCTGATCTGCTGTTGCCGGTCTATCACGCAACCAATCGCCGTGACGGTTACGTAAGCCTGGAGGTTTCGCCCAAGCTGGCACGCTCCACTCAGGAAACTATGGAAGAGGCTCGGCGACTGTGGAAAGCTGTGGGCCGGCCAAACATCATGATCAAAATTCCGGGCACGCCGGAAGGCGCACCCGCGATCCGGCAGATGATCAGTGAAGGCATCAACATCAACGTAACCCTGCTCTTTTCCCAGGATGCTTACGTGAAAGTTGCTGAGGCGTTTGTTGCCGGGCTGGAGGCATACCGCGGAGACGATATCGCGAAAATTGCCGGCGTTGCCAGCTTCTTTGTGAGCCGCATTGATACGCTGGCTGATTCGATGGTCACGGCGAAGCTCAAGAATGTGAAGAGCCCGCAGGAAGAACAGTTATTGCGCGGGTTGCTGGGGAAAGTTGCCATCGCCAATGCCAAGCAGGCGTATGAAAAATACTCGCAAATCTTTTCCGGCGACCGCTGGAAAGCACTGGCTGCGCGAGGAGCACAAACCCAGCGCTTGCTGTGGGCCAGCACCAGCACCAAGAATCCAGCGTACAGGGATGTGATGTACGTGGAAGGCTTGATCGGTCCGGACACCGTGAATACCATACCGCCGGCCACGCTGGATGCTTTTCGCGATCACGGCCAGGCAAGCCGAACGCTGGATGCCGATCTGGCAGCTGCGGATAAGACGATGGCTGACATGGAGAAAGCCGGCATCTCCATGCGTGCAATGACCGACCAGCTTCTGGATGAGGCAATTAAGCTGTTCGATGATGCTTTTGACAAGCTGATCTCCGCCATCGCAGAAAAAAAAACTGAACCCGCCAAGGCCAGGCCCAAAATTCAATGCTTAGCCTATGACTTACCGGCGGCACTGAATCAGGCCGTTGACTCGACCCTAAAAGACTGGCAAGCGAACAACAAGATGAACCGTCTTTGGACGGGTGATAGGTCGCTATGGACCGGCGACGATGAACACAAGTGGCTGGGCTGGCTGCACGTGGCCGAGGACCAGGCAGCCCACCTGCAGGAGCTTTCAGATATTGCTGCTGACGTGGTTCAGGCCGGCTTTCGCCACGCGTTGCTGTTGGGAATGGGGGGCTCGAGCCTGTGTCCGGAAGTGTTGAAGATAACTTTTGGAAAACAGGCAGGCCATCCGGAGCTGCATGTGCTGGATTCAACCGATCCCGCGCAAATCAAAGCCATCGAACAACAGATTGATGTTGCCAAAACGCTGTTCATTGTGGCCAGCAAATCGGGCAGCACGCTGGAACCCAATATCTTCAAGCAATACTTCTTTGATCGCGCGGAACAGGTTGCAGGCAAAGGAAATGCCGGCAAACAATTTTTGGCCATTACAGACCCTGGCTCGAAGATGCAACAGGTGGCCGAACAGAACCATTTCCGCCGCATCTTCTTTGGGGCGCCAGGCATTGGCGGGCGCTATTCAGCCCTTTCCAACTTTGGGTTGGTTCCTGCGGCGATTATGGGAGTTGATGTCCGGCGCTTCCTGGAGTGCACGGAGAAGATGGTGCGGGCGTGCGATGCCTCGGTGGCGGTAGAGCAGAATCCGGGGGCGGTGCTGGGCGTCATCCTGGGCACCGCAGCAAAGAATGGCCGCGACAAGATCACCATTATCACCTCACCGGGAATCCGGGACCTGGGCGCTTGGCTGGAACAACTTCTGGCCGAAAGCACCGGGAAGCAAGGCAAGGGATTGGTTCCTGTCGATCGAGAAAAGCTGGGAGCGCCGGAGATTTATGGAGCAGACCGGGTGTTTGTCTACCTGCGGCTGGCAAATGACGCTGACTCCGCGCAGGATTCACAAGTAGAGGCCTTGCGCAAAGCCGGACAGCCGGTGGTGCGCATCAATGTGGCCGATATTTACGACATTGGACAAGAATTCTTCCGTTGGGAAATCGCCACCGCAGTGGCCGGCTCGATTATCGGCATCAACGCCTTCAACCAGCCGGACGTGGAGGCAAGCAAGATTGTGACTCGCCAGTTGACAGAGCAGTACGAAAAGACCGGCAAGCTTCCGGACGAAAAGCCAATCTGGGAGGGAGACGATTTCAAACTCTTCACGGACGAGCGCAACGCAGCGAACTTGAAGAAGCTGGCCGGCAGCGAGAAGTCGCTGGTAGGCTTCCTGCGCACGCATTTCAGCCAGCTCGCTCCCGGAGATTACTTTGCGTTGCTGGCTTACATCCAGATGAATGGCGAGCATGAGGAGAGTTTGCAGTCCATTCGTCATACAATTCGCGACCGCCGACATGTGGCCACGTGCCTGGGTTTTGGTCCACGCTTTCTGCACTCCACCGGACAAGCCTATAAAGGCGGGCCGAACAACGGCGTCTTTCTTCAAGTAACGTGCGACGACGCGGTGGACCTGCCGGTGCCAGGACAGAAATATACCTTCGGCGTAGTCAAGGCGGCACAGGCGCGCGGCGATTTTCAGGTTTTGGCAGAACGTAAACGGCGGGCGCTGCGAATCCATCTGCCGGCAGATGTGAAGGGCGGATTGAAGAAGCTGAATGCAGCGATAACGGAAGCGTTGGGGTGATCATGGAGTTTTGCATGCTTCGAGAGGACGTCAATCAAAGCCCCGTTAAGCGTGCGCTATCGGCGTGGGTACGCACGTTATGGTTGTCCTGGAGAGCAGCGGAGCAGATCCCTCCGGGCCTGTTCGCGCGCTGAAGACGGCGCGCGCGAACCCCGTCCCGTTCGGGATGACACCTTCGAGAGGTCGTAGAGTTCTGTCGAGATTATGTGGTGCTTGACGCTCAGAATGGGGGCATATGCAACTAGGAATGGTCGGACTGGGAAGAATGGGCGGCAACATGGTGCGGCGCCTGATGCGCGGTGGGCACGAATGCGTGGTGACAGATCTAAGCCCACAGAATGTGCAGGAACTGGGCAAAGAGGGCGCGACCGGCTCTTCTTCCCTGGATGATTTTGTTACAAAACTCAAGAAACCGCGCGCGGCATGGGTCATGGTCCCTGCGGGAGATCCTACGGAGCAGACCGTAACGACACTGGGACAGAAGTTCGAGGCCGGTGACATCATCATTGACGGCGGCAATTCCTATTTCAAGGATGACGTGCGGCGGTCGCAAAAGCTGAAGGAACGCGGCATCCACTATATTGACGTGGGCACGAGCGGCGGCGTCTGGGGGCTGGAGCGGGGCTACTGCATGATGCTGGGCGGACCCAGGGAAGCGGTTGAGCATCTTGATCCGATTTTCAAAACCCTGGCGCCGGGCATGGGCGATATTCCTCGCACTCCCGGACGCGAAAAATTGGACGGCACAGCGGAGTTGGGCTATCTCTATTGCGGGCCGTCCGGTGCGGGACATTTTGTGAAGATGGTGCACAACGGCATTGAGTACGGACTGATGCAAGCCTATGCTGAAGGGTTTGACATCTTCCGCAACGCTGCCTCCGAACAGTTGGCGCAGGAGTACCGCTATCCGCTGAACGTGGCCGATATCGCAGAGGTTTGGCGGCGCGGCAGCGTGGTTTCCTCGTGGCTGCTCGATCTTACGGCCATGGCGCTGGCGGAGAACCCGACGCTTTCAGAATATACCGGCTATGTGCAGGACTCCGGGGAGGGGCGATGGACCATTGCCGCGGCGCTGGATGAGGCCGTTCCAGTGGAGGTCCTGTCTGCGGCGCTTTACACACGCTTCCGTTCGCGCCAGGAGCATACGTTCGCTGAAAAAATGCTTAGCGCGATGAGGCAGAAGTTCGGCGGCCACATTGAGTTGACTGCAAAAAAAGAAAAGGCTTCGTAGCCCGGAGAATTCCTTATGCCACAACTGGAACGGGACGCGGACGACGTAGAGTTGAAAAATGCCGAGAGACCTGCGCGGCAGACCGGCCCCTGCGCGATGGTCGTCTTTGGCGCGAGCGGTGATTTAACCGCCCGCAAACTGTTCCCCGCGCTTTATAACCTGGTGAAAAGCAACATGCTTTCACGGGATTTCGCCATTGTGGGTGTGGCCCGCAACGACCTAACTACGGAGCAGTTCCGGCAGACAATGGGCGAGCAGCTTGTGAAGTTTGCCACCGACAAGGTTGATCCAGGACTGCGGGACTGGCTGCTGGAGCGCCTCTATTACGTAAGTGGAGACTTCAAGGACCCTCAGCTTTATGCCAAATTGATACAGGCCCTGGTCCAGGCAGACAACAACCACCACACGCAGGGCAATTACTTCTTTTACCTGGCCACCAGTACGGTCTTCTTCGGCGACATTGTGGACCAACTCGGCGCTTGCGGATTGACTGGGGAGAAAGACGGCCACTGGCGCCGCCTGGTCTTCGAAAAACCTTTCGGCAATGATCTTCGGTCAGCCAAGGAGTTGAATCACACGATCAAAAAAGTACTGGCGGAAGAGCAGATTTATCGCATCGATCACTATCTGGGAAAGGAAACCGTACAGAACATTCTGGTGTTCCGCTTCAGCAACGGCATTTTTGAGCCGGTATGGAACCGGCGCTACATTGACCACGTGCAAATCACGGTGGCGGAAACGGTGGGGGTGGAAAAGCGTGGCGGATATTTCGATATGGCCGGAACCCTGCGCGATATGGTGCCCAACCACCTGTTTCAACTCGTGTCTCTCACCACCATGGAGCCTCCGATCTCCTTTAGCCCTGACGCAGTCCATGATGAACAATCGAAGATTCTTCACGCGATCCAGCCGTTCTCGGCTGAGGACGTGCTGCACTGCGCCGTGCGCGGCCAATATGGAGAAGGAGACGTCAACGGCGAGCGCGCCCCCGCCTACCGCGCCGAGTCTGGTGTGCCACCGGACTCGAAAACCGAGACCTTTGTCGCCCTGCGGCTGGTCATTGATAACTGGCGCTGGGCCGGCGTACCTTTTTACCTGCGCACGGGCAAGCGCCTGGCAGCGCGTCACACGGAGGTGGCGATTGAATTCAAGCGAGCGCCCTTCATTCTGTTCCGCGACACTCCGGTCAGCAGCCTCAAACCTAACCAGCTTCTCATCCACATTTCTCCGGATGAAGGCATCTCCATGCGGTTCGGCGCCAAGGTCCCGGGTCCGCAGGTCAAAGTAGGCTCCGTAGAAATGGACTTCAATTACGCCGACTACTTTGGCACGACGGCCAACACCGGCTATGAAATTCTTCTCTATGACGGCATTAGCGGGGACCAAACACTGTTCCAGCGCGCGGACATGGTTGAGGCCGGATGGAGCGTGGTTGATCCTATTCTTGATGTGTGGAAGGCCCTGCCGCCGCGCAATTTTCCTAACTACGCCGCCGGATCCTGGGGCCCAAAAGAGGCGGACGAGATCATTGTTCGCGACGGCCGCGCGTGGAGACGGATTGAGCAATGACCCAACGGGAGAATTTGGTAATTGGGTAAGTTGGTAACTTGGTAATTGAAAGTCAAAGGCGAATGCTCTGACTTCATGCAGATTTTAGCGGGTGACATCGGTGGGACCCATACCCGGATCGCGCTCTTTGAGGAAGACGCGAGCGGAGCGCTCACACTCGTGCTGGAGCGCGTCTATCCCAGCCGCGAGCATAAGAGTCTGGATGAGATCGTTAGCCTTTTTTTGAGCGAGCAGAGAACCACCATCCATCTTGCCTGCTTTGGAATTGCCGGCCCGGTGCTCCATGGCGAAGTCTCCACTCCAAACCTTCCCTGGGTAGTCAACGCGTTCCAGCTTGCCAAACAAATCGGCATCGAGAGTGTCTTGCTGATCAATGACCTCCAGGCACACGCCTCGGGAATTGCCGACCTTGCGGCAGAAGATTTTATTGCCTTGACCAAGGTTGACGCGGGAACCGGCAATGGCGCGCTGCTTGCCGCCGGCACCGGCCTGGGCGAGGCCGGGCTTTACTGGGACGGATTCCGCCGCCGTCCATTTCCCTGTGAAGGCGGTCACGCTGATTTTGCGCCACGAAATGATCTGGAGATTGGGCTATTGCGGTATTTGCTCAACAAATTCGGACGCGTCAGCTACGAGCGGGTGCTTTCCGGGCCAGGCCTGAAAAACATCTACGATTTTCTGCGCGATAGCCGGACAGAACAGGAACCGGGTTGGCTGAAAGAGGAATTGCAACAATCGGCTGATCCTGTGGTTGTGATCTCAGAGCAAGGACTTAAGGGCAAGGCCCCTATTTGCGAGCGAGCCCTGGATATTTTTGTGACTATCTACGGAGCAGAAGCAGGCAATCTGGCGCTGAAATTGATGGCTACCGGTGGAGTGTTTGTAAGCGGAGGAATCGCCGCCAAGGTTCTGCCCAAGCTCACCACTCCGGCATTCGTCGAGGCCTTTGTCTCTAAAGGACGCCTGCAACCGCTGATGGAGACGATTCCGGTGAAGGTAATCGTAAATGACAAGGTAGGCCTGATTGGGGCGGCACGGTACGCTCTAGTGCAGCGGTCAAATTTGTGATTCTTTGCTTTGTCTTTGATTGATTCGGTACCGAGTACCCTCCATGGCTCCCGAAATCAAAATCGTCGAAGATCTGCCAGCGCTCTATCGCGCCGGTGCTCAAGAATTCTCCCGCTGCGCCGGTGAAGCGGTCGCTGCGAATGGGCGATTTGCCGTGGCACTGTCTGGCGGGTCAACTCCCAAAGGAGTTTATTCCCTGCTCGCCGCCGACCCGAATCTGCCGTGGGACAAGATTCATGTCTTCTTTGGCGATGAGCGGCACGTTCCTCCAACTGATCCTGAAAGCAACTACCGCATGGCCCAGGAATCACTGCTTTCGAGGGTCCAGGTCCCACCGCAGAACGTACACCGCATTGCGGCTGAGGTGGACGCCGGCGCCGCCGCCCATCAATACGAGACGGAATTACGCAACTTCTTCCAAGCCGCTCCCGGTGGATGGCCCCGGTTCGACCTGATTATGCTAGGCATGGGCCCGGACGGCCATACCGCCTCCCTGTTTCCCGGCAGCGCGGCGCTCAATGAGAATTCCCGATGGGTAGTAGCCAACTGGGTAGAAAAATTTCACACCTATCGCATCACCTTCACATTTCCGGCGCTCAACCACGCTGCCGCAGTCATGTTCTTGGTGGCTGGGGAAGACAAATCCGATACGTTGAAGAAGGTCCTTCAGTCTCAGCCACAAGACGCCTACCCCTGCCAGGGGGTTCAGCCAGTGAACGGGCGGTTGCTTTGGATCGTGGACAAGACGGCTGCAAAACTGTTATAGAAATAATGAATCATTAAAATACTCTAATCTGAGACCGGAAAATCGAAAGGACCCTTTGAACTCAATTTCGTTTCGCGCGAAATTAAGCCGCAGGCTTGTTTATCCTCTTCTCTTTCTCGTTCCTGTTCTCTTATTCGCCCAGTCAACGCCAGGCAGAGAGGCCAATTCCCAGCATCGAAGCAAAAGAAAGGGTCATGGGCTTCAACTGGCCAGTTCATCCTTCCCGGCCGAGGGCAACATCCCTACCCAATTTACCTGCCAGGGTGAGGACATCTCGCCGGCATTGACCTGGAAGAATGCTCCGCCTGGGACAAAGACATTCGCACTCATCGTCCATGATCCTGACGCGCCTAGGGCCGGCGGCTTCACACATTGGGTGGTCTACAACCTGCCGGCAACGGTCTCACAGATCACCCAAGGGGCTGCCAAAGGGGAAAATCCACTAGGCGGCACTCAGGGAAAAAACGATTTTGGGCAGACGGGTTATCGTGGGCCATGCCCGCCCTCCGGAACCCATCGCTATTATTTTTATCTCTATGCTCTGGGGGCGGAACTGAATCTCCCACCCGGCGCAAGCAAAGATGAACTGGAAAAAGCCATAAAGGGGCACATGCTGGAGAAGACTGAGTTGATGGGAAGGTATAAGAAGGGCCCTTAGCCCTTGCCTTTAGCTCTTGGCTGGAGCATTTTCATGATTTGCTGTGTCTTTTTTTTGACGCCATGTAATCCGGCCGCCAGCGCACCCAGCCTTCAGCGCAGGAAACATCTTGGGCTGAAGAAATACAGCCCTCTTCCGCTACGCGTGATCATCTCGATGGCAAGGCGAGGCATGGTCAGCTGATTCGGGCTACGACATAAACGGTAAATTTGCTCTCGTCCAAGGAGCCCGGCTCTGAACTTTGGCATTATAGCAATGTAGCCTGCCCTTCGCGGCGAGCTTGCTGAGCCGAAGGGGCGCTGGCAATTACGCAGTGACAGCTTTGTTGGCGCAGTGCTTTTCAAATGCGTTCTTCAACGCAGCGGCAATCTCGGCCGGGCCGTTGGATTCAATATCGCTGCGCTGCATCATGTAAACCAATTGGCCATCGCGCAGAATTCCAATGGACGGCGAGGATGGAGGATATCCGGTAAAGTGGCGGCGGGCAGCGTCCGTGGCCTCGCGGTCCTGGCCGGCAAAAACGGTGATCATGCGCTCAGGGCGAACGCTGTTTTGAATCGCCGCGCGAACTGCCGGGCGCATTCTGCCGGCGGCGCAGCCACAAATCGAGTTGACCACCACCATGACCGTGCCCTTCTGAGCCAGGGCCTTTTCCACATCTGAGGCGGTGCGTGCTTCCTCAACCCCGGCCGAGGTGAGTTCCTGGCGCATGGGCGCAACCATCATTTCTGGATACATTGAGTTTTCCTCCTGTTTGACTCTTTGATTCTACCAAGCCGCAGCCACATTCTGAAATTGCAAAAGACGCGGCCCCTGGCGTTGCCCTTTGGCTCCTGGCTCACACTCCGCGTTCGGTCCTGAATTCGAAGGCTGAACGGGGTGTTGCTTTTGCTAAATACTAAGTACTAAATACTGCACAGCAATGATCCGCTTCTGGCCATTCCGCTTGCGTTATCCTGAAGCTGGTTTGAACCTTCAGGAAAACGTCGCTTTGGCTCCACTCACCACCTTCAAAGTGGGTGGCCCAGCCCGCTACTTTGCTGATTGCGCCAGCGAATCAGAAGTCCAGGAGGCTGTGGCTTACGCGGCAGAGCACAAATTGCCACTGTTCGTCCTGGGCGGCGGGAGCAATCTGGTGATTGCCGATGAAGGCTGGCCCGGCCTGGCGGTAAAGATCTCCATCCAAGGGAGAGAAGAGACTGCCGGGGGCTTCTTCCGCGTGGGCGCGGGAGAAGACTGGGACGCGTTTGTAGCTCACGCCGTCGCCGAAAATTATTCGGGGATTGAATGCCTGAGCGGAATTCCCGGCACCGTGGGCGGCACTCCAGTGCAGAATGTGGGCGCTTATGGGCAGGAGGTGGCTGAAACCATTGCCTACGTGCGCCTGCTTGAACTCGCAACGGGCAAGATCATCGAGATGAACAAAGGGGAATGCGGCTTCTCCTATCGCAGCAGCATCTTCAACAGCACGCTGCGGGGCCGTTACATTGTGCTTTGGGTGGCATATCAGCTGGTTCACGATGCAGAGCCGCGCATCGAATATGCCGACTTGAAAAAGCACTTTGCCACAAGTTCCAGCCCGCCCACGCTGCAGCAGGTACGCGAAGCGGTACGTGAAATTCGCAAAAGCAAGGCCATGCTGATCGTCGAAGGCGATGAAGATTGCCGCAGCGCTGGCTCATTCTTCAAGAACCCGCTGGTCAGCCCGGCTGACGCAGATCGGATCGCATTACTGGCCCGGCAAAGGGCGACCGATAAAATCCTGCCGCGTTACCCTGGAACCGATGGCCTGGTTAAGCTGCCTGCCGCATGGCTGGTAGAGCATGCTGGATTTCATAAAGGCTATGCGCGAGGTCCGGTAGGCATCTCGCGCAAGCACACGCTGGCAATCGTGAATCGTGGTGGCGCCACGGCCGAGGACATCATGGCCCTGAAAGATGAAGTGCAAAAACGTGTATTCGATGTGTGGGGGGTTGAACTTCAGCCTGAGCCAGTGTTTGTGGGAGTTGAATTGCCCGCCATTGGTTCGCCATCGCAGCAATTATGACGATTTGCTCTCATCGCGACGACGGCAGCACAGCGATTCAAAGAATCTGGTAATTGAAAGTCAAAAGCCAACTGTTCTAGATGCGAACAAGCGGCCTCAACTCGTGAACCATTCATCAGGGGCACGCCTCATCGAAGTGCCCTGCTCAGCCAAAAATGGCATCGAGCTTCTCTGCAACTTTTTGATTACCAAGGTGTTTGTCTCGAAAGTGTGGGGATGCAGCAATTTTTCGATTTCCCCGCAATGATATTGCTTCGTATGATCGGGGCAGCCAATTCATTCAGGACGGGTGACGATGCGAACAAAAATCCTTCTCTTCTTCTTCCTGGTAGCACCTGCACTTATTGTGACTCCAGTTATCTCGAGCGCGCAGGTTGCGGTGGGAATATCGGTCCACATTGGGCCGCCGGCATTGCCGGTGTATGTCCAGCCGCCATGTCCTGAACCCGGCTATATCTGGACGCCCGGCTACTGGGCCTGGGGACCGGACGGATACTATTGGGTTCCTGGCGTCTGGGTCGCACCCCCCGCGGTGGGCCTGCTTTGGACTCCGGGATATTGGGGATGGGGAGGCGGCGTCTACCTCTGGCATGCGGGGTATTGGGGACCGCACGTCGGCTTCTATGGCGGCATCAACTACGGCTTTGGCTATGGCGGCGTGGGCTTCGTGGGTGGATATTGGCGCGGCGGCAGCTACTTCTACAACCGCTCTGTCACCAACGTAAACGTCGTCAACATCCACAACACCTACATCAATAATACGGTGATCAACCGGACGACAATCAACCACGTAAGCTATAACGGCGGTAATGGCGGCGTGAGTGCCCGGCCCACGCAGATGGAACGCCAATATGAAAATGAGCGGCACGTGCAGGCTACCGGCATGCAAACGCAGCACGAACACATGGCAGGTACGAATCGCTCGCTGCTGGCGTCGGCCAATCATGGACGGCCGCCGATTGCGGCCACCTCAAGGGCCGGTGAGTTCAGTGGCAAGAATGTAGTGGCAGCGCGCCAGGTAAACACCAATTACCATGGCAACAACAACTTCAATCGCGGTAATAACGGTACTAACAACGGAGTCAGCCACAACAACCCATCCGTCAATTCCAACAATTCACGAAATAGGGGCTCGTTCAACAGCAACTACTCTAAGGCAAACAACAATGGCGGTTCGCAAAATCATGGCGGCTCGCCACACGGAGGCGGCTCCCCCCACGGCGGCGGCTCCCCCCGCCAGGGCCAGCGTGAACATGAGCACAAATAGATGAATCTAAGCGGGTAATCGTAATTTAAAGACGCGGCAAAATAACCCTGAACAGCAACCGATCCTTCAATAGAGACCAACACCTGGCCTCCCTCGAATCCGCTCTTCGAGGGGCTGCGTACTTCAAGTGAAACTTCCTGCCGTTCCGCTCATCTCATGAGGGCTGGAAAAGCTGACCTCTTAGGGCTCAAGGTCGTCTAAAATTAGGGGACAATATGCTGATCAAGAAACCAAGTGACATACCTTCTTCAGAGATCACGCCGAAGCCTGTGTACGTGAACCGGCGCAAATTCCTGGCGGGCGCGGCGGCCACAAGCGCAGCCGTTGCTGCCGGGCTTTATCTGCGGAATGCCGGAAGCCAGCCGGCAGCGACGGTGGAGGCAAGCACGAAGCTGACCGGCATCGTAAAAAGCCAATACAGCACCAGCGAAAAGCCGACATCCTTCAAGGACATTACCAATTACAACAATTATTACGAGTTCAGCACGGATAAGTACGAACCCAACGGACTCTCTGCGAATTTCCGCACTCGTCCGTGGACAGTCTCCATTGAAGGGCTGGTCAAGAAGCCTAAAAAGCTCGATATAGACACCATCACCAAGCTGGCGCCGCCGGAAGAACGCATCTACCGGCATCGTTGCGTGGAGGGCTGGTCCATGGTGATTCCGTGGGTAGGATTTCCTCTGAGCGCCTTGATCAAGCAGGCAGAGCCCCTGGGCACCGCTAAATTTGTGGCGTTTGAGACGATTCTGGCGCCGGACCAGATGCCCAATCAGAAACGGGGTGTGCTGGAGTGGCCCTACGTTGAGGGGCTGCGTATGGATGAAGCGATGCATCCTCTCACCATTCTGGCCGTCGGGCTTTATGACGAGGTCTTGCCCAATGTGGATGGAGCACCGTTGCGCCTCGTCGTTCCCTGGAAGTACGGCTTCAAGGGAATCAAAGCCATCGTGAAGGTGAAGTTTGTCGACACCATGCCGCCCATCACCTGGAACATGATGGCCCCGGATGAGTATGGTTTTTACTCTAACGTGAATCCCAACGTAAACCATCCGCGCTGGAGCCAGGCGGCGGAGCGCAGAATCGGCGACAGCATTTTTTCTCCCAAGCATGCCACGCTCATGTTCAACGGATACGGCGACCAGGTGGCCAGTCTGTATTCAGGCATGGACCTGCGCAAATACTACTGATGCCATTGCGGGAAAAGTTAATTCGCGCGCTTAAGGTCCTGGTTTTCCTGCTCTGCCTGGGACCGGCCGACGTCCTCACCTGGAAGGCATTCCACGATCTGCTGGGAGCCAATCCGGTTGACGTGATTACCCGCGCCACCGGCCGGTGGACGCTCACTTTCCTGCTGATCACGCTGAGCATCACGCCCTTGCGCAGGCTCTTCCGGCTGCCATGGATGATTCGCTTTCGCCGGATGCTTGGCCTCTTCGCATTTTTCTACGGCAGCTTGCACCTGATGACATACGTCTGGCTGGACAAGTTTTTCAATGTGCCGGAGATGCTGCATGATATTGCCAAGCGCCGCTTTATTACCGCCGGCATGACTGCGTGGGCGCTGATGTTGCCGTTGGCCCTGACGTCAACGGCGGGATGGATTCGACGCCTGGGCGGAAAACGCTGGCAGAAGCTGCATTACCTGATTTACTTAAGTGCCGCCGCCGGCGTGGTCCACTTTATCTGGCTGGTCAAAGCTGACATTCGACGGCCCCTCACATATGGCGCAGTTCTGACCGCACTGCTCGCATTCAGAGTCCTTGTGTGGGGGATGGCGAAGGCAAGATCACGGGCAGCCGCGCAAGCGGCTCATCCGGAAATTGGATCATCAGGTCAACTCAAGAAACAACCCCAATAGCACAGTCTCACCCCCAGGCAGCTCCGACTTTTTCCGAACGCCTTATAGAGAGCGGTCTGGGTTGAATGCTAAGTGCGGCTTCTTTGCGTTATCCTAGTGAATTCGAGAATGTTTATGCGAAAATGTGTCTTCCGTCTTGCCCTCCCGTTTTTCCTTTTATTGACGATAGCAATTCAAGCTCAGGATCTGGCTTCATTTGAGAAGCGCATTACCGTCCGCAAACTGCCCAACGGCTTGACCGTGATCATCATGGAGCGGCCTGAAGCACCGGTATTTTCGTTTTACACCCACGTGGACGCCGGAGCTGCGCAAGAACAGCTGGGCATTACCGGCCTGGCGCACATGTTCGAGCACATGGCGTTTAAGGGCACAGACAAGATCGGCACTACGAATTACCCTGCCGAGAAGCTGGCGCTGGCAAAGGTGGAGCAGACCTATGCCGCGTACCAGCGGGAAACTGAGAAAGAGTTCGGGCGCGATCCCAAGAAAGTGACTGAACTGGAGAAGGCCTGGAAAGACGCTATCGCGGATGCCGACCAGTATGTAGTACCCAACCAGTTTGGAGAAATTGTAGAGAGCCAGGGCGGGGTTGGCCTCAATGCATTCACTGACTGGGACGAGACCGGATATCACTACTCTTTTCCGGAAAACCGCCTCGAGTTGTGGGCCTACCTGGAGTCTGAACGCTTTCTCCATCCGGTGATGAGGGAATTTTACAAAGAGCGTGACGTGGTTTATGAAGAGAGGCGCCTGCGGACGGACAGCGCGCCGTTTGGGCGTCTGCTGGAGCAATTTCAAGGCGCGGCCTTCATAGCTCACCCTTACGGGCGCCCGGTCCTCGGCTGGCCTTCCGATCTGCGCGCTTTCTCCGCCACCGATGCAATCAACTTCTTCCACAAATATTATGTGCCAACCAACATGGTGGTGACAGTTGTGGGTGATGTAAAAGCGGCGACGGCCATGCCGATCATCGAAAAGTATCTCGGACGCCTGCCCGCGGCGGCCGCGCCTGAGCCTCTACGCACGAAAGAACCTCCGCAAATATCAATGCGGGAAGCTGTCCTGCACGAGCAAAGCCAGCCCATTTACATTGAAGGCTATCACCGTCCGGACGCCAGAGACCCGGACGACCCGGTCTACGATGTCCTGGCTGATCTGCTCTCCAAAGGCCGCACCTCGCGGCTGTATCGCTCCCTGGTGCGCGACAAACAAATTGCTATTGAAGCCGAAGGCGGCAGCTATCCCGGCACTAAGTATCCAAACCTTTTCTACTTTTTTGCAGTTCCATCTGGGGGACACACGGCTCGCGATATGGCCGGGCCAATTCATGACGAGATCGAAAAACTGAAAACCCACGACGTGAGCGACGAAGAGTTGCAATCCGTGAAGACCAGGGCCAAGGCTGACCTGATCCGCGGGCTGGCGGACAACGAAGGACTGGCTTTACAACTCGGCCAGACCCAGGCACGGTTTGGAGACTGGCGAGAACTGTTCCGTGATATCGACCGGATTGAGAAGGTGACCAAAGCGGATGTCCGGCGTGTGGCCCAGAAAACCTTCACAGAAAATAACCGGACGGTGGGTGTGATCGAAACGGAGAAGCCGCCGACGCCGGCAGTGCCTCAAGGAGGACAACAGTGACAGAGCGATCGGTTTATCGGGGCATCGGTGCACCAGGTTATCGGAAAACCGGGCTGCGGCTACTTTGCTTTGCCCTGCTCGGAATCTCTTTGTTATCGTCACCGGCTGTCGCGCAGACAAAAACTGCCGCATCGGCAGCGCAAAGTCCGTCATCGAGTGCGCCGTCTGCATCATGGAAGCAGATTCCAGTTCCGCCACTGCATCAGTTTCATCCTCAGGAACCCAGGCGGGTGGAGCTGCCTAACGGTCTGGTGATCTTTCTTCAGGAAGATCATGAGTTGCCGATGATTAATGGAACGATCCGCATCCGCGGCGGCAGGCGCGACGTGCCGGCCGATAAGACCGGATTAGAAGAAGTCTATGCTGAGGTGTGGCGCACCGGCGGCACCAAGGAAAAAACGGGCGATGAACTGGATGACTTCCTGGAAACGCGAGCGGCAGGCGTAGAGGCCTCTCCTATCGGGGATTCCACTTCCCTTTCCTGGTCGTCACTCAAGGAAGATTTTGATCCTGTCCTGCTGGTGGTGCTTGATTTGTTACAGCATCCTGAATTTCGCCAGGAGAAGATTGATCTCGCCAAGCAGCAGATTGCCAGCTTCATTTCCCGGCGGAATGATGACATCAATCAGATCGCGCAACGCGAATCCACCCGGCTGGCCTACGGCCGGGACAACCCTTACGCCCGCATCGCGGAATACTCCACGATATCCGCCATCTCGCGAGACGATCTCCTGAACTGGCACAAGCGCACGGTCGCGCCCAACAACATGATCCTGGGAATAGCGGGCGACTTTGATCCTACTATCATGGAAGGCAAATTGCGCGAAGCGTTCGGCAAACTCCCCAAGGGAGAGCCGTTTGCCAAGAGTGAAATCCCGTTACAGGAGCCAACACCGGGCATCTATTTGATCGAAAAGGACGATGTAAACCAGAGCACAATCGAGATGGTGGGCCTGGGAATCGAGCGCCGCAACCCCGATTATTATGCTGTTGAAGTGGTGAATGACCTTTTTGGCGGTGGATTTTCCTCCCGGCTCTTCGTGAATATCCGCACAAAACTAGGACTTGCTTATGGCGTGGGCGGCGGCATAGGCGCGGCATACGACCATCCGGGAATTTTGCGCTTTAGCGTGGGAACCAAGAGCGGGACAACGGCCGCAGCCCTTGAGGCTCTGAGGAAGCAGATGGATGAGCTGGTTCAAAAGGGAGTCAAAGACGAGGAAGTGCGGAAGGCCAAAGACTCCATCCTGAATTCTTTCATTTTTTCTTTTGACTCCAAGCAAAAAGTCCTGGCCGAGCGCATGGCCTATGAGTTCTACGGGTACCCCACAGACACTCTCGAGCGTTATCGTGCTGGAATTGAAAAAGTCACAGTAGCGGATGTGGACCGCGTGGCGCGGAAGTACATTCATCCGGAGAAGCTCGCCGTACTGGTAGTCGGCAATGCAAAGGACTTTGATAAGGAACTATCCACCTTCGGCAAAGTTACCCCGGTCGACATCAGCATTCCGCAAGCGACGCCAAAGGGCGGCAATTAGCGGCCGGCAACTAGCAAATGGCAATTGAGCAATTAGGCGTTAATCGGACGCTGCTGTTTACCCTTTCTGAGCCATTCGAGTGTTCGACGACATAAGAATCAATGTGCCGCTCGCACCCAGGGCCACCATCGCCTGACCTGGCGGCAGTATGCTGCATACTCTTGCCCGAAGGTTCGGCGTAGCGTGGGCTCCTCATACCCCAGCACAAAGAGGTGTGTTGCGAGCAAGAAAAGGCCAGCGTAACCCAGAACGGACCACGACGCGTAAAATAGTGCGGCGCCGGCGAGGGTGAGCCCTGCACCAATGTACATGGGATTCCGCACGAAACGGTAGGGTCCCCGAATCACCAGCCGGCGAGGTGGATCGAAGGGTGCCGGAGTGCCTTTGCCGACGGATGCGAATGTCGATATGCACCACAGGGCGATCCCCGCACCAATTGCTCCGGTAACCATCCCAGCAACCTGCTGCACTCCAATCGCTGCAGGCCGAACGATGCCCGTCTGAGACAAAACGCGGGCCGGCAGGTAGATGAGCAGGAAGCCGATAAAGAGCGCAGAGTAAGTTACAGCGCGGACAAGAACAAACATATTTACCTCTCGCGCCAGGGGTTCTCAGTCTGGCGCGTAGTGCGCCTGACTCCTGTTTAGATTGATGGGGTCGGTGCAAAATCGCCTGGGACGACACACGGGAATCCTGGGCGGCAACCGTTCGATTCTAGAGACTTCTTCCCAGTCGAACAACCTTCTTCCAGCTCTCAAAATCCGTTGCCTCTCCGCTCTTTCGCGATTTCCTAATCACACTTGCAACTTCGCGTGCATAGGAGTAATCTATTGATGGCGAACAAAAAGCGAATATGGATACTCCATCCATCTCTACCCTGTTTCCCCAACTCGCGCCCGGCGAGCGGTTGATTGGCATTGCCAAGCTGGCAGCCGAAGGCGAAGCCGTGGACGAGGGCCATAACGTGGAGTACATCACGCTGGAAAACCGCTCAGTGCTCACCCGCTGCCTCTCTCCGCGCATGCCCTTTGCCTGGATGATTAACCCGTATCGCGGCTGCGAGTTTGCCTGCAAGTATTGTTACGCCCGCTACACCCATGAGTTCATGGAGCTGCGCGATGGGCTGGACTTTGAGCGCAAGATTTATGTGAAACAGCACACGGCGTGGCTGCTCCGCCAGGAACTCAGGAAGGTCCGCGCCGGCGAGCAGATCGCCATTGGCACCGCTACCGACCCCTATCAGCCCGCCGAACGACGATTCGGCATCACGCGGGCCATCTTGCAGGAGTTTGCGCTGCACAGCGGGTTCGAGATCGGCATGGTAACCAAATCCAACTTGGTCCTCCGCGACCTGGAATTGCTGAAGAAGATTTCTGAGAACAACCAGCTCTCCATCTGCATGACGGTGACCACAACGCGAGCCGATTTGGCGCGAATTCTTGAGCCAAGGGCGCCCCGCCCTGATCTGCGGCTGATGGCGGTACAGAAGCTCACGGAATCAGGCATCCACGCGGGAATCAATTGCGCTCCCGTGCTGCCCGGCATCACCGACTCTCCCGCAGATATAGAAAGAGTCGTCAGGGCCGCTGCTGAAGCCGGCGCAAAATTTGTCCACGTCAATCCGCTGTTCCTGAAGCCGTGCTCGGAAAAAGTCTTTATGCCATTTTTGGAAGAAAACTTTCCCCGGCTCGTGCCCATGTACCGCGAACGCTACAGTGACCGCGCGTATCTTCCCGCAACATATCACAAGCGCATTTCCGCACTGATGAAAAAGTACCGTGAAAAATACGGGATTGGATTGCCGGACCGGCGGCCACCTCAGAGGGTTGCTGGATCGCAGGGGCCCTCCGGGCAATTGGGTCTTTTTGGTGCCTAAACGAGAATCCCTTTGAGTCCGAGAGACTGGCTGTAAGCGTTCCTTGCATCTTATCGATTCCCGGTCTTCTTTCGAAAATAGTCCCCGGGAGAAATGATGAAAATGCCTTCTACCTTCTTACCGAAGTAGACTCCAAAACGTCGCATGTCGCCGGTCAGAAGATGGGTTGCGCCAGCTGCAATTGCAGCCAGCATGATGGGCGCGTCCTTGTCCGGCAATGAAATGTCGTCGGGAAGATCCTGCATCGCAGCATCAAAAAACTCAAGCTCCATGGACAACCCAGCCAGCCGTTCTCGTTGAGCTTCATCGTTCAAGTTGATCCTTGCCTCCTCCAGAGCATAGCGCGACGTGCAGAGTCTCACGTTGTCCAGTTTCCACAGCCTCAGAAGGCCAGCGTTGGAGCGGTAAGCTGCCGAGAACAGCACATTTGCATCGAGGAATAACCGGTCCATCTAAGCCGGGCGCCGGTGTGGAATCAAGTCCGGGTCCAGGCCCAGCCTCTTGACCTCTTTGCGCGCCCTTTGATAGTCGGTGCGGCTGATCGCATTGGAGAGCAGGAATTCAGCCTTTCGTTCCGGTGTGTATCTTTCAACAGGCACAACTACGGCGGGACGGATAAGAATTCCGTCCTCCTTTTCCTCAGCTGTAACCATCGTACCTTCTTCAATCCCAAATCGCTTTCGCAGCCGGGCAGGAACGATAATTGCGCCGCGCTTACCGACTTTTGCTGATTCCAGAGCCATATGCCTGAATATAAGAATGTCTGGATTGCGGGCAAATGTCAACAGGAGATGATCTTGCATATACGGAGCTATCAGAATCTCTTATCGTTTACCTGCCGCCCATCATCCCAAGTACGCTATCTCTTGCCTGCTCCAATGAAGGTAAGGACTTCACGACGCGAACCGTAAAGCCAAGGTGCCGGGCCAGCGGATCAAGCAGGACTTTAGACTCGGCCTTATCCACCAGCACCTCTGCGGGCAGGGAATGGATGGCATCAATAGCATTCAGCAGCGCTTCCACAAGGGTCTGTCCCGCCGGCTCTGCGGATCCTCTCAATGCCGGTGGAAAGACGATACCACTGCCGGCGTCTGTTACCAGGCCCAGGCGTGCGCAGGATTTGCGCTGGTTTTTTTCCCCGATCTCGGCGAGCACAAAGCATGAGTCTGCCTCGAATTTTCCCCGCACGGGATAATCCTTTTCGCGCACCCGTCGGAGCCGGGCTTCATCCAGCACGGGCGGTTGGGGCACGCTAGGTGGCGGCACCGGAGCTTTCACGCTCTCGACCTTATATTCTCTGTCCAGCCCTTCGCCTCCGATCGGAACCAATAGCGGATAGACATCCTCGTCGTCCCAATAAGAAACGTCCGGGTTCTCCAAAAAGCCCGCGCAGAATGCGATCAGAGCTTGCATGCACTCGGCAAGAAGGAATCCCTCGGATTCCGTCACGTACCAGGGATGGAAGCCGGGACGTAACGCGCGGAAGATGGGTCCCCCTGAACCCCTCGGCATGGGATGACCGAAGCACTTTAGAAATTCGCGGTCGGGTGGCGTGAGTTCGGAGAGTCGTACAAATTCCACAGACACACCCGTGAAATTGGCCAGAAACTCAGCGGGAGTAACCGCTGCACCCGATGACAGCCGCCGGTAGAAACGATAGCTGTCCGGGCCAACATAGACTTGCAGAGACAGTACCTCGCCGAGAGCGCCCATCACGGAGCAGTAGCACATCTCCCCGGATTTCGGGTCACGCAGAAGAAGCGGGTCTCCGTCTGCAAGGAAGTCCCACGGCTTCAGGGCGAAAATTGCCGCGGCCAGCCCATATAGCCGTTCCGCCGTGGCCCAGGTGAGCGGCTCTTCTCCCGAGAGCTGTTTCTGAAAGAAGTGAGTGGGTGTTGCGCCGTCCGACGCGGCCGCTGGTTCTTTAGTTCTAGCAGACTGGGTTCTAGCAGATTTAGAGGACTGCGATTTTTTCTTCATGTAGTGTAGCCATTGACCGCGACGACAGTTTAAATTGCAGGAGACGCTTATGGCCAGAGGACGACGCGGTGAGCGCTTGCGAAAGGGGATCGACCATTGAGAGCGAAGTGGAGCCTTTTCGTTGCCGGGACAACCTTGATCCTTGCGGGTTCACTTACTGCGCACTTGATTCAAACGACCCGCGGAATTCGCATTCAGGACGTGCGCTTTACCGGAACCAACGGCACGCAGATGAGCGCGCTCCTGTACATTCCCATGAATGCCACGGCGAAGACGCCCGCGCCGGCTATTCTGGCGGTGCATGGCTACATCAACTCCCGCGAAACCCAGGATGGATTCGCAATCGAGTTTTCGCGTCGCGGCTACGTAGTGCTGGCCCTGGACCAAACCGGCCACGGCTACAGTGCACCACCTGCCTTTGCCAACGGATTCGGTGGGCCAGACGGCCTCAAATATTTGCGGAGTCTCGATATTGTTGACAAGGACAATATCGGGCTCGAGGGTCACAGTATGGGCGGCTGGACTGTTCTCGCGGCGGCAGCGGCCTTCCCGAACGACTACAAGGCGATGGTTCTGGAGGGATCATCCACGGGCGCACCATTCGCCGCGGAAGGGACACCGCAATACCCGCGCAACCTGGCGCTGGTCTTTAGCAAGTATGACGAGTTCTCGCAACTGATGTGGGGCGTTGCGAAGGCCCAGCATGTGCCGGAAAGCGAAAAGCTGTGGAAGCTCTTCGGCGCGCGAGAGCCGATCGAGCCGGGCAAAATCTACGGAACGAAAGAAAATGGCACAGCGCGCGTCTTGTACATGCCGACGGTCACGCATCCTATGGACCACATCTCCCCGCAGGCGATCGGCTACAGCCTTGACTGGTTTCAGGGCAATTTGAGCGGCGGCGCCGCGCTTCCCGCGGACAATCAAATCTGGTACTGGAAGGAAGCGGGCACGCTGGTAGCGCTATTAGGATTCGTTACGTTGCTGCTGGGGACATTCGAAGTTCTGTTAACGCTACCGTACTTTGCTCAACTATCACACCCTGCCACTCCCGTAAATGCTGCCAGGAACTGGCGGTGGTGGCTGGCCCTGGCTTTGACGACCTTTGTTCCCGTCCTGACGTTTTATCAGTTCTTCCGCTGGGGCGGGCTTTGGTTGAAAGCCTCGAAGATGTTGCCGCAGAGTATTACCAACCAGATCGTGGTCTGGGCGGTGCTGAACGGCATCATCACCCTGGCTGTGACCTTCCTGTTGGGCAGGAAACCTGCATTCGATACGCGCTGGCTACCTTCTGTCCTGATCTCCCTGCTGACCGTGGGCGTTGGTTACGCAGCGCTGGCGGCAGCAGATTTCCTGTTCAAAGTGGACTTCCGTTTTTGGGTGGTCGCGGTCAAACTGATGAGTGCGACGCAATTCAAGTACTTCTTCGTTTATCTCATTCCCTTCGTTGCGTTTTTCCTGGTGATTATGCGCGGAGTGCACGCCGGGCTTTCGATCAAGGGCGACAGTCCAGGGAAAGAGTACCTCAGCAATATTGCCGCGCTCAGCCTGGGCTTTTTGGTCTTCCTCGCAGCCGAATACCTGGCGCTGTTCGTGAATGGCCAATTGCTGACCGCGTCCGAGCCGCTAAATACTATCGTGGCCATTCAGTTTCTGCCGCTGCTGGCGATGGTCGCGGGTATCGGCACTTTCACCTTTCGCCGGACCAACAGCTACCTGCCGGGAGCGCTCATTTCTGCTCTGTTGGTGACCTGGTACATCATTGCCGGGCAGGCGACGCAGGCGATGGTCCGTTAGTCGGAATTTCGACAAGGCCTGGTGAATTGTTGTGGCTGTTCAATGCAGGGAATGTGACCGGCATCATAATGCGCGCTTGTCCGGTCAGGGGCAAATCCCAGCTTCGGATCGACCAGCATCAGCCTACCAACCTTCTCCGGTTGTTCCCGCAGGGCCAGTTCAACCACGGGCCGGCAACCTAACGGAGTGGCCGACGATGAACGGGCCAATCGATGCGCATCCCTTCGAGAGCGCAGGAGATGCGCTGCGCCTATTTGTCTGTGGAACAGGCATAGACTAAATGACGATTGGCCATGGAGCATTTAGCTCGGAAGCAAAACCTCTGGATGCTGAATATTCGATAGTGTCTCGTTGATTACTTTTATCAGCTCTGCCTGGCTGATCGGCTTTGAGATATATCCGTCCATGCCAGCCGCCAGGCAACGTTCACGGTCTCCTTTTAGAGCGTGCGCAGTCATGGCAATAATGGGAAGATGGCTGGCGCTATTCCGCTCGCCTTGCCGGATCGCTGCCGTGGCACTCAAGCCGTCCATTTCCGGCATTTGTACATCCATCAGGACCAGATCAAAAGCCTGTTCTCGCAGTCTGGCCAATGCTTCGGCTCCGGTTTGAGCGACCACCACTTTGTGCCACAGCTTCTCCAGCAGCCTGACGGCCAACCGTTGATTGATTGCATTGTCTTCCGCCAGGAGTATACGCAGAGATTTCTGTGGTTGTTGTGCTTCCCTTTCAGAGGCAGGAACCACTGCACTCGGGGCAACGTGAAGCAACAATCGCCGGATTGTGGAAAGCAATTCAGATGGCCTGAGCGGCTTGAGCAGGTACGCTGTAATCCCCAACTCGCGGCAGCGATGGGCCGTGCCATGATAATCGTCTGCCGTAAGCATCATCAGGATTGCGGGTGCTAAATTGGGCTGGGCAGAGATCTCCTCCACCAGTTCAAAACCGCCGGGCTCGGGCATTCTGCAGTCAACCAGGATCAGCGGCAATGGAACGCCCTTTCGGGCGGCCGCGAGAATGATCTGAAGTCCATCTTTGGCCGAACTGGCTGTGACTGGCGCCATTCCCCAGGATGACAACATTCTCTCCAGGATTTGGCAATTGGTAGCATTGTCATCTACGACCAGGACGGGCACTCCTCTTAGTTGCGGGTCATGTTCTGCGATTCTGTTTGAAATTCGCTCCGCGGGAATCTTGAACACAGCGCTGAAGGTGAATGTAGATCCCTTCCCCATCCGGCTCTCCACCGTAATCTTCCCTCCCATGAGCGCGATCATGCGCGTGCAAATTGCCAGGCCCAGACCGGTGCCTCCAAACCTTCGCGTCGCAGAGCTGTCCGCCTGGGAGAACGCGTCGAAAATAATCTGCTGTTTGTCCGCGGCAATCCCCATTCCGGTATCGAAGACCGAGAATCTCAATTTCATTTCCCGGCCGGTTTGCTCTGTGGCTTCCACCAGCAATCCCACCTCGCCGTTCTCTGTGAATTTGACGGCATTCCCAAGCAAGTTGATCAATATCTGTTTGAGCCGCGCGGAATCTCCCATGAGGAAATGCGGCAGTTCGGGCGCGAGTGAGCAAGTAACTTCCAACTGCTTTTGGTGAGCGCGCAGAGCGACTGTGCGAATCGCTTCGCCCACCGTCTCTTCGAGATCGAATTCCACCGAGTCAATTTCCAGTTTTCCGGCCTCCACTTTAGAGAAATCGAGAATATCGTTGATTACGGCGAGCAACGCGTTGGCTGAATCGCCGGCCATGCCCAGAAATTCGCGCTGTTCATGTGTCAATTCAGTCTGCTTGGTTAGTTCGAGCATGCCGATCACACCATTGAGCGGCGTGCGGATCTCATGGCTCATATTGGCCAAAAATTCACTCTTGGAGCGTGTGGCCTCTTCTGCCGCCTCCTTGGCATGATTCAGTTCACTGGTCCGCTCAGAAACCACAACCAGCAGCTCTTCTTCGCGCTTGCGGATTGCGCGCGTGCGCAGCAGGTAAAGGCCGACTCCCGCCAGGAGCACCAGAAAGGCCGTGGCAATGTAAAAGGCCGTCCTTTGATAGATGCGTGGTACCAGATAAAAACCGATCTCGGTCCCTTCTTTGTTCCACACGCCATCATTATTGGACGCGATCACGTGGAAGCGGTACGGGCCCGGAGGGATGTTTGTGTAATACGCGACACGACGATGACCTGCCGGGACCCAGTCTTTGTCGAACCCTTCCAGCTTGTATTTGAAGCTTACCTTCTCCGGCGCCAGATAACTAAGACCGGCAAAATGGAATTCCAGTTCACCTCTTCCCACCGGCGTTTCCGCGTTTTTTCTCATCACTTCACGTCCATTGACGAGTGCTTCTTCAATCACAACCGGCGGCGGCAGTGTGTTGGACCCGATTCTTTCCGGCGTAACAGCCACAATACCTCGAACACAAGCAAACAACAGGGTGCCATCGGGCGTCTTCCAGCCAGAATTCTGACTGCCGCCATTGCATTCAGCCCCCAGCATTCCGTCCGACATGCCGTAGGAAATGCTGTTAATTCTTGCGATCCGTCCTTCTGCAAAAGCAGTAAGCTCATTCTTACTGACCTGGAAGATGCCCAGATTGGAGCTCATCCACAAACTTCCTCTGTCATCTTCAAGAATGGCCCAGATGTTCTCGTCAAAGAGACCGTCTTTGGCTGTATAAGTAGTGAGTTTTCCATTTGCCAGCCGCTTCAGGCCGCTGCCATACGTGCCTATCCAGAAAATATTGTCACGATCCTCATAAACATACATCACGCCACCGGTTGCTGATTCAGTACTCGAGGGGCTTTGGAGGTCAACAGTTGTGAATTTCCCTTCATCGAACCGGCTTAGCCCGCCATCGGTGCCAAACCAGAGTTTCTGCTCATGGTCCTCAAAGATGGTCCAGACGCGGTTGTTGGCCAGGCCCGTACTGGTGTTATATGTTTTGAATTTTCCATTGGCAAACAAGCTAACTCCGCCGCGCTCTGTGCCAATCCAGATGTTACCGGCGTGGTCCTGAAAGACGGCATGCACCTGATCGTCGGCGAGTCCGTCCCTGGTGGTGTATGTCTTCACTCCATTCTTTGTAAAGACGTTCAACCCGCCTTCGTTCGTTCCAACCCAGATATTACCTTCCCGATCTTCGGTCACGGCCCAGGCATAGTTATTTGCGGGCCCACGTGAGGTTAGATAAGGAACGACGCGTCCATGGATGACTCGCCGTAATCCGGTGTCCAGCGCCACCCACAGCGATCGATCGCGTGCTTCATAGATGGATCTGACCGCTCCATTGAATCCTGCTGCCGCACCATACGTGGTGAGAGGACCATCTTTGAACCGGTTCAACCCGCCGGTTTCAGTTCCTACCCAGATGCTTTTTTCCCGGTCTTCAAACAACGACATCACCGTGTCGCCGTTGAGACCATCCTTTGACGTGTAACACTCGAACCGGTTCGACGAATTGGATGCTCCCAACCGGCAAACTCCCCCTCCGCCAGTACCTACCCATGTAGAGCCATGCTGGTCTTGAAGAATTGACAGAATCGGAGCCTTAGGCAAGTGCTGAGCCGAGCCGTAGTGACTCCATTGCCCTGACCTGAATGCATAGAGGCCGAGCCGGTCTGTGCCGATCCACACAACGCCCGATTGGTCTACATACAGAGTCTTGATTACTTCTTTATGGAACCAGGTTTGAGCGCTGGACTTTTCAAAAACGCCCTTGGCAAAAAAAGCGAGTCCATTGTTGGTGGCCAACCAGATGTTGCCGTTCTGGTCTTCGGCCATGGCATTGACACTCGGACCTGGTAGCTCGTCCGGCAACCCGATATGGGTAAACCTGTCCCGGTCAAACCTGTTGATGCCGCCATTCGTGGCGATCCAGAGATTGCCCTTCTTGTCCTGCAAAATGGCATTTACGAAGTTGTCCGAGAGGCCTTCCTGCCTGGTATAGGCACGGAACTGTCCGTCACGGTATCGGACCAGACCTCCACCGAATGTGCCGATCCAGAGATTACCCTGCCGGTCCTCATGCAAGGCGCGAATATCGTTATGCTTGATTGCATCAACACTCGCCTTATGGAAGAGCTTGAATTCTGCTCCATTGAAGCGCACCAGCCCTTCCTGAGTTCCCATCCACAGATAACCGTCCTGAGTCTGAAGAACAACCTGGACAGAGTTTTGCGGTAATCCCTCTTCGGTGCGCCATACGTTGTGAACGTATTGGCTGATGGGTTTTGCCGGTCCCTCGGCGGCGCAATGCATACGGAGCGTCAACATGGCGAGGCTCAACCAGAGGACTTTGAAGATCGCCTTCTTGGCAACGGATAAAACAGCACCACTGGTCGAATTCATTCCGTGCACGCTCCCTGGTCAACCCAAGAAACCTCGAGACTCCAGTGCCAGGCATTTCGGTTCCGAGGATCATATCTTGCTATCGGCTGTTTTTTGGTGAGGCCTTAGCGGGGGAAGAGTACTTCCGTAACGTTCGGCATGTGCGCCAGAACATGCTATGGAGGGGTTGTGGCGACGGCTGGTTTCAAATTTGTGAGGGTGAGTGGGCGGCCTGATTC
>DATGJZ010000141.1:0-3093 GCA_035294925.1 Candidatus Angelobacter sp. | reverse complement strand
CTGGGTTTACGTTTCCCTTTCATCGTGAGTGCAATGTAACACCCATTCGGTGAAATTCATCAAGTCCCTTTTCGATGACAATCTCTGGTCTCCCCGCCTCGCTCCCCGCTTTCACATCATTATCTACGGACGGATTACGGAATGAGGATTGAAAATACAAAAAACAGTATTTCGTGCTTGGCGGTTAGAACTTAGCTAACAAGCACGAGGCATCGGGTGCCCTCGCGGCGAAGAAGACCTTTAGCTCCGCTCAAGCATCGCGAGATAAAGTAACAAGAACTAATGTCTTATGGCGCCACATGGACCTCTGACGGAACCGCCGGCAGGGAAAAAAAGAACGTGGCCCCATGATGCAAAGCGCTTTCCACGCGCACGTTGCCGCCGTGGTTGAGCACAATGTGCTTCACAATTGCCAATCCTAATCCTGTGCCTCCGCTCTCTCTGGAGCGGGCCTTGTCCACGCGATAGAAACGCTCAAAGATGCGCCGGTGGTGCTCGGCGGCAATACCTGGGCCAGAATCGCGGACGTAGAATTCCACAGAGCCTTCGCGCGCGTTGGCGCCCAGCATGATGCGGCGTCCTGCCCCGGCATATTTGATGGCATTGTCAATCAGGTTGGAAAAAACCTGGTGGATGGCATCCAAATCAGCAAAAACCTGAACCGGGACAGAATGCTCCAGCAATAGCTCAACTCCATGATTCCTGGCGAGTTCACGAAAATTGTGGAGAGCGTCCTCCAGCAGCGAGTCCGCATCCAGCGGCCGCGGCTCCAGCTTGCGCTCACCGGATTCAACCCGGGCCAGCGTGAGCAAGTCTTCCGTCAATCGCGACATTCGCGCGGCATTCTGGCGGATGATTTCCAGAAATTCCCTGGAGCTGCCGTTGGTGCTCCCGCCTGCATCCAGCAACGTCTCGGTATAACCCTGAATTGAGGTCAGCGGCGTTCGCAGTTCGTGGGAAACATTGGCGATGAAATCGCGGCGGGTCTTTTCCACGCGCTCGATTTCTGTGAGATCATGCAGAACGGCCACGGCCCCGCCATCCGGCAGGGGAGCGGTCGTCGCCTGAAAGACCTGCCCGGGAACAAGGGTTGCCACCTTGGTATCCAGCACACTTCCCTTCTGCATGGATTCATGCAATGCCTTGAGCAGTTCCGGATCGCGAATCACATGGAGAACCGGTTTCCCAATGTGAATGGCCAAAGGTAGAAGACGTTGCATGGAGCCGTTCAGCCACCTGATTCTCTGCTCGGCGGAGACAGCAATTACCGCTTCCTCCATGCTGTTCAGCAAAGTTTCCAGATGCTTGCGGCTGTTCTCCAATTCGGTAAAATTTTCCTGCAAGCGGTGAGCCGTCTTGTCGAGCGCGGCGGCAACCTGCGTGATTTCGTCTGAGGAAGAATCAGCAATACGGGCCCCAAGATCGCCGCTTGCCACCTGCTCGGCAAATGCGGTGATCCTCTGCAGTCGCCTGGAAATAGAGCGCGCTGCCACAGCCGCCAGCAACATGGAAATCAACAGGGCCGCCAGGGAGGCTTCCACCAGGTTGCGCCGGACTTGGGCGGTGGTGCTCTGAATGGCGGACAGGGGATAGGCCAGCCGCACTGCGCCGTTTTTCACCGGCAGTGCGGAATACAGAAATTCAATTCCCACGGTGTGGCTGCGGCGGACATCCGTGCCACCCCGGCCGCTCAGCGCAGCCTGGAACTCAGGCCGCGTGGCGTGGTTCTCCATTTGATCGGGATTCGCTTCCGTGTCCGCCAGCACCTTGCCCGTGCGGTCGATCACCGTCACCCGAACACCCGAGACCCTGGCAGTTTCAGAGACAAGCTGCGGTAAGTTGGGATTATTGATGTCCTGTACCTCGCCCGCAAAAAGCGCCGTCTTCTGCGTTAGCGAGAGCTCGATTTCATGACGGAGAGAATCTTCCCATGCCTGGCGAACGGCAAAATCAATGATAACGGTGGCAACCACGATCAGGACCAGGGCCCAGATCGTAAGTTTCAGGAAAATCCGGCTTCTCACTTCGGCACCTCGAAGCGATAGCCTGCCCCGCGCACCGTCCTCAGGTAACGCGGATTCTCAGGATCGCGTTCGATCTTCTCTCGCAGCTTGCGCACATAAACGTCCACAGAACGCGGACTCACGAAGCTGGTATCGCGCCACACCGCATCCAGGAGCTGATCGCGGGTAAAGACCTGCCCTGCGTGGCCGGCCAGATGGTGGAGCAATCGAAACTCGGTAGTCGTGGTTACAACGGGGTCGCCGCGCACCATCAAGGTCATCGCAGAGCTGTTGATTTCCAGATCGCCGGCATTGATCACGGCAGGAGGCAAGGGCCGTTCACTGCGGCGCAGAACGGCTTTCACGCGCGCAACCAGCTCGCGCGGGCTGAAAGGTTTGGTAATGTAGTCATCCGCGCCTATCTCCAGCCCAACGATGCGGTCCGTCTCTTCAGTCTTTGCGGTAAGAAAGATGATGGGAATGCCGGCAACTGGCGTGCCTGCCTGGCGGATCTGCCGGCACAACTCGAGTCCGTCCCCGCCCGGAACCATGATATCCAGGAGAAATAAGGACGGACGTTCGCGCTGCGCCTCGGCGAGCACGTGGGCGGTGGTGGAAAAAGTCCGCACCCTGTATCCGGCCATCTCCAGGTGATGCCGGACCAGTCGGGATATGTCATTGTCATCTTCCAGCACAAAAACTTTATGATTGACGGCCATACTCCGCCTTGATCGTCAGAATGTTATTCCGGGTAACTACAGCTCAGAGTACATAGTGAATGTTAAAGGATTGTGAAAGACCATTCCACTAGCGCAGAGCCTCCATCCCACGCTTCGTCCGCTGCAGCAACAGCGGTATTTCCCGGTGAAATATCATCCCTCTGAAGGTTTCGCATCCTGAAGTTTTCACAGTTTTTTAACCGCCTGAATACTTCTCCTCAATATTCCCTTCTTAGGCTTTGTGCATAAATAAATGATTCAAGCTGTTTGCCCCGATATGGTGTAGTTCCAATCCCCGTGGAAGGAATGACGCACGAGGTTAATGGCGGACAGTTCTACATCGGAGATCTTCCTGCCCTTGGGATATTTGT
>DATGJZ010000140.1:0-60003 GCA_035294925.1 Candidatus Angelobacter sp. | reverse complement strand
GGGCCTTTGTGTTCCATTGCCACATTTTGGGACATGAGGACCGGGGCATGATGGCCATTGAACAAGTGAACTCACACTAGAAAAAACAAGACAGCGCTCCAAATTGCGGCTTCAGAGGATTTCTCTGGAGCCGCTTTTTTTATTGATTATTTAGCACTCAGCGTTGGAACCGGGTGATCCCGACCCGGCTACGATCTTTGTTTGCGGAAGGATGTTATTTGGGCTGAGGGCTGACGGATGAATGCTGATTGCTAACATCCGGCATCACAAACTTGTCCATGTATGCCTCCAGTCTCTCGCGGTTCTTGGCCCGATAAACTGGGTAATCCTTGGCAATGCCGTCATCGCCCAGGCTGAACAGCACGTAGGCATCAATGAGACCTGCTTGATTCATCTTCAGCAAGAGGCTGGCAATCGGATCGTTCGTCACCAATTCGGTGGTCTTTTTGTCCTCTTTGAGCTTTTCCAGGACCTTGATGGTGGCATTCACGGCCTCGGCTTCCTCGGCGAGGGAATGCCGGTACTCCGGTTCCTGGGGGAGCTGTTTCTGAAACCTGCTGCCTTTTTGCCAGTCCTTTTTTACTGCATAGTAGGTCAACCACGCGGATGACAGGTCCTGCACTTGCTTGGGCGAGTCGGCTCTCACCAGAGGAATGCCCGCGTAGACGATATTGAAGGCCGTGTGGTTGATAACGGCGAATGCGCGAATTTCCCGCCACACAATCTTGTTGTAGGGCTCGGCCACGGCCGCATGGATGAGCATGGCGCGGGCCTTCACCATATCGCCCTGTTTGGCCAGCATATCCGCATAGTACCGATAGGCTGTCTCCACATTGGGGTCAAGCCGCGCGGCGCGCTCGTACCATTCCCCGGCCTTGGCGAACTGATTCAGCTTGTCGTAGGTGTTGGCGGTAAAGAGGGCGGCGGTATAATTCGTGGGTTCCAGTTCCAGGGCCCTGGCATAGTCCTTGAGCGCCTCGTCGAAATCTCGACGGGCGAAGGCCGCTTCGCCCGCGTCCATCACCTGTTCCACTGCCGGGTTATCGGAAAACTTGAGCGCACCACTCGCCGGCAGCTCTCCGAGAAGCTGACGCAGGTTCTCGGCCAGGGGGCTGGTATTTCCCAACGCCCAGCCTTTCTGCACCAGGTCCCTGGCCCGAAAACGCTCCTTGGCCGCCGCATCCTGGTCGGTAAGGGTTGCGGCATGTTCGATGAGAGACGCCGCCAGCGCAACCAATAATTCGGCGTCTTCGGGACTCTTTTGCACAAGCTCTTCCAGCAGCGGCAGAGCTTCCAGGCGTTTGCCCTGGCTAAAGAGCGTCAAGGCAGCCTGTCGTTTGGCCTGGTCCGAGGTATCCGGGGTTGGCGCCGAGGCACTCTGGGCGACCAGGCAGGGCACACCGACACAAAAGCTCAAAAACACCAGAAAGAAAAGTGTTGTCCTGTTAAGCTGTCGCATGAGTTCCAGATTCGTGGGCAGGCAGCCCACTTCTCCTCAATTTTGGCAATGTAGCCCGTCCTCGAGGCGAGCTTGCGTAGCCGAAGGAGCGATTTTGGCCCGCCGCAGCCTTCTTCACTTGCTCTCCATCACTGGCCGGTCGTTTCCAGGCTGAAGCGGCCTGGCGGTGTTGTGATAGTACTTCTTATATTGGGCGATCTGAGCTTCGGACATCTCGATCGGGCTCTTCATCAGAAACCAGGCGACGCCTTCATTGCAGACAGGTTCTGTTAACGATCCCCGAAAACTATAGTAGCCGTGGTCTTTAGGCAATAGGTCCATGGCATTGATTTTGATGCCGTCCGGTTTGCTTTCTTTACCTTTTTCGGGGATATGCTCCCACAAGGTCTTGATTACCGGGTTTTCTTTGCCCACCACGACCGGGACTTCGATGACAAGCATAGTGGCCTCAGGAGACAGATGGACCAGTTGGAGAGACATCGGGGGCCGCTTGCCGTTGACGGCCGTTTCCCCGGGTTCATGAAAACGGATCTCACTCAAGCGATAGGGTTTCCTGGCCACTTTGAACCACCGGTTCTTGGGAAACCTGACCTTAATCAGATATTCGTTGCAATCGTTCACCATATCCAGGTCGGCGGGCTGATAGCTGAACAGGAGGGGCGCGAGAGGCGGGATGGACACTTTTTCCGTTTTCGTAATATCAATGGGCGCCTGAACGACCCCAGTGGTGCAGACACTAGGCCAGTGGCTGGGACCCTTCGGCCCGTCATCGTAAGTGAATATGGGTTCGCACTTGTCGGTAACCCCGCTGGGCAGGTTCATATCCATGGGCATCGCATGATCATGTCCGGAATGTTGCTGAGGCTTTTCATTAGGCTCCGCAGCCTGGCCCAGAGCGGTTGGGATTGCAGCGAAGAGGGAGAAACACAACACAGTGAATGCCAGCAAACATGTGCCGGATACTCGGCTACGGGACATAAGAGGCGCCTCCAAAAATTAATATCTCTTAATTCTTACAAAGTGCCGTACTAATTTACCGCATCAGGCGGAATCAGGAAACAGGGCTTTCGTCGTAACACCAAAGGGGATTGGGCACTGCCAGTAGTTAATCCTTGGGTATTTGGTGTTTAGCAAACCGAACCCCTAAAACCACGACCTCCAACTCAGAGGGACAGAGGACACAGAGTGCGCAGAGGAAGATCAATCCAGGGCCGGGGTAAGGGGGATGCGGCAAAGGCGGCGGTCAAGGGCAAGAACGAACCCAAAACCCTCAAGGAGAAGCAGGGGTACCGCCGCCACTCATGCGCAAAAGCAAAGCCTCGCCGATCCTGTGCCAAGAGCCAACGACTGCAACGGCAGGAAGCTAGCAGCCAGCAGCTAGCAGCTAGTATCATTGTGCGCTTATGAAAACTCTCAAGCTGCTGGTCTTTCTCTTTGGTGTTGGGCTCCTTGGTGTTGGGTGCGCTCTGCCTGTCCTGGCACAGACCCAGAGTTTTACGCTCGAACAGGTGATGAGTTCACCCTTTCCCACGGGCCTGACGGCTGCGGCCGACGCGAACCGCATTGCCTGGGTGTTCGACCTCCGGGGTGAGCGCAATGTCTGGGTTGCTGATGCTCCCAAATTCGAAGCCAGGCAGGTAACCCACTATCACGGTGACGATGGCCAGCAAATTCTCAGCCTGCGCCTCACACCCGATGGCAAGACTGCAGTCTATGCCCGTGGCTCAGAAGTCAGCAGGGAGAGCCATGTGGCCAATCCCACAAGTGAACTGAAGGAGCCCAAGCAGCAGGTCTGGGCTGCCGAGGTTGAGAGCGGCAAGACTCGGATGCTTGGCGATATGGGCTGCGAGCATGAAGATTGTGAAGACATCCAGATTTCTCCCGATGGCCAGTGGGCGGTCTGGTCCACCAAGCATCATTTGTGGCTCGCGCCCGTGGCTGGGGACAAGCCCGCCCGACAGCTTACAGAGCTTCGGGGTGACGAGATGCAGCCTCAATGGTCGCCAGATGGCAAGCACATTGTCTTCGTCTCCGACCGCCAGTCCCATAGCTTCATCGCGATCTATGACTTTTCACCGGAGCGGGTCCGCTATATTGCTCCTACTGCCGACCGGGATTTTGATCCGCAATGGTCGCCGGATGGAACAAAAATCGTCTTTCTTCGTGTCGCAGGAGCGGAAAGCCACTTGCCGCTGATCCCGGTGCGCCCGCGTCCCTGGGCGATCTGGGCCGCGAACGCCGTCACGGGCGAGGCTCACCAGATCTGGCGCAGCAATCTGGAGATGAATGGGTCGTTGCCGCATTTTGCCAGGGAATCGCTCAAGTTTGCCGGTTCGCGCGTTGTTTTTGCCTCTGAGCATGAGGGCCGTAATCATCTCTACTCGATATCCATTAATGGCGGAGGTATCTCCCCGCTTACACTCGGTGACTACGATGCTGAAGAGGTGACCCTGAGCCGCGACAAAACCGCTGTTCTGTTTACCTCAAACCAGGACGACGTTGACCGGCGCCATATCTGGCGGGTTAATGTCTGGGGAACATCCCCGGAACCACCTGGAATTTACCGCCAATTGGCAAAACCGCTGGTGAGGGGAAACACCATTGAATGGAGCCCTGTAATGCTGGCCGATGGTAAGACCGTGGTCTGCCTGGGATCGAGCGGCACTTCGCCGGCGATGCCTTATTACATTACGGACAAAGGCAGGGAGATGATCGGGGCTGATGTGCTGCCCAAGGACTTTCCTTCAGCGCAACTGGTGGAACCGCAGCAGGTCACCTTTCACAGCGAGGATGGCCTGGAGATTCATGGTCAGCTTTTTGTTCCCCGCAACAGCGCTCAATCCGGTCCGGCGCCGGCGCTCATCTTTGTCCACGGCGGCCCGCCGCGCCAGATGCTGCTGGGCTTCCACTACATGTACTACTACCACAACGCCTATGCTGAGAATCAGTACCTCGCCAGCCTGGGCTATGTTGTGCTCTCAGTCAACTACCGCCTGGGGATTATGTACGGACGATCCTTCCGCGAGGCTGCGAATAGCTCCTGGCGCGGCGCGGCAGAATACAAGGATGTGGTGGCGGGCGCTAAATACCTCCAGGGATTGCCCTCGGTTGATCCTAAACGCATTGGCATCTGGGGAGGTTCCTACGGCGGGCTGTTGACTGCGCTGGGGCTCTCACGCAATTCCGACATTTTTGCCGCCGGAGTCGATTTTCATGGCGTACATGACTGGTCGGCTCTCCTGGGGAATCGGCAGGATGGCGCGCAGGAAGCCCCGGACTACAAAGACGCGGTTAAGCTGGCCTATGATTCTTCTCCCATTGCCACCGTCTCCCAGTGGAAGTCTCCGGTGCTCCTGATCCACGGCGACGATGATCGCAACGTTCCCTTTCAGCAGACCACTGACCTGGTGCAACGATTGAAGGAGCAGCACGTTGAGTTTGAGGAAATCATTATTCCCGATGAGATCCACGATTTTATTTTGTGGAAGACCTGGATTCGCGGGTATCGGGCAGCGGCAGATTTCTTCAACCAGCGACTACAGAAAAGATAAAATACTTCCAAAATGCCCGATCTTACATTCAGCATCGGAATGGATCTCAGCAGGTACTACCAGTCCCGGTCCGAGAAGGTCCATGCGCTGGTAACTCCTCTTTCCGACGATCAGATTTGGAGCCGGCCTTATGCTTACGGTAACAGCATTGGACACCTGCTGCTCCACCTGACCGGCAACTTGAACTATTACATCGGCACGCAGATCGGGAATACCGGGTACGTGCGCAACCGTGAGCTTGAATTTACTGATCCCGGCCGCAAATCCAAGGAGGTTCTGCTCAAGGCATTTGACGATGCCATGGTCACGGTTCAGGACACGATAGCCAGGCAATCTGCCGAGGATTGGACGGCGTCCTATACAGCCAAAGGCATGGAAGATGCGGGAGACCGCTTCACAGTATTTCTGCGATGCGCCGCGCACATTGACCATCATCTGGGCCAGATGATCTATCTCTGCAAGGAGATTGAAAGACAGGGTGCGCAGGCGCACCGAGCCTGATGAAGATCCATCGCGAAAGGCATGAACCACTGTGGCGTTTCTTTATTTGAAGAAGATTGCTCTAGAATCATCCTTCAAATGAATTGACATTGTGTGGGTTTTGCAGCGGTGCGTTGGAATCGTAGCCTCCGCGGCGATCTTCCTGGAACCGACCACAAAGAGAAGACGATCTTCATGTTGGCTGAAGGTTCGAATTCGAGCATCATCTACGCCACGAATGGCGCGCACCTGGGAACGTTAATGGTGAAGGTGCTGGAGCAGAACAGCTACCGGGCACTTCAGCTACGCGGCCAGATGCTCATGAAAAAACTGGCTCATCACCGGCCGGATCTCGTAATACTGGACTTTACCCTTCCACAAAAGCAGAGATTGCAGCTGTCTGAGCAGTTAAAACGGGCGGCGCCCGACGTTCCGGTACTGATATTACACGCAAGAGGCGCCTTGGATAATCCTTTCGTCGATTACGCTGTCGATTCACGAGAGGGTACGCCGCACGTTTTGCAGGCAGTTTCGACGTTGCTGCTGACCAGGCGGGCTCGATCGCATCGGCATTCCGAAATGCAGGGGGAATATCTGATCTTTACGGAACGCAACCGGCAAATCGTGGAGATTACGGAAAAGACCTGTGATCTGCTCGGCTATCCGCGGCCATTTCTGATTGGACGGACGGTGGAAGAGATATCCGCGATTCCAGCCGCGGATGTGAAAGAGATGTTTGCCACGTTCCTGGAGGATGGCAGTATGGTGGGGCAATACACGCTTCGGCACCGCTCTGGCAAACCGGTCAAAGTAAGTTTCGTTGCGCGTGCGTTCGAAGATGGCTGTCTTATCTCCAGCCTGACGCCACAACCCACACTCAACGAACAATCTGCTTCGTCCTGATGAAACTCCAGGGGCACCTGCATGCGGGCTGGTAACGCAGAAGTATTTCGAGAATTCAGGTAGGGTAAACTACCGCACATGCGGGCCGCCTTAACTGACGATGCTCTGACGCTTGCTGCGGTAGGCATTGTTGCGTTCGTTATTGCGGATGTGGTCCACGAAGCGTTGGGGCACGGGCTGGCGACCTTGGCGGTTGGGGGACAACCTGTACTATTGACGACAAGTTACTTTTCGTCGAGCGGAAGCTGGAGCCGATGGATTCCAGCCGCAGGCGGCATTGCCAACCTCATTGTTGGCAGTCTGTTCCTTGTAGCGCTGCGCTTGCTCCGGCCTGTCTCGCCCCACGTTCGTTACTTTCTGGTCCTCGGCGTGGCGTTCAATCTGCTCTTTGCCATGGCCTATCCGATCTATTCCGGCATCGCTGGGTTTGGCGACTGGGCTGCGGTCATCTCGGGACTTTCGCCGGCATGGCTGTGGCGAGTTCTGCTCGTAGTGATTAGCGTGGTGTCTTATTATTTGTCGCTGTTGTTGCTGGCAGTTGAGATGCGCCCATTTTGCGGCTCGGATAACCCGGAAGCTCTTGCCCGGCTGCGGCGGATTACATTAATTCCATTCCTTTGGGCCTTGAGCGCCGCGTGCCTCGCAGGGGCCCTCAATCCTCGGGGATGGACCAACATCCTGACTGCGGCAGCGCCGGCTGCGGCTGCCGCCTTCGGCCTTACCCAACTCGATCACTTCTCAGGCGTCCGGTCGTCCAATCCATCTGTTCCGAATGCCGGTCCAATCACACGAAGCCTGGGATGGATAGCAATGGCTGTTGCCGTTTTGATTTTCTTTGTTGGGGTTCTTGGGCCCGGCATAAAACTCAGTTAAGGACAGGACTTAAAATGTATAAGGTGCAGGTGCAAATTTTATGAAGCGTTTGTTGCAAGGCACGATTTTGCTGGTCCTGATTTTTCTGCTGGGCGCTTTTGTGCTTAAGCCGCCTTCGCCGCCGGCCGCGCAGCGAAAAGCGGTGGTGATCGAGCTGTTTACTTCTGAGGGATGCTCGAGCTGCCCGCCGGCCGATGCGCTGCTGGGCAACCTGGGGAATAGGCCATCTGCCAATGGCGCTGAGATCATTCCTCTCGGCTTTCACGTGGACTATTGGGATTACCAGGGATGGCGGGACCGCTTCGGGTCTCACTCTTATACGGAGCGGCAGCAAAAATACGCGGCGCGCTTTCAACTGGACGGCCCGTACACGCCGCAACTGGTGGTTGATGGCCAAACTGAGCTTGTGGGCAGCGATTCTGCCAGGGCCCAGAATGCGATCATCCAGGCGGCCGCCCGGCAGCAACAGACGGATGTGCAATTATCCTGGAAAGCTCCGGATAGGCTGCTGGTGTTGGCCACCACCGGCAACACCGCTGCCTCTTCGCAAGTGCTGCTGGCCATTACAGAGAATGAATTGGCCAGCAACGTGGCCGCAGGCGAAAACGGTGGTCACGTTCTTCATCACTCTGCCGTGGTCCGCGATTTCCGGCTTCTGGGGCGGCTTAACAATGGCAGGCTGCAAGTGGAAATTCCGGTGAAAGCGGCAGCAGACTGGAAGGTGAAAGACCTGCGTCTGGTGGTATTCGTGCAAAGCGCGCCCTTGGGGCCGATTGAGGGCGCAGCGGCCATTCCGTGGAGCAAAGCGGACGACTGCAAAAATTGCCGGAATTGAAAACCACGAGTTATTGGTCGTAACGGTGGAGGACGCAGCGAACGAATTACTGGCCGTTGGTGGTTGAAGGACGATCGCACTTCGCGATCTCCTGAAGGTAGAGGGGATTCCCGGGATATTGATCGTGCAGGGCGGCAAATATTTTCCGCGCTTCGCTCCGGTTCTGGTGGCGCAGATCATCAAAAGCCAGGAGAATCCGGGCAAAGGGCGCAAGGTACCGGCCCTTCTCAGCCACCAGGGTAAGCTCTTTCAGGCCTTGCTCCTGGTCGCCTTTGAAGCCGCCGATGCGCAAGATCCACCGCACCGGCGCCGACTTGCTGCCGATAAGGTATTGGCTCATGCCGGTGGCGATATATGCATCATAGTAATTGGGAGCTAAAGCCAGCAGCTTTTCAGCAAAACCGCTGCTGCTCTTGGTGAACGAAAGACTGGCCATGTTGCGTTTGGCAATGAGAGCGGCATCATTGGCACGAAGTCCATTTACCAGGGCCAGGGCAAAGAGTCCCTTCACATCATTCTTGTCGCGGCCTATCCTGTCCTTGCCGAGTCTCTCGGCGTTGGCGAGCGCATCTTCAAACTGTTTCTTGGAATCTGCATTCCAGGTGTAGGTGGGCCGGGCGTCAAAAGCGGCGTCAGAGGAAAACAGGTCGCTGCGCAGGATGTGCAGCCGGTCAAACTCGCGGAACAACACCGCCGAAGCCTCTGCCACCCATGGCAAAGGATCCGTTCTATCCAGCGCTTTGGCCTGGTCCGCTTTTTGGAAAGCCTGGCTGAACTGCAGGTTGTACATGGCGTGGAAGCACTGATCCAGCACCGGGTCTACGCTTTGGGCGTAGGCCAACCCGCAGGAGATCACAATGGCCACGCAGGTGACACCAATGATCGTCTTGCCGAGATTGCCTTTCAATCTTCCTCCGTTCACCCGCTCCATTCACCTGTGCCCTGGGATAAGTTAGAACCCCGAATCGCGGCTAAGTTTTGCCGGCGTAAACAAGAAAAAATGCGCCAAGTGAACCCTTCTGGCGTCGAAGACCTCTATTATCGCGGAATTAGGCATTCGAGGGAAGGACATAAGGGTTGCTTTGTAAAGATTTACAAAGAGACAGGTATAAGTTTACGCGACAGGTTGCAGGCAAAACCCACAAAGAACCTCTCCCGCAAAAGCACTCGGGAGCACAAGAGTAATTCAGCACAACGTCTCCTCTTTCCCTGGTTTAGGGTTTGCTGGGTTCATTGAAGTTATAGAACCTGCGGACCTGGTTCACGGTATCTCGAATCTGCTGTTGGCGGTCTGCACGGATCTCTGGGGTCACTGTACCGTTGCTAACGCCTTCGCCCTTTGACCACTGGTATAGATGATCGTTGTACTCAACCGCGTCTGCTACGTAGAGGGAATGGCCTGCGTTTTCCAGCAATCCATAAACCGGCCCGTAACTCGATGCCACCATGTACGAGCTCCGGATGTACGACGCCGCTTCCTGCGGTGTGTTGGTGAAAAGCGGCCGGCCAAAAAGCTCGTTTTTCGCGATCGGCCGGTGCCCGAGCAAGTAGTAGAGACTGGGCGTGATGTCGATCAAAAAAGTTGGAGCGAGGGGATCGAAGGAGAGCGACCTCATCGCGGGGGGCAGATGAATCATGATCGGGATGCGAACCACCTCGGGGGTCACATGGTAGGCGTGACCCCAGCGGCCCCTTTCGCCCAAAGAATCGCCATGATCGGAGGTGAGGACAACGATACTGTTGTCATACAATCCGCTGCTCTTCAGAAACTGGACGAAATCACCAAAACATTTGTCCATGGTCTTGACGCGGGAAGCGTAGGGGGCATCGAAGCCGGGATAACTCTCACCGGGTGGAACAGAGCGCCCTTCCCTGTTGATCACGGACACATGGATATTCTGCGGCTGGGTATAGGCAAACATGGGATGGCCCGCCGCCCGGGCCGCGGCAATACGGGTTTCGAGTTCGCCGAGTGAACGGCACAGCTCGCAGCTCATGGTAGGCCTTCCGGCATCCAATTCGGTCTGCAGGTTTGTGGGAGCAAGGATGGCGTTCAAGATCCCGTCCCTGGTGATGAACTGCCGGTACTGCTCAAACTCCAGCAGCTTCTGCAATGAGTTCATGGGATAAAACGGGGTAACGTACTGTTTGTGCAGCATCATCGTGCCGGTCCAGATAGAAGGCTCGGAAAGCCCCGTTCCGGTATAACGGGTAAAAGCGTTGTGCACCACTATGCTTTCACGGCCAAATGCCTCGATGTTCGGCGTGAAGGTGACTGCAGGATTGTAGGCGGAGAGATAATCGGGACGCAGACTGTCAATCACCACCACGAAAATGTTGGGCTTCAGTCCCGGAGTTTCAGTAAGCGTGCCGGCCAGGTTTATGTCCACTGGGTCAGTGTGGATGGAGCGTGGAATGTTCGTGTTGCTAACCAGAAATGCATATAGTGAATCGTCTGCCGCCACCGCGGCCGGCGGGAAAAGCACGCCTCGCGCAAGACGAAAACTCACGTCATAATTAGCGTAATCTTCGAGAGTGCTCCCTTTCTCGCTTAGAACCTGCCAGCGCGGCTGCAATGCCACGAATCCCACGTAGAGGCAGATCAGGACTGCCGCTGCAATCACCAGGAAATTACCGCCGCGCTTTGCGGGCATTCGAGGCGTGACGTAAAAGAAGGCAAACAGGGCCGCCCAAATCGCCGCAATGATCAATTTCTGGATCAGGTACTCCCAATCTCTCGGGCCGGCGGTAACCAGCAACCAGGCGCCAAGCGCCGAGCCGGCAAGCAGAACAACCACCTGGAGAGTTCGCGGAAGGGAGCGCAGGAACCGGATGGGAACCAACAACAGCGCCAGAGGGCTCTCAAGCTCACGCTCCTCCGCGCGATACAGCCGCACTCCGGTTCCCGATAGGAACGCAACCACACTGAACGCGACGGCCAAAGCAACCAGGAGCGCCAATGACCCGGAAAACGAAAGCGGGACGAAAGCAATGAACTTAAGCACCAGCGCCAGCAGCATAGCCGCAGTTGCCGCATAAGCCATGGAACGCAGCACCGGGCTCTTGAAAACAATACCCGCGATCGCCCCGGTGAAATTCACTGCCAGAAAAATGGCCATAAACAAGACCACATGACAAACCAGACTCCCGGCAAGCGCCAGCATCCATTGGCGGGAATCCAAGCCGGCGTTGGTGATCACCACGTAACGGGCCAGTACCAGGACTGCCGAAAACAACCATGCGTAGAGGGCGGCCAGAAGGCATGCCCAAAACAGACGAGGCGTTTCCGGCGGCGCCGCCCGCGTCCACCTGAATTTGCCGCTCTCCGCCCGCCAGTCCAAAAGGGCGAGCCACACCATGGGTGTGAGCGCCAGAACACACCACAGCAGACTTTGCAGATTGTTTTCCAGACGGACCAGCAGCGGACTCAACAGCAGCCTTACGCCAATGGTGGCGTAAACAACCAGGAAGAGCACAGAGCCTAACCTGGAACCACGGTTTCGCAATCCGGGAAGGGTCGCTGCCGCGGCCAGGAAAACCGGCCAGTACAGGTAAGGGTGGAATTGAGCGAAGGCGGAAAGCCAGGGCAACAGGCCTCCAAGATGGACCTGATGATACGTAAACGGAATATAAGCCAGCAGGCAATAACCCGCAGTCAATATCACGAACACCGCAAGGCATAGCCTGGCTGCGATAAAGGCGATGCGCCAGAGCACTATTGCCTCACCAACGCGTCGCGCTTGGAGCGAACGTCCTTGTCATCAGGATGGTCTTTCAGAATCCTGTCATATTCACGAATGGCCTCTGGAAAATTCTTTTCGTTTTCCGCGAGCCGGGCCAGCGCGAAATGAAAGTCCAGGTAACCATCGGAGAGCTTCACGCCTTGTTCCAGATATTGCCTGGCTTTGGCCAGATTTTCTTCGCGCATGTAGACCAGCCCCGCCACCAGGAGCGCATCCACATTCTGGGGAGACTTACGCAGCGCTTGCAGCGCAAGCTGTTGTGCCTCCGCGACCTTGCCCTGGCGAAGCCAAACGCGCGCCAATCCAAGCTGCAAGTCAGCATATTCGGGCGAGATCTTCAGGCCTTGCTGATACAGTTCAGCTGCGCGGTCTGGCTGGCCGGAGATCTCAAGAGCGTGGGCCAGGAAGAAAATGGAATCCGAATTCTCCGGGTCCCGGGCCAGACAGCGTTCAAAAGCTGAAATTGCTTCTTTTTCTTTGCCCTGTTTCCAGTATGCCTGGCCGATTTGTGGGCACGCACTCACCGGATTGGGAGCACGATCAAAATATTGCTCCCAAAACTCCGTCTCCTGCCCATAGCGACCCAGATGGTCGTAAATCTCCGCCGCCATTTCTATGTAAATGTGATTGCCGGGGTACGCATGATGCAGTTTGAGCACGCCAGGAAGCGCATCTTGATACCTGGCCTGTTTGTAGAGTGAATTACACTCATCCCATAGCCTACTGGACTCTTCCGCGGTCATTCGCCCCGTTGGCGGTTCCGGGTGCGCCCACGGCTTAAGAAATACGCCCAGGTAAAAAAGGGCAACCACCAGCGGAAGGCTGATGGCCAAAAGCGTGGCTGTTTTTGAGTGCATTTAGAACCTGAAGTACAGACCGCCCTGCACTTCGTATTGCCTGAGGTGCACCAGGCCAATGCGCTGGTCCTGGGAAAGGCTTCCGCTGAAGGCTGCGGACCATCGGCCATACAGATTTTTATCGATGACCACACCGTACCGCGACGAAGCCAGCACTTCTATATCCTGAGTTGTCTGCGCCAATGCAGGGGATGCGCCATGACTGTAACGAAACTCCAGATAGTCGTGCAGCCCTTCGGAGCCAAGAAAATAGCGCGCGGAAAACAGGGCCGTACCGGAGGTCCCCGGATCGCCGGGCACAATGAACCCACGGCCGGTAAACAGCCAGTTGTGGAAGTATTTCGCCAGCGAGAAGGTGTAGATATCTACTCCGCTGGCGAATTCCAGCCGGCGGTAGCCTCCGGAAATTTCAAATCCGTGAGGAATGGACTGGAAAAGATCTCCACCCACACGATAGGAGGGATACAGAGTGCCATGGACGGCGTAGCCAACATTCAGGTACCCGTAGGTCCCCGAGCGGAAGTGAGGATAGAAATCCACTTCTCCCTGATAGTCCACTTCAGAGAAGCGGTCGGCGCGGTTGATTCTGCCGATAACGGAACCATAGGGAGTAGGGCTTTTAAAGCTGAACGTGGTTTCCAACTGACCGTTGCGGCCATCGCTGAACCAATCGTAGCTGTGGCTGATGAGGACCTCGTTTTTCAGGGTGGTGGTGGTAATCTCGCGGCGCATCCGCCTTGCATCCTGATTGGCGTGATCCAGAGACAGGACGTGGTCCAAAACCGCGACTGCCTCGCGGTTGCGGTTTAATCTGTAAAGGGCTTTCGCCTGTACCAGCAGCAAATTGATCTGGTCGGGCTGCCGGGTTAAAGCATCGCGCGCCAACAGTTCGGCATTTCCCGGATGCCCGGACCAGAACTCAACATTGATTAGTGCAGGGAGAGCATCACTGTGGTCAGGCTTGCTGGCCAGTACCCGTTTGAGTTGTTCGCGGGATTCATCATACCTGCCTTCCCACGAGAGCACAGTTCCATACAAGACCCGTGCTTCCGAATCGTCAGGATCCTGTTCCAGAACCTGTTTCAGCATGGTGAGCGCCTGCCCGCGGTGTTCCTTGCCACTGTAGGCAAGCTGCCGGGCCTGGGCGACGGGATCATCCGCTCCATCCGCTTTGGCAGCAGCGTCCGCTTTGGCGGCAGCGGGTACCCAGGCAAGCAGGGTGAGCAGAGCCAGCAATGCAGCGGCGAATTTTTGACTTGCGTATATCGAACTACACATGGTTTCAATCGGCTCCCGCAGGCTCGGCGGCCAAGCCTTCATGTTCCACGACTTCCCATGTGCGCCGCCTGCGCAGTGATTGCAAGACCCCATAGGCCTTAAAAAAAGTAACCACCTGGCGGTAGCCGAAGTTTTCCACCACTGCAAAGGCCATCAGGATCATGACATCTTTCAATCGCGGGTAGCGCCGCAGGGTGATCTCTTCCAGCACCACCGATCCCATGGACAGCAATGTACCGTACGCGACCGCCAGCAAGAGGAACAATAGAAAAACCGAAAGCGGCGTACCCAGAAGAATCAGGCTGACGGGGATAAGGACAATCGTCCCAAAGGCTTCAACCACGCATCCGCAGACTTCCATGAAAAGGTGGAAAGGCATGCCCAGCATGCCCGTATTGCCGTAATGGTAATTGAAAATCATATCGCGATTGCGGATGAGAGTCTGTGTCATGCCAAGCTGCCAGCGCCGGCGCTGGCGGGCAAGCATGCGCAGGCTGCGGGGCGCTTCAGTCCAGCAAATTGGGTCGGAAGTGAAGGTGATGCGAAATTTGCGTTTCTCTGCGGTCAAGTGACGGCGTATGGCGGCAATGACGTCAATATCCTCAGTGACCGTATCGTCGCTGAATCCTCCGGCCCCAATGACAGAGTCCTTATGCAGAACGCAGAATGCACCGGAGGCTATGAAAGTGGCATTCAGCATGTTCCAGCCAGGGCGGCCAAACAGGAAAGTGCGTATATATTCCACGATCTGGCACAGTTCCAGCCAGCTCGATGGCAGCCCCATTTTTGCCAGACGGCCGTTGCGCAGGGTGCATCCATTGGCAATGCGGACAATTCCACCGCTTACCACCACGTTGTCCCTGGACTGCAAGATTGGCGCCATCAGCCGGAGCAGGGCGTCCCGCTCGATAATGCAGTCCGCATCCACGGTGCAGAAGTAAGGACTGCGCGCCATATTAATCCCGGCATTCAAAGCGTGCGGCTTTCCTGCGTGCTTCATGGAGACGACCACCAGTTCCGGAAACGCCGGGTTGTGGTAGAACCCCAGCGGCTGGCCGGTCTTGAGCGCCTCACGGAAGATCAGGTCCATGCGCTTCAAGCGAAAACGTTGAATCAGGTGGTCCAAGGTCGAGTCCGTAGAGCCATCGTCAACCACGACGATCTCTTTTTCCTGATAGTTGAGGCGCATAAGAGACAAGACCGTCTGCACAATGCTCGCCTCTTCGTTGTAAGCCGCGATCAGCATGGCCACGGGCGGAGTAACCGGGGAATCGGCCAGATCATTATATGGCCGGCGCGCGGCATACTTCGCGTGCAACGAGACCGAATAGAGCGACAACGCCATGAGGAACGTGTAGCCCAGGTTGGCGGCGACAAAATACGCCAGGAAAACGATGTCGGCATAGTAGACCAGGCGCACCAGAAAATCATGCATAGGTGCCTCTCCGAACCGGTGTGGCGCTTGTCTCCAGTACCGCTTGGGCCTTGCCGCTAAGATCATCGTCCTTACGCGCGGCCAGCGTACGCACGGTTGCCATCAACTGCGGCGTGGGAGATGCCAGCAAGATTTCCAATAGCTGCGCTCTGGCTCTCTGCGCGCTTCTTGTAACCGGTTCGGCCGAAGGAGAAGCGGTGGCCCAGACGCTCATACGTGTCTCCCGGCCCAGAAGGTCAGTCAGCAGAGAAGTCTTGCCCATGCGCACCATCTTGGCGCAAACGCCCGTTACCAGCGTAGACTCTCCATTCTCACCGCAGAGGGCCGGAAGCATCTCAGTGATAATCCCGCTGCGCTGCATTTCTTCGACCATCTGCTCGCTGGCATATTGATCGGTGGTGTCCAGAAAATAGCTGGCCAATTGGCGCCGTCCGGCTTTGCCAAAGGTAGCCAGCGTCTTGACGGAGGCCTCGCGGACACGCCACTTTGGATCAATGATCCGGCGCGTAATATCGCCAATCAGCTCAGAGTAGTAAGGATCGGCACAGGCCCGCACCGCATGGAGGCGCACAAACTCATTCTTGTCCAGCATCAAAGCGCGTAATGTCAAGATGGCGGCGGCATCGTGGAAATGTCGGACCACGCGCGCGCTGCGGGCGCGAACATCAATCGATTCATCCAGCGCCGCATGGTCCAGAAACCAATGGTAAAGATTCTCCGGAAAATCCTTGGCGCTGAGCGTCGCCTTGGCCCCGTCGCAGATTTCACGAATGCTATCCACCAGAACAAAGCGATACCGCGGATCTCCTTCATCCAGAAAAGGCACAAACTGGCCGAGCTGGCCGATAGGGTAGCGGACCACGGCAGTTTTGACGGCTGTGACCGGGAGATCACTCGATCCTTTTACGGCCTGTAGTAGAAGTTCCAGCAGGACGGGAAGTTCAAACCCTTGTTGATTGTGGCCCATGGCAACAACATTGGCCCGGCCTACGAAATGTGAGGGATCATGCAAGGCTTCGCGCATGAACACTTGCGCGAAGGCCGCGTCCAAGTGGCCCAACACGGTGACCGCCCGTGCACGTTTGACGCAAAACAGACGGATGCGCCGAATCCGCGCAAACCCGCGTCGCGGCGCCGCTGGTAGTTCTTCTTTTCTCACGATGTGCTGGATCAACTGCATGGATCTGCGCTGTCCGAAAGCTTCCTTCGCCCAGGTTTCGATAAACCCCAGGCGAAACAGGACATCGGTGACCGCTTTGCGACCGCTTCCAGTCAGGCTGTCAACCAGCAGATCACGAATGGCGTCGCGTCCTGCTCCGCTACGCACGGTTCTTAACGTCGCGACCAGGTCCTCGACTGGAATATTGCCTGCTAGAAAGCCCTGGATTGGCCCGCTAAACTGCCTGGCGGCCGCGTCCTTCTTTTTGAAATATAGCCATCGGGTCAGGCGGCGGCGGAGGATGAACAGTACGAGCAGGAGATCGATCGTCAAAACAACAAGCGATACCCAAATCACAATCCTGAGCAGGTGCTGCAGGTTCACCATTGTGACCTCGAATCTCGATGTTCAAGTTTGCGATTTGCAGGAGAGAGTTCAAGAAATTGCGTACAGCTCCAGTCTGGTACTGGAGCGGTGGCCGCGTGAGACACACGTGCACTGTAGCCAGATTTTGAAAATATTCCGTCCATGCACCTTCACTGCTCCCCGCGTCAGCACGAGGACAAACTGCGTCTCTTCGGAGCTGAAGCACTGAACTCTCCTATTCAGTTGTAGTCCTGAGGGATTGGAGCGAGTTCAGATAATTTCACATCCCCCAGCCCTTTCGCAAACTTTTTCGCTTCCGGGACCCATGGATTCGCTTCATCCCAAATCGAGATCAACTCTACTGTCTTATCGGCTCCTGGTTCTGTGACTTTAATCACACGAAAACCCGTAATTCGGGTTAAGCGAGTAACCCTAGCGGGTTTTAAGAGGCAAGTTGCGGAAAACCCTTAGTCCCATAAAGTAGGCAAATATTCTGGGTGTCTGCCGCTGTTGAAGGAGACGATCCTAACGTTTTCAAGCACCTACGATGGCCATGGATTTGCAGGTTCAAGGTGGTAAGTGATGGAGGAAGGTCAGTAATCGTGGGCAACCCAGGAGACAAAATTGTAAGCAGAAAAGACATGCCCCATTTAGTGGCTTCCACTGACGTCCTTGTCAGCGGGCAAAGCACCAGATATTCCGGCATCTACAAACTCGAACACCAGTCCCATGACATGAAGGAGGAAATTTTCGTCCGCAAGGGAACGAAGCTGCCTTCTTGCCGCCAGTGCACAGGCCCGCTCAAATTCAGGCTGGTGAAAAAAGTGGATTACATTGCTGAAGACCCTGACTTTCAATGAATTCGGCCGACGCCCAGGCAACTCTTGCGCGGTTCCTCGACTCACAAAGGCAGCCGCTTTTCGTCTTTGAAGGGTCTCAGTGTGCACCGCAGAGCGGGGCGCAGGAAATGTTTGCCTCTGGCCGCTGGAGCGCCACATGACGAAACGAAAAAAGTATAGACCTGGGCAGATCATCCCTGCCAGCGGAATCTACCGCGTGGAACATGACTCGCATCGTCTGATGCATGAAGCCACGCTATTGGCAGAGAATCTATTCCCTCGGTGCCGCCAGTGTGATAACGCTGTGCGGTTCCACCTTGTCCGCGCAATCCAAGGCCGACGAGTCCTGCCCTTCGGATCTTCAACCATTCTGGAAGAATTTCAACGGCCAACCCGGCCGTTTGTTGTGGCCAGCTAGAAAAATAGCGAAATTGAAAACCCGGAAATTCATCTAGTCCGTTAATCTTTCCCTGTAGGCTTCACTGCAGTTTTTCCAGTTTCGGGAATGGTGCTGACTTTAGACACATAGCGATTGGCCAGCTTCCAGGAATCGCCACTCTTCTTCCACAAGTCTACGACGAAAAACTCGCCACTTTCATTCCTGCCCTTGAATGTCGCCTGCTGAATGCGGTCGAACTTTACAACCGCGGCATCTCCCATATCGGCCACCGATAGCTGGCGGACGACGAACGACTTCAAGTTGAAATCGCCAGCCAGGACGGCATCTTCCCAATCTTCGCCCGCCAGAGGGTCGGCATTGGGCATGGCGATTTCGAAGTCGTCCGCCAGAAGCGCCTCAAGTCCCGCTTTGTCTTTTTTCTGCACCGCCTGCAGCATTTGTTTTTCCAGTCCACTGAAAAGCGCGGCCTGCCGGGTTGCCGTGACGATGGTGGGGGTCAGCTTGGGTTTTACCGGCTCCTGAGCGGTGGCGGCAATCACAGCCATGATCAGGATCAAGGACAACGGCTGCGTAAAGGCACCTGTCATCTTGGGCCCCTCCTCAAGGAATTCTAATGCACAAAAAACCCGTCTGCATAAGCGGACGGGTGGAAAACATGCTTCCGTTATGGATTAGAGGTGCTGCACGCAAGCGCCGCCGTTTCTGTTCTCCCATTCCTGTTGCATCATGTAGTTGCGGCCACCGAAGGTCTGGTTGAATTTTGCCCCGGCTGATGCGCCAGCAGATGTGCAACCATTGCTGGTAGTGCAGGTTGTCGTGGCGCCGAAGTTGAAGTTGCACTTATCGGCATCTTCATTGCCGCTGGAATCAAACCAGGCATTCAAGTCAGGATCGGTGATGGCTTCCTCTGTTTCGTGCGTAAGCACATTGATCGTGCCATCTGCGCCGCCAACACCGGTTGCCGGGCTGTTGGGGCCGGTGGCCTGAATTGAACACGCGGACTGGCAGCGGTCTGTGTTCCCTACGAAGGCCCACTTGATATCCGTCCCACCCAATGTCTGGGCAGTATGGAAACCGCAGAATTGGGTGCAGAAACCCTGTTCACTCACGTTCGAAGCCGTGATCACCACATACACGCCATTGGTGTCTTTGGGCAATCCGTTGCTGAACGACCTGTTGACGATGTTGGAGAGCCTGGTGTTGGTTAGTCTGGTACCCTGAGAACCGGTGTCAAAAATTGCGCCGCCCAGGGTGAGGTTGCCGCTGACATTGCCGGTGTTATCGCCATAGGTGCTGTTAATGAGTTCATAGGGTGTACCACCCACGGTTTTCAGCCACGTTTCAACTGTGCTCACGGTGGCCATGGTGTTGGAGCCTGTACCGTTCCAATTACCGTACCAGATCACATAGATGGGGACCGGACTGCCTTTCAGGACCGGGCCACCGTTATAGTTGATGCCGTTACCCGTGACTACTGCCTGTCCGGTGGGACCAGCCTCTTCAATTGTCCCACCAGCACCATCTGGACGCAGATGAGTTGGGCGGTCGGGATCCTGGACCGGAGTCAGGGGCTTCTGCGCGGCCAGGAAGTTGACGGCCAGTATCAGAAAAAGAAACACAAACAGAGTCTTACTCAGCGGAATTTTCATCTTCAAAAAACCTCACGAAGTGGATTTGCTTGCAACTGTCGTAGAGAGAAAAAACAGAGGAAGCCGGAATATGTATCTGAATCACGCTATTAAGGGTTTTTGATATTACAGGCACGCGAACCCGCCGGAATCGAGTAGCTTTGAATGCAAGTGAGTCTACTTGTGAATTTGCGGAGGAAATATTAATGGATTGTTCTTACGCGCCTAACGCTTTTTTTGTTTTGTTCGGAAAACCGGAATTGCATTCCCGCGAATATTTAGCAAGTAAGGCATGCGTTTTAGCCGCCAGCGCAATCGTGATTGCTGAGAACCAATGCAATGGAAGCGTAATGTGAATGTAAGTGTCTGGTTAGCCTCCAGTGCGTCCGCGCCAAGCATTCTTAAACTACCAGCGACTCCACTGGGCGAAAAAAAAGAGAAAATGCGGATATATAAATCGCGGCAAGATATGAGGAAATGTTCATGGAACTTTTGGTCTGCCCCACCGTTTTTGGGCTTTGTTCTGCGGAACGGAATTGCGCTTCCTGGTACCTCTGCGAGCAGGAGGATGCCCCCTTCCTGAGTACGAAGGTAATGCAGACACCATCCTTCCTTGGAGGCTGGCAGATTCTGTTGTGCGACGGCCCCGAAGGGGGCGGCGACAGCCCTATTTCCGTTGTATTATCAATGACTTACGTTCGGAGAGGCATGCCAGCCATATGCCAGTGGAGCGCCTGCCTCGGGGTTCCGCGGCTATCACTTCTTAAACTTTTTCAGGGATGAGGACATAGATAATCTTGCTTTAACAGCTCAATTGGAGTCTAATTGTGCCACTTTTAAGCAGAAAAGCAGTCAGGACGATATTTCCCAATACTCCTGTACAGCTATCAGCTCAGGTATATCTTAAGTTTTTAGGTGGAATATGGATCCCAGCTTTAGAAGTGAAAAACTGCTGGATCAAATTGGCTGGAAACTACTCCATGAGCTTCAGCTCAATGGACGGCTTTCTTATGCTGAGCTTGGCCGCCGTGTCGGGCTCACAACGCCTGCGGTGGTGGAGCGGGTTAGGCGTATGGAAGAAGCCGGAATCATTCTCGGTTACCATGCTGACATTGATCCCATGAAGATAGGCATGCCGATTACCGCATTCATTCGTATGTCTGTCGTCGGTGATGTCTTTGGCAAGATCACAGCTGTAGTCAAGAACTCACCTGAGGTGGTGGAATGCCATCGCGGGACAGGCGCCGATTCTTTCGTCATGAAAGTCAACGTGCGCTCAGTGGAACATCTGGAGGCGCTGATTGACCGGCTCACTCCCTGGGGGACCACTTCTACTTCCATTGTTTTGTCTTCGCCGGTAGAGCGGCGGGAGATCACACGAGTGGAGGAGACTGTTCCAGCGCTGGCCGCGGTGCCTCGTCGGAAGCAAGCCACCTCGTAGGAGGCTTCCGGCGTTTTGGCTGAAGGGTGAGCGAAGCGACTCAAGTGATTGAGCCCCTTTGCCCGGAATAGCTTATTTAAGCTTGGCCCGCTCGTATTGCAGCGGCCACGTGATCTCGTGCGCCAGAACGTGCGCAGCGTGAAGCGGCCAATAAGGTTGGCGCAGGAGCTGGCGCGCCAGCATGACGGCATCCGCCTGTCCAGTCCTGATGATGTGGTCCGCCTGGACAGGCTCGGTGATCATGCCGACAGCGATTGTGGGAAGGCCGGCTTCACGCCGAATGCGTTCTGCAAATGGGACCTGATATCCCGGCCCCAGGGGGATTTTTGCGCCCGGCACAGCTCCGCCTGAGGAGCAATCCACTACATCGACGCCCAGACGCTTGAGTACCGTGGCAAGCGCCACGGAATCTTCAATGGTCCAGCCACCCTGCATCCAATCGGTACAGGAGATTCTCACGGACAAGGGGTAACGCTCCGGCCAGACCTTCCGCACCGCCTCTACCACCTCGCGCAACGCCCGGATGCGGTTCTCAAACACGCCTCCGTATTCGTCCGTACGATGATTGCTCAACGGAGAGAGGAAGCTGTGCAGGAGATATCCATGGGCGGAGTGGATTTCCACGAGTTTCGCGCCGGCAGCGTGGGCACGGCGCGCAGCATCGGCAAAGGCGACCACTAGGGCGGCGATCTGCGGGACCGTCAACGCTTGCGGAACTTGGTAGTTCTCAGCGAAAGCAAGCGCACTGGGCGCATAGATTGGCGTCCAGCCGCCATCTGCAACGGATAGTGGCAGGCCCCCCTTCCAGGGCTCGCTAGTACTGGCTTTTCTTCCCGCATGGGCTAGCTGAATGCCTGGCACAGCACCCTGTTGCTCGATAAACGAAAAAGTGCGTTCCAAAGGCGCGATATGGGCGTCGCTCCAGATGCCCAGGTCCTTGGGACTGATGCGCGCCTCAGGAGTGACGGCCGTGGCCTCCGCCATCACCATGGCCGCGCGGCCCACAGCCCGGCTGCCTAGATGCACTAAGTGCCATTCGGTGGCCAGCCCGTCTTCGCATGAATACTGGCACATGGGTGAAACAAAGATGCGGCTTGAGAACTCCACATCACGCAAGCGGAGAGGTTCGAATAAATGAGCCATGGCAAAGGAGATATTGTAATTGCTGGGGAGAATCTGGTGATTGCATGAGCGAGTGATCTGGGTGGTCCATTATCGGTGATAGGCATTGAATTTCTCTTCAAAAGGGTCCACAGTATGTTCATGGTGGAGCAGCGGCCCAAGCCCGGGAAGCCGCCCCAGGATGACTGGGGTACCAGTACGCGCATGGGCTATGAGGACCGGCCCGCGCACCAGACCAGAAAACTCCCTCCCAAAAGCAACGGAAGCCGCTTTTTGCGCACTATCGGCAGCGTGCTGGTTGTCGGCGGCCTCGCTTGGATAACCTACGTGGCAACATCCCCGAACGGTCTCTCCACATTGCTCAGGCCGGGTCTACCCTCGCCCCCAGTACTGGTCCTGGCCGGCGGCTTGCTGATCTTGCTGCTGGAAAAATTGGTGAGATAGAAGGCGGGAATTGGCAACCTAGCAGTCGAAGACCGAAGCAGATGATTCAGAGTTCTAGTTGGGCTTTCGTTTGACCCAATCTTTGGGCCAAAACATCAACTGAATCGAGCTCAGAAAATCGGATTTGCGGTTGGGAGCCAGAACGGGAACATCCCACTTCTCGTATTGAAAGTTCGTCAATAGCTCCAGATTCTTGCGGACACGCAGGCGAGTGCCCGCGGAAAAATCGTTTTGTGTTGCTCCACCGGGAATGAATTCGGGCGATATCTTGCTGTTGCGATAGGAGAACTGAATCAAGCTGGAGGCGCCCAGCCAGTAATTGCTCCACACCTGCGTTCCTTTGCCGTCCCGGCCAATCCAGCTTCCCATTAAGTTGCCTTTGTTGAGGTAGGCATCGTGATATATGAATTCCCAATAAAGGAAGTGCCCTCCCTGCTGACCCGGAAGCCCAACCCCGCCGATATCTGTGTATCCCGACTCCACCCTTAAATCTAGATTATTGAGCTTGGGGAAATGAGAGAGATAAAGCCCGGGAACAATCGCTGCCCGCCGGGGCGCGGCAACCGGATTCGGTTCATCGTGAGCGACCGAATCGCTATAAAGAGTGAGCCACTTGCGCACAAAGGGCAGCCGGTAGGAAAAATCAAAAGCTCCATGCCGCGCGCCAGGGTCGCGAGGTGTTCCTTTATCCGATACGGGGACATCGTTGACGCTGAGAAAGCTCCTCCCGAATGTCTTGAAGGTCAGTGGAGTTTTCCCCTGGCCTGCAAATACGGCGGTCCTGGAGAACCCAAATTCAAAGTTCTCGGTCGGCTGAAAGCTGATCTTGTCGCCATACATGAATGGATCGGGTGGAAAATTATGTCCGGAAAGCTTGCCAAAAAAATTATCATAACGGAGCGGCCCCAGCAGCCTGGAGAGCAACGGTATTCGCAGCGGGATAGTGCGGTTGATGCGAAGCATGTAGAGCGGCTCCGCATTGTCGCTGAAGATCATGGCCCCGCCTTCTCCAGTTCCCCACCACAAGCTTTGTTTGCCCACTGAAATCTCATTGCCCAAGGCGGTAAAGCCCACGTAGCTATCGAGGAGCCGGAAATCACTGGTGGACGGGACAGGAGTGGCGGGCTGGAGCGGATTCTGATCAGCATTGGCGATCACAGTACGAACGCTCAACGGGTCTGCCGCCGCACCCGGAGCCCGCTGATATTCTCCACGCGCGTAGAAGAAGAACCGGCCTGCTTCCGCCCGGCTGGTAAACCCGGAGATGGCATTGAATCCCTGCTGGTAGGGACGGCCAAAATTGTTAATGATGGTCTGGCCGAAATGATAGCTATCATTCAACGGTGTTCCTGAAATCTGGTAAACCCCGCCGTACAGTGATTCCAGCCGGATGCTTTGATTGACGCTGCCCTCTTCGGCCAGGCCTAACTCCTGGGAGAATTCCGCCTTCAACGCAGCATAGATGGCCACGACCTGGGAGCTTTGATCCGGATTATCTTCAACCATATACTGGGCCTCGGCCAGCATTTGCGCAATTGCGGTGCGCGTCCACGGACGCAAGCCAAGGAATGGCCTGTGGATGATGCCGAGTGCGATTAATCGCTCTACTGCCGGATAAATCCAGCTGTCCAGTTCAACATAGGTTGATCCTGCACTATTCAGTGTTACCTGTTTCGGTTCCGAGAGGAAAGTCCCATAGTCCGACGGATCCAGTTCCGTATCATGATGGGCCCGGTAAACATGCCGGCCGATCAGATAGCCCATGGTTCCTCCGACGAATATATCCGAGGGAAAGTGCTGCTTCCCAGTCACACGGGCCAGGCTTATCGCCGATGCGCCGCCGTACGCCAGCGCCTGGGTGAGCCATCCGTTATATTCATGGGCCAAGACTGAGGCGAAGGCAAAGGCCATGGTAGCGTGACCGGACGGAAAGGAATTCTGGCTTCCGCTCTGGAAGAACCGGCCAGCGCCGTTGTTCTCAATGGGACGCTGCCGTTGAAACGTATATTTGAGCACCTCATCCACAGCCAGGGCATCCACCATTGCTTCTCCGGTGAGAACCCCAGTCTCCCGCAACTGTCTGTTTCCATTCCTCCAACCCAGCAGATAGAACCCTACAGAGGCACCACCGGCAAAAGCCAGGCCGACATCTGAGAAGGTGCTGGTGTTGAAGTGAGTCAGGCGCGATGCCTCATGGGACCCGGTGCGGTCGGTCATGAGCAGGCCCGCAGTGATTCCCGCAAAAGGAACCACCCACTTGAGATCGCTGGCCTTCATTTTGAAGGGACCGGTCCAGATGGCCACCTGGTCCTGGCCCAGGTGCTTGAGCAGGTATTTCGGGTTGTCCAGAGGTTCTGGGTCCTTGTCAGCGCTGCTGGTCGACTGCGTATGACCGCCCGGCTGCGGATCGCTGCTACCGCTTTGGGCGGGAGCAGGGAAAGCACCGAAAAATATCATCAGCCCCGCGAGGGCCAGAACAGAGATTTTGGAATGTCGAAGACTCAAGTAACCCTCAGCCAGACACAATATTAGGAAGATACAAGACCGCCGCCGGAACCTGCATCCGCTCAAGCTCTTAAGAGTTTAAGATACACTTCACTCAAATGTATATAGCAGCGAGCGCGCCTCCCTCGCGGGGACAATATTCCCGGGCGCGCTTACTGGTCTTTCGGGGTAACGGAAGCAGGCGGGCTTGGTTTTGCTTCACCTTCTTTCAGCGCATCCTTGAAGTGACGAATGCCGTCACCGAGGCCCTTCCCAAAGTCTCCCAATTTAGACGGACCAAAGAACAAAATCGCAATAAATAACAGCACCAGCAGGTGCATGGGCTGCGCAAGACCTTCAAACATAATAATGCCTCCAAACGCTAAGAATTCCTTCTCAGTATAAACACCAAAGCCTCGCCTGGTGTTGCTTTTCCTCACTTGCCCGATTACGAGAGATTTCTTAGGCCAACCGCCTGCCAGAGAAAGTTCGGTGAAAGCATCCCTGCAACCATTATCGAGAAGATGGGTGTCCGCACACGCAGCCAACTGGTTACGCGTCGCGCTGGAGCAATACAAGGGCCAGCTCTGAGTTCACGCCTACGGCACGGCCAACTGCATGGTGGAGGTTCCGATCAGGTTGGTTTGCCGGTCTATGACTCCGAGGCGCAAGGTGTAGTCACCACGCTTGAGATCGAGGGGACGGTGGCAGGGAAAATAGCTCTTCATCACCTGCTCGTAGACATCCTCTTTGAGATCCGCCTTTGTGGAACCGGCGTCAAACTGTATAGGTTCGCCGCCGCCACGATAAGCCCACACGACACAGCCAACTTCAGCGTGCATGAGCCCGTCGGCGCCGCGCTGAAAAGCCAGGGTGTGCGGATCAACACCGAAGTTCATCACAAACTTATTCTGGGTTTTGTCCGAGGGAGGAACCACGGCGGCCCGGAAAAGCACACCAGTGGAGGGTGGGGCATCCAACAGCAATGCCGTACCCAGGTTTCGGGCAACGCTCTCCGCGCTTTGCGGCAAATTGGAGTCCGGCTCTATCGCATAGTATCCCTCCCGATACTGAAGGTGAACGCCAGGACGGCTTACCTTGACTTCAATCTTGCGAAAGCGGTTGTCCCATTTCTTGTTCTGCGGGTAGTACTCCATGTTGTAGTAGGTAGAGCCATCATCGATGCTGGTACGGACTCCCATATCAATGTCGTTGCGATTGAAGAAGGTCTTCCCGCCAGTGCGTTCAGCCATGCTGATCATGGCGGTTTGCGCGGAAAAGCGATCGTTGATTGACACTCCTGCCGCATCAATGGGATACAGCGCTACTTGCGCGCTCATTAGCTCATCGGCGATTTTTTCCACCAGAGGCGAGAAATCTTCAACCACTAAAGCCCCTTCGCCCGTGGTGACTTCCGGGTACAAGCTGATCGGGAACCCTTCAGAAAGCCAGATCAGGTTCTTGCGCCCTGGCCTTCCAGCCAGCGAATAGGCCAGAAACCGCATGGCGTTGAAAGTCACATTGCGACCCTGGGCGCTCACCTGGTATGAACCTGACCGGGTGAACGGTGAGGCAGCAGCATAGACATCCGGAATGTGGGTTGGACCCGCCGGCTTAAAGTGCGCGAGCACATCCCGCAGGACCGCGGTGTCCGTGGTGAAATCGTGCACCATGGTCAGCTTGCCCTCCAGGGCATAAACCGCTGTGGGCTGAATGGTTGGGCCACTTTCGAGATATTTGATCAGCATCTCCTGCGCGTAGGCGTGGCTGGAAAAATCGGTGTTGATGCAATCCAGCAGGATGATATTCAGCGAGCTGGCGGAGGTGTAAGCCGGAGCATTGCTCACGACATTGGACGCCAGCTTAGGCGGGGCCTGGATTGCGGTGCTTGGACGTTGAAAGTTGAAATCAACCAGTTGCTGCGGCTTGCCGTCTTCCAGCACAGTAAAATCTTCAGCTTTGAGATCGGATACCGGCTGGCCTTTGCTGTCCGTGGCTACAACATCCAGAACTACCAAGCGAGTGGTTGCTCTCAAGACGCTCTGGGATTGATCGGCCTGGTTTTTTCGCTGGGTAGAAGAATTGGACTGCGAAAATGCCGCCAGCGCAATCAGGACAACGCCTCCGGCAGCGAACGACAAGGGAGAATGATGGCGCATAATGGGAAATAGTACAGCGTTTCCAGGGCCCCTGTGAACAAGAACTATGGCACCGTGACTGAAGCGGTGGTTGTCCCCATGACTTTGCTGGTCTTGTCCACTACTCCCAGCCGCAGTGTGTACTGACCCGGCTTCAACTCGATGGTGCACTGGCAGGGAAAGTTGCTCTGCATCAATTTGAAAAATTCCTCCGACTTCACCTTGCCCATTACATTGTTGATTTCATTACGGACCATGGATCCTTTTCCCGAGTAGGCCATAATCGCGCACCCCAGGCTCGCCTGCTGCGCGCCGTCCTTTTCTGTATAGGCCAGTGTGTGCGGGTCAATGGCAAAGTTTACCGTCACCTTCTGTCCGCTGGCCGCCGGTGGCGTCACGGTGGCGTGAAACAGAATGGCCGTTGAAGATGGCGAATCGAGGGCCAGAGCCTGACTAAACTCCTCGCCCAGTTTCTTGCTGTCTTCCTTCTCCTTGGCTTCCAAACCCGGATTCAGCGCGTAGTAACCCAGGCGGTAGCGCAGGTTCACGCCCGAACGACCGCTCTTGACGTCAATGTGGCGGAACTTACCATCCCAGGTTTTATCTTCCGGATAGTACGTGAGCGTGTAATAAGTTGAGCCGTCATCCATGCTGTTACGCAGGCCCGCCGTGAGGTCATTCTGGTTAGCATAAGTCTTGCCTCCGGTGCGCTCGGCCATGCTGCGCATGGTGGTAAGCGACTCGAGCTGGCTGATGCGTCCGACCCCCGCCGCATCGATCGGATACACCGCCACCTGCGCGGTCATGAAGGCGTCCGCAACTTTCTCCACTTCCGCGATATAGTCAGCGGAGGAGTTCTTCCCGAACTGCATTTGCATGGTTGCAGTTTCGTTGCTCCCCGCCGGTGGGGAAGTTCCACCCGGCTTCGCCCTCAGGACGTCGGCGGTCTTCATCTCGTCGGGAAAGAGGTTGACCGGAAAAGCTTCAGAGAGCCAGATCAGATTCTTTCGTCCGGGATAGCCGGCAAGGGAGAGCGCCAATGCGTTGAGCGCCTTGAGCGTGATTTCAATGGTTTGCGCGTTGGCTTGAAGGGTCCCTTTTGAGTGAAAGGAGAGGCGCTTGCATACACCGTGTCTACAGGCGCCGCAACCTGCGGATGGAACCCTGCCAGCACGTCTTTCAGCACCTTGGTGTCAGTAGTAAAGTCATGCATCAGTCTCAGCTTGTGCTCGAGCAGATACACCGCTGTAGGCTGGATCCCCGGACCACTTTCCAGATACTTGTTCAGCTCATCCAGGGCGTGCGCGCGGCTGGCAAACTCCCCGTTCAGGGCATCCAGCAAAATCACATTCAAGCTGCTGGTCTTGCTCACCGGAACATTGGTGAACACGTTCGGCGGAAGATGAGGCTCCGTGGAAGCAATTGCCTGCGGATGCTGGAAACTGAATTCGCTGATTTTTTGCGGTCTGCCGTTCTCCAACACCGTCAAATCCTGCGCCGCCAGATCGGTGACGGGAGCGCCTTTGCTGTCCGTGGCTACAACATCCACCACCACCAGCCGCGTGTTGGCCTTCACCACTGTTGTCTTCGCCTGGTCACCCTGGGCTATTGGCGCGTTCATCTGCGTATGTGCTACAACAGGCATCAGGACAGAAAGCAATGCAGCACGGAGAAGGCTGGATGATGGCATATTTCGTTACTCCTGCCGTCAAATCATGAGTTCAAAAGCTCTGGTGAAGTATTCTATCTTAGTGATGGCGGCTGAGCTTTGTAACCGGTCCACCTGTAACCAGCGGCAGCTTTCTTTTCGTTTTTCTTTGCATCTCACAAAACAAGCGAGTATTGTTGATCTCGCTTTGCTGTAGAGAGGTATAAACCACTTACGAGCATGCGAATGTTGGCTAGGAAGACGTCCCGCGGCGAAGAAACACTCCTGTTCGCAAAAAATTTTCTTCAACATCCCAAAATGCTGGGTTCGCTTATTCCCAGCTCGCGCTTCCTGGTCGGCCGCCTGTTAGGCAAGATCGACTGGGACCGCGCCCGGACGATTGTTGAATATGGTCCCGGAGTAGGGACCATCACCGCGAACATTCTGGCGCGAATGTCTCCGCAGGCCCGTCTGATTGTTTTTGAAATGAACCGGGACTTTGTGAGCTACCTGGGCCGCGCCTTTCCTGACCCGAGACTGCATGTGGTACACGGCTCGGCGGAAAACGTAGGCCGGGAGCTCGATCGCCTTGAATTGGAAGGTGCAGATTACATTATTTCCGGCATTCCCTACACCACCATGCCGGAACAATTGCGGGGACGCATCATGCATGAATCCCGCGAGGCATTGAATCCTGGAGGCGCTGTGCTGGTTTATCAGTTCACCCGCGCGGTGTTGCCGTACCTGCGCACTTATTTCAATCAGGTCTACCAGGATTTTGAACCCTTCAATATCCTGCCCGCACGGCTTTTTTACTGCACTCAGGATGGAATATAGAAGTTTTTGATCTTACGTCCCGAGCGAAGCGAGGGAGCCTTACTCAATCATCACCACCACTTTTCCAAAGCTCTCATTTGATTCCAACCGCTCATGCGCCTTGGCTATTTCGGACATTTTGAACCGGCTGTCTATATTGGGGCGCAACACCCCATTTGCCAGCAAGGGAAGGACTTCCGAGGCAAAGCTCTGCGTGACCTGGATCTTTTCTTCCAGCGGACGCGCTCGCAGGACCGTCCCGCATATCTGGAGGCGTTTTCCCATCACAAAGCGTGAATCCAACTCATACGATGCTCCCGCCACAGTACCGACCAGCATCATTCGTCCTTTACCGGCAAGCAGTTTCTGACTGGCCTTGACATAAGGACCACCGGCGAGATCAAGGACTACATTGATTCCTTTTCCAGCCGTCCATTTCTCCGCCGCGGAAACCAGGTCGTCAAAATTCTGCTGAACTTGCATGCCGTCTTTGAGTCCAAATTGTCTGGCTTGTTCAATTTTGCCGGCAGTGCGGGAAGTCCCGTAAGCAACCGCCTGCATGGCGCGGGTTAGTTGTACCGCGGCCAACCCTACGCCACTGCCCACAGCATGGATGAGCACGGCTTCGCCCGGGCGCAACTCCGCCTGCTTCCAGAGCGCGTCGTGGGCAGTGATAAATGCTTCCGGAACGCTGGCCGCTTCAGCCCAATCCAGATTGCCGGGGACCTCTGCCAGCAGACGCTCCTGCGTGATCAGATATTGGGCTTGTGCCCCACCACCGGTCAACCCGAAGACCCTCTGCCCGGACTTCCACATCTGCACCAGTGGGCCTACCTCGGCGACCTCGCCCGCAAACTCAATCCCGGGAATCTCCTGTGCATAACCGGCGGGCGCGGGATATCTTCCCTGGCGTTGCAGCAGGTCCGCGCGATTCAGGGCGGACGCCCGGACCCGCACCAGCACCTGGTCTGCCGTGATTCGAGGTTTGGGCAGCGAACGAATTTCCAGGCCTTCGGGGCCGCCAAATCTGGCAATCCAAACCGCCTGCATGGTCTCTGACTGGTTTTGCGTGTTCATTCAGGTTCTTCTCCGGCTTGCCGGTTGCGGGTGCGCTCCGCTATAGTTTTATCAGGGATGTACGAAGACTTTCACGTTACCGACCGCTGGACAGGCGAGAAACTCGACTGCCTGTATCAAGCACTCATTGTTGCCATCGCCACACGACATGCTGACGCCGTAGACATCAAATTTCTGGTGAATCGGCATCCAGTATGGGTGGCGTTGCCACACCCGGCGTGGGTGGCATACAAGCAGCGCACCGGGCGCGTGATTACCGATCCGCTTGCCATTCAAACAGCCGGCCACTATTTAAAGTATCTCATTGAGTCCGGCAGTTATGAGCATGGGCGGGAGATGTACACGCTCACGGTCGATGAAACACTCGAACACTTGAACGCAGTTCTCAGGGAAGTCGGAGCCCCACAAAACGCGCTGGTTGAGACAGCTTAGCGCGGCAACTTCATTGCCCCAGCCTTCAGCTTGCGTCCGCCAGCTTCAGCGCGCTTGAGGTTTTTGGGAGGACGAGGAGATCCTACGTATGGCTACTACAGTTCTGGATACCACAGCGGTTCTGGATTCACTTCTTAAGACCAACAAGGTGTATCGCAACCTGCGCTCCGGGCCGCTCATAGAACATGCCGTCCGCCGGGGAGAAGGGCACCTGGCCGACAACGGCGCGCTGGCCGCCTACACTGGTAAATACGCAGGCCGCGCCCCGAAAGACAAGTTCCTGGTGAAGGATTCCATTACCGCCGACAAAGTGAATTGGGGCGACATCAACCTGGCGTTTGATGCAGACAAATTCGACGCGCTATTTGATCGCGTGATTGAGTACCTGCGGGGCCGTGAGCTCTACGTCCAGGACCTGTATGCGGGCGCTGATCCACTCTACCGGCTGCCGGTGCGCGTGATCAATGAACTGGCATGGCAGAATCTTTTTGTCCGCGCTTTGTTCGTCCGTCCATCGGATGAAGAAATGCAGAGCCACAGCCCGGAATTCACTATTGTCTGCGCTCCTGAGTTTCACGCCGATCCGAAGCGCGATGGCACGCGTACGGAGGCCTTTGTCATTGTGAATTTCACCCGCCGGGCAATCATCATCGGCGGCACCAAGTATGCGGGAGAAATGAAGAAGTCCATTTTTGGCATCATGAATTTCCTGCTGCCCCAGCGCAACGTTTTTCCCATGCACTGCTCGTCCAATGCCGGCAAATCTGGCGATACCGCTTTGTTTTTTGGCCTCTCCGGTACCGGAAAGACCACGCTTTCAGCCGATCCGGAGCGGTTTCTGATTGGAGACGACGAACACGGATGGAGTCCGACAGGGATTTTCAATTTTGAGGGCGGTTGTTACGCCAAGTGCATTAACCTCACCAGGGAGAACGAGCCGCAAATCTGGAACGCTATCCGCTTCGGCTCGGTGCTGGAAAATGTGGTATTGGATCCCGTCACCCACGTCCCGGATTACGACGACGTAAGTCTCACCGAGAATACCCGCTGTGCTTATCCCATCAACTATATTGAGGGCGCGGTAATTCCCGGCATCGGCACCCACCCCAAGAACGTAATCTTTCTCACCGCCGATGCCTTTGGCGTGCTTCCCCCTATTTCCAAGCTGAGTCCCGATCAGGCCATGTATCACTTCCTCTCCGGCTACACTGCCAAGGTTGCAGGAACGGAGCTGGGCTTGAAAGAACCGCAGCCCAACTTCTCTACTTGCTTTGGAGCGCCCTTCATGCCGTTGCCCCCCAAGGTATATGCAGAGATGTTAGGACGGCGATTGCAGGAGCACAGCGCACAGTGCTGGCTGGTCAACACCGGATGGTTTGGCGGGCCGGCTGGCTTAAGTGGACGCATGAAGCTGCAATACACTCGCGCCATGGTCGGCGCCGCCATTGCGGGCACGCTCAAGGACGTACAGTTCCGGGTTGAGCCGTCATTTGGCTTTACCGTTCCCAAGTCGTGCCCGGGCGTGCCTCCGGAGTTCCTGGACGCTCGTGGAGCGTGGAAAGACAAGGCCGCTTACGATAAATCCGCCGCCGATCTGGCCGCGCGGTTTGCCAAAAACTTTGAGAAGTTTGACGCGCCGGAGCACATCCGCGCCGCGGGGCCGAAGGCACAGAAATAAGAGCTGCCACTCTGCAAGCTAAATTGTTCAGGCCGGATTCTGCATCTTCACGCGATGCAGCGCCGTCCTGGGGAGCCACCCATGTCTATGAACTGCAAGATAATCGTCAAGCGTTGGCCGCTGTTGATGTTTGCCGCCTTTGTTCTTCCCGCCCTGGCACAGGACACACCGAGTCCGGCGCAGGGCGCAATGCCGGCGCACGAGATCCAGTTGACGGCAAAGAAGTATGAGTTTTCCCCCGACCCCATTCGAGTGAAGAAGGGCGAACACGTCCGGCTCATCATCACCGCCACCGATCGCGATCACGGGATCAAGCTGGAAGCGTTTAACATCGAGCAGAAACTCAAGAAAGGGGTTCCCACGACGGTAGAGTTTACAGCTGACAAAGCCGGGAGATTTTCTTTCAAATGCTCCGTCCACTGCGGCTTGGGCCACGGCGGAATGAAGGGAACTCTGATCGTGGAAGAGTAGCAGTATTTATCGGCAGGCAACCTGCGATGTTTCCCCGCCGGTTCAGCCTCGTTCCGCGCGCCCGGCGAACATCAAGCACCTGCTCGACGATCGAAAAAAGGGACTGACTAGATAACCCGGACAATACCATGCTGATTCCAGGCGTCAGCGACCGGTACCGCTGATCGCAGCCGGTTGTCTCCCGCTAAACCGGGCATAAATATAAAGAGACTACCAACTTTTCCGGCAGAACCCGGTATTAATTCTGCGTTTCGCAAGCAATTTGTGGCCCGTTTTGCACAGGACATGTCCTTGAGTAACAAGCATAAATACCATCATCGGCGCATTCTAGGAATCAAAGAAAGCAGATTCATAGATAGGAGTCTTAATGTCGGGCCGAACCAAATCCTCCCCCCCTGTTCTCAAGGAGCGCTTGGCGACCATTGCGGAAGAATTGACCGATTTGCACCGTGATCTGTATTGGTTAGCTGAGGGCAATAATCTAGCCGAGCAAGAACAAAGCCTTGGAGATCTGAGTCTGGATCAGGTCATGGCTGTGAAGCTTGCGGTGGACAACCTGCGAGACCTGCTTTGGAAGTATGTTGATGCTGTGGGCAACGTAGAACCTGAACGTGTGCAGGAAGCCATGCAAAACCACCACATGCGCCGCGTTACCCAATTGCTGCAACTGCTGCGCGAGCGGCTGGCCCGGTACTCCGAGCAAGCGCCCGTCTCGTTCATTGAAAAAATCAGCGCGGCGATCAAGGAAAAGCTTCCGGGCAAGAACGAGAAAGCCGCGTGAACGGCAGCTATCAACACGCAGGCTGCGTGAGTTGCCGAATCGGATAGGTTGTCATCGATACCGCTTTGCCCCGACGTCCAGGAACTCGACTGTCCCAATGACAGCGAGTTCCAATGGGTGTCTTAGGGTGTGTCGCCTTGGTAACCGCCGGAATGGCCTCAGCGTGAGCAACGAATCGGTTAGAATGAAGCAGGCTCCGGCGCCGTCTGGGGCCTTTTTCGTCATGGAGTACAGCAAAAATTGGAAGCTGCTATTCAGGAAGATTTCTCGTCTAATAAACAAACGAGCAGGCCGATTCCAGGCTGGAGATTAATAATAATGACGATGGAGCAAATACAGCCTTTATGAAGCGCTTAGTGGATCGCTTCTCTTTGCTGGTCGCAGGTGCTGCTATCCTGCTGCTGGCTTCCTGTGATACCCGCGAGGCCAAGAAGACGACCACACCGGCCCCGCAGGCCCTGGCGCCGGCCATCCAGCAGCCGGTTGTGACCCCCACTCCGCAAGCTCCACCGGCAGAAGCCCAGGATCCAGCACCGCCCAAACCCGATCCGGTCGTAAGCGTGATTGAGGAAGCGGAAAAGGCCTACCAATCCGGCCTGGCTGACTACAAAGCTGGGCATCTGGATGCAGCCAAGCAAGACTTTAACCAGGCTGTAGACGTCCTGATGTCAGGGCCGGTGGAAGTAAAGTCGGATGACCGGCTGCAGAAGGAGTTCGACAAAATTACGGAAGAGATCCATACGCTGGAGATGCAGGCATTCAAGGCAGGGGATGGATTCACCGAGCAGCAATCCGAACCGGCTCCTATCGATGAAGCCAACGCCGTGACCTTCCCCGCGGACATCAACGTAAGAACCAAAGCAGAAGCTGAACTGAAGACTACGCAATCGGATTTGCCGCTGATTATCAATGACTACGTGGCAGGTTATATCAACTACTTTTCCAGCCGGGGCAGAGGGACGTTTGAGCGGGCCCTGGCGCGGTCCGGCCGCTATCGCGAGATGATCCTGCGCATCTTCAAGGAAGAAGGCGTGCCTCAGGATCTAATCTATCTGGCGCAGGCTGAGTCCGGATTTCATTCCCTGGCGCTCTCTCGCGCGGGCGCTCGCGGCATGTGGCAGTTTATGGCCAGCCGCGCCTCCGGCTACGGATTGGAGCGCAACTGGTGGGTAGATGACCGCCAGGATCCGGAGAAAGCCACGCGCGCAGCTGCCAGACACCTCAAGGACCTTTATCACGAATTTGGCGACTGGTATCTGGCCATGGCGGCTTACAATTCCGGCCCGGGAAACGTCCAACAGGCGGTAAAACGCACGGGCTATGCCGACTTCTGGGAATTGTACAAGCGCGATGTGCTTCCCGCAGAAACCAAGAATTACGTCCCGATCATTCTCGCGATGACAGTCATGTCCAAGAATCCCGCACAGTATGGCTTGGACAGTGTAGTCCCGGACCCTGCGGATGCTTATGACGTAGTTACCGTGGACTACCCGGTTGATCTGCGGCTGGTGGCTGAGTGCGTGGATAGTCCCGTAGAACGCCTGGCTGATTTGAACCCCAGCTTGCTGCGCCGCATCACGCCCAAAGACCAACGGTTTGAACTGCGCCTCCCCGAAGGAACCAAACAGAAATACGTGACCGCGATTGCGGCGATTCCCAAGGACAAACGCGTTCTCTGGCGCTATTACAAAGTTGATTCGGGAGACACGCTGGCCTCCATCGCCAGAAAATACCATACGACTGAGCGGGCGATTGCCGCCGCCAATGACCTTGCCGGCCAGGGACTCGCGGTGGAGTCAAAACTAGTGATCCCTATGGCCGGCCCCGTGGCTACCGAAGGGGCGGTTTCCTATTCCAAGCGTCCCACCCGCTACAAGGTGCGCAAAGGAGATACCGTGCTTTCCGTGGCCGACGATTTCAGTGTGCCTCCCGACAAGCTGCGTCACTGGAACCACATGAAAGGAAACCAGTTACAGCGCGGACGGCTGTTAGTAATCTACAAGCCCTTGGCGCCTGGCCAAATGGAAAGAGTATCTACCCGCAGGCCCAAATCCCGCCACAAAACGGCCAAAGCACCGGGCAAGGTAGCGAAGAAACCGAGCACCGGAACCAAGTCCACAGCGCGGTCCTCCACTGCATCCCTCAGCGCAGGCAATCACTGACTTGATTTATTAGCGCGGCAATTGCACACTGGGATACAGGAGTTGACATGCGATTCATGTCTATTGCTATAATCCGCGCCTGTTTGTTTTTTGTTGCAGTGATGTAATCTCGGGCCTAATTCTGGAGGAAACATGAGCGTTTACGACGAGACCCTCTATGCACGACATGAGGACGATGAGGACGATTACGGCGACATTGGCGGTTACAGCGGTGGAGCCGCAGAAGAAGATTATGACGAAGAAGAGGAAGAATCTATCGGCGCCGAAGGAGGCGACGGAGACGGGCACGGAGGTGACGGGATGGGAACAGGAAGTGGACCTGTAACTCCCCCGGCGGGTGGTGGCGGATCCAAGCCGAAGCCGAAACCAAAGCCGGCGCCAAAACCCACACCAAAACCAAAACCAAAGCCGAAACCAGCGCCCAAGCCGAAGCCCAAGCCAAAACCGAAAAAGAAAGCACCGTCAAAACCGAAGAAAAAACCTGCGGGGAAGAAGCCCGTCGCCAAGAAAGGCGGCAAGAAGAAGAAGTAAGTGGGCGGCTAACTTCTTCACTTCTCAATCGGCATAAAGGGGGAGACAGTCACCTGTTCTCCCCCGTCGCTCCAACTCACAGGCCCGTATCCGGCAACTCAACGAAATTCATCCACGCTGAACTCACATCTTTCTCCGCAGATCACGATATTGCATCTTGAGAGACCCATGCCCATACGTATTGACATTTTGCAACATGTATAAAGGCAAGCTCTTTGTTTCATGAAGTTGGAGTGAACCCTATACTGGTCGTAATACGATACAATATCTACTCTCTCGGGAATGGGGCCTGGAGCATGAAGAGCCGGTCGAATCTGGCAGTTGTTGACCGCTTGACGCAGGATCAGGACAAGGCCTTGCGGCTGGTGTTAGCCCACAGTTGGAATCCAATCGCCTATCAGATTCTCAATCCCGGGATTCAGCACTGGTTCAACCGAACAGACGATGCTGTAATCGGTTATGCCACAGCCAACCGCGTGCGGGTTGTGGCAGGTGCGCCCATCTGCCGGCCTACGATTCTGCTCGCAGTGACCCAGGAGTTCGAAGCTGAGGCTAAAACCCGTGGCGAACGGGTCTGTTACTTCCACGCAGGGCCGCGCTTTGCCAGTGTGTTGAGCCGCTCCGGGGATCATTCCATCGCCCACATCGGCTCGCTGCCTTACTGGAATCCGGCAGACTGGGATTCCATTCTCAACTCTGATGCTTCACTGCGCTACCAGCTTTCGCGCGCCATGCACAAAGATGTGAGCGTGGAGGAGATGCCGGCCTCTGTAGCGGCGCAGAGCCCGGAGTTGCGTGGGATCAGGCGCGAGTGGCTCGACAGCAAACATCTACCGCCTTTGCACTTCCTGATTGAGTCGGAGGTGTTTCATCACCTCGCCGACCGCAGGCTCTTCGTGGCCAGCCTCAGGGGCAGGATGATTGCTTATCTGATGTGCTCTCCCATGCCCAATCGCAATGGATGGCTCTTGGAGCAATGGGCGCGTGCCGATGGCGCTCCTCTTGGAGTGAGTGAATTGCTGGTACACGAAGCCATGAGCACATTTGCCGCCGAGGGATGCCGGGAAGTCACGATGGGCCTCGCCCCGCTCTCGAACGAAGGGTTGGTACCGGGCCATCCAGGCCCGCTCTGGCTGAAGCTGATGTTCCGCTTCATACGCTGGACGGCCAATCCGCTCTACAATTTCAAGGGGCTGGAGCACTTTAAATACAAGTTGCGTCCCCACTATTCCGAACCGGTCTATGCGATTGTAACCGGCCGCCGCTTCTCGCCTCTTAACGTGCTCGCCATCGCCCATACCTTTGCCGGCTCTCCCATGGAACTGTTTGCCTGGCGGACGCTGAAGCGGGCATTTAAACGTAGCCGGCGCAGCTCATAGGCACGCAGCTTCCGTCACCTTTGGGAGTCTTCAGCCGGCGATACTCCACGCTGAACCAAACGAAATGTTCCATCGCGGAGAACAGAGACCGTGAACCGTTGAGTGCATGAGCCACATAGCCAAAAATGTTCAACCTTGAGAGCGATTGCAATTGCAAACACTCTTCCCTCCCGGAGGTAATGAAGTGGCCGGGTGCAATCTGGGTTGACACATTTGGATACCATGATGGCCGCCTCCGCGTGACAGCGTAATCATCGGTGTCGCACTTGAATGCCGGATGCGATCCGCCAAGCTCAGGGTTTGCAAACTTTGCCGCCACAGGCAAACGCTGGAACCGTTGAATTCTATGATGCGATGCGAAAGGAAACTGTTCACAAGTGCACACAATCGTGGTTCTTGTGAAACAGCACACACATCCCTCTTGAATGTCGTTTCCAATGACGAGAACCAGCACGCCTGCAAGCTGAGCTCGAGCTTGGAGACCGCGTGAAGCTTGGATGGCCAAGCCGGCGCAGTTCAAGGCGTTGTCCGGCAGGTCTTGCTTGTACGTCTTTTATGTCTATGTCGTACAAAGCCCATCCAACAACGCCCGGGCCACCCGGACCTGGGACTCCCAGACAACTTCTCTTCAAACCGCCCGGCGTCCGCTTACTAGATTAATAACCAGAATCACCAGACCCACAACCAGCAGTAAGTGAATCAGACTGCCGCCTACATGCAGAGAGAAACCCAGAAGCCACAAAATCACAAGAATGACGAAAATGGTCCAAAGCATAGCACCCTCCTTGTGCTCATCTGTGAGCACCCGAATCCTGATACCACATTCGCTCAAATTGCCTGGGAGTTACTGTCCCAAATTGCTCACTGCAGGAAGAAAAGCGAAACCGGGCGATTTCCTTCCTACTGCCGGTTTTTCCTGATATTCGCGTCATGCTGGTCATTGTCCGGCGCTTGCGCGCCGTCAGCCTATTGTGAAAGAAGTTGTGTGATTCCGGCGTGGGCGCTCACTTGCTGCGGTATACGACGAATCGGCATTTTATGGAAGACACGGCATGAGGAGAAATTTTGTCGTACGAGGCGAACCACGCTACGAGTGTTCAATTATGCACAGACTTGACCCTGCGGGAATGGCACAGTGTACGTATGTACGGTTCCCGCTCCATCCTTCAACTGAGCGATGAAGTCGACGAACTCAGCCGGCATGGACAGACAAATGCATCAGGGCGGTGCATCGATGCTTTGGACAATCTTTAAGTCTGTGGTTGTCGTATGGATGCTGCAGATGCTCCTCCACTTTGGAGTAAGCGCTATACACCTCGTAGTAATACTTTCGCTCGCGGCGTTGCTGCTTGGGCTGATCCTTCATTACCGCTCTTTCAGTTCAGATGGACTCCACTGTGCCGGATACAACCAGCTTACACCGCACATACCTGAAGTACTCACGAAGAACAAGAGAGAGTGAGAGAGATTATAGAAGAATGGTCCGGGGCTGTTCTGTAGCCACAATGACTGGAGGGTAAAGATGAGACGAATCAATCTTGTTATCACAGCAGTCTTGTTCTTGCTTCTCGGAACTGCTGCCTACGCCCACGCTTCCAGTACGATGGCTATAGGGTCACATTTGTCGATCCGTGGCCGGAAGATTGGCCTGACAGCTGGTACCAAACCGACGACGTATATCTTGATTACACCGACGATGGGTACTACGTCTACGACCGGTCGCGCCCCGGCATCGGGATCGCAGTTACTATCTCGTTCTAATGACATGAATGGAAAACGGGGCGGGACTCACCTCCCGGCTCATCAGAAGATTCTGTTTGCTGTAAATTGAAGATCTGGGAGCGCCAGTCAATCAAGCCGATTATGCCCTTAAAAATCCGCAACTCCTGGAAGAGATCATAACTCTATGAAACGCACAAAGAAGCGGCCTTTGCACGATAATTTCTCTTCAAAAGCCGGCTTGGGCGGCAAGGTCTCGCACTATCGGGAAAAACAAGTCATCTATTCCCAGGGAACACCGGCTTACACTCTCTTCTACATTCAAGAAGGAGGAATACGCCTCAGCACCCAATCAAAGCATCAGCCGCCAGCGGTTACCGCCATCTTGGGCGTGGGTGACTTCTTTGGCGAGCTTTGCCTGGCGGGCCTTCCGCTTCGTACCTCCACAGCCGTTGCCTTGGCCGCCAGTTCGATACAGGTGATCAAGAAGGGCGCAATGCTCCGTATGCTTCGAAAAAAGAAGATATCAAATTATTTCACATCCCATTTGCTGTCCAGCATCAAGGAATATCAGGACCATGTAGCGGAACTACTGACTTCTTCCGCCGAACAGCGGCTGGCGCGCGTGCTTCTCCGCCTGGCCCACCTGGACAGGAGAAGTCCGCCAGTCGCCGTGCTGCCGGTTCTAAGTAACCAGGTTCTGGCGGAAATGGTCGGCACTACCCGCTCGCGGGTCAATTTTTTCATGAACCGGTTCAGGACGAAAGGGTTCATCAGCTACAACGGCAGGATAGAAGTACATAAGTCTTTACAAAAAGCCCTGCGGCATGAATAAGCAAGGCGAATAGCCACGCTGGTTCTCGTGGATCTCGCTGGACTTGGCCTTGCTGCCTCGGACGGTGGACAGAGTCATTTAGATAAGGATTGGCTTGGCCGCAGCGACTTCAACTCTTCCAGTTCACGCAGTGTTTTGTTTCTCTGGTCGGGCTTCTTCTTGTTGAAATCGGGCGCATTCGGGTCCTGGTAGAATGCCAGGATGTTCTCCTCCAGTTCAAGCGATGCGGCGCCAAACTTGGCGTTCGCCAGCTTGTCCAATAGTTTGCCATAGGCTTCATCCGTCAGCCGATATTCGCCCTCTTTGGTCTGCTTGCCGGTATCGAAGTCTTTATTTTCCAGGGTCAGCTTTCCCGCTTTCAAGTCCTGGAGATACATTCGATATTGGTCCACCGTATTGTTGACGCTCTTCAGGTACAGAGTCTCGGTGGCTGGGCTGGGCATTTTGAAACCGACTGCTTTGAAGGGACCAACCTTAGGAACCAGCCTGAAGAGTAAGGCCAGGAAGTGCGCTCCACATCCTGGTTTCTGATAGCTCTTGCCCCACTCTTTCTCATACTCAGCGCGCCTCAAGTTATACAGAAACTTCTTTTTGGCAAAGGAGGGGTTCTCTTTGACCAGTTCGTCTTTTTTGGCCAGGAGGGCAACCCGAGTCATCTCCGGAATGACCAAGCTGATGGACCGGCGAAAGCTGCCGATGGCAAGATCAAGGTTGCTGAAAATATCTTCGACCTTAATGCCGTAGGTTTTGAGGAATGCCCGCTCCAGAACAGGTTTGGACACCTGGAAGCCGATGAAATCGTGGTAAGCATCGGATGTATACCGTTGCTTGGACACCTGCACCACGTCAAACCCGAACTCTGTTTGAATGTGGGCTTTGGGATTCTGCTCAAAGGTGACCGAAGGCCCATATTTGGTTTTCAGCTTGGCGAAATTGTCCGCCACGGCCGCATTCACGAAGGGATGGCCTATGATGTCGGAAGCGTAGTGCGACAGCGATCCCAGGGCAAAGGCATATTCATTGATATCGGTGGCCTCTTCGAGCAACGCAACAACAAAATCGCCGCTGCGAACATAGTGGACCAAATCACTGAAAAGCCTGTTTCCGAATGGGTAGTAGCCCATGTCCTGAATCACACATCCACCGTAGGCATAGGCATGGGCCTTGCGCAAGTCGTCTTCCGTTGCGCCAGGGTACTTCTGCAATAGGAGAGGCTTGATCTGCTCACCCCACAGTAGATCAACGATCTCTTCATGGGTCAGCACGGAATATCCGCTGCTGACCCGGCACAGACTGCAGACCAACAAAATCAGCACTGTGAATGCGCTAGTGGCGCGTCGCATCATTGGAACGTCCTTTCCTCCAGCCCATTCTAAGCTTGGTTCTTTGTCTCGCCAAGAGAGCAAGATCACCTAGCAGGCGGATTGCGGAGCTGATCCAAATGTGTGCTGTTTTGCACACTTTTATCTCTTTTCGCACAGTGTGATGCAGCTCACGGACGATACCAGGATAGGCAGTTAGAAAATAGAGTTGCAGGCAGGAACAGTACCTATCGAACGAGTTTGCGCTGCCGGCAAAACCCACCTACTTCTTGCAATCGCATTTGCCAGAGTGCAATCGCCACCTGTGATCAATTGGCGGATGCGCGGGAAGTGAGGAGGAAAGAGAGAGAGAGATCGAATCAGAGGAGGAACCCATGCTTTGGACAATTTTTGTGATTTTGTTCGTGCTGTGGCTATTGGGACTGATCACGTCCTATACCTTGGGCGGGTTCATCCACATCCTGTTGGTTTTGGCCATGGCGGTTCTTGTCATCAGGCTCATGCAGGACGAAGAAAGCGATGATTTAACACATTGGACCCGTTAGTTCGTTAGATGGTGCGCGGGACATCTCCAGGGACTCCAACTCCGCACCCTTAAGTGGCGACGGCAAAGGAGAGGCCCCCGCGGGAAAGTTACGAGGAAGACAAATGCAGATTGTACACCCCCAACTCTCACCGCCCGGCGGCTTCGATGAACTGCTACGAGGCGCCAGCATACTGGCCGGAGCCGAGGCGGATCTTACCGCGAACGCCTTTTTGGCAACCATCGGCCTGGGCCGCAAAATAGTTTATGTGGAAAAACAGCAGAGTCTCTTTTCCCAGGGAGATGCGGCCGATGCTGTCTTTTATATCCAGAAGGGCCGGGTCAAGCTCACGGTCTTCTCCGCGGGCGGCAAGGAAGCAACTCTCGCCTTGCTGGGCCCCGGCGACTTTGTCGGAGAGGAGTGCGTGATCGCGCTCCGGCCGGAGCGCATCGCCACAGCGGTCGCGCTCACACCATGCACATTGCTCAGGATTGATAGAGGAGAGATAATAAGGGAGCTCCACGACGAGAAGGCATTCGCTGATCTTTTTGTCGCCTTTTTGCTTGCCCGCAATGTTCGCATTCAGGAAGATCTAATCGATCAACTTTTCAATTCCAGTGAAAAACGTCTGGCCCGGACGCTGCTGCTGCTGGCTCGGTCCGGCAAAAAGGGCTCATTGGCAAAGACGATTCCCCAGATAAGCCAGGAAACCCTGGCCGAGATGGTTGGAACAACGCGCTCCAGAGTCAGTTTTTTTATGAACCGCTTTAGAAAATTGGGATACATCAACTACAAGGTTGGCTGCAACGGCGTCCTGCAAATCCGCGATTCATTGCTGAACGTTGTTCTTCACGATTGACCCTGTGTTCCTGATCGGTGCATCCGGCCCAGGGTCATCAGGCGAACGATATTCCAGCGCTGGATCAGCTGGAGAACGTGGCGTGGGTCACGGAACAATGGTCCTGGCTTGTTATGTAAGCTCAATTGGCCGGAGGAGTTGAGATGAAACGAATCACAGTTGTCGGCACGGGAATATTGCTCTTTTTTCTTGGGACCACTGCTTCCATCGCTTTACAGCAGCAAGCCTCCGAGCAGGGGCGGATTGCGGTACGGCATGTGCCGGAACTCGACGCCGGCTTTCACCTCCTGTATGAGTTGAAGCCAGCGGAAGCTCGGGCGCATTTTGAGTCCTGGCAGACGTCCCACCCGCAAGACCCTCTTGGGAGCGCCTCAGAGGCCGCAAGCTATCTGTTTGAAGAGTGTTACCGCCAAGGAGTCCTGACCTCCAATTTTTTTCTCGACGAAAAACGCTTTCTGGGCAAAGTGGCCCTCAAGCCCGATCCAGATATCCGCGCTGCCTTCTTCGCTGCGGACAAGCGGGCGCAGGAACTGGCGCAACTACAATTGAAGACAAGCCCCGACGACACCAACGCCCTGTTTTCCATGACGCTCAGCGCGGGCATGGAGGCCGACTATGCCAGCCTGATCGATAAGCACCAGGTGGAAAGCCTGAAAATGATTCGGGATGCCGACAAGTATGCTAAGAAACTGTTACTGGTCGCGCCAGAAGCTGCCGACGCCTACTACACGCTGGGTGCAGCGAATTACATCATCGGGAGTTTGCCGGGCCTCAAAAGGTTTGCTCTCGGCCTGGCTGGAATTTACGGCGACAAGCGCCTTGGCATCCAGCAACTCGAGATCGCCGCCGAACGCGGCCATTACCTGCGGCCGTTTGCAAAGATTCTGCTGGCGCTGGCGGCGTTGCGCGAGAAAAAGCCGGCAGTGGCGCGGACGCAACTCCAGCAGTTGGTGGCCGAGTTTCCCGAAAACCCGCTTTTTGCCACTGAACTGGCCAAACTCAATGTTTCCGCGGCTGCGAGGATCCCGTCACCATAATTAATTTAATCCCGCTCAGCAGAATGTACCTAAGCTTTGCCACCACAACTCCTCATAGAGCAGAGAGGATGAGAAATGATTCATGGGGCTAATGCTCATGCAATCAATAATCATAAATGTGCTCAATAGTCGTCCCTTCCGCCCTAATTGTGTTTAGGAGAATATGCAGTGACGTGACGTCGCACCGGAGAACAACACGTTTTACTTCGGGACGGGTAAGAATTGGAGTTGAGAATAGCTGCTGCGCATCCGGATGGCGATAGTTCCAGGAAGCTGGCGCGAGAGCAGAGACCAGAATCTGAGAATTTCCTGCAATCTCGACAAAGTGTATGTCACGCTGGGCCAGTTCCAAGGCAGCACCGGTGAATTCCTGATATCGCGGAAGATCCACGATGAACGCGCCAGACCCCGCGTCCTTTACCACCTTAACGCGGCTTAGCTGTTGCAAGGCTTCCGGCCTGGCATGATCGATCCACGCATAGGTATCTGCCGGCTCAATTCCGTAGGTAAGATGCGTGGCCTTTTCAATCAGCCAGCAATAGAATGCCTCAACTGTGTAATCCAAAGTAAGAAAAAGTTTGCGCTCCCACTTGCGGACCGGATGCGTGCCCCAGAGATGGGTATCGCGCCACAACCCGCTTACCTGACGCGCAAAGTGAAATTCATAGAAGGGACGGCTGTGAACGAAGTCGGCATACTCACGCGCTACTTTATAAGCGTACTGGTCTTCTTCCACCGGCTCATGGTGGCTGGTCCACTCGCTGACCCTGCCCACAGTCTTCTCGTAGATTCCCTTGAGGATGTATTCAGCAGAGAAGCTGGTGCCGATCACCGCCAGCATGACCTGCTCCCCTCCGTTGAAGCCATACTTCCCCCGCGTGAGCCGGGAAACGCAACAGTAGCTTCTCCAGTATTGGCGCATCGCCGCGAAGTAGAGAAAGCCGCTGGGCAGGTTTTTCTCTTGAAAGTCTGCCTTCTCCTGATAACTCCAAACGATATACCACTCGGGATAGCCGAGGAAGGTGTCATCTTCCGGACGTGAGTATCCGTTGATGGCCGCGGTGGCAATCTTTCTTTCCTGCGGCTGCGGGGACGGCGGGCTGATCTGGCCTTGAAGATCGCAATGCCAGGCGAAGGCAGCCTCTGCGCCGATCCAGATCAATAGCAAGGCAAAACAGCCCAGGAGCACGCGCATTGCGCGCCGCATTCCTTTCCATCGCTTGGGTCGCCCACTCTTGGCGTCAGGCGGCCTGGGCCGCTGCTTTCGGTTTGTCCACATTCATCGCAACCCAATATGCCGCGACAAAAATGATAATGTGCGGGAGATTAACCAGGAAGTTTGTCTTCAGGCTTAATGTGTTCAAGTGGCTGAAGAAATAGGTGATCACGTCAACTGTGTAGGCAACGCCCAAAAGCCAGAAGTAGATGCGCGATAGTTTGACGGAAATCAGGGCCGAGACCAGTGCCAGAGATCCGGCGGCAAGATGTCCCAGATCTATCAGCTTGCTCATGTGGAACAAGCCAAACATGAGCCCGTTGTCGTCCATCACGCCGGGAACATAGTCAAGCAGATAAACGCCCAGGAAGACGGCAGCGAACCCAAAACCGCACTTCTGGATGGTTGAGAAATGTTTTGGCATATAGGTTACTTGCTGCTAGTATTCGGGAAAGTTATACGATCTGCAAGTCATTTTTCTGGTTCACGCCAGATACCCTGGAGGAGGGTTCGTGCTCCGAAAACGACCTGTCCTGCGATCTTTTCTGCTCGTCCTCGTGTTGTTCTTCGCGTTTACTGCCTGGAAAATCTTTGACTACTCCGCCGCGCCGGATACGGAAAAGGAGAGCGACTTTGTCTTTCCCCCAAGCCCGGACCAGGAGAAACCAACCCTACTCACGGTTGAGCCGGAATCGCCTCCAATCAAGTTGGTCCAACGCGGAGGGTTTATCAATGATGCCAGCCATCTGAACAAGACCTCCATCTACGGCGTCGTGAGGGTGGCCAGTGAAGATGACATCCGCAATGCCCTCAAGTTCGCCCGTGAGCATAGCCTGAAGGTGACGTGCGCAGGGCAGCAGCACAGCATGGGTGGCGAGAGTTTTACCCGTGGCGGCCTGGTACTGGATATGCGGGACTTCAAAAGCATCCGGCTGGACAAAGAGCACAAGGCGGTCAACATTCAGAGTGGCGCGCGCTGGTGGCAACTCCAGCAATTTCTTGATACCCAGGGTCTGGCAGTCAAGTCAATGCAATCCATCAATATTTTCAGCATTGGCGGGACCCTGAGCATCAACGCGCATGGAATTGATCCCATGCCCGGCCCGGTAGCGCCAACAGTCCGTTCGATTCGCGTGATGTTGAGCAGCGGTGAGACTGTGACGGCCAGCCCGAGTGAGAATGCTGACCTGTTCCGCCACGTGCTGGGAGGTTACGGACTCTTCGGCGTGATTCTGGATGCTGACCTGGCGGTAGTGGACAACGAGATGTATGCGCGCACGACGCACTATATGGACTACAAGGAGTTCCCCGGGTATTACCGGGCCAACGTAGAAAACAAAGCGGACGTGGGGCTGGCCTTCGGACGTCTTTCTGTCTCTCCTGGATCGTTTCTGCGCGAGACTGCCATTCATACCTACACAAGAGGCAACTTCGCCGGGTCGCCGCCCGCACTGAAGCCACCGGAGCACGAAACTCTCTCCAGGTTTGTCATCAACTTCTCCAAGACCGGGCGTATTGGCCGGTGGCTGCGATGGACGCTGGAAAAGCATGTTGAGCCGCACTTGCATGACTGCGTGAGCCGCAACCAGGCGATGAACCAGCCTGAAGCATGCGTGGTTTCACGCAATGAAGAGATGTATGACGACATGGCTTACCTGAAGAACCGGCTGCGCGATACCGATATCCTTCAGGAGTACTTTGTTGCTTATGACCGCATGCCGGAGTTCGTGGATGGACTCCGCGACGTGGTGCAAAGAAACGGCGCTAACCTGCTGAACGTGACCATCCGCACGGCACACCAGGACACAGTCACCGCGCTTCCGTACGCCAAGCAGGATATGTTTGCCTTTGTGCCCTACTTCAACGTCAAGTTCAACTATAAGGAGAACGAAATCCTGCGCAAGACCACGGTTGACCTGATCGATGTGGCGGAGAAATCCGGCGGCACGTATTACCTGCCATATCAGTTGTTCTACTCCAAAGAGCAGTTACAGAGGGCATATCCGGAAGTTGATCAATTCTTTGCCGCCAAGAAGAAATATGATCCGGTTGGACTGTTCAGCAACAAGTTCTACGAAAAGTATGGGATGTAAGACAGCGAATTTGCGGATTCTTCATCGTTGGCACCTGGGGCAGTAGTGTGTTCCTCTGCCGCCCACTACAATCTTCCTGATTGCAGTCTTGCAGACCAGGCAAGACTCTCCTTCGCGTCCGTAGACCCGGTGCTGGAGCTGGAAAAAACCCTCTTCTCCATCAGCATCCACGTAGTCTGAGACAGATGAACCGCCGGCGGCAATAGCCTCCTTCAGCACCGCCTGCAGCGCGGCATGGAGTTTAGCGTAGTCCGCGCGAGTGAGCGAGCTTGCCCGGCGGCGCGGGCGGACTCCGGCGCGAAACAGGCTTTCATCCGCGTAGATATTTCCCACGCCGTGCAGCAGCTTCTGGTTGAGCAGTGCTGCCTTGATAGGCGTCTTGCGCCGTTGAAAGAGTTGCACAAGCTCTTCCCGGGTGACTTGCAAAGGCTCAGTGCCCGGACCGGCAAAACTGGTGCGGCGCACCTCCAGGCGGCCAAACCGCCTTGGATCGACAAAACGCAGCTCTCTTCCCGACGCCAACTTCGCGATCAAGTGGGTGTGGCTGGCCACTTCTGCGTCTGCGGGCGCGACCAGCATGCGCCCGGTCATGCCCAGATGCACAACCCACTGCCGCTTTCCGCTCGCCGCAGGCGCTGCAAGATCAAACACGATGTGCTTGCCCACGCGCCGGACCTGCTCGATCCGGGTGCGTTCCAGTGTTCTGGCAATGGTTGCGGCAGGCGATTTCAGCGGCTCAGGCTTATTGCCGATCCAGACCGACTCGATCCGGTCTCCAGCCACACGCTTATCCAGTCCTCGAGCGATCGTTTCCACTTCCGGCAACTCAGGCATGCGTCTATCCTAACGGAAATCTTGCCGTGGCTAAGCTGGTATCGATCAATCTACCGGCAAACCATGTCACAAGACCATTTTTGGCTTGAACTACCATTCTTGACTTGAACGGATGACCCGATGCACCGATTCAGCAGCTCTGGCCAGCAGCAGTTTCCAATCTCTCGCATTTGGCATCCCACTAATCGACCCGCAATGACTCTCACAACTGAGGGCACGAAAGGGGGGACTGATGCGTCTGCTCGATAATCTGCGCAGTGCCGAGCGGAAGAGCGTAAACGTCGTGCGTCGAGGCGTGGCGCGAGCGCGAGAAGAATGGGAAGATGTGGAACGCCGCATCCGCCAGCGGATGCGGATTTATCCTCAAAAACTAAAGAAGAATGCCCTGGCTGCTCGTTCGGATGCCGAACTCAGGTCTGACCTTCCAGCCGAGGTAACACCTAAACTTGATACGCACAGGCCGATCGTCTCCATTCATGGCCGTGATGTTCCAGACAATGAAACGGATCGCCCTGCTGCTTAGTACCTGTTGAAAGTGGCCGGTGATGCTTAACCACCTCACCGGCTATTTTCTTCTGTCCCGTGGCGTCACTGGAATAGCCGGCTTGCGGATGGGAATGATCGCGCCCTGGCTGGCATCGGCATGGGCATGACTGGCGCGAGTGGCAATTTCCTGCTGCACGGAACGCACAAATTCCTGCATCTGCAGGTTCATCACTTCCATGCGTTCCCGCATCTGCAAAATGATGGCAATGCCGGCAATATTCACTCCGAGATCACGCGTGAGCGACAGAATGAATTCCAACCGCTGCAAATCCTCTTCCGTGTAGAGGCGGGTATTACCTTCTGTGCGTGACGGCTTGAGCAGTCCTTCACGTTCGTACAGGCGGAGCGTCTGGGGATGAATGCCGTACATCTCCGCCACTGCCGAGATCATGTAAGCGCCCCGGGATTTACGTTTAGGACTCATATTCTGTCTTTCGCATAGATACAATGATCATAGCCGTGCCAGAAGACCACCTTTTCACAGGTCAGCCCGTTCTTTTCGGCAACCCGCCGCGAATTCGTGTTCTCAGGCCGGATCATGGAGATCAATCGTGGCGCCCCGAGTCTGTTGAATGCATATTCCATGCACGCACGCGCCGCCTCCGGTGCATAACCTTTGCCCCACAAATCGCGACGGACATGATAGGCAATTTCCACTTCCTTTTTGCCTTCTACTTCTTGCACGCCACAGCCACAGTCACCTATCAATTCGCCGGTGGACCTCAATACCATGGCCCAGAGCCCATGTCCATCACGCTGATAGCGATCCATGTTCCTCTGGATCCAAACCTTGACGCCTTCACGGTTGAACGGGGCAGGATACCATTGCATCGCAACCGGGTCGCCAAGGACTCGTTCCAGCGCGGCGATATCATCGGGAGTAAACTCGCGCAACAGCAGGCGCGCGGTTTCCAGGATCACACCTTGGTCCACAACTCAGCTCTCGGATCATCAGTATTCAGCCCTTGCAGTTCCTGCCACAGTTCACGCACTTTGAGGTCGCGCGCTTCCGGAACCACAATCTTGATTTCAACAATCTCATCACCGCGATCTCCCTCCCGGGTCGCTGAAGGCACTCCTTTTTCCCGCAGGCGCAGCTTCTGACCGCTCTGGGTGCCTGGAGGAACGCGCAATTGTGAACGTCCATCGATGGTGGGGACTTCAATCTTTGCGCCCAGCGCTGCCTCCCAGGCGGTAACCGGCACGGTCACGTAGATGTCATCGCCATCGCGGCGGAAGACCGGGTGCTCGCCGGCGCGGACGATGATGTAAAGATCACCAGGCGGCCCACTATTGGTTCCAGCATTTCCCTTGCCGCCAAGACGGATGCGCTGGCCATCTCGTGTTCCCGGCTTGATTCTGATTTCCAGCGGCTCAGTGTGGCTGACAAGCCCGGCGCCCTGGCAGACCGGACAGCGTTCCTGCACCTTCCCCGTGCCTCCGCATTCCGGGCAGGTGGTGTTGAACTTCATCTTGCCGGAAGTCTGGGTCACATGGCCGCTGCCACCGCATCGCGGGCACGTTCCGGGTTTAGCGATCAGGCCCTTGCCGCCGCAGTTCGTACAGGTCTCCTGGCGCGAGACGCTGATCCGCATCACAGAGCCGCGAATGGCGTCCCAAAAACCGATATTTACCTGATATTCGAGGTCGGCGCCGGCTTCAGGCTCTCTCTCCACTGCGGTGCCACCGCGTCCGCCACTGAACATACTGGAAAAAATGTCCCTGAACCCGCCGCCCTGGCGGCCGCCGCCCAGATCAGAGAAATCGAAACCTTCAAAATCAAAGGGTACACCCTGGGCGCCTCGGCCTCCCGCAGAGGGACCTGCTGCCCCGAAACCGCCGGCGCCAAAGCCGCCCCCGCGCGCGTATGCTTCGGCTGCGGCAGGATCAATGTTGTCCGAGTAGAAACCAAGCTGGTCGTAGATTTTGCGCTTCTTGGGATCGCTCAGGACGTCGTTGGCCTCAGACATCTCTTTGAACTTTTCTTCTGCCTTCTTATCGCCGGGATTAACGTCTGGATGGTACTTCCTGGCGAGTTTGCGAAAAGCTTTGCGGATGTCATCCTGCGAGGCGTTCTTCTTTACCCCCAGGAGGCCGTAATAATCTTTTTGTTGTGTAGTCGCCATAGCTATTGGTGATTTGTCGTGTTACACCGTTGCTGGGTTGTTCCGCGCACAAATCGAGTGGCGGTAGGAACCCTTGATGCTGAGCTACTTCTGACCGCCCTCAGAGCCCTTCGAATCGTACCCGTCACTTTGCCTGGCTGCTCTCCGGTACCCTCGTTGCCTGCCAGGCCACCGCCTGCCACTTGCCATTGCGTTTCAGGAACGTTCCTGTGTTTCGGAAATAGTTGGTCTCCTGCCTGCCATCTCTCTCATTGTGCTGCACCAGGCGGAAGTTCACTACGGCCATGCCCGCATACGAGTGAACTGTGAAATCGTCGGCCTCATAGGTGGCTTTGGGTTCGTTCACCGCCCGCACGTCGATGTTTCGCAAAATCTCATCTTTGTTGACAGTGACGCCCGCCGAGCGCGTATAGATCACATCGTCAGCAAAAAAACTATCGAATACGTGCCGGTCGCCGCTGGGAACAGCCGCCAGAAAATCGCGCACCATCTGGGTAAGCTGCCCGGAAACTGCCGTTTCGGCCGCGCTTGTCTTTTCTGTGGCCGCAGCCTTTCCCGCCACCTCTGCCGGGAGATTGGCAGCCATAAACGGAAGCAGGGCCGCTACTGCAAAGAGCCGCAAATTACGCCGCTTCATGAATCTCATGGAGACCTCTCGTGCTGGTATTATGCTGCTCCAACTTCCTGGATCAGGAACCTCGATTCAGGATCGGCAGCCACGGCCTGGCAGACGAACTGCTGCGCGGCTTCCAGGGTGTACAGGCCGGGCATAGCAATCCAATTTGCCACGTGATTCAAGCCCTCCGCCACCTTTACGATCAGGTACTGTTTCATTGACTCCTCATCAGCGAGAAGGCGGCTGATGCCAGCCGCCTCCCGTGTTGCATTCAATTGACTCGCTCACTCCGTGTCCTTCAGCGTGTTGCGCTTCAGGATAATTACTTCTTTTCATCTACATCCACGTACTCGGCGTCAATCACGCCTTCGTCTTTCTTCTGTTGTGGGCCTGCTGCGCCATTGCCGGCAGCGCCTGCGGATGCGCCATCGCCCGGAGCACCTGCAGGCGGCGTTTGCGAAGCCTTGTACATGGCCTCAGCCAGCTTGTGGGAGGCCTGGGTCAGCTTTTCGCGCGCCGAGTTCATGGCCGCCGCGTCTGTGCCTTCCAACGCCTTCTTGGCTTCGGCCAGGGCGGATTCCACGTTGCCCTTGTCATCGCCAGAGATCTTGTCACCATGCTCCTTGAGCATCTTCTCGACGTTATAGACCATATTGTCGAGCTGGTTGCGGCTCTCAATCTCCTCGCGCTTGTTCTTATCTTCCGCGGCGTGCGCTTCGGCTTCCTTGGCCATGCGATCGACCTCTTCCTTGCTCAAGCCGGAAGATGAGGTAATGGTGATCTTTTGGTCCTTGCTGGTAGCCATGTCCTTCGCCGTCACGTTGAGGATGCCATTGGCATCAATGTCAAAGGTCACCTCAATCTGCGGAACGCCACGCGGAGCCGGCGGAATTCCGGTCAGGTGGAACTTACCCAGGGTCCGGTTGTCGCGGGCCAGGGGGCGCTCGCCTTGCAGAACATGCACCTCAACCGAAGTCTGGCTGTCTGCCGCAGTGGAGAATTTCTCCGTCTTGCGCGTGGGAATGGTGGTATTGCGCGGAATCATCGGAGTCGCCACGCCGCCCAGCGTTTCGATGGAGAGCGTGAGCGGAGTTACATCCAGCAGCAGCAGGTCTTTTACGTCGCCTGACAGCACGCCAGCTTGTACCGCTGCGCCGATGGCAACTACCTCATCCGGGTTCACGCCCTTGTGCGGTTCTTTCCCGAACAGATCTTTTACCAGTTGCTGGATGCGGGGCATGCGAGTCTGTCCGCCAACCAGCACCACCTCATCAATATCCTTGGCCTCGACGCCCGCGTCTTTCATCGCCTGCCTTGAGGGCGCGACCGAACGCTGGATGATGTCTTCGATCATCTGCTCCAGCTTCGCCCGGCTCAACTTTTTCACCAGGTGCTTGGGGCCGCTCGCGTCCGCAGTGATGAACGGGAGGTTGATCTCGGTCTCCATGGTGGTGGAAAGCTCGATCTTGGCTTTTTCCGCCGCATCGCGCAGGCGCTGCAGGGCCATCTCGTTGCCCTTGCTGCGCAGATCCAGCCCTTCATCTTTCTTGAATTCGTCCACCAGCCACTCCACAATTCGCTGGTCAATGTTGTCGCCACCCAGGTGAGTGTCACCATTGGTGGATTTGACTTCGATCACGCCTTCACCCACCTCAAGAATTGAAATGTCGAAGGTGCCGCCGCCGAAGTCGTAGACGGCTATCGTTTCGTCCTTTTTCTTGTCCAGCCCGTACGCCAGCGCCGCTGCCGTTGGCTCGTTCACAATGCGCTTCACGTCCAGGCCCGCGATTTTCCCTGCATCCTTGGTGGCCTGGCGCTGCGCGTCATTGAAATACGCTGGAACCGTGATGACAGCTTCACTGACCGGCTGGCCTAGATAATTTTCTGCCGCTTTCTTGAGCTTCTGCAGAATCATGGCCGAAATCTGCGGCGGAGTGTACTCCTTGCCCTGCGCCAAAACCGCTACGTGGTCACCTTGACTCGTGACCTTATACGGAACCATCTTCATCTCGTCGTTCACTTCCTCGTACCGGCGGCCCATGAATCGCTTGATGGAATAAACGGTGTTTTCCGGGTTCGTGATCGCCTGACGCTTTGCTACCTGCCCTACCAGGCGCTCGCCGGATTTTGTGAACGCCACCACTGAAGGCGTGGTGCGCCCACCTTCCTCATTCTCAATTACTTTGGGTTCCCCGCCTTCCATTACCGCGACGACGGAATTCGTGGTACCCAGGTCAATTCCTATAATCTTGCCCATGGCTTGTGGCCTCCCGCTTATAAGTGCTTAAAAATCAACAAAATCATGCTCACAACAACATAATTATTATACTTGAGTCACTTATTGTCAACTATTAGATGGGCCAGCAGGGGTCGAGGTTGCAGGAAGTATTTTGTGGCAATCAGGCTCCCGACTAGTGCGGGTGAGGTTCCTTATGGCGAAGAATGAAATCGTGCACCACAGCAGATGAAACCTCAGAAGCACGAGTGGCGTTTTCCGCGGAAGAAGGCCCGTGGGGATACTTGGGCAGAACTTCCCGCAAGGCCCATTCGATTCTGGCCACTGCTTCATTGATGAGCTGCAACTGGGTAGCATCAAGCGCGGTCCTGGAATCCCCTGCGTACCGGATGATCTGGAGAGCATTGCGGATGTGGTGGTTCAGGTCGGCAATGGTGCGTATGCGCTCGCGCATGGCATCGGTCCTGTTTTTTTCATTCCTGGCGAATTGATAAAACACGTAGCCGGCGGCTGAGCCCGTGATCAAGCTGCTGATGAGCATCAAATCGAGGCGCGGTACACCTTCGCGCAGCAACGTTGCATCAAGCACAAAACCGAGAGCGAAGACTATGAGGACCACCAACAGCGCGAGCAGACCGGATTGGCGGGCCCAAAAAGATTCCAGGGAAGGGTGAACTTCTTTCACAACAAAATTAGCATAGCAAAAAATATAAGGCAGAAGAGGAGGTTGACAAATCTTAACTTCAGTATATAGGTCACGGGAACTTCGAAACAGAATCACGCAGCAGCTAACTCAGAGACCCTCCCGTGCATTGTGCGTCTCTACTCCACAGTGACCGACTTGGCCAGGTTCCTGGGCTGGTCCACGTCGCATCCCCGGCGGACTGCAATGTGATAGGCCAGAAGTTGTAAGGGGACCACTTCCAGAATCGGCAGCAGCAACTCGGGGGCTGGAGGGACGTAAAGGACGTGGTCCGCAGCCTCCTTGATGTCCTCATCGCCCTCCACAGCAATCGCGATGACCTTGCCTTCACGCGCCTTGACTTCTTTCAGGTTGGAGAGGGTCTTTTCGTAGCGCAGCACAGACTCGGCATCATTCGGATCTTTCGGGGCAAGAATGACAACCGGCAGATCCTCATCGATTAGGGCGTTGGGGCCGTGCTTCATCTCGCCCGCAGGATAGCCCTCCGCATGGATGTAAGAGATTTCCTTCAGCTTGAGGGCCCCTTCGAGCGCGATGGGATAGTGAATGCCGCGTCCGAGGAACAAAAAATCCTGTGAGCGCGCATATTGCTTGGCCAGGTCCTCACATTCTTCATCGCGCGTGAGCAGGGCTTCCAACTTGCCAGGAATTCTGATCAGTTCGTCAATGAAATGCTTGGCCTCCTCTTTGGGAGTCACACCACGCAACTCGCCCAGATAAAGCGCCAGAAGAAACAGCGCAGTAAGCTGGGCGGTAAAGGCCTTGGTAGAGGCCACGCCGATCTCCGGTCCGGCGTGGGTATAAACTGTGCCTGCAGCTTCGCGGGCAATCATGGCGCCCACTACATTGCAGATGGCCAGCGTCTTACAGCCCTTGGCCCTGGCTTCCCGCTGGGCGGCAATGGTGTCCGCCGTCTCGCCTGACTGCGTAATCAGCAGGGTCAATTCCCTGCTGGAAGTGATGGGATTGCGGTAGCGCCACTCGCTGGCGTAGTCAACCTCCACTGGAATGCGCGCCAGACGCTCAATCATGAATTTTCCCGCTAGCGCGGCGTGCCAGCTTGTGCCGCAGGCCGCAATATTGATCTTTTGGGTGTTGCGGAATTCCGCTTCCGTCACTTCCATCTCTTCCAGGAATACTCTTCCGCTATCCAGCGAAATTCTCCCCATAGCGGTCTCCCGGACGGCGCGCGGCTGCTCGTAAATCTCTTTCAGCATAAAGTGCTTGAAGCCGCCCTTTTCCGCCATGATCGGGTCCCAGGTGATGTGCTGCACCTCACGCACAATGGGCTTTCCGTCAAAGTCCATGAGTTGAACGCCCGCCGGGGTAACCACAGCCAGATCGCCATCCTGAAGAAAGAAAAGATCGCGCGTATGGTAGAGGATGGCGGGCACGTCTGAAGCCACAAAGTACTCGTCGTTGCCCAGTCCGATCACTACCGGCGGCCCGCTGCGAGCAGCCACAATCTTGTTCGGTTCCTCCACTGAGATCACAGCCAGCGCAAATACTCCGGTGAGGAGCTTCACGGTTTTGCGAACTGCGTCTTCCAGGCTGGGCCGGTGTCCGTTGGATTTGTGGAAGAGGTTTTTTTCAATGAGATGGGCGATAACTTCCGTGTCCGTCTCAGTGCAGAATTTGTGGCCCTCTTCGATCAGTTTCTTCTTGAGCGAAACATAATTCTCGACAATGCCGTTGTGCACCACCACGATTTTGCCGGTACAGTCGCGGTGCGGATGCGCGTTTTCCTCCGTCGGACGGCCGTGGGTGGCCCAACGCGTATGCCCGATTCCGTAGGTACCGTCCAGGGGCTTCAGCCGGATGGCCTCTTCCAGGTTACGCAGCTTTCCTTCAGCACGCCGTATCTGCAATGCCTGTCCGTTACCATTTCCTGCCACCGCAATTCCAGCCGAGTCATAGCCGCGGTACTCAAGACGGCGCAGGCCATCAATGATTACCGGCACGACCCGTTTCTTCCCTACATAACCAACAATTCCGCACATAGACTCCCGCCTTCATTGGAAAACACTGCACCTGAGCTAATTGAATTGGACGCCACAGTTGTACCAGGGATACTTTCTTTATTTTACTCTGGAAGGTCCAAAACCCTTACATGGAAAGGTCACTGAGTATAGTCCCGCAACACCTTTGTAACCTGGACGGCAAGTTACTACTCTTCCAGTCGGTAACTGAACTCTTCAATCACGGGGTTGGTCAGCACCTCTTTTGCGATCCGCTCCACCTCGCTCTTGATAGCATCTTTGTCCAAACCGCCATCCAGGATCAGCTCAAAAAATTTGCCCTGGCGGACGGCTCCCACTCCCTTGTAGCCCATTTTCTTGAGCGCGCCTTGAATGGTTTTCCCCTGAGGATCAAGAACTGTGCTTTTCAGCATAACCGTGACGTAAGCTTTCATGGATGAGGTCGATTATAGCAATCGGCGGCAAACCGCTGAGGGCGGCGCGGCTAGAAGGTGGAGGATCAGCAGAGTTTTCGAAAAGTCGGTAGCTCGCACATCTGGCGTTGGTCCCGGTGCCAAGGGCTAAATTACCTGGTTACCAATTTATCCAATTACAAATTTCTTTATGCTCTTCCCAGCCCCAGGTATTCAAATCCCAGAGCTTTCATGCGCGCGCTATCCAGAAGATTTTTGGTGTCCACCAGCACGGGGCGGCGAATGATACGCCGGATGCGGTCGAAATCCAGTGCGCGAAACTCGGGCCAGCCAGTACTCAACACCAGGGCATCCGCGCCCTCGGCCACGCCATACGCCGAATCGCAATAGCGGACGTTTCCGGTAAGCTCCAGTTGCGCGTCCGGCATGGCAATAGGATCGTAGGCCTTCACATGCGCTCCGCGGTGCATGAGTTCTCTGGCCAGGCGTATAGAGGCCGAACTGGCCACGGAATTAGTGTTGGGCTTGAACGAGAGGCCAAGCAATCCCACCTGCTTCCCGCATACTGTGTCCAGCGCGCCGGAGATTTTCTGCATAATGCGCTCGCAGAATTCGCGGTTCACCTCGCGCGCGGCGGTAAGGATCTTGAGGGAAACGCCCGAACCGGCGGCAAGGTTGGCCAGCGCATCCATGTCTGACTCGGCAAAGCTGCCGCCCAGCGAACCTGGCTGAAGGCAACGCGGCGCAATGCGCTTATCCAGTCCGAGCGCCAGCGCCAAATCGACGGCATCCGCGCTCACGTGCTCACACAGATTGGAAAGTTCATTAATAAACGAAACTTTGGTAGCCAGGAAAGCGGTTGAGGCCTCACGCACCAACTCCGCAGTTTCATGGTTGGTTACAATCACCGGCACTCCACGCATGACAAGCGGCCGGTACAAGGACTTGAGCACGGAGACAGCTTGGGCTGAACTTGTTCCCAGGACGATGCGGTCCGGCCAGTTAAAGTCCTCCACGGCGCAACCTTCGGACAAAAAGATAGGATGAGAGACCACGACCGCCTGCTTGCCGGCGGCGCGGAAGCGCTCCTCAATCCGGCGGGCCGTGCCCACCGGCATGGGCGTAACCAGCACCAGGATCTGCCCGTGATCGCAGAAGTTGGCGACTTCGCCGGCAATCTCCTCAATGTTCTTGCTGGAATCTTCGGCCAGATAAACGATTTCCGCGCGCTGGACCATGGATTCCAGATGTGTGGAATACATTAACCGGCCGGCGCGAACGCCGCGGCGCACAATGTCACTCAGGTTTTTCTCGTGGAAAGGAAGGATGCCGCTGGCCAGGAGCGTTGTATTCACGGAGTCACTGCCGTAGGCGATGACCGGCACTCCAAAATCGGCAAGGCACGCTGCCACCACCGTGCCCAGATATCCACATCCGTAAACTCCAATTTGCATTTGTTCTCCTGCTAAGAGCGTCGCGGTTCAGGAAGGGTTTCGCGCCGCTACCTGCTTCATCGTCCAAGATTCATCAGCACTTAATGATTACAGCGCGTTGAGAAGTGCAGGCGCAACCTCGAAGGAGGACATGTACGGGCGAGAGTGCATGCTACTTTCGTGCGACGCTCGCGACCTGACCGGGACAAGCGGCAAAGTGTGTCGGACCCAGTGTGTCGTAGAATGCGCCCACGCCGCCCGATGGGTTCGCAAGGGCGACGCGTAGAATGCTAGAATCAGCCAATAAAGACCATGATATGGAGCAGCCAATCCGTGGCGCGAAAGCTAGTCGCGCTGGCCCTCATGCTGGCTGTCCCGCTGCTCGTAGTCGCACTGATCGCAGGCTCGCAAGGTTCGCCAGGGGCATTTCTGGCTGCTGGTTCCTTAGTTATACTGAGCCCTGCGCCTCTGCTCCGGTTGTTGAGCCGGGAATGTGAGCCCGAACCCAATCTCCCACAAGAACCCTTTCTCTTACCATTATTCGAACGTCCTCCTCCCTGCCAAACATAACTCCTTTCTGAATTAGGCCCCACACCCGCAGTTTATCTCGGCGTGTCGGGGTGCGAGTTTCATTGATGGCAAACGGGGGGCCCCGGCCCAGAGAGGGATTAGTCTGCCATGAATCGATATGATCCGATCAGCGCGATCGAGAATATTCTTCTGTTCGGCTTTGCTGTATTGGTGCTCATCACCCTGTGTGTATTCTTCATTCTGCGCTTCCGCTGGTGGCTGGACCACCGCCGGTTTCGGCCTACCTACCACGCTTTGGGAAATGCCTTCCAGGAACTGCAAAGCAAGGCCGTACCGCAAATCAGGTACGTTCTGGAAAAGCAGCGGGAGGAGAAAGTTGACGAGGATGATGATGGTGGACCGGACGACCCCAAGGGACGTCGCACAGTGAACTAAGGCGGCGTGCATAAATAAGTACTTCAACTGAAAATTACAATGTGATAGCGTTTGCGAATGGTGATGTCTGCGGCAGGCATTCGGCGGCGTTACGCGGAATTATCGCCTGTTTTGGATGAACGCGGACGGCGTCGGT
>DATGJZ010000139.1:0-10598 GCA_035294925.1 Candidatus Angelobacter sp. | reverse complement strand
ACAAATATCCCAAGGGCAGGAAGATCTCCGATGTAGAACTGTCCGCCATTAACCTCGTGCGTCATTCCTTCCACGGGGATTGGAACTACACCATATCGGGGCAAACAGCTTGAATCATTTATTTATGCACAAAGCCTAAGTGTTGACCGGATACAGAAATTGCTGTATTTTTCGCCTTATCCCGGTTTAACCTCTCAGGCAGCAATCCGGGAATAACCTCAAGCAAAAGACTCTCTTCCCCAATGGGCTTGAAGAGACCAAGAGTCGACGAACTGGAAACCTGATGTCCGTCCAAACCGTAGGCAGATACGAAATCACCGGCGAACTGGGCCGAGGCGCCATGGGGGTGGTCTACAAGGCCCAGGATCCCACCATTGGGCGCACTGTTGCCCTGAAAACCATGCGGCTGGATGTGCATGGCCTGGAAACCGCTGACGTGCTCCGCCGTTTCCGGAATGAGGCCCGCGCCGCCGGAGTGCTGAATCACCCCAACATCGTTACCATCCATGACGCCGGCGAGCAGGATGGCATGTTCTACATTGCCATGGAGTTCATTGAAGGAACCACCCTCCAGACGCTGCTAGTGGAAAAACGCGTCCTGCGACCGGAAGAAACCATTCGGATTTGCCGCCAGATAGGTAACGGCCTGGATTACGCTCATTCCACCGGGATCGTTCACCGCGATATCAAGCCGGCCAACATCATGATCACGCCCAACGGCACGGTGAAGATCATGGACTTCGGCATTGCCAAAGCGGGCAGCGGAATGACCAGTACCGGCCAGATGCTGGGGACCCCGAACTACATGTCTCCGGAGCAGGTAAAGGGCAAGGTGCTGGATGGCCGCAGTGATCTGTTCAGCCTGGGCGTGATTCTGTATGAAATGGTTACCGGCGAAAAGCCTTTTGTGGGACAAAGCGCTACTACCATTGCTTACAAGATCGCCCACGAAAACCCCGTTCCCCCGCGCGATCTGGATGGAACCATTCATCATGGCCTGAGCATGGTGGTGAGTAAGGCTCTGGCCAAAGCCCCGGACGAGCGATACCAGACTGGCGCTGAGTTGATCAAAGACCTGGAGAACTATAAGTCCGGTGGCTCCAGTCTGAGCGATACTGGGGTGCTGTCAACGTCAGCAGTCAACCTCGTCAATGCCACGCCGCCCGTTCATCAGGCCGCCGCAGAGGCTGCGGTTACCGCGACCGCCGTCAAGGCCGCTACGGAACCTCCGCTGGCAACGCCTGTGGCTCATAAGAAACGCGGAGTGCTGGCCCTGGTCCTGACCACTGTTCTGCTGGCTACTGCGGCACTCGCCGGATATTTCTTCTATTTGTATCGCACCACCAGAAAGATGCAGGAGGCGGACCGCGTACAGCAACAGAAGGCCACCCAGGAGCAACGGCAGGCAGCCCTTGCGGCAGCGGCGCCCAAAACGCCGGAGAACCAGCAGGAAGCTACACCTGGCAACACCACGGCCCAGCCGCCAAAACCAGACGCCTCACCGGATAAGGCAGTGAAAAGCCAGGGTGAGTTGCGTCTTGACTCGCAGCCACCGGGCGCCAGCGTAAAGGTGGATGGCGGCACGGACCCCACGTGGATCACTCCTTTCAAGGCATCCCACCTCAGCGCCGGCAAACACACCTTAGTTTTCTCCAAGACCGGTTACGCTCAGGAGGAGCGTACGGTTACCGTCACGGCGGGAAAGAGCGTGCCGTTTTCCATCCAGTTATCACCTGCCGGATCCAGGCTGCAGGTGAGCAGCACTCCCCCGGGAGCCAATATTGAGGTGGACGGCAAGGACACAGGCAAGATCACTCCCGCAGAAGTTATCGTCGAGAAAGGTGAACATACTGTTCTCGTTCGCAAATTGGGGTTTAGTGATTTCCTCACCACGCAAACCCTCGGGGAAGGCCAGACGGTGAATCTTTCGCCTGCCCTCGCGCAGCCGGCACTCGAAATGCAGCAACTTCCCGGCGCCTTCAAAAAAATCTTTACCAGCACGAGCGCAATTCCCTCCGGTAAGGGCCTGGTTCAAATCCATACGAAACCTGCCGGCGCCACCATCCAGGTTGGCGATCGGATAGCGCGACGCAAGACCAATGCTTCATGGCCTGTTGATCCCGGCACTTACGAACTGGTTTTGACGCTGGATGGCTACAAGCCAATACGGCGCACAGTCCGCGTGCAAAAGGGCAAGGAAGTCTCCGTGGACGAGACTCTAGAAAAGCAACCTTAGGAGCTAGGTGATCGCTCTTGACTGAAACCCTGAGAATTCGAGGCAAGTGCTTGATGTTTAATATATATTGGTGGGCGGTCGCGGACTCGAACCGCGGACCTCCTGCTTGTAAGGCAGGCGAGGCCAAACCGCCAAAACCTTTGTTTGCCTAATTATATCAATGCTTTACCCAAAACTAAAGCTCGCACGGAAGGAATCTAAAAAGGTGTCAGAAGTGGCTGGAAATCAGTGGACGATGCTACAGGTATGGCACATTGCGATCTGAAAGCTGTTGAACATGATCGTCTGACAAGGAGGAAGAATCGCGCTCTCTAAGGATCAGACCGTGCGTCCCATCGCACGTAGCCTACGAGGTGGAGACGGGGTGAACGTCGAATCAAAGAAGGATTTCGTGCCACCGCGCTCTTTGATGCTCCAGGCGAATTTGTGCCAGTAGGTTTGGCGGCAGAACTCATGGCAGAGAGCGCTCAGGAAGGTTCCGAATGAGGTGATGTCCTTCCGGACCGCTGTCCTCATCCAGACCCGGATCAGCATCGTATCGGGCTGGTAGTCGCCGAAAAGCTCAGTGGTCCAGTGTTCATGAACCCGGAGCGTTCTGGTGGCAAGCACGCGGATGCCGCATCGAGATACCTGAATCCGACGTAATTCCAAGGAAGTCGTCCCAGACCTGCCGAACATCAGTGGTATATGCGGTTTTCATCGCCACTTCGATGGCGCTTGCAATTTTCACCAACCGTCCGTCGTCTGGCAACGGGACGGTCTTGAGCCGATCACTATCCACAAAGAACTTGAGGTTCGGTTTTCGAGGTGGAGCGTCGGTGAGCATCGCCATTCATTCTGGCATGATGCGGAAGGATTCTGCCAAGAAGACCTCTCTGTTGGGGCGCTGAATGGACCCACTTCTCAGGGACAAAGCTGTTGGTCGAAGACCGAGGGAGTGCGGTTCATGCTTGGGACGACCATGGCGTTGAGGAAAGCCCTGACTCGAAAACCCGTGAGAGAAATATCTCCGAATGGGCGCAGAACATATCCGGGCAAAACGCTGATGCTACCAAATGCTACCAATTCCGCTTTGAGCGTCCGTTGCGCATCAGCATTCAGCGACTAGCTCTGATAGGAAGGACCATGGCTCGAACATCGAGAGCAGATGCCGATGGGAACTGGAACAGGCGGGCAGTCTGAAAAATCCCGGCTCCTCGGGAACTGGCCGAGGTGCGGAATTCATCTTGAATGACGGTTTCGCACTGAACTTGCTTCGTCGTCCGCAGATGCCAAACGACCGCATCATTGCCGAAACAGTTAGTGTCCACACTCATCCAGATGATGCTGAAGCAGCTTACTCAGAGAGTTTATATTTGGCTCAGACATCATTAAAATGTGATCTCCCGGCACCCAGTGAACCGTGATCGGCTCCGTACAAAAAGGCTGCCACCCGTATGTCGGATCATTGAAGGCCAATCCAGCGCTTTCTATTTTCTCAGGCATCACTTCGGTTGCCCGCATAAGAACAATCTTGCCCGCATACGGACGCGGCAGATAGGCCCGGCATGCTCTGTAGTTATTCAGAAAGGTCTTCACCGCTGCGCGCCATACTGCTGCGTCAGTATGGGGAGGGCCTATCTCTTGGATCCGAAGAGCACGCTGGAAGCGCCGTATTTGTTCTTCTTCGTCAGCATGTTCCAATTCGTTGGGTGAGAGTTGCAGATGTTTCTTCTCGTTGCGGGCCATGATCTTGCCCAGCAGGACAAGATGGTTCGCGAGACGACTCTCGGCAGTTGCTTCCTGGGTAGTTGATTCGAACCTTGCCGGCGTATCGACCATTACGACTGGTCCGAGGTCGTCGCCGAGCGCATTGAGCTGCAAGGCCATCTCATACGCCACAATGCCGCCCATAGACCATCCACCAAGCATATAGGGCCCATTTGGACAGACCGTCTTAATGGCTTGAATATAATTCCTGGCCATCTCCTCGATCGACACGTACGCAGATTCCTGGCGACAGTCAGAATCGTGATTTTGAAGTCCGTATAGCGGTTGCTCCATATCGAGATATTCAGCCAAGTGATAGTAGAGCTGCACACCCCCGCCTACAGGATGCACGAGAAACAATGGCGGCTTCGTGCCTTGAGCTTTGATTGGAACCAACGGCGATAGCTTATTGCCTGGAATCCTCCCTTTCTTTTTCCTAAGGTCTTGGGCAATTTGACGTATTCTGTCCAGGGAGAAGGTAAGGACTTGCTGAGCGGCAGCGTCACTCTCAGTTTCAACCGCGTTACTGCTATCACATTCTTTCTCTTTCATTTCTTCCCTCCTGTTTGATTTCCAGATTTCTAATCTTGCCTAGTCTTGCCTCACTTGCGGATATTCACGATGAAAATCCGATTTGGCGTTCAAAACGCAGCCCCTTGCCTTTATTCCACGTTTACCGCATCAGCCATGATCTCGGTCACCTCATCAGGCGACATTTCTCCAATCAGCGACCGAACGACTGCTGCGGCTTGGCGCGCAACGGTCCCCGCTTCATAGAAGTTCTTGACGGAAAACCCAATTTCGCACGAACTCCGAATCTGCGCAATAATCTGCAGGGCAAGGAGAGAGTGTCCGCCGAGCGCAACGAAGCTGTCGTTCACTCCGATCGGAGTGATGCCCAGCGCGTTCTGCCATAGAGCCGCGATGGTTTGCTCCAGTTCGTTCCTTGGAGCAACATAGGCGACAGACAGCCTTGGTCGTCCGTGTCCGGCAGCACGTGGACGGTCGGAGCTCGGATAACCTGTAGAGGTATCATTCTCGCTATCCGGTTTGTCCCAGCCGGTGCCAGGGGCAATATTTGCCGCAGGAACTCGACGCTTGGAGGTTGTCAACTGGTAATGGCGCCTTTCAAACGGATAGGTAGGCAAGGCAATACGATGCCGTTTTTCTTCAGCGTGAACGGCCGGCCAGTCAATTCGAACTCCTTCCAGCCAAAGCTGGCCTAGAGTCGTCAGCAGGAATTCCATATCCGTTTGAGGATCGTTTTTGGGGTGTGGCAGAGAAGGAAGCACAACGTGGCTGTCGCTTCTCCCCGGATGTTGAAGGACGAGGCTGCAAAGCATGCGTCCAGGCCCGACTTCCAGAAAAATGCGCCTTGGATCCTTCAGCAATTCTGCCGCAGAATCCGAGAATCGAACGGTATTGCGCAGATGCATGGTCCAGTATTCAGGACTTGTTGTCATCTCAGCTGTAATCCGAGTTCCTGACAGGTTGGAGAAGTACGGCAATTCCGGCGCGTGAAGATCGATCCCTTCCACCTCCTTGCGAAAATTCTCCAGAATTGGATCCATCATCTCCGAGTGAGACGCATGCGAGATATGCAATCGCCGAAATGGCACTGCTTTCTCCTGCAGCATTCGCTCCAACCTGTCGACTGCCGCACTAGGGCCCGAAACCACGCAAACGGATGGTCCATTTACCGCGGCCAGAGAGATCTGCCCGATCTCGGCCAATAAGGGGCGCAGTTGCTCCTCAGACAGAAGCACGCCCATCATCGAGCCACGAGGCAGTTGCTGCATGAAACGGCCACGAGCCGAAACCAGATGCAGAGCGTCATGCAGCGAGAACACGCCGGCCACGCAGGCTGCTGCATACTCGCCGGTGCTATGACCAACCATGCATTCCGGCCGCGCCCCCCAACTCATCCACTGTTTTGCCAGAGCGTATTCCACGGTGAAGAGGATGGGTGTGGTGTACTTGATTTGGTTCAAGGTTTCGCTGGCTTCTTTGCTTTCATCTGCGAGAGGATAGAGTACATCGCGCAGATCGAGTTCCAGTTCAGGTTTGAGGATCTCCGCGCACCGGTCTACTTCTTCGTGAAAGACGCGCTCGTTGAGATAAAGCTCCTTGCCCATTTGTACATACTGCGGGCCTTGACCGGGAAAAAGAAAAGTTACCGGGCCAGCCTGCTCTTCGCGGAAGGCAGTAGGGATCTTGTCCGAAGTTGGTATTTCGAGGGCCCCGATTGCATCTTGGTGATTGCGGCAAACCATTGCCCTGCGATAAGGGAACTGGCGTCTCCCCACTTGAAGTGTGTACGCAACATCTGCGATGCATTGGTCGCCATGTTCCTGCAGATGTCTGCGCATGTTTACATCCATTTCCCGGAGTGACGGTTCGGTCAGCGCAGACCAAACAAGCAGGTGCCAAGGACGGCGTGCGGCGACCGGCGGTTGCGCGGGAGGCTCCTCGAGAATTACGTGAGCATTAGTCCCGCCGGCTCCCAGCGAGGTGACTCCTGCCCGCAGCGGCTCAGACCCGGGTGTCCATTTGCGAAGTTGGGTATTTACGAAAAATGGACTGTTGTCAAAGTCAATTTGGGGGTTGGGTTTTGAAAAATGCAGGCTGGGAGGAAGTGCGCGATGCTTCAGCGCCAGGACCATCTTGGTGAACCCGGCGACTCCGGCTGCAGCGTCTGTGTGGCCAATGTTCGTTTTCACCGATCCCACTGCACAAAACCTCTTCTTATCCGTGTAGGCCCGAAAGGCCCGGGTGAGAGCGGAGATCTCGATAGGGTCGCCGATCGCTGTTGCCGTCCCATGGCATTCCACAGCGCCTACTGTTTCGGGATTGATGTCTGCCATGGCAATAGCGTCCATGACTACGGCAACCTGGCCCTCCACACCGGGAGATGTGAACCCGATGCGCGACGATCCATCATTATTCAATCCAAACCCCAGGATGACCGCATGAACAGTATCGCCGTCGTCCAAAGCATCTTTGAGCCGCTTGAGGACAACAACTCCCGCGCCGGAACCGCTGAGAGTTCCCCCGGCATCTGCATCGAACGCCCGGCAGTGGCCATCGGGCGAATGGATGCCGCCTTCCGCATACAGGTATCCCGACCGTTCGGGAATGGTCAGGCGAACTCCTCCAGCAAGGACCATATCCGATTGATATGTCAGCAGGCTCTGGGCGGCCATCACAATACTCACGAGCGAGGTGGAACAAGCGGTCTGCACTGTGATGCACGGCCCGCGCAGGTTCAATTTGTAGCCCACTCGCGTAGACAGAAAGTCTTTCTCGTTGCAGGTGGCCAGGGCGAAGTCACTTGTGTACCTGCGGATCTCCGGCATTGAGAATAGTTCAAAGAAGTAGCGCGCCATTCCGGCCCCGGCAAAAACGCCGATGCGCCCCGGGTAGGTTCCAGCATCATAACCGGCATTTTCCAGAGCTTCCCAGGCGCACTCCAGGAAGACGCGATGCTGCGGGTCGATGAGTTCGGCTTCTCTCGGAGTGTAACCAAAAAATGGAGCATCGAATAGATATGTTCCTTCGTAAACACCCTGAGCTTTCACATAGTTAGCAAGGCCGAGAAGTGCGGAATTAATATCCTCCTGCAAAAGCTCTTCATCGGTAAAAAATGAGATGCAGTCTTTTCCATCTTTCAGGTTTCGCCAGAATTCCTCCGGGTTCCGAGCTCCAGGATAACGGCCTGCCATTCCGATCACGGCAATTTTTTCAAGGGATTCTGCGTCGGAAGGATCGTTCATTGCACAATCTCCTTGCTGGGGTTGTCCTTCTGCTGGTCAGACATCCGGCGACGATGCTGCACGTACGCTTTTCTGCTTCGGGCACGTTGCTGGCTGTCAGAAATGCTCACGGTCTCATCTTTTACCTGTTTTACCTGTTCCATTCGTTCGGCCAAGGAACGGACTGTAGGGTATGCGAAGAAATCAACAAGCGGGATATCGTGTCCGAGTTGACGTCGCACAGAAGACCGGACCCTTAGAACGAGAAGGGAGTGGCCACCCAAATCAAAAAAGTTATCGTCAATTCCCACTCTGGTCGTCATAAGGGATTCCGCCCAAATCCCTGCCAGTGCCTTCTCGGCGTCTGTTTTGGGAGCTACATAATTCCTGCTGGATTGCACTTCGGGTTCCGGCAGGGCCCTGCGGTCTAGCTTTCCGTTGCCGGTAAGCGGCCAGAATGGAAGCACCATGACAGTTGCCGGCACCATGTAATCTGGCAAGTAATTCCGTAAGTTACGACGTAACTCAACTCCATCCAATGCGTCGCCTGCGTGGGGTACCACGTAGCCTACGAGTTGCTTGTTCCCCGATCGATCAATTCGCACGGTCGCCAGCGCACCTTGCACTTCCCTGAACTCTCGAAGGGCCGCCTCGATTTCGCCCAGTTCAACTCTGAATCCGCGAATCTTCAGCTGTCGATCTGCACGTCCTACGAACTGCACAGCACCATCACTGCGCCATCTGACTAGGTCTCCGGTCCGGTACATCCGCCCGCCGTTGCTATCATGAGGGTTGGGTAAGAAACTTGCCGCCGTCAGGTCAGGACGGTTCAGATATCCACGAGCCATACCGGCGCCGGCAGCGTAGAGTTCTCCCGTCACTCCCATCGGCACCGGTTCAAGATTTCCGTCCAGTACGTAGACTTGCGTATTGTTGATAGGAACACCGATCGGTACTCCGCCACTTAAATCTTCTTCGCGTGAAACCCGATAACAGCAGGTAAAGGTTGTGTTTTCCGTCGGACCGTAGCCGTTGATGAGTTGCAGCCCAGGATGCAGTTTCATCACTCGCTCGACATGCGCTGGCGACAGCACGTCCCCTCCGGATAGCAGCTGCTTCAATCCACCCAAACCCTCCAGAGCTTCGTCAACGACTTCGTGAAAGAATCCTGCCGTCAGCCACGCTGTGTTTACCTGATGGCGATTAATGACAGCGACGACGTCTTCCGTGGAGACTGCGCCGGCAGGCATCACCACCAGAGTCCCACCGTTGAGTAGAGCCCCCCAGATCTCAAATGTCGCAGCATCAAAACTAAGGGGGGCCATATGTAGCAAGCGAGACTTCTCATCCAAATGAACGTAAGCCGGCCCGATCACCAGTCGCATCACGCTCTCATGACAGACGAGCACTCCCTTAGGTTCTCCGGTTGATCCGGACGTGTAGTTCACATATGCCGCTTGCGACGCAAAGAGGGGAACAACCGGAGTCCTCGTCTCCGGATGTGTCAGCCTTTCTCCTGCGCTCTCCAAAACAACCACGTGCTCAGCCAGCTTGTCGCAAAACTCCCGACACGACTCCACGGTAACCATGTGCCGTAAGCCGGCATTGAGCGCTATTGTTTGACGGCGCGCCTCCGGCAGGTCTACCGCAATCGGGACGTAAGCGCCGCCAGCCTTGAGGATACCGAGCAATCCGACAATCATCTCCACGCTTCGTTCTAAGCAGATCCCAACCAGGACCTCTGGACCGACACCCTGTTTCTTCAACCGGTGGGCCAGATGGTTGGCTTGCTGGTTCAACTCTCTGTAGGAGAGTCTCTGTTCCTCACAGATGAGAGCCAGCCCTGCAGAATTCCGCTCGACCTGGGCCTCAAACGTCGATGGAATTGTGCTTTCCAGCGCCACAAGACGGCTGATATTGAATTCTTCAAGCAGTTTGCGGCGTTCACTACTGGTCAGCAGGTCCATCTGCAGGAGTGGTGTATCGGGAGTCGTATCTACCAGCTCCAGCAAGCGAATGTAGTGTCGCGCCATCTGTGCGATGCGCCAGCCATCAAAAACTCGACGGTTGTAAACCCAGCCCAACTCAATCGCCCCATCGCGCTCCGAGGCATGCAACTCCAGATCAAAACGAACTTTGAGCGCGTCGGTTCGGATCCGACCTATTTCCAGCCCTTTGATTCGCTTCTGATCCCGAGTTGCGTTGTGAAAAGCAAATACGACCTGGAAAAACGGCGTTATATTCAGGCTGCGCTGGGGCGAAAGCTCTTCCACCAGCTGCTCGAAAGGCAAATCCTGATGACGATACGTTTCGAGCGCCATTGTTCGCACCGCAGCCAGCAACGCACGAAAGGTTTTTTCCGGCTCGATTCGTACCCGCATGACCAGAGAGTTCACAAAAAAGCCGATCAATGGTTCCAACTGACTTTCCTGACGGTTGGCGATCGGCGATCCCACGGTAATGTCTTCTTGCCCGCTGTAGCGTTGCAGCAATACTGCAAACGCCGACAGTAAGGTCATATACAGCGTCGCCTGATTGGCCTGTCCTAATCGTTTCATCGCCGCCACCTGCGGGAGAGGCAAAGTCGTCCGACAGATGCCTGCAAGATAAGTCGGACGGGGCCCTCGCGCATGGTCCTGGGGCAAGTTCAGTTGTTCAGGGACCCCGGCCAGTTGGGTTTTCCAGTAATCCAGTTGTCGTTGTAATGCTTCCCCGACGAGCCATTGTCGTTGCCACAGGGTGAAATCGGCATACTGCACCGCCAGCGGTGGCAGCGGACTCTCCCGCCCGTCGTCTTCCGCACCTCCCTGGAATACCTCGTACAACGTCATGAACTCATGGTTGAACACTCCTTGCGACCA
>DATGJZ010000138.1:0-35527 GCA_035294925.1 Candidatus Angelobacter sp. | reverse complement strand
TTACCCCGCCATACCCGTAGGCCCGGGCCTCTGTGGCTGCAAACCGACGCCGTCCGCGTTCATCCAAAACAGGCGATAATTCCGCGTAACGCCGCCGAATGCCTGCCGCAGACATCACCATTCGCAAACGCTATCACATTGTAATTTTCAGTTGAAGTACTTATTTATGCACGCCGCCTAAGGTTTCCCCAAGGCCACAACCAAAAAGGCGGCAGGTTCTGGAATTTACTCAGAATTTACCGTACAGAAATTTACTTGACTCCATTTTTCAATCCGTGGCATATCCACCCCCCTCAATGGAAAGGTCCGTTCTTCATACCACATGGGCAACAGCGACCCAAACAGGTAGTGCCTGTTTTTGTCTAAAACAAGCCATGCCTGGCATTCAGGCTGATCCACTCTCTGAAACTGGCAAGCCTCAGCAAATCATTCTGGAGAAGAAGAATATGCGCTCGCTTACAACACGCCTTCTGTTCGTATTGTTCCTGATGTCGCCGGCGCCGTTCGCCTGCGCCGAGGGTGGCGACTCTGCTGCTGACAAAACCGCCGCTGCGGCCCCAGGAACCGCCAGCAAAGAAGAAGTGGAACAGTTGCGCAAGGAAGTTGAGTCACAACGGCAGACCATTGAAGAGCTCAAAGCCACGGTGCAGCAGCTGGTCGAGGCCAAAACGCAAACCCAAGCTGCTAAAAATAAGGAGCGCCGGGAATCCGGCGCTCCTTTGAAACGACTTCAATTTGAAACTTAGGGCAGGACGTACCGCAGGTCAACCCATCCCATGACCAGATGCGCGTTCTTGGGAGCGCCGGCGGCCACGAACCAAGGAGCACGCGTCAGGTAAGAAGCCTGGGTAATGAGTTGCAAAGCCCCATACTGCGGTCTCTTCCAGAAGGTCTGAATCCAGCCGAGCGTAGGTTCCTGGATAGAGCGGTTGTTGCTGTTGGCTGAGTTGGGACCACCGAAGCCAACGAAGGTGCCGGGTCTTGCACCCGCACTCGTGTCCAGGGCGAAATTGCGCTGGAAGTATGCCCCGCCGTAATAGCCATAAAACAGGGCTTTGGGAGTCGCCTGCCATTCGAAGCCGGCTATGCCGGATCCGGAGTGAACCAGCGACAGAGCAACATCGGTACCGGCAGCAGTTGGTAGCGCCACTGTGTCCGGACCCATGCCGAAGATGTAGCGGCCGCCGCCGTCGCTGTAAAATCCGTTGGCAACAAGGTGGAAGTTCTTGAACACTTCGAGATTGACTGCAGCCTCAACGCCTTCGCCTTCCTTGGTATGCTTAACGAAGGAACCGGCAACCAGATTAGTGATTTTGATTCCAGTCAGCAGGCCAGCGGCTTCAGCGTGGAAATGCTTTCCGTTCATGTCGGTGTCATAGGCAATCTTGGGGATGATGTCCGGATGCAGGTTTGGAACACCAGTACCGGCGCCCTGATCGATCTGGCCACCCAACTGGGCATTGAAAGCTGTAGGAAAGGTTACTTCTCCCTGTCCGCCGAACTGCTGGGGATTTTCCAGTGCGATACCCATCGCCCAGTTGTCATTCGGATGATAGATGAAGCGGACTCCCGGCTGGCGGGTCCAAGTCAGGCCCACCTGGTAGTTAAAGTCCATGTTGTCGCTGAAGAAGACATCTGAAGGCATGGAATCCAAGCCAACGCGGTTGGGGGTGAGCCAGCCCCACATTTGGCCAGCTATGACCTCAAACTTCTCGCGCTTTACGTCAACAAAATAAAGACGCTGCCGGAGAGTATGGCTGTTGCTGGTGATTTCAACATTGGCGGCGTCATTTCCAAGAAAGTCCATCTCGAAGTAGCCGAGCACGTCATTCTTGCCGAACTTGGAGGTGGCCTTCATGCTCACGCGCGAGTTCTGTGCGGTGAAGCGCTCTTCTGTCAGGTGTCCACCGATCGTGTTGCTGAAGGGAATGGCGAAGAAATTCGTCCCTCCTGCGTTGCCAGAGTTGGTGGTGCGGAAGATGGACGTGAAGTCCATGAACCCGCCAGGGGTAAATTCTGCCCCGCCGATACGGAAGGAGAGCGGAGACTCCTTGGGCCTATCTTCCTGGACCGCACCACTAGAGACCGGCTTGGCGACCGGGCTGGTGGTGGGTGCCGTCAGCGAAGCGTTGACAAGCCGCGGCTCGCTGACGCCATCCGTGCTGTTCGCCGCTACAGGCTGAGGCTGCGCGCCTACTTGTTGCCTCAGCTTTTCCAGTTCATTCTGCTGGTCGGCAAGTTGTTTTTGCTGTTGAACCATCAACTCGCGCAACTGCTTGACCTGGTCTGCGAGGTCGGATGGGTCAGCGGTGGTGTTTGACACATTGGTCTGATTGGTCTGCGCCATGGCCAAACCCGAGATCAATCCGATAAACCAAAGTTTCCTTAGCAATCTCACTGATATAACTCTCCCTTCAAATGCGTTTGCCTTGCTTTATTTTGATTTTGTTTGCTGGCCGCAATCTTAGCAAATTGCCCTGAGAACCAACAGAGTATTGTCCCTTGGCCCACAACCCAGGGACTTAATCGTCCCGGGACACCTGCACAATTCGGAAATTTAGGATTGCTCGTTTTGGGTCACAAATAGCTTGCCTCAAATGCATGAAAAGTCTATTAAATTTATGTTAAAGACATGTAAAAACCTGATCACAGAGAAAGAAGTAACCTGAATTGATGCAATCAGGCTCGGAAATCAAGTAAACCCTTTAATGGGCGACACAATTCTTCCAGTTCCCATTTCGATAGACCCATGGGCAGTATGGTTTGCTGGATTCGACGCAGTGCGGATCAACGACATACTTACAATAATTTCCTTGGAACTTGGGAAATCACGGGTTTTGGGCGTGACGTGAGTTCACCTTTGTTCCTGGAGCCAGTTCATCCGTTCCGCGCGCGGCGACTTCGTCGGCCGGTTTCAAGTCGCCGAATACCTCAGTCAGTTTGCCGCTGATGGCCCCGGCTTTCACGTCTACCCATTCCGTCTTGCCATCACGCACGCGGATCACAAATGTCCGTTCCAGGTTGGTGCCGACGCAAGCGGTTGGAACAAACAACGTCGGACTAGGGCGGCGTACGGGCCAGCGCACGTCAGCAAAGGTTCCAGGTGTTAAACGTCCGCCTGGATTGCTCACTTCAAGCTCGACCGGCATGGTACGTGTTTTGACGTCGACAGAGTGCGAAATGCGCGCGATCGTGCCGCTGAACGTTGCATCCGGATAGGCGGGAACGGTGAATGCGACCTTGGTTCCCTCGGGCACGGCCCCGATGTATATTTCGGGGACAGGCACAACCAGCCGCAGCCGCTGAAGAGTTTCTACCCGCAGCAGCGGCATGTTCTGGCTACTGCCGACGAGCGCTCCCGGATGGACATTGCGCTCGGTGACAATGCCATCAAAGGGCGCGGTGATGCGCAGATACTGCTCGGTAGCTGTGACCGCCTGTAAGGCTTGTTTGGCTGCCTCGGCGCTCCGCTCCAGGGCCTTTACCTGCGACTGATCAGCTTCGGCTGTCTTCTCCGCCAGCAGCAGATCGTTTCCAGCCACAACCCCAGGAGTCTGGGAGGCCGATTTCAGCTTTTCGTAAGTGCTCTGGTCCGCAGCGAGCTTAGCCCGCGCGCCGGCCAACTGCGATTCTGCGGCCTGCGCTTGCGACTGCGCCTCGGCACGCCGGGAGGCAAGTTCTGGGGCCGAAAGCAGCGCCATCAATTGGCCGCTCTTAACATGGGAGCCGCGATCGACGCTGATCTTCTCCACAAAACCTGAAACCTTGGAAAAGATGGCGACGACCTCGTAAGGTTGCAACTCTGCGGGAAGCTTCACCTCGATACTGAGAGGTTGCGAAACAACTCGGACTACATCGACGGTCTGGACCGCAGACGTATTTGCGGCCACGGTATTGTTTTTTGACGAAGTGCAACCTTCAGCCAACAAAACTAACAATAAAGAGATTGCGCAAATGCGGTTCATGCCAACTCCGGCTGACCGGCAAAGCGGCCATGAGGATCATCGGGATCAAGCGAAGGTGAAGTGACGCCGGCGCTTTGCTGAACCAGGGAAAATGTAAACGGCAGCACAAGCAGGTTGGCTGCAGTTGCCGCCACCAATCCGCCAATCACGGCACGGCCCAGCGGTGCTGTTGCCTCGGCGGCCAAGGCCATGGGAACCATGCCGGCAATCATGGCAGCGCTGGTCATCAAGATGGGCCGCATTCTCTCTTTCACGCCCTGGATTCCCGCCTCCAGAGACGATACTCCACTCCGACGGTGCTCATCGGCAAACGTGACCAGCAGGATAGCATTGGCCGTGCCGACGCCGATGGCCATAATTGCACCCATGTAGGATTCAATATTCAGTGTCGTGCGGCTCACCAGCAATATCAGGATCACGCCGCATACGGTCGCGGGCGCGGTGGTGAGCACAACGAAGGCGAGCCGCATCGACTGGTAGTTGGCGGCCAGCAGCAAAAAAATCACCAGCACAGCCAGCAGCAATCCGATGCCAAGGTTTCGCAGTGTCTCCTGCATGGGCGCAATCTGACCGCGCACCTGGACTGTTGTCCCCCGCGGAGGAGCACCAAGCCGCTGAACGGCCTCGTCTATGCTCCTGGACACGCGGCCCAGATCATTGCCGGCAATGTTTGCAGACAATGAAAGCATGCGTGAACCGTTGCGGCGGTCGTACTCTCCTATCACCGTGCCATAGTCAACCTGGGCCAGATCGCCGATGAGTGGATGCTGGGCCTGGCCGGGCATCACAGGTATATTTTGTACCTCTTCGGCGGAGGTCATCCTCGGCTGCGGATACTGCACCTGCACCTGGTAGGCGATACCCGTCTTTGGGTCGGCCCAATAGTTGGGGGTGGTGAACCGGCTGGAAGCAGTCGCCTCCGATAGCGAACGCGCCACCTGGCCCGGAGTAACGCCCATCTGCCCTGCCAATTCGCGATCAATCCTCACGTCCACGCTGGGGTAATCGAGCGGCTGCTCATATTTCAGGTCCCGCAGATCGGAGATCGTCTTTAATTGGCTCAACAGACGATTCGTGTACGCGCGACTGGCAGAGAGGTCAGGCCCAAAGACAGCCACCTCGACTGGGGTGGGAGCGCCAAAGTTCATGATCTGGCTGACCAGATCACCAGGCTCAAAAGAGAAGGACGAGCCAGCGAATTTTGACGGCAGCACGCGGCGCAGGAGCTCTTCCAATTCCCCAACATCAATGTGCGCTTCCGGCCGTAGCGCCACATTAATTACGGCTTCGTGCGGTCCACTGGTCCAAAGGAACACTGTATTGATGGGATAGCTTGCCCCCTGGGTGCCCGCGTAACCGAGGGTGGTACTCACGTTCTCCGGGCCTGCCGCCCGGCGGATTTCATGGAGCACTTCGGTCACCAGATGCTCGGTTTCTTCAGCACGGGTTCCAATCGGCGCGTCAAAACGCAGCCTGAATTGACTGGTTGCCGCGCTGGGGAACAGCTCACGGCCCAGAAGGGGTCCCAGGAAAACAATGATGAGAACGGCAACCGCCGCATAGGCTCCTACAATGATCCAGCGCGCAGAGGCGACGCGTTCCAGGAATCGGCCCCAACGGTCGCGCAGATGGTCGAAGTCCCACCGGCCTGCGATCAGCGGTTTGTGCCCGCGTTCCATCTTGCGATGAAACCAGAGAAATGTGATGGGCACGAACGAACTGGAGAGGAGGAATGAGGCAATCATGGCGAATGCGACCGCGAGCGAGAGCGGTACAAACAGCGAATAGGCCACGCCGGTCATCAGGAATGACGGCAAAAACACGGCCACCACCGCCAACATGGCCAAGAAACGTGGAAGCACAGTCCGCTGCGTCGCATTGAGCACTGCGCGTGGCGCCGGCAAACCAGGCTCCAACTGGAGGGTGCTGTCAACGTTTTCGATGGTCACCACGCCTTCATCCACCAGAATGCCGACTGCCAGCGCCAGTCCTCCGAGCGTCATGATGTTTATCGTCTGCCCAACCAGCCACAGTGCAACGACGGAGGTCAACAGAGCAAACGGTATCGTCATCATGACGATGAACGAGCTGCGCCAGTCGGAGAGGAAAACCAGGACCATCAGGCCAGTGAGAACCGCACCTAGAAGACCCTCGCGGACAACGGCATATAGCGCGCTCTTCACATAAGAAGATTGGTCCAGCTGATACTCCACCTTGATGTCGTCCGGCACCAGCGACTGAAAACGCGGCAAGCTCGCCTTTACTTCATTGACCACCGTCAGTGTTGAAGCATCCGGACGCTTGGTGACCGGAATGTAGACGGCGCGGCGCCCGTTCACCAGGGCATAGCCCGTGGGAATATCCGTGCTGTCCTGCACAGTGCCCACGTCATGCAGAAACACAGTGGGACCGGACCCGGTACGAATCGGCAGATCGTTCAGCGCCTGGTAGCTTGAGGCTACGGAGTTGCTTTGTGTAATACGCACCAGGTCTCCGGTGCGGACGTTTCCCGCGGGCATCAGCAGGTTGTTGGAGTTCAGCGCCTGCACCACCTCATCGGGCGCCATAGAATAAGATCGCAGGCGATCAGGATTGATGGTCACTACGATGGTGCGCTGGTTGCCGCCAAAGGGCGGAGGCGAGGTCAGGCCGGGCAATGTGGCAAAAGCCGGCCGCACGCGATTCAAGGCCAGGTCCTGAATTTCCCCCAGCGTACGAGAGGTGCTGGAAAAAACCACATAGCCCACGGGAACGGTCCCCGCGTCAAAGCGAATCACAAAGGGAGAAACTGTGCCCGGCGGCATGAACGCGCGGGCGCGATTCACATAGGAAATGGTTTGCGCCAGCGCCTGGCTCATGTCCGTGCCAGGATGGAAGGTCAGCTTGAGAAGCCCATTTCCCTGGATGGATTTGTCTTCTACGCTTTCAATGCCGTTGATATACAGGAAGTGGTACTCGTAGTAGTAAACCAGGTAGCCTTCCATTTGTGCCGGACTCATGCCTCCGTATGGCTGCGCAACATAGATGACGGGCAGGTTCAAATCGGGAAAAATGTCGACGCGCATGCGTTGGACCGCGAGAATGGAGCACAACGCCACCGCGATCACAATCACCACAATGGTAATGGGCCGCCGCAGGGCCGCGCGAATGAGCCACATAACCTAGTGCCCTCCAGAATGGACGGCTTGCAGAAATGGCTGCAAGTCGCCTTGAGCGTAAGCCAATCCGAACAGGCTGCGCCACACATTGAGCCGGGCAACTGCGTCATCCATTTCTGCCTGGGCCAAAAGACTTTCAGCATCTGCCACTTCCACCAGCGTTGCCAGTCCGGACCCATAGCGTATCCGCGATTGCATCTCCGATTGGCGGGCCGCCGCCAATTCAATAGGAGTTTGTTGCGCCACGAGCTGTGCGCCCTTGAGCTGGGAGATTGCTGTTTGGATCCGGCCCGTCAGGTCTTGAAGGGTTTTGTCATACAGCGCGCGTTGCGAACGTTCATTGGCCTTCGAAATTTGTTTTTGATCCCCCAGAGCCTTGAAATCGAAGATGTTCGGAAAGCTAATGGTCAACCCCGCTACCCAATTGCCGCGCGCGGGCGCCAGGCCATTCCAATTGCCGAGAATGGATCCATTGGCAGGGACTTCGCTGCCCCGGCCCAGACCTTCTGCTTGAAGAAAAAATCGTGGGTAATCGGTGTGATTCAGCACGTCTTCCTGTGCCCGGACCTGGCGTACCGCCGCCATCTGGTCGCGCGCAAGCGGGTGATCCGCAGGGGCAAGACTGGGTAACGAATCGACAGCGGGCAAATCCAGCAGCGTCCCAATGTCTAATCGGATCTCGTTGCCCGCCATACCCATGAGGGCCGCAAGAGTCGCCAATACTGCTTGTTCCGCCTGTTGCGCCTGATAGAACTGTACCCTTGCCATAGCCAGTTGTGCATCAGTACGGGATGCATCCACGCCCGGACGTAGTTGATTGTCCACGAGGACATGGATTGACTTGTTCACGGTTTGCCAGCGGTCCACATTTGCCTGTGCGGCCACCACGGCCTGGTGGTTGGCCACTGCCAGCAGAAAATAGTTTCCAACTGCTGACGCGACCTGCAGCCGGGTTAGAGCCAGATCGGCCAGAGACTTACCTTCCGCAGACCGTGCTTGACCCACATTTGCGGACCGCAGACCAAAATCCAGCGGCTCCCACGAGAAAAGTGCAGCTGTCTGGCTGTTCCAGAAGCTCTGTCCACTTGAAGGTCCAACAGGCCCTTCAACTGCCGCATTGAGCGGCGTCGGCAGAAAGATACCATTCACCTGGTTCTGCGTGGCCCGGCCATCTTGATAAAGTGCGGTGAGCTGCGGCAGGTACTGCGTGCGCGCAAGGCTTATACCAGTATGCGCTGCAGACACCTGCTCCAGTGATGCGCGAACGGCAGGATAGTGCTCAAGAGCATAGTTCAACGCCTCCTCGAGTGTGAGCGGCCGGGATGACGGAAGAGCTGTTTGCGCCGGCCCCGACATGACAACACCAGCCATGACAACGGCCCATGCGAGGATCCTGAGAGCCTTCACCGTTTTTTCCTCCGCGATGAAGTCTTCTTTGCAGCGTGGATTACATCTTCGAAAAGCTCCGTGAACAACTCCTGTACTTTTTCCTTTGCCACGGCGAGGGCAACCCGGCCTCCGGCGGTGGCCCGGTACACCCGCCGGCCGTTAGGGTGAGTTCCCATCTGTGTTGACTTCAGCAGGCCCTGCTCTTCGAGTGAGTGCAGCAGCGGATATATGGTTCCAGGGCTGAGCTTATATCCATGACGGTCGAGTTCCTCAATCATCTCCAGGCCGAAAATCGGTTCTCTGGTCGCATGGTAAAGGATGTGCAACGGGATCAGGCCTGAGTACAGATCGCGGTAGTCCGTTTTGAATTCGGAAGTTGTCACGGCGGCAGCGGCTTTCTTACAACGCGGGCAGTAACAGCTTTACAACAATTTGCGATAGTCGGATTTCGTTATCGAAAGCTGCTATCTTAATGCGCAGTCGCCTGCCTGTCCAGACTGCCAATCTCGCTGTGCTTGCCGAAGAGAGACCGTATGAACGGAGCGATGACTTCCAAGAGGTAGTTTTCTTGGTTGAGTTCTTCGAATAGTGCAGCGCCACAGAATGGTCAGAGGTCGTTTTAGCCGATGCCATTGAACCATGGCAGACGCTGCCTTCGCGAGACCGATTATCCGATGCGAAGTGGCGGAATCTCGGCGAAATCCGGAGCCGCCGGAAAGCGGTAGAAGTAGAATGAAGACCGCGCCCAGGGGTAAATTGGGGAGTCCCCCTGCTGTGCGGTACAGCTAACCATAGAAGTTCTGGGCCTCCGGAGAACCCTGCCCGTCAATGGTAAAAAACGGGTGCTCCGCCCTATTTTTCCTTGACAATCATCATAATTCTAGCTAACTCTTGTTACCCAAACATTGAACTCAACTGCAGTCACGGTAGAAGTGTCGATGTCTGCTCCCAGGCACGCGCAACCCGCGTGGATGGGGGAGTTTTCTTCCACCCCTTGAACCCAAGGCAACCTTTTGGAAGTTTCGTTAAAGCGCAGGAGGTTAATTCATGTTACTCATTGCAAAGCGAATGTTGGCAGGAACTCTAGCAGTATTACTTCTGCCTCTAGCGGCATTGGCGGGCGGCAACGACGCCAGTGCTCCAGCAAAGAACACACCAGCATCCGAGACAACGGCCGCAGCGACCCCGGCAGCTCCGGCTGTGGGATTGAATGTGGCGCCTGATCCGTTGTTGCAACTGCTGGTGTCCAAAGGCATTCTCAGCAGCAGCGAAGTCAATAGCCTGGCCGCGACGCCAGCCAACCAGATGCGTGACCAACTTTTGCTGCTTCTCAAGGCAAAAGGTGTTCTTTCGGCCGACGACCTCAACAGTCTGAAGGCACCAGCAACCGCAGAGATGAATAGCTTGAAGGCGCCGGCGTCAGCTGCGGCCGCAAATGCGGCTATCGCGTCGGCATCGGTCTCCCTCCGGCCAGACGGATCCACTGATCTGAGCGCTGCGCAAGCTGGTGCAGGAGGGGGCGTTATCCCGGCTATTACTCCAGTCAGGGTGCTCCAGGTTGACCCACCCAAGCGCGAGGGGTTTATTCCGGACATTTCGATTGGAAAAAACGTCCATTTAAAGCCGTACGGCTTCGTCAAGGTGAGCGCGGTGTGGGATTCCAGCTCACCCTATGGCAACGATTTTCCTCTTCCCGGATTCAACCCCATCACCAATGGTCCTGACAACATATCAGAGTTTCACTTGAAGTCACGCGCTACCCGATTGGGAACCAACTTCGAGTGGATGGACCTATCGCCCAACGTGGTGCTTACCGGCAAGTTTGAAGTCGACATGGAAGGCAATTTTGAACGCGCCAATAACCGCAACATCAGCTCCATCCGTTCCAACATGCCATCTCTCCGTTTGGCATGGGGGCGAGTGGACTACCATGCAAGCGACAACACAACGGTTCACCTCCTGGCTGGACAGGATTGGACGCCGTTCGCGTCATCTACTCTACCGAACCTGTTCGAAACCACGGGCCTAGGCGTTGGCTTCGGCACGCTCTATGAGCGCGATCCTCAGGTCCGACTCGGCTTCAACCACAAGCTGGGTGGAAGCCGGAACTGGTCCATTGAGCCGGAAGTCGCCATGGTGTTGCCTGCGTACGGCAACCTGCCCGCCGATCTCACGGCAGCAGGCGCAGTGGTCCCCGGTAACGAAGGCGTTGCTAACCAGCTCGGATTTGGTGAGCGCCAAGGCGTGGACTCGGGACGGCCCGAGGTTCAAGCCCGCATCGTAACCCAGTTCCAGCTTGACAAAGCACCGGGCGTTGCTCCGGCGCAGTTCATCATCAGCGGCGTGAATGGCGAACGCGATGTTGTCGTTTTGGCGAACCAGGTGCCGGCCGCGTTCGCGGGGGCATTTCCAAAAGGCGCCAGAATCAGCAGCAAGCGGGATGCCTGGACGGGAGAAATCCAACTTCCTACACGCTGGTTCACGCTGATCGGCAAATACTACAACGGCGCTGACCTCCGCTACTATTTCGGTGGCCAGATTTTCGCGGAGTTCAACGACACGACTGGGCTGATTAACACGGCTACCGCACAGAGCATTGATGGCGCATCGACGGTGGTCTTTGGTTGTCGTGGAGGGGTCGGCCCCGCCTGCACTGGGGGCGCCCTCGTGGTGGCCAACCAGCTCCCACCGCGCGCGCAGGGTGGATTCCTCAACCTCGGCCTGCCGCTCTCGCGCTGGGCCAAGGCCGATCCTGCGGGACGTAACGCCGGTTGGGTGATGTATCTCCACTACGGCTACGACCAGGTGCTGGCCCGCGATGTCCGCCGTCTTGGAGGTGGGCGCGAAAAAGGCGATGTGGCGGCGGGTACTCTCCAGTACAAGCTGAACAACTATCTGACCTTCGTAGTGGAAGAGTCACTCTATCGCACCCGCGCCCTGCCCCTCACGGCAACCGGCCTCTTCCCGGCGTTTGCCGGAAGGCCCATGCGAGAGTGGAAGGACGTCCGTTCGGAGATTGGCCCGCTCTTTACGTTCTAATCGCACATCAAGCGCAATCTAACCGGGAGGAGTCAGGCAACCGCCTGACTCCTTCGGCCTTTGATGAGGCCTGCGAATGCATGCCCGTTCTGTGCAAACTGAGAGGCATTCCCAGCAAGCTTTCAGGTTTATTGCAAATCTTTCGTGGGGATATTCATGAGCGACCAAAACACCCATAACACTTCTCCAGGCACACGCAGATCTGAGGCGGCAAAGCCGGCAACGAAGATCAGAATTATCGAGGATGAAGAAGCTACCGGAGAGACCGCTGCCGCCTACGACTTTTAGCGGGCCAGTTCGGGACGGCAAAAGGTACCTGGCGTTATCAAATGCTTTGGCGCCCGCCCTGACTTTCTACGCCGGGTGGTCGAATTCTCCAACCGCGTCCATTTCTCCGAAGGACATCTTTCGCGCCGGCACAAGGAAATGATCGCCAGCTATGTCTCTACCTGAATCGTTGCCCGTATTGACTAGACAGCCACGCCTACTTCCTGCGGTTCCAGGGAACATCTGAGCAGTGCGTTGCTGCTGTATTGGGAGGCAAGCTCGACGAAGCCGGGCTGACACGGCGGAGCGCGTTTTGCTGGACTATGTGAAATTGATCACCGAAGCTGCCTAAAGGTCGAACACCGATGATGTGCAAGCGCTACGCAATGCCGGCCGGGAAGAAGAGCAGATCGCGGAGGCTGTTTACATCACCGCTCTCTTTGCTTTTTTCAATCGCGTGGCTGACGCCTTTGGTGCGCCTGCACAAAATTATCTTGCCATGGGCAAACCCACCCCTTGATCCAAACCGCGGGGGCACGAACTCCGCGACGTCTCGGACGGCAAGAACCAAGTACCTCACGGCTCAGCGGCAGGCCGCCGATTTGCTCCCTCGATTTATCCTCCACTATACTGATGTCCTAGTTTGGACCGGGAAGCGGAAGTCCTTGAGCTTCCTGGATCAGCGACGAGCTCTGAACTCCGCTCCCCGTCTGAGCGATCTGGTTCGAGACCCGCCAAATTCCCGAACGCAATCTGTAGGATCAGCAAAACGCACAATTGGATACATATCTTTAAGCAGGAGGAAAACCTTGTTACGCAAACTTCTTACTCTGGCCGCAGGAGCAATATTTGCGCTCAATTTGACGGCCGTCGCAAAGGCTCAGGACAACATTGGCGGGCACATCGGATTTGTCATTCCCTGGGCCACCCACGCCGATGGGCAAACCACAACGATATTCGACAACTACACCTTCGGCTTTCCCATTGGAGTCACCTTCAAGGGAACGGAACATATGAATATTGACCTGGAGATGATTCCATTCATATCGCAAAAGCCCAAGCAGGTCACGCTCACGGTCGATCCGGGGATTGTCTGGAGCGTGTCACACGGAGTAGGCGTCGGCATAAGAACAGCTTTTAACGTGAACTCTTCCTCGTGGGGCTTTATTCCACTTGTCAACAAAACCTGGAAATTCAAGCAGCCGGTAGGTCTCTTTAAAGCTTATTTTGCCGAAGTTGACCTTCCGATCCAATTCAGCCGTCCCACCGGGGGCATAGCCACAAACTCGGTGACGTTTGCGACTCACTTCGGACTGGGGTTCTAACACCACTGGAGACATTCGGGCGTTGCCGGCCTTTCCCTATACCGGCAGCGCCCGTTGTTTTTTTTGCCGAAGAATGACTTAGCGGGACAGAATGACCCCGGTTTGGCCGGATTGAACGATCTCTCAAGTTCGACCGGGACAGGCTACTGCAGAAGTCAGAATAAGTACCGACACACTTGCATTCTGTTTCAGGGCATACGCCCTAAAGCATTCCTCATGAAGCAGGGTTCCCTCGCTGCCGCTCGGGATAAACTACAAAACAATTTGTGACTTTCGGCGAGAGGGGACAGCCCGGCGCTTTCTTTTAGCGTCTAAGCCTTCACGTCACTTTATCGCGGTACCCGTGTGTCTGCTGGACCAAAGCCGTTTGCATCCAGCGAAGAAAGATCTCCGGAGGTGGTCCGCCATGCCTTTGGCCCGCATTCTCGCCTTCAATCCTGAAGATGCGATCTCTCTTGCCCAGCAGCTGCAACAGTCAGGCTTTCAGGTTGAGATAGTTGATCCAAATATGCAACAGCTTTCCCCTGCCGACCTGGAAATTGAATTTGCCATTTGCGATCAACAGCAGGTCCTGGGCCGGGCAGCCGCCATCGGCGCTCAATTGCAGGCTGAAGTTGTGGTCTTTCCCGGAGCCATACCATCCCTGCCCAGACCCGTCTCCGCGGCCAGAGAAGTTGAGAATCTTTCCCCTGAATTGACCGAGCAGATGCTGGAAGCTCCGGAGGAAGTATGGGAGCCAGTCGAGGAGACTCCGACACACCGCCATCCGGAGCCGATTTCCCCCATGACGAAGTTCAGCCAGGATCCGGCCCCGGCTGAAAGCACGCAAGCAGAATCGACGGAGCCAACAACCCCGGCCTTCTCCGAATTCATTGAACGCCTGCGCCACGGCCTGCAACATCTTGGGACGGTGTTGGCGGGAGCACTGGCAAGGATGGGGACAGCAGCTTCCGCCGCCGGCAGTGGAGTCGCGGGACAAGCTCGTGAGTTACGGCAGCACGTGGCATTGCGTGTTGCCCAGGCCCGTGCCGCCAGAGAGCAGCGAAAGACGGAAGCGATGCAACGCGCCACTGAACTAGAACAGAATCGCCGAATGAATAGAGAACAGGCAGCGGAGGCGCGGCAACAGGAGTTGCGGCGCACCCAAGCCGAGCAAGAAAAACGGTTGGCCGGAATGCAGCCTATGGTGGACGAAACAATCGGCGTCGAGGCAACGGAACAGGTAGCAGCGTTGGACGGGGCAAGCCTGACGGCAGAGGCCGAGCACCAGCCATCTCAGCGCCGTGAACCGACGCCAGCAGTTTCACGAAGGCCGGCGAAGGTTATGAGTCGGCAGAACGGGCCGTTACGCGGGGCATTCGCTGGAGTGGTTGCGGCGAGCTTTTTGTTCCTCGCGGGCATGGTATTGGCAAATTTTCATGCCGTCACTCCTCTTTCCGGCATCTTGAGAGAGGGATCGGTCGAGCAGCAGGCGCCCTTTGGGGCCACAACTCTGCACGCGGTCCCGGCGACCGCAAGACCAGTCATTGCCATTCAGAGACAAGAGACTCCAGCCGCAGCTAAGCCGAGTCCAACCAGGACCAGCACGCCGGTGGCAAAGCAGAAATCGCAGTGGCATCATTTCCGCCAGAGATCTGATCGAGACGAAGATGACGTCACCGCCGACGACGTGGTGGTCCGGCATTTCAACTCGCCGAAGAAACCGCCAACGCAGGCGGCGCAGCAGCAGGCTGGACTGAAGCGGTATTCGGATGAATGAAAGACTGGCCCTCAACCTTTGGCCATTGGCCCTTGGTTTTTAGCTTTTGGCTCTTGGCTTTTGGTCCTTGGTTGGTTAGCGGCAAAGTGCTGGGTTCTTCTGTCAGCTACCAGGCCCACTGCGTCCTTTCAATCCAGCTTCATTGGCCGAGGCCCAGAGCCAATTGCTGAGTGGTTTTACTTCGCGCTGATTTTCTCCACCAGATCCGAATAATCCTTTTTCTCGATCCCATACACCTGCTTGTTGAACTCATCCACTTTCTGGGAGTAGTTCATGGAGCAGAACTTGGGGCCGCACATGGAGCAGAACTTGGCTTCCTTGTAGTAATTGTCGGCCAGGGTCTCATCGTGCATGGAGCGGGCGGTCTCAGGATCGAGTGACAGTTCGAACTGTTTCTCCCAATCGAAGGTATAGCGAGCATAGCTGAGAGCGTCGTCGCGATCCCTCGCTCCCGGACGATGCCGCGCCACGTCTGCGGCGTGAGCGGCAATCTTGTAGGCAATGATGCCGTCCTTCACGTCCTTCTCATTCGGCAGACCAAGATGCTCCTTGGGCGTGACGTAACACAGCATGGAAGCGCCATGCCAGCCGATCATTGCCGCGCCAATGGCGGAGGTAATGTGGTCATATCCCGGCGCGATGTCTGTAACCAGCGGGCCCAGGGTATAGAAGGGCGCGCCATCGCACCATTCCACTTCCTTATCCACCTGCTCTTTGATCTTGTCCAGCGGGACGTGGCCCGGCCCCTCGATCATCACCTGGACGTCGCTCTGCCAGGCCTTCCTGGTAAGCTCGCCCAGCGTCCTGAGTTCAGAGAACTGCGCCTCATCGCTGGCGTCGGCCACGCATCCCGGACGGAGGCCATCACCGAGCGAGTAAGAAACGTCATACTTTTTCATGATTTTGGTGATGTCGTCAAAGCACTCGTACAGAAAATTCTGCTTGTGGTGGTGGGCCATCCACTGCGCCAGAATCGCCCCTCCACGACTCACGATTCCAGTAATACGCTTGGAAATCAAGGGCAGATACTGCACCAGGACGCCGGCATGGATGGTCATGTAATCCACGCCCTGCTGGGCCTGCTCTTCAATCACTTCCAGCATCAAGTCCGCGTTCAGGTCTTCAATGCGTTTGACGCGTGAGACTGCTTCATAGATGGGCACGGTGCCGATGGGCACCGGGGAATTGCGCACGATGGCTTCGCGAATCTCATGGATGCCGCCGCCGGTGGAAAGGTCCATCACTGTATCCGCGCCAAAATGCACCGCGGTGTGCAGCTTGCGCAACTCTTCATCCACGTTCGAGGTGATGGCTGAATTGCCGATGTTGGCGTTGATCTTGCATAAGGACGCCACCCCGATGCACATGGGCTCCAGTTCAGGATGGTTGATGTTGGCGGGAATAATCATGCGTCCCGCAGCAACCTCGTCGCGGATTGTTTCCGGCGCCACCTTCTCCCGGTCCGCTATATACAGCATTTCTTCTGTGACCAGGCCTTTGCGGGCAAAGTGCATCTGGGAGAAATTGTCATCGCCGGTCCGGGCCGCCTCAGCCCGCCGCCGGGCAATCCATTCTTCGCGGACTTTGGGCCGTGACCCGTTGGTGCTGCCGTTTTTACCGTTGCCTGAGCTCATGTGAGGTCATCCTTATGGTGGTAAACCCCTCATTATACTGCCGGAAGGCGTAGACGGTTTGGGCCGCCCTGGCCCGTCCTGCGGTGCGACCCGCAGGCTTCTCAAAAACTCCTCTTGACCGCTTTTTGCGGTATGATTAGGCTTGTTAAACCTTTGGGGGAACACAAATGGCTCCGCAAACCCTTAAATTTGCCGTAGTGAGCATCGTGATTCTGTCATCTCTCGGTTATTTGGCCTACACCGGTGTACAGGAGAGCAAGAGCTATTACGTCACCATCGCCGAATTGCACAAACTCGGGGACACCGCCTATACCCGCCGTCTGCGTGTGGGCGGCAACGTGGAACCAGGGTCGATTCACCAGGCGGGCACACATGCCGATTTCGTGATTGTCGAAGAGGATCCGCAGACTAAAGAACGCCAGGAGTTGCGTGTGAGCTATAAGGGCAACGAGCCGCCCCCGGACACCTTCAAGGACAATGCGCAGGCTCTGGTCATGGGCGGGTTCGGCAAAGACGGCGTCTTCCACGCGACCGAGATTCAGGCCAAGTGCGCCTCCAAATATGCCGCAAAACCGGGAACAGCCGCGGCCTCCGCGCCCGCCGGTTCAACGCCAGCCGCTGCAAAAGGGTACTGAGGTTCACGCTGAGCAACCCGGCTCCTCCAGTTCAAGTCCAGAATGTAGCCAAGATCTACGGCCGCACGGCCGCGCTCCGCGATGTGTCCATGGAGCTGGACGCGGGGCGCTTCTATGTCCTGCGCGGAGAAAACGGAGCAGGCAAGTCAACGCTCATGCGCATCATCGCCGGCTTGAGCCAGCCGACGCAAGGCGAAGTGCGGATTTTTGGCATGAAGAACCGCGAAGCTCTGGACCGCCTCGGCTATATGGCCCATGCGCCCCTGGTCTATGACGAGCTTTCCGGCATGGAGAACCTCAGGTTCTTTGCGCAGCTTTATGGAATAGCTTCAGACGCGCCGCTGGACGAGGCAATGAGGCGCGTGGGGCTTGATCCCAAGTTAACGCGCCGGGTGGGGCAGTACTCCCAGGGAATGAGGCAGCGCCTCTCAGTGGCGCGCGCCATATTTCACTCACCCAGCCTGGTCCTGCTGGATGAGCCCTTTTCCAACGTTGATCCTGAATCCGCCAACCAGATCGCACAACTGCTGGCCGACATGCGCTCATTCGGCACCACCATTCTTCTGATCACCCATCAACTGGGGCTGCTGGCCAACATTGCCGATGAATTTCTGTTTCTCTCGGCAGGACAGCTTGTCAGCCGCAGCCCCGTGCCGCAGGTGCAGGCATGAGCAGCTCCATTCTGAAGCTCACGGCGGCCAATGTGGCCAAAGATCTGCGGCTGGAGTGGCGCTCGCGGGATGTATTGAATTCCATGCTGTTTTTTGCCGTGCTGGTAGTGGTGATCTTCAGCTTTGCCTTTGATCCCACAGCAGAGGAGTCGCGGCGGATGGCGGGCGGCTTGTTTTGGGTGGCGTTTCTGTTCTCCACCGTGGTGGCCTTGAACCAATCCTGGGCGCGCGAGCTGCGCAACGGCGTACTGGATGCATACCGCGTCTCTCCGTCTGCCCCTGAATCGCTGTTTTTTGGTAAATGCCTGGGGAATTTCATCTTCGTGGCAGTTTTGGAATGCATCATGGTTCCGCTGTTCGTCTTGTTCTACAATCTCAGCTCGGTGGGGCCCTTGTGGCAGCTCGCGGTGGTGCTCTTCTTAGGCACGTGGGCGCTGGTCATCAATGGGACGTTTTTTGCCGCTATGTCCATCCGAACCCGCAACCGCGAACTAATGCTGCCACTGCTGCTGCTGCCTATCTCAATTCCGGCGGTACTGACCATGGTTGGCGCAACCACGGGCGTGCTTACTGGCGAATCTTCTCCTGTGCCGCAAATAAAATTTCTTGCAGTATACTGTGTGGTCTTTACGACTGTCTGCTTCCTGCTGTTTGAAACGGTGTTAAACGCAGAATGAAATCAAAACTTTATCCCTTCTTTGTCGGGCTGGTCTTTGTCCTGCTCTCGTACGGCACGTATCAGGGCCTGATAGGTGCGCCTACAGAAGAGACCATGGGCGACGCACAACGAATTTTCTACTATCACGTGCCCGCCGCGACAGTGGCCTACACCCTGTTCTTCGTGAATTTCCTGGCTTCCATCATCGTTCTGTGGAAGCGTAGCGCCACGGCCGATGCCTGGGCGCTGACGGCAGCGGAAGTCGGAGTGGTCTTTGCCACGGTAGTCCTGATCACCGGCCCCATCTGGGCCCGCTATGCCTGGGGCGCCTGGTGGGTCTGGGACATGCGCCTGACCACCTTCCTGATCCTTTGGTTGCTCTACGTGAGCTATCTCACTTTACGGCGATCCTCCGAGGGCGGATCCGCTTCCGTGCTGGCATCGGCGCTGGCCATCTTTGCTTTCCTCGATGTCCCGTTCAGCTACATGGCGAACCAGTGGTTTCGCACCAACCATCCTCAGCGTGTGATCGGCACGGGCAATCTTGACCCGAGGATGGGATACGCGCTGATGGCCAACATGATTGCCTTCCTTGCCTTCGGCGCGCTCATCGCGTGGTTTCGTTACGAGTTGGAGGTCACCGAGCGCAAGATCTCGGCCATCCATGTACAACGGGCTGCTCGCGGCGTACTCGCCGGATTGGCCTTGCCTGCTCTTTTTCTGTTCCAGGCGCCGCAGCATGCCAGCCCCACAACCTACATGTACTCCGCTTATATTGCCGCCTGGGTCATCTACATTGGCTACCTGCTGTTCCTGACGCGCAAAGTGGCAAAACTGAAACGCGAAGAACAAGAGCTTACAAGAGTCGGCTGATCAGAAGACCGGGTGATCTGAAACCGAGTCGCTGGCCCGAATTCTTCAATCTTCCTCGCGTCCTTGCGCGGCAGGCATGGGAGAGTTATCTTTTTCGTCTATGCAAATCACAGGCAAAGTGGTTGTGGTTACCGGTGGCGCGAACGGAATTGGCCGCGCCTTGTGCCGCGGTTTTGCCGCGGCGGGAGCGCGAGCCGTGGTTGTGGCCGATCTGGATGAACAGGGCGCAAATCGCGTCGCCTCCGAAGTGAAGGGTACCGCCATCGCCGCGAACGTGGGTAAAGAATCTGACGTGAAGAAGCTGGTGGCGCAGACGACCCAACAATTTGGGCAGATCGATTTTTTCTGTTCTAACGCCGGCATTGGCGTGCAGGGCGGCCCGGAATCCCCGGATGCTGATTGGCAGCGCAGCTGGGAGGTGAACGTGATGGCCCACATCTATGCCGCTCGCGCAGTATTGCCACAGATGCTTGCCCGCAAGGAAGGGTATCTTGTCCAGACCGTTTCGGCGGCCGGGATTCTGACCCAGATCGGGTCAGCGCCTTATTCCGTGACAAAACATGCGGCCATGTCCTTCGCTGAGTGGCTGGCCATCACCTATGGAGATCAGGGAGTTCGCGTATCAGCTTTGTGCCCGCAGGGTGTGCGCACTAACATGCTGTTCAATGCAGAATTTGGCGGAGGAGCGTTCCTGCTGGAAGGCGCGTTGGAGCCGGAGCAGGTGGCGGCGGATGTGATCAAAGCGGTGACCGAAGAGCGCTTTCTGATCCTTCCCCATCCCGAGGTAGCCAAGTACTTCCAGAACAAAGCCAACGACTATGAGCGATGGCTGAGAGGCATGAGGAAATTGCAAGCCAAAGCCATGCCGCTGCAAGCCACCACTTAGACGCGAGGACAGCAGTATAGCCCCAGAGAATTTGGTAATTGGGTAGGTCGGTAATAGCCCAGAGCTAGTGGCTCGTGGCTGCCCTCTTAAAATCCGTGTTTTCGTTAAAACAATAATCCGCAAATTGCGGAGTGTAGCGTTCAGAGACCGCATGGGGGACATCCTTGCGCTTTACTTCACGAAAATTGAAGTCAATTGAGCCGTCAGGATGTACCTTTGCCAGCAGGTAGCCGTAGACTTTTTCACGAGCCTCCAGTGCACGACTGGCGTCTGGCGGCAGCGGATAGCGCATGGCTCCCCCCGTGCCAATAATCCAGCCGGGCAGCACGCCTCCGTGGGCGCGCCAGTAGTCGCTATCGAAGATCCCGCTCATGTAGAAGTGCGAGTGGCTGGCCAGGATGTAGACGTGCTTTTGAGTCTCCTGGTTGAAGTGCAGCAGGGAGGCATAGACTTCACGACCGCTCGTGGTGGCGACAGGAAAATCATTCATGCTGTGGCCGGCAGCCAAGCTGTCCGGGAGCGCTTCATGCATTCCCACCACTACGGCACGCACATCAGAATTTACGACCGCCCTTCTTAACACATCCTCAAACCATGCCATTTGCGCGGAATCGAACTGTTCGGGACTGGCATTGTCGAGATAAACGAAGTCGACGCCACCCTGAATCCAGTGGTAATAAGTTTTTACGTCCTGAGATTGATCGGCCAGCCGCTGTTTTTGCAATGCTGGCGAATCCAGCCAGCGACCAAATTGAGTGATGAATTCCTCGCGGGTCTTGGGCCTGATCAACTCATGATTGCCGATGCCCACGAAGACAGGCATGTGATGGAAAAATGAGAGCTGGTTCTGGATGTAGTCGTCCCAGGCGGCTTTCAAATATTGCGCCTTATCCAGGGGCTGGCCCCGATGCTCGGGCTCATGCTGGTAGTCCTCATCCGGAGCGTAGATGGCGCGCAGGTCACCCAGGTGCCAGTAGAAAGCCGAGTGCTTCCTGATTACGCCGGCGGCGATTGCGGGCATCACTACGTTTCCGCAGTTGCGCGAGTCCCCGGAAACGGCAAAGCTCCAGGAAGCAGCCTGGGAGAATGCCAGGGTGGAAAAGAATGCAATCAGTAAAAAACAGATGCCAGCCAGTATTTGGCCCTGGGCGGGCCTTAAGGGAAACATAAATTGATTATAAAGGGCCTGCAACTCTCAGGGATTGATTGCGGCCCCGGCCAGGATGCCCGGGTTTCGGCGGTGCTTGCGAGCCGTTTGTACGGCGGAGCGGTATTCCAGATCACGCGACTGCACCACGTACTGGCCTTTGAACCGCACGTCAGCCACGGCATAAGTGAAGGTGTGAAGCCACATGCCGTCCACGCTGGCGAAACTCATCCGAATGTGCAGATCACGTATCCACCAGGAGGGACTCTTGACTGGATTTCCTTCGAGACGATGGATCCGGTAATCAACGGCATCCACCCAGACCTTTCCGCGGAGCAGGTTCTTATCTTCTCGCTTGGGAATCAACGAAAGCACGTAGCAGTCGCGGCCGTCCACCAATTCCTGCCCCACAACCTGGAAGTCATAATTCAGCGGTGAGAGTTCCTTGCGCTGTGCCTCTTTCGCGGATTCAGTTTCCTTTTGCACGATGTCCCGCAGCACCTTGCCGCCAATGCCGCCACTGCTGCTTTCAATGTTGTACTGCTTCAGGTCGGGGGGCAGATAGGTAATGCTGGCGATGACCTGCGCCCGGGGCTGTTCCTGCTTGTTCTTATCCAGATCCAGAAGCTGGTAATCGCGTTTGACGGTGTACGCGCGGTTGCGAGCCTGATTGCCCTGCCACACGGCCATCATGCGCGAAACGATGCTTTCCGCGCTGGGGGTGGAGCGGCCAGCACCCTGAGCAGCGGTCTGAGCAGCCGTCAAGGCTGCCAGCGCAAAGACCAAAGATGCCGAGACTATGGACCGCAATAGCACCCCAAACCCCTTTACAACCACGTATTCAGTTAGAGGCAGTTTGTGGCCTAAAGGAGGCCCGTTGCAAGTCGCTTGGAAAATCGAGAGTTCCACTTTCGCGGGCGTTTGGGCAGTGTATTTTCCGGAAAATAGGCTCATTGGTCACTCACCATCGTGAGTTGACCGGGCAATTTGCAATTTTGTGACTCTTGAGGTCGCCCTAAACCAGAGCCGACGCCCTGATCCGCAGTTCCGGATACAGCGGAAAAGACTCGGCCAACTCCTGCACTTGCCTGCGGATCCGGCTGAGCACCTGGGCATCTTTGTGGTTGTTGAGGGCCTGGGCGATCCAGGCGCCAACTTGCAGCATCTCTTTTTCCGTCATGCCGCGGGTGGTGAGGGCCGGGGTGCCAATTCGGATGCCGCTGGGCTTGAGTGGCGGATTGGCATCAAAGGGAATTGCGTTCTTGTTGACGGTGATTCCCGCGTGCCCGAGGGCGTCTTCGGCTTCGCTGCCCAGAATGCCTTTGGAGAAGACCTCCATCAGGAAGAGGTGTGTGTCTGTGCCGCCGGAGACTACGCGGAACCCTTCATCCTTCATCTTGCCGGCCAGGACTTTGGCGTTGGCGACCACCTGGCGCGCGTAGTCCTGGAAGGCAGGTTGAAGCGCTTCCCGGAAGCAGACAGCTTTGGCAGCAATAATGTGCATCAGAGGGCCTCCCTGGATTCCAGGGAATACGATTTTGTCGACGGTAGCAGCCAACTCCTGCTTGCACAGTACCAGGCCCGCGCGAGGGCCCCGCAAGGTCTTGTGGGTGGTGCTGGTGACGATATGGGCGTGAGGCACCGGTGAAGGGTGAACGCCACCGGCAACCAGTCCGGCAATATGCGCCATATCCACCATGTATTTGGCTCCGACCTTGTCGGCGATCTGCCGCATGCGGGCGAAATCAATGATGCGGGAGTAGGCGCTGCCGCCGCCAATGATCAGCCTGGGGCGCTCACGCTCGGCGATTTGTTCCAGTTCGTCGTAGTCAATAGTCTCTGTGTCCTTGCGGACGCCATAGGAGATGATCTTGTACATCTTGCCGGAAAAATTCAGGTGATGGCCATGAGTGAGGTGGCCGCCATGTGCCAGGTTCAATCCAAGAACGGCGTCGCCCGGCTGCACCAGGGCCATATACGCAGCCATATTGGCCTGCGAGCCGGAATGCGGCTGCACATTGGCGTGTTCTGCGGCAAAAAGCTGCGTGGCGCGGTCCCGGGCAAGGGTCTCCACCACATCAGCAAACTCGCAGCCGCCGTAATACCGTTTGCCCGGATAGCCTTCCGCATACTTGTTCGTAAAGACCGATCCGGCAGCCTGAAGGACCGCCTGGCTGACAAAATTTTCCGAGGCGATGAGTTCAAGGCCCTCGTGCTGGCGCTGGACCTCGTTTTCAATGGCGTGAGCAATCTCGGGGTCGTCTTCAGACAGCGGGCGGGACATCCAGGAATTTTTCATAACACAAGAATCTTACTAAAAAACCCTCAGCTCTTAGATGCCCCTTGGCTCCTGGTACACGCCCGTGTCGTGAATTTCCATCCAGCGATCGGGATTGGCGAGGGGAGTAAACCCGAACCGCTGATAGAGTCCGTGCGCATCCCTGGTGATAAGGGCCCAGCGCCGGAGTCCTTGCAGATGGGGATGGTCCTTGATGCATTCCATCAACCATTTTGAGAGCCCGCGACCGCGATAAAATTCAATTACAAACACATCCGCCAGATAGGCAAAGGTGGCACGATCGCTGATGACTCGAGCAAAACCTACCTGCTGCGAACCGTGATAGATGCCAAAGCACACAGAATGCTGGATAGAAAGTCTTACCGTCTCCAGGGGAACACCTTTGGCCCAGTAGGAGTTGGTCAAGAAGTGGTGTACAAACTGCAGATCCGCTCTGGCGGGGTTGGTGCTGATCTCAAACTCATCTCGTATCCATGAGCAGTACTGAGCGTCGCCAGGAGCAACTTTCATTTGATTATTCTACGAAGTTCCGAAGATCGAAGTGACCTTTCGTAATCCCGAAGCACACGATAAGGCAACTGCGTAACTTGTTCCACTCCCAATTTTCATCGCATAATCAGCGGGAGCGCTTCCACACGAGTTACTTCAAATCTAAGAGGTGAAGAATGGCCACCAGGCCCATTTCCGGCGTCGAGCAGGCAGAAGAGACCCCGCGGCCCTCACCGGGTTTCAAATACATTGAATTTGATATTGCCGAGTCCATCGCCCGGCTTACGCTGAACCACCCACCGCACAACGTGCTCGCTGTGCCCATGATGAAGGAGATTGCTGAAGCCATTGAAAGCCTGAATGGCCGCAGTGACGTGAAGGCCATTCTTATGCAATCCTCCCAGCCGACATTTTCCGCCGGCATCTCCCTGGAGGACTCCCGGCCCGACCGGGTGTTTCAAACCCTGGATGCCTTCACCCGCGTATTCCAAGCCATGGTGGATATTTCCAAACCTGTAGTGGTGGTGGTGAATGGACCGGCCATCGGGGCTGGATCCGAATTGGTAGGCTTTGCCGACGTGGTGATTGCCACGCCCAAAGCCAAGTTTGCGCAGCCGGAGGTTAAGCTGGGAGTCTTTCCGCCGTTCGCCGCCGTCATGCTGCCCCAGCTTATCGGACAGAAAAAAACGTACGAGCTGATCTTGACCGGGGAAGCCCTCTCCGCCGAAGAGGCGCTGCATTTTGGTTTTGTGAACAAGGTGGTCCCGGAGGCCGAGTTGCAACGGCACGTGGAGGCGTTGATCGCCAGAATCTCTGAATTCAGCGGCCCGGTGCTGGAGGTAACCAAGCGAGTGATCGGCAGCTCCGTTGGTTTACCGCTCAAGGAGGCCATGAAAAAATCGCAGGACCTTTACCTGAACGAATTGATGAGCCTCGAGGACGTACAAGAAGGACTGCGGGCGGTGATCGAGAAACGCAAGCCGGTGTGGAAGAATAAATAGCAGTTGGGAATCAGCAGCTGGCAATTAGCAACTGGCATCTGGCATCTGGCAGTTGGCAAAACCTGTAAATTCCTCTAGACCGCGTAACCGAGTCGGCCCACTGCGAATTATCATTCGCCCGTTTTCAGCGCACTTCTGCTTTCCTATAAACCTCCTTAAAAAAAATTCGGCGATTTCCTCTTGACATCTATACTATGTAACACATAGTATATGACACATACTATATGGCGACCAGCATGAACGACAACGGCCTGTTCGAAAACCTTCGCCTGGAGCTACGCCGGGGATGCCTGGTCCTGGCGGTGCTGGCTGAACTGCGGACGGAGCAGTACGGCTATACGCTGCGCAAGGCCCTTGAGGTACACGGGATTGAAATCGATGAGGGCACTCTCTATCCGCTTCTACGTCGGCTGGAAACGCAGGGACTGCTGGCCAGCGAATGGCGCGAGCACGATAAGCGAAACAAGCGTTTCTACCGCATCTCCCACGATGGCAAGCTGATGCTACGGCAGCTCTTGCAGGAGTGGCACAACATCAACTCATCCCTGGAACTGATTGTGGGCGAGGGAGACTCCGTCCCCAGGCGGCAACCTTCGGCTCAACCTTGAAAATGGAGTTTTGTTATGGACTTACTGGAGCGTTATCTGCAAGCGGTTCAATTCTGGCTTCCAAAAGAAGAGAAGCGGGACATTATCGCCGAGATCTCGGAGGACCTTCGCTCAGAAATCGAAGACCGGGAAAACCAATTGGGGCGCAAGCTGAACCAATCGGAGATGGAAGCCATCCTCAAAGAGCGGGGCCGGCCTGTGCTGGTTGCCGGCAGGTATCTTCCGCAGCGGTCGCTCATCGGCCCGGCGCTGTTCCCCATCTATTTCTTCGTGCTGAAGATCGTGGCGCTGTGCTATATCGTGCCCTGGATCCTGGTATGGATCGGCTTCCTCATTTTTGCTCCCGCTTACCGGTCCAGCAGCCATTTGGGGAGCGCCTGGACCAGCCTGTGGATGATCGTCCTGATGACGTTTGCTGTGGTCACGGTGGTTTTCGCGGTCCTGGAAAGGGCCCAGGCCAAATCGCGTTTCCTGGAAGAGTGGGAGCCGAGCAAACTTCCGCCAGTCCGGAACAAGGAGCGCATCCCACGTGCTTCTTCCCTGTTTGAACTTATCGCCGGCGCTGTGTTCGTCACGTGGCTGGCCAACGTGCTGCGGACGGGAGCCGCGTTTGACAGTTATGGCGTCCACATCACACTCACGCCGGGCGGACGCGCAATCTGCTGGGCCCTCCTGTGCTTTTCGCTGGCGGGAATGGCCCTCTCCTGGGTGAACCTGCTGCGGCCCTACTGGACCATGTTGCGCAGCTCAGTTCGCGCAGGCATGAACTTCGGCGGCGCGCTGGTCTTCCTGTTGCTGTTCAAGTCGAGTCTTCTGGTGGAATTTGCCGGAACCAATCTCCCCGCGGCCAGGGCGGCAGAGCTGACCAAGTGGTTCAATCTTTCAATATCGTGGTCTTTGCTGGCAGCAGCCCTGGGTTGCATTATCGCCGGGGTGGTGGAAATCGTTCGCATCAATCGTCTTAAGGCTGACCGCGCATGGCGGGCGCAACAGCGAACGATGAACGGCCAGGCTATAAGTTCTTCACCAGGAATTTCACAATCTGGTAGCCGTCCATGAATTTGAACGGCGTCTCGCCCGTGGTGTAGTGGCCGCAGGGCAAGACTACGGTCTTCAGCTCAGTACGCCGGCGCTGAAATTCGCGCTGCACCTGGCGGGAGAACTCCGGCAGGAATGTTAGATCATACCTGGCATAAATCAGCAGGCATTTCTTGGGGAAGCGGGCGAAGGTGTCGAAATAGGCCATGGGGCTGATGCAGAGCCAGGACTGGCGCAGGCGCTCCTGGGTTAGTCCGTCGCGCTCAAGGCCTTCACGCACATGGCGGGTTGACTGGCCAGTCCAAACCACGTCCGCAAAATAAGTTGAGGCGTGGTTGAAAACATTCACCTTCAGGCGCGGATCATGGGCGCTGGCGAGAAAGGCGTAGCAGGAGCCCAGGCTCGTGCCTAAAATGCCGACACTCTCTTTGCCTTGCGCTTGCAGCCAATCCAGGCAGCAGCGGATGTCAATCGCCGCCTGACGGGCGGCATCAATGGTGCGGCAGATGTTGGAAGAGACAGCATAGTCAGAACGCTCTATCTCCAGGGGGCGGCGAATATCGTGATAGGGTTTGCTCAACCTGAGCATGGAGACACCGAAGCGGTTGAGCGCCGGAGCCAGCGCATTGTAGGCAATTCCGTTGGCATTCCAGTGCGGCAAGACGATTACCGCGCGTTTGCCTTCTGCGGGAAACCAGCGAGCGTTCACCAGATCATTTTGCGGATACGGTGTGCGCACGGGCGAGGTAAACCGCAAAAACAGTCCATCCCCGTTGGGAACTTTTTCGGCTGCGTTGCTGCCGGTGGGGAAAAGCTCAATCTTGCGCTTCTCCATGCGGAAATCAGACGGGGTAGTGTAGGCAAAGAATTCGTCGCTGCGCGCAACGATCTCGTCATTCAACTCGTGCAGAAAGCGCTCGTAGTCCTGCTCCGCCTGAGGATAGTTGCCGTTGACCAGGGGCCATCGTTTGGCCCATTCGACACCCCACTCCAAGGGACGGACCACGCGGTTGGTATCGCGGGTGGTGAGACGAGTCTCCCACGCGTGCATCCATTTTTGATAGAGCTTAGGCATGTGAAGGCGCTCAGGAGTAGAGGCTTCTTTCAATTTTAAATGAGCCCCGGCGTTTTTCGAGGAAAGCTGTACTGTCTCCGGTAATTGCGTAAACTGGGTACCTCGGCTGCACATCAGGCAGACTGCTCCAGGATGGATGTTTCCCAGGTGCGCGTATTCATCCGGAATGTCTCTACCTGCTTTAAAGGCCGCTTTTCGGGGTAAACGGCTCTTGATTCCAACCAAACTCGATCGAATTGCGCATGAAGTGAAAGGCAGATTGGCTGGCCAATCGCCGAATGCCATGATCGAACGCATTTGTACTGACTCCCGAGGGGCCTCGCCCGGGTCACTCTTTATCGCGCTAAGGGGCGAGCAGACAGACGGTCACCGGTTTCTGCCGGATGCATTCCGCAACGGCGCTACAGCAGCGATGATCGCAGGAGATACCGCCACAAATCCCACCCTCCGCGCGGAATGGCCGCTCATCGTTGTAGCCGATCCTCTACAGGGCCTCCAGGCCCTGGCGCGCTGGCAACGCAGGGAGTTCTTCGGGAAGGTTCTGGCGGTCACGGGCAGCAATGGAAAGACCATGGTCAAAGACGCTTTGACGGTGCTGCTGGCCGGCAGGCACGTACTGGCTTCACCAGGGAGCTACAACAGCCAGTTAGGCTTGCCTTTGGCGGTGCTTTCCGCAGAGCAGCCCGAAGAGCTGGCCCTATTGGAAGTGGGCATTTCAGAACCCGGGGAAATGGCCGCCTTGCAGGAAATTGCAGCGCCGAACTACGGCATTCTTACCAACATCGGTATGGCCCATTTTGCCGCGTTCGGAAGCCGGGAGGCGATAGCGCGGGAAAAGATGATCCTTTTCAGCCACATCGGGGAGGATGGCTGGCTTTTGCTTCCCGCCAATGAGCCCATTCTCGACGATTCGGTCCGGCGGTTGAAATGCACGGTACACAGAGTTGGAGCGGACCCTCAAGTACTTTCGCTTACGCCCGTATCACTCACGGCAGATGGACAACTGCTCGAACTGCGAGTGCCTTCCGCGGGTATGCGCACCGTGGAGGTGAAGACGCGCTCCCTCGATATCATCTCAGACCTGCACTTCGCCGCCACGGCGGCGTATCTGCTGGGCAGCGGCCTGGATGACATCGCTTTAGCGCTGGATAACTACATGCCTTCGCCAACGCGTATGGAGTTGTGGTCCTCTCCGCAAGGCGTTCATCTCATTAACGATGGATACAGCTCAGACCCTATCTCAGTCAACGCAGCGTTGCGGTCCGCCACCCTTGGCGCCACGCTCACCGGCAGGAGGATTTTCGCGTTTGCGGGAATGCGCGAACTCGGGGAAAGGTCAGAGCGCGAGCACCGCCAGGTAGGCACACAGGCGGGAGAGTGCGGATTTAGCCATCTCTTTCTGGTTGGCGACGGTCATCTGCAGAGCACGGAGGACGGATTTAAGGCTGCAAATCCCGGTGGCGCAGTCACGAAAGTTAGAAATCCTGACGAACTGAAAAACGAACTACTGCCGCTTTTGCGCCCAGGCGACACCGTGCTCTTCAAGGGTCCGCGCAACGCCGGCATGGTTAAGGCCGTCCAGGACCTTTCAGGGGCCATTGCACAGCGATGCCTCTGGGTGAACCTCGCGGCCATCCAGGAGAATGTCGCAAGGTTTCGGCGGCACAGCCAAAGTCACTCTCATGTTATCGCCATGTTGAAGGCTTTGGCCTATGGCACGGGACTGACCCAGCTTGCTTGTGGCCTCTCACGTTTGGGAATTCACCACGTTGGCGTCTCCTCAGCGAATGAGGGTATCGCGGTCCGCAGGGCGGGGGCCGACCAGGACATTTTTGTATTCATTTCCGACCGGGAAGACATTGACAACCTCATACGATACCGGCTCACGCCGGTGATTTATTCGGCAGAACTGGCCGAGGCATTCGCCAGTTCCCTTTCAGGCAGCGGGCGGCAACTGGATGTTCACCTGAAGGTTGATACGGGAATGCACCGTCAAGGCGTTCCCCCCAGGGACGCCGTCCAGGTGGCCCTGCGCATCAGGGCCAGCGGCAGCTTGCGTTTAACCGGCGTGTGCACCCATTTCGCTTCAGCCGACGATCCGGCGGCGGACGAATTCACGCGGCAGCAGATCTCTGTTTTCGATGAAACGCTCCGGGCTTTGCAGGAGAGCGGCTTCGATCCACTGCAAATCCACGCGGCCAATACCGCAGCCGCCGTCCGCTTTCCGCAGGCGCACTACAACATGATTCGGATCGGCTTGGGTCTTTACGGCCTTTATCCATCGGAGGCGGTGAAGGAAGCAATCAATCTGGACTTGGCAATCGGCCTGACCAGCAGGATCACCAGCATCCAGGAGTACTCGCCGGGAGACACCTTCGGTTACAGCCGCACGTATACGGCAACCCGCAAGGTAAAGATTGGTATGGTTCCGTTTGGATATGATGACGGGTTACCCTGGGCCCTCTCCGGCAAAGGCCATGTTTTGGTGGAAGGACATCCCGCTCCCATTGTGGGCAGGATCAGCATGGACCAGATGCAGGTGGACGTGACTGATATCGAAGGGGTGCGTATTGGCGCGGAAGTCCTGCTCTACGGCACCCATCATGGGCACGTGATTCGCCCGGAATTGGTTGCCGGCGAAGCCAACACCATCCTCCACGAACTACTCACGCGCCTGGGCCGGAGAGTGCATCGAATCTACCTCGAGCCATGATCGCCGCTACTCCACATATTTTCGCGGCACTCGAGGGGAGATGGCGCAGAGGATTTCATAAGGGATGGTGGAGGCCAGGTTGGCGTGCTCCCAGGCGGTAATCTTTCGCTTCGCAGTCTCCCCGATGATGATCACCTCGTCCCCTACCTCAACGCCGGGAACGCCGGTTACGTCTACCGCGGTCAGGTGCATGCTGATATTCCCAATGATGGAGGCATAGTCATCGCGGATGATAACCCGGCCACGGGCGGAGAGCTGGCGGTTCAGACCGTCGCCATAGCCCACGGAAAGCACCGCGACCGTCGTGGGAAACTCCGTGACATAACCACCGCTGTGACCCACAGTCTGACCGGCATCCACCTGGCGAATCTGGACGATGCGCGTTTTCCAGGAGAGCGCCGGCTTTACCGGCAACTCCAGGGACGCATCGGAAAGTCCGGTGACGACCGAGGTAAAGGGCAGATAGTAGCCATAGAGCGAGATGCCCGGCCGGACCAGGTTGAACCATGATTTCGGCTGGGTAACAATCGCGGCACTGTTGGCCATGTGGCGAATGTCAGGACGCAGCGCAAATTTCTCCGCGGCCTCAATTGCCTGTTCAAAGCTCTGGATTTGAATGTTGCATTGGGGAGCATCGACAATTTCAGCCGAGGCAAAGTGGCTGAGCATCCCTTCCAGCTTGAGATGCGAAGCCGATTGGATGGTCTCAAGAATCTGGGGAAGATCATTTGGATCCACTCCCAGGTGGTTCATGCCGGTGTTGATCTTCAAATGAATCGGGATGGGCTGCTCAGGGTTGAGTTTTTCGGCGGCATTTTCCAGCAGCTCGAGATGGTTCCAGTCCCAGACCGCTGGCGTCAACGCATGCCGCACTACATCCTCTGCTTCGCCCCGCCAGACGCCTCCCAGCAGCAGGATGCTTCCGGTAATCCCCTTGTTGCGCAAGGCCACGCCTTCTTCGCAGGTGGTGACGGCAAACCATTTTGCGCCTTCCTGCTGCAAGGCCGCTGAGCACGCAGCGGCGCCGTGGCCGTAAGCGTCCGACTTGACGACGGCACACACGGTGGCGTCCGGCTGCACATAGGAAAGTACGGTGCGAAAGTTATGCCGCAGCGCAGTGAGCGAGACTTCTACCCAGGAAGAAGACGGGGGAGTTTGCATTTATTGTGCCTAGAGAAATCTACCACGGAGAGACAGAGCCGCAAACACAACATCTGCCAGAGAGACACTGAGGCACCGAGAGAGCACTAAAGAAACGCGTTAATATTCGTCGACCGGGCCAACATCTCTTGCCGAATTCTCGAAACGCGTAAATTGTTTCAGGAAGCTCAAGTGCACGGTCCCAGTGGGCCCGTTGCGCTGCTTGGAGATGATCAATTCGGCCCTGCCCTTAAGATCTTCATCATCGGGTTTATAGACCTCTTCGCGGAAGATGAATCCCACCACGTCCGCATCCTGCTCAATGGAACCTGACTCGCGCAGATCAGAAAGCTGAGGACGGTTGTTTCCGGTGCGGGTCTCCGGGGCACGGCTTAGCTGGGAAAGTGCAACTACGGGACAGCGCATCTCTTTGGCCAACGCCTTCAGGCCGCGCGAGATGGCCGAGACTTCCTGGGTGCGGTTTTCATAGCGGCGGCCTCCGCCTCCCGCAGGCGCTCCCGCCACCAGTTGGAGGTAGTCAACAATGATCATGTCCAGGCGCCCTTGAGACTGCTGGAGTCGGCGGCTTTTGGCGCGCATTTCGGTAATGGAGATGCCGGGAGTATCGTCGATGAAGACGGGTGACTCGAGCAGCAACCCCAATCCTTCCACCAGCTTTCCCCGGTCCTCGCGGCTCAAAAAGCCCATGCGTAATTTGTGCGAATCCACCCGGGACTGGGAGCAAAGCATGCGCAGCAGCAGCGATTCACGCGACATTTCCAGCGAGAACACGCCGACAACTTTCTTATCCCGCACCGAGGCATTCTCGGCAATGTTGATGGCGAAGGCGGTTTTTCCCATGGAAGGGCGGGCGGCGATGATGATCAGGTCAGATTTCTGCAGGCCGCTGGTCAGGTTATCAAAATCTTCAAAATGGGTTTCCAGCCCGGTGATCCGCTGGCCACGTTCGTAGAGCTTATCGATGGAGCCAAAGGAATCTTTAACAATCTCGGTGATTCCCTGAAAGCCAAGGCCGATGCGCTTCTCCGATATCTGGAAGATGGCCGACTCGGCAGCGTCAACGATCTCTTCCGCCGGCGCTTCCTGCTCATAGGCCTGCTGGATGGCGCTGCTGGCGGCGTGGATCAAGCCGCGCAGCAAGGCCTTATCTTTCACGATCCTGACGTACTGCTCGATGTTTTTGACCCGCGGCAGGCCGTCCGTGAGCGAAGTTACATAGGCGACACCGCCCACCGCCTCAATCTCCTTGTGCTGGCCCAACTGCTCGGTGAGGGTGACAAAATCGATGGGCCGGCCGGTCTCAGCCAACTCCATCATGCGCAGGTAGATGCGGCGGTGAGAATCGAGAGAGAAGTCATCCGCAAGCAGATGCTCGGCCGCCTGGCTGTACGTGAGATTGTCGAGCAGAATGGCGCCCAGGACCGCCCGCTCAGCATCCAGGCTGGCAGGCAAACCGCGATCAAGACTGTAATCAGTGGTGGCCATTTTTCAGGTTTCCTGCTCTAACGCCGCCTCCGGGGTCCCATCCTGAAATCCTTACCTTCCAACACAACAAGGCGGCACATTTCGTGCAGCCGCGAACGCATTCTGTCCGTGATGCGATCGCCAAGAGTCTCATTGCGCGCCGCAGCCTTTGCTCTTTCGGTCTGGGAGAGACTGTCAGATGAGCTTTCCGGCGCGACTGCGGGGGAATCAGGAAAGTTGGTGGTGATAATGGTGGTCTTCTTCTCGTTGTAGCGGTGATTGATCACGTAGCTTACAGTGTCCCAGACCCACTGCGTGGGCTTGACCGCCCCCAGATCGTCCAGCACCAGGACATCAGCATCACGAATGGGGTTCAAAATCCCCATTTCGGTTGCCTCCACGCTGGGGTTATAAGAATTCTGGATCTCTTTCAGCAGCTCGCGGTAGTCGCAGAAGAGGCAGCGCACGCCTTTGCTTCCGGTTAGCTCTTGAAGAATTCCTACCGCAAGATGGGTCTTGCCAGTGCCAACCGGTCCAACGAACAGCAGTCCATCTCCGTCTCCCCCAGGATGGTACTCCTCAACAAAGCGACCGGCCGCAAGACGGGCCTTAGCCAGTGAACGGTCAGCGCCCTCAAACTCAATATCAAAATCCGCGAGCGTACAATTCTCATAACGTAACGGAATGCGGGCTGACTTGAGCAGTTTCTCTGCACGCCCGGCGAGGAAGCACTCACACCTGGTGGCGCGGCTGGCTTTGCCTGGAATCTCGATCATCTTCCAGCCTGAGCCGCCACACACTGGACACTCGGAAGCGGATTGCGCAAGTTGTATGTCTGTCCGGCTTCCCATTCAGCATTCCTGAGACAAGTCTTATGCCTTGTGCGTTTTTAGTCAAGCAAGAAAGCGGTAGGAAAACCGGCGAAAACTGAGGGAAACGCGGCAGATTTTCACCAGTTTTTGATTTTCTGTTTTGGAGCAATAAGAAGCCCGGCTCGTACCAGCCATACGGGCCGGGCTTGTTGGGTGGATATCCGCAGCCGTGTGTTGCCCCACGGCACTTCAGGTCAAAACGCAAGCTCCTCTTACGCTCCTCCGCTGCTCAAGGCAGTAGGAGTTCAGGCCAAGCGGCAATCCTGCCACAAGACCACGCAGATTAAGCTGAAGCACGTTCTCCTCGAACGGGCTCTCCGACTGTTTGCAAAATCGAACGTTTTCCCGTCAGTCAGATATCGCACGTGTCGTGTTAGAAAGCACTATCTCCGACCTCAGCAGCCGCTTCAATAGGTTGGACGTAGATTTCGGTGGATATCCTGTGCGAACTCTGGAAATCCTGTGGAAAAGAGTGGAAATGTGATCATTAATTTTTGAAGAATTCTTTACAATGTACTTTATTGCATCACACTTGGAGCAGAATCTCGATTCATATTCCTTTGGAATCCCAAGATTTTGCCTTTGATTCTTAATCGCCAGATTGCCCAATTCTCTGGTTAGCTCTCGTCGGGCTCGGCCAGTGACTTGAATTCCACCTCACGGGAATGGGAAGTGATCTTGCTTGCCGCGTCACTGCGGAATTCGGTGAGCGTCCCGCGCAGGATGTAGTAGGCATCATCCGCCCTGGTTTTTCCGGCACCACGATTGAAGCGTCCTTTAAACTCGAACCAGACCCCATGCACCGGCTTGGTGAGAAATGACACATCGTGTCCGCGAACGGATGCTTTGCTGAAAAACTGATCTAAAAATTGTCCGCGATCGCTTTCCTGGTCGCCCTCGCGGGAGATGTAACCGGAAACCCCGTTCTGCTCCAGGTTGATTTGGAGAAACTCACCCTCCTTGAGAAAGGTGTACATGCCGGAGATATCCTCAGCGGCAGCGTTGACGGAGTCTGGCGCCGGCGGAGGAGCCTTGTCCTTATCTTTTGGAGCCTTTTGGGCCACAGAAGCTGCCGCAAAAACCAACAGAAAGGCCACGATGCTTGTGAAGTGAGGCGTTTGCATTTTTTCGAATGGGCTGAAAAGAATCTTAACGCTAATGAGCCGCCGTAGCCAGCAGTCTCTGAAAGTTGGTAATTTGGGAAGCCAAACGTGGCCCTGAGCACGCAGAAGATGACTGCTGTGGACTCACGGTGAAGCAGCTAAGGCTTTGTGCATAAATAAATGATTCAAGCTGTTTGCCCCGATATGGTGTAGTTCCAATCCCCGTGGAAGGAATGACGCACGAGGTTAATGGCGGACAGTTCTACATCGGAGATCTTCCTGCCCTTGGGATATTTGT
>DATGJZ010000137.1:0-47382 GCA_035294925.1 Candidatus Angelobacter sp. | reverse complement strand
ACAAATATCCCAAGGGCAGGAAGATCTCCGATGTAGAACTGTCCGCCATTAACCTCGTGCGTCATTCCTTCCACGGGGATTGGAACTACACCATATCGGGGCAAACAGCTTGAATCATTTATTTATGCACAAAGCCTTAGTGTTGGGTTTTAGATTTTGAGTCTCTGAACTTTATCCCGAGCGCAGCGAGGGATCCGTACCGCCGACCAGTCTGCCCGCCAATCTGGACCGTGGTTGTGACCTTCAATTACCCAATTACCAACTTACCCAATTACTAAATTCTTAAGGATTCCTCAACTCCTCAACGTTGAAAGTCTTTATGTTTTCTGGTCCTTAAAGACTCGATTAAAGATCTTGTCCACGTTCCTCAACTGCCGCTTCAGGTCGAATGCCTGCTCAATCTGCTTCTGCGGAACGCGGGCCGTGATTTCCTTGTCATTCATCACCAGCTCGCGAAAGTTCAGGTCTTCTTTCCAGGCCTTCATGGCGTGCGCCTGGACCAGGCGATAAGCGTCTTCACGCGACATGCCATGTTCAGCCAGATCCAGCAGAAGCTGGCCGCTGTAGACCAGCCCGCCGGTGCTTTCCAGATTTTTCAGCATGCGCTTTGGATAGACCAGGAGCGTATCAATCAGGTTGCGGGTTTTCTGCAGCAGATAGTCCGTCAGGGTGGTTGAGTCAGGCAGGATGATGCGCTCCACCGAGGAGTGGGAGATGTCGCGCTCATGCCACAAAGCCACATTTTCAAACGCAGCCTGAGCATTGCCTCGCACCACCCGGGCCAGCCCGCTGATTTGCTCGCAGGTAACCGGATTGCGTTTGTGCGGCATGGCCGAGGAGCCTTTTTGCTTCTCGCTGAAGTACTCTTCCGCCTCGCGCACCTCCGTACGCTGCAGGTGGCGAATCTCCGTGGCGATCATGTCCAGCGTGGCCGTAATCACCGCCAGCGTAGCCACGTAATTGGCATGGCGGTCGCGCTGGATCACCTGGGACGAGATGGAGGCAGGTTCCAGTCCGAGCCTATGACAGATTTTTTCTTCCAGTTTAGGCTCGAGGTGGGCAAAGTTGCCCACTGCGCCGGAAAGCTTGCCCACCCGCATCTCTTCCGCCGCCCGTTCGAAGCGCGCGATATTGCGCAGCATCTCCGCATACCAGTTGGCCAGTTTCAATCCAAAAGTAATGGGCTCGGCATGAATGCCGTGCGTACGCCCGATCATGGGCGTGTGCTTGAATTCCTGGGCGCGGCGATGGAGCACGTCACGCAGTTGCTCCAGGTCCTTCAGAATGATCTGCGAGGCGGCTTGGATTTGCAGCGCCTGCGCTGTATCCACGACGTCATTGGAGGTGAGCCCGTAGTGAAACCAGCGTGACTGCGGCCCAACTTTTTCCGCGACTGCCGTAGTAAAGGCGATCACATCATGCTTTACTTCGGCTTCGATTGCGTGGATGCGCTGCAAATCGAAGTCACCGCGTTCGGCAATCGCCCTGGCTGCATCCTCGGGCACGATGCCGGCTTCCGCCAGGGTAAGGCTGGCGGCGGTCTCCACTTGAAGCCAGCAGCGGAACTTATTTTCGTCGCTCCAAATCCGGCCCATCTCCGGCCGGGTATAGCGGGGAATCAAGGGCTCTCCTTGTCGGCAAACAGGTGATGATAAATGTTGCTTGACCGGCAGCGCCACACCCGGCCCTGGTGATTGCGGTGAATCGGTGTGAAACGGATAATGGCACCCAAAGCAGAAGGCCCTTCGCCGGACGAAAGGAAAACCGGCAAAGGGCCCAGGCTCGAATCTAGCAGTTGAGACAAATTATATCGCGAGGCGATAGAATGTTAAAAGGCAAACCCAAGCCGCTGAATCAGGGCGAATATACGGCGCTGGCGGAATTCAGGTACCAGCTCCGCAGATATCTTCGATTTATGGAAGAGAAAGCCAGAGAAGCAGGTCAAAACCCGCAGCAATACCAGTTGATCCTGGCCCTGAAAGGCTTGCCTCCGGGAACAGGTCCAAGCATCGGCGCGCTGGCCGAACGCTTGCAGCTCAACCACAACAGCATGGTTGAGTTGGTGGACCGCTGCGAGCAGCGCGGGCTGGTGCGGCGCACTCGTTCCGGTAGCGACCGCCGGCAGGTTGAGTTGGCTATTACCGCTGAAGGTGATGCCTTCCTGCGGAAGCTGGCCAGCGCAGGACGGGAAGAGCTCCGCATCGTCGGCCCCATCCTGGCGGAAAACATTCAGCGCCTCACCGCGCAGGAGCCGCAAGGCATGAAACACGGACCCGGCACGGCCCGAAAAACAGGAGGAAGTAAGAAAACAGGCCCATGAACCAACCAGACAGGACCAACCATAACCATCACTCCCGGCATTCCATCCCCGCCCTCGAGACTCTCGGAGACTTTACCACCACCTGGCGAGTAGTACCCATTTCAGGCTTGGCTATCGTAATTGGCGTAGTGAGTGCCTACGTGGCAGTGGCGCTCCTGCGGCTGATCGGTTTTTTTACCAACCTGTTTTTTTACGGACGGATCAGGACTAACCTCATCTCTCCCGCAGGGCATCATCTGGGCTATTGGGTGATTCTGGTGCCGGTAATAGGCGGCCTGATTGTGGGACTCATGGCGCGCTTTGGCTCCGAGCGCATTCGCGGCCACGGCATTCCGGAAGCCATCGAAGCCATTTTGTTGCACGGGGCTAAAGTGGAACCGAAGGTGGCTATTTTGAAGCCGGTTTCCGCGGCCATTGCCATCGGTTCCGGCGGGCCATTCGGCGCGGAAGGTCCAATCATCATGACCGGCGGGGCATTCGGCTCGCTCATTGCACAGTTTTTCCATCTCACCAGTGCTGAACGCAAGACCCTGCTGGTTGCCGGCGCGGCCGCGGGCATGTCGGCCACGTTCGCCGCCCCGTTTGCCGCTGTGTTGCTTGCCGTCGAGCTGCTTCTGTTTGAGTGGAAACCGCGCAGTTTTATTCCCGTAGTGTTCGCCAGCATCACCGCGGAGGCGGCGCGCATTCAACTGCTCGGCCCAGGCCCGCTCTTTCCTGTGCCCATGCACTCCATGGATTTCAGTCCCACAGTTCTCCTGGGTTGCGTATTGGCCGGATTATTGGCCGGAGGGCTGTCCGCGGCGCTCACCGGGCTGGTGTATGGCGTAGAAGATGCTTTTGGGCATATCAAGAAGATTCACTGGATGTGGTGGCCGGCCATGGGCGCACTGGTTGTCGGCATTGGCGGATTGATTTATCCGCGGGCTCTGGGCGTGGGGTACGACGTAATTGGCCAGCTCCTGCAGGGCGATGCCACAAAGCAGATGATCCTGGGCGTGCTGCTGGTGAAATCTCTCATGTGGGGAATTTCTCTGGGATCAGGCACCTCCGGCGGCGTGCTTGCGCCGCTGCTCATGATGGGTGGCGCCCTGGGAGCGCTCGAATCGCTGTTCCTCCCCAATCAGGGCGCAGGATTCTGGCAACTGATCAGCATGGGCGCAATTCTGGGAGGAACCATGCGCTCTCCCCTCACGGGAGTGATCTTCTCCCTGGAGTTGACGAATGACTATCACTCTCTCCTCCCCCTCCTGATCGCCTGCGTCTGCGCGCACGCCTGCACCGTGCTCACCCTCAAGCGCTCTATCCTCACGGAAAAGATCAGTCGCAGGGGCCATCACCTGACCAGGGAATACGCGGTAGACCCGCTGGAAGCGTTGGCCGTGGAAGACGTAATGCGGACCAACATCACCGCGCTCCCAGCGGAAACCACTATGTCTGAACTGGAGCGGGCTTTGAATCTGAATCAGGCAGGCCGGGGACAGCGGCTTTATCCTGTCATTGACACAGCCAACCAGGTGCTGGGCGTGGTCACTCGCGGCGACCTGCAGGAATTTCGGCGCGAACTCGGCAACGGCCGAGGCGAAAATGTGCCGCTTTCTGACATTTTGAAGTCAGAGCCTCTGGTGGCGCATCCCGATGAACGGCTTCGCGTCGTAGTGAACCGCATGGCCGCGAGCTCAGTGACTCGCTTTCCCGTGGTCGAGCGCGGGCCGGAGAATCGCCTGCTGGGAATGATCAGCCTTCAGGATCTCCTGAAAGCGCGGGAGCTGTCACTGGACCAGGAACTCACCCGAGAACGCGTGCTCCGCCTGCGCCTGCCGCCGACATTGCGAAAAAGCAGATAATATCCCCTTAACCCAAGACCCGATGGGGCAACACGGTCCTGATCAACCTCGTTGATGGATCTATTTTGCTGGGACCCGCTCGATTTTGGGGAACCTAAAATAACCACTGATACGTAAGAAAATTAAATACACGAAGGAGATAAGCCATGGCAGCAAGCCAAGGGAATTCGCACCCCAACCAGCGTTTTTCCAATCGCAGAACCTTTCTAAAAGGGTCGGCCGCTCTTACAGCCGGCTTCTCCCCTCTATTTGGAGCGCTCTGGCTGCCGGAGACCATTCAAGCTAGCGACTCGAGTCTCAACATCCTTGGACCGAAATCCGGATACGGGCCACAGATGGGAACGCTCGTCTCCATGCTCACCTGGATGCGCGACGCCAACGGTGTAATCACTGCCACCAGGGGTTTAACGACCGCCGACTTGGACTATCTCATGGATCGCAACGCCAACACCATCGGCGCCCTGATGCTGCATCTCGCAGCCACCGAGACCTACTACCAGCTCAATACCTTTGAAGGCAAAAAATGGGAAACCTGGCCCGATGCCGTGAAGCAGCAATGGGATCCGGCGATGAATCTGGGGGATCTGGGCCGGAAAACGATCAAGGGGCATGACCGGGACTATTACCTGAACATCCTTCAGGAGACCCGTGCAAAATCGCTGGCCGAGTTCAGCAAGCGCGATGACACCTGGCTCATGACCGTCGACAAAGACTGGCCCTGGGGTCCGACCAACAATTACTGTAAGTGGTTCCATGTCTGCGAGCACGAGGCGCATCACACAGGACAGATCGCACTCTTGAGAAAACGCCTGCCCGGTGCCTCGTAGAACAACATAATTGGGAGAGACCGGGCGCCAGCACCCGCTAACGGCCCGTTGCTTTCAACGTCAAAAAGGGTAGCGCCATTCGTCGATTGGCCTCGGTCAACCTATACACAACCCGAAAATGTTAATATTCCGTGGCAAGTTTCATCGAATTCAAATGAAGATGTTTAGCAGTGTTCTGAGCCGGTGGCTGTATAGTCTTCCCTGCAAGCGCCAGTTGCGGCCTGAACGAGCATTGCGAGTGCTGTGTGGCCTGTTCCTGGCAGCAGGCGCTCCAGCAGATTTCATCTGTTCTGCGGCGCGCGCGCAGACTGATCCGGCGGCCCCTGTAGTGGTTCAGCCGGGTGCGCCCGGTAAGCCGGGCAGGAGGCTAACGCCCTCCACAACGGCAAAGCTGCCGCCACGGTCGCAAGCAGATGTAGAGTTCATGCAGGGCATGATCATGCATCATTCGCAAGCGGTGGAGATGACGGCTCTGATTTTGTCGCATACGGAGAATAAGGATTTGCGGTCGCTGGGGGCGCGCATCAGCAGCTCTCAGTCGGACGAGATCAAGTTGATGAAGCGCTGGTTGGCAGCGCGCGGAGAACCAGCTTCCATGGCAATGCCGGGAATGCCGAACATGGATATGCCGGGCCATCAGATGGCCCTTATGCCCGGTATGCTTACACCGGAACAGATGGAGGCGCTGCGAAAGGCGAAGGGCGCAGACTTCGACCATTTGTTTTTGACAGGGATGATTCAGCACCACAATGGCGCTTTGGCCATGGTGAAGGATTTGTTTGACACCGCAGGCGCGGGGCAGGATGCCGAACTGTTCGACTTCGCCACCGACGCGGACAATACTCAACGGGCCGAGATCAGGATTATGCAGACGATGTTGGAGAAAAAAATTCCAGAGGAGAAACAATGAACCGAGTGCCCAATATTGCTTTTCGCGTGACAATCGCCGCGATGACTTTATTTTTTGGTACGGGCCGGCTGCAGGCACAGGCGCCTGCACCCCAACCGGCCGCTCAGGAACCCGCGGCGGAGGAAGAACGGGATCCGTTTGCTCCGGAGCCCGCTCCTGCGCTGCCACCGGGCATGACGGGGGCAGATGTAAACGATCCGCGCGCCAGGCTGGCCCCGGGCCTCTATGATGCGGGCGAAGCATCCATGGGGTTGAAGCACCTTGTGCTGGTCAAAAAGCCTGACGCATTTCAACTTGGGTCCGGTGATCCCGATGATCCCAAAGTGCAGAAGACTCTGGGCCAGCTCGGCATGAGTAATACATCGAAGATGCCGAAGCCCATGCAGTTGCTGCGCGCGCAGCTTGCCTTCGCGAACTCTGATTTCGCCTTCCAGGGTATCCATCTGTTTCAGGGAAATTTTTATGGCGTGAATATCTATGACATTTCCCATCCGGCGAATGCCACCTTGCTGACCTCGCTGGTGTGCCCCGGCGGGCAAGGTGATGTGTCCGTGTATAAGAACCTCCTGTTCATGTCCGTGGAGGCGCCCAATGGACGCCTGGATTGCGGCACCCAGGGCTTTCCGCCGGAGCCTCCTCCGCCCGCGGGCGCTGAAAAAGAAAGAAGACGTCGCTTGCCCGCAGCGCAAAAGGACCGTTTCCGCGGCGTGAGAATCTTCGACATTTCTGACATCAGGAATCCCCGGCAAGTCGCGGCTGTGCAGACCTGCCGCGGCTCACACACCCATACCCTGGTGATCGATCCCAACGACAAAGACAATGTTTATATATACGTGTCGGGCACGTCGTTTGTACGCCAGGCGGAAGAACTGCCCGGATGCTCCGGTGAAAAGCCCGACAAAGACCCTAATACAGCGCTGTTTCGTATCGAAGTAATCAAGGTTCCGGTGGCTGCGCCGCAGGACGCGAAAGTGGTATCCAGCCCTCGGGTATTTATCGACGCCCGGACAGGGGCGATGAACGGCCTGAATAACGGTGGCACTCATGGCAGGAAGGGCTCGGAGAAGCCGTCCGATACGGACCAATGCCACGATATCACTGTGTATTCGGCGATCGGGTTGGCGGCCGGAGCATGCTCCGGAAATGGAATTCTGCTCGACATCAAGGACCCTGTTCATCCCAAGCGTGTGGACGCGGTGAACGATCCGAACTATTCGTACTGGCATTCGGCTTCGTTCTCGAATGATGGAACCAAGGTCGTGTTTACTGACGAGTGGGGTGGCGGCTTGGGGGCGCGGTGCCGTCCGAACGACCCGAACAAGTGGGGCGCCGACGCGATCTTCGCTCTGAACGACGACAAACTCACTTTCAACAGCTATTACAAGATGCCGGCGGCGCAGGGTGACACAGAGAACTGCGTGGCGCACAACGGCTCGCTGATTCCCGTTCCTGGCCGCGATATCGAAGTCCAGGCCTGGTACCAGGGCGGCGTCTCCATCATGGACTTTACCGACGCAGCTCATCCGTTTGAAATTGCCTACTTTGACCGCGGGCCGATTGATCCCAAGGTGCTGGTGCTGGGCGGCGAGTGGTCGGCGTATTGGTACAACGGCTACATTTACGGCTCGGAGATTGCGCGCGGCATGGACGTGTTTGAACTCACGCCGACTCAGTTCTTGACCCAGAACGAAATCGACGCGGCAAAGACCGTTCGAGTGGGTGAGCTGAATGTGCAGAACCAGCAAAAGATCGAGTGGCCGGCAAAATTGGTCGTCGCCAAGGCGTATGTGGACCAACTGTCCCGGTCGCAAGTCCTGTCGGCAGACAGAATCGCAGCTCTGCAAGAGGCAATTCAAAACGCGGAGACTTCGCACATGAGCAAGGCTGCGCTGGCCAAGTTGAAGCGCATCGCGCCGTCACTGGCAAAGGATGCAGGCACGGCGAAAAGCCAGGCAGATTCCGCACGGCTGCGTGCTTTGGCCGAGATTCTGGAGCATCCATCAGTGTAAGAGGCAGCATGAATCGTTTCTCCAGGCAGTCGCGATTTGCCTGATAGGAGCGGTGCCGGGCAGCATCGTGTTCCTGGGCGCCGGAGTGCCGCGTCCAAATCCGAAACGGCAGGGGCCCTCTTTTGTGGTCCAGGCGGGAGGCAACACGTATCTCTTCGATATTGGCGTCGGCTTGATGCGGCAGGCCGCTGCGGCCAACGTCAATATCGGCCCGCCGACCGCGGCATTCCTCTCCCACCTGCACACAGACCACACTTTAGCGGTAACTACATGACGGTGCTTCCACACCACGGTAAATGAATTGCAACAGGTGTTCAAAGAAGGCAAGGCAAAAAAGCTCGTCGTGGTGCACCAGGTGGGTTCGAGAACTGCCAGTGAACTTGGAATAACAGAGTGCTCTTCAAGCAAGGCGTCCGGCTGCAGTCATCTTTGCCAATGATCTGCAAACAGTCATCGCGGAGCATTCCGGATCTGCTACGCTGATGACGCTCTATAAATAATCAGCTCGAACAGTACTTGGCATCCGTAGAGTATCTCGAATGAACGCCAAGTCGTTGCGGGTCACCATGTCCATACCACTCGCCGTGCGCGGGCGCACTTCCATCATTTGGCAAGCATCTCAATAGACACCTGACAAGGAGAGGTCATGCAAAAACGCAAACTTGGAAAGAGCAATCTGGAAATATCGGCCATCGGACTCGGCTGCATGGGAATGAGCTTTGGTTTGGGCCCGGCCGCGGACAAAAAAGAAATGATTTCGCTGATCCGGTCAGCGGTCGAACGTGGTGTCACATTTTTCGATACCGCTGAAGTGTACGGTCCGTTCACGAACGAAGAACTCGTGGGTGAAGCGCTTGCTCCTGTCCGCAATCAGGTGGTAATAGCGACAAAATTCGGCTTTGCGCCCAATCCTGGTGGCGGACCAGGTTGGAGTGCCCTGGATAGCAGGCCAGAGCACATCAGGGAAGTCGCCGCGGCCTCCCTGAAGCGGCTCAAGACCGATGTCATCGATCTGTTCTACCAGCACCGTGTTGACTCAAACGTGCCCATCGAAGACGTCGCCGGAGCCGTGAAGGATCTCATTCAGCAGGGTAAGGTGAAGCACTTCGGCCTTTCTGAAGCAGGCGTGCAAACCATCCGCCGCGCACACGCAGTCCAGCCCGTCACGGCACTTCAGAGTGAGTATTCGCTCTGGTGGAGAGAGCCTGAGAAAGAAATCTTACCCGCGCTCGAGGAACTCGGGATCGGATTCGTTCCCTTTAGCCCCTTAGGAAAAGGGTTCCTCACGGGACACATCAATGAGGAAACCAAGTTCGATAAGACCGATTTCCGCAACATCGTCCCGCGCTTCACGCCGGAGAACCGCAGAGCGAATCAGGTATTGGTGGATTTGCTTGGCAAGATCGCCGAACGCAAGAAGGCGACACCCGCGCAGATTGCGCTCGCCTGGATTCTTGCCCAGAAGCCCTGGATGGTTCCCATCCCCGGCACAACCAAGTTGCACCGGCTGGAAGAAAACATCGGCGCCGCTGTCATCGAGCTAACACCCGACGATCTCCGCCAAATCGACAGCGCCACTGCGAAGATTCCGGTACAGGGGGAGAGGTACCCGGAGCACCTGCAGAAATTGATCAATCGCTAAGCTGGCAGGCCTCGGAAGGAACAACATGCGAGTTGGCATTTTGGGTTCGGGGTTTTAGTCCCTTTCCCCTGCTCGCATCCGCAGCGCGCCGGAAGCCTGTCCGCCTCCCTCCGCATGCATCTTGTCCCACTGCTGTTGACTCAGGGGCTGAATCGGTTCCAACTTCTTTTTCTTGAGGCCGGTGTTGATGCGCGGAAGCTGGCTAGACGTGAGCTGGTCAAAATCCTTGATCACATCTTCAAGTTCGCGGCCAAGAGCATCCGTCCGGGCTGCCTCTTCATTGGTTGGCCTGCCTTCATACGCGTTTACATCGCCATAGACCTCGGTGGTGTATTCGCGGATGCGTATTTCTCCAGTCACGGCGCCGCCTTCTTTGGTGGTAACGATCCTGGAGCGCAGCTCATCGGATTGATCCGCCAATTGCTGCAGGCTCTTCCTCAGCGGGTCATCCTGCGGCAGTTTGGCCGCGTGTTCCTGAGCAGAGTCGCGCACGCTGGTGATGGATGCCACCGCATAGCTCATGTGCCCCAGCATCCCCTCAAGTTTCAGCAGGAGGTCGTACTGGGCCTTGCGGTCTTCCACGCTGAACGTGGCCCTGGGATCCAGAACAACCTCGACCTTGCCGGTGTAGACCTGGTCCCCCTTGGTCATCTTGACCGTGTAGGTTCCGGGAAGGACCCGGGGGCCCGTAGCGGCTTCAAAGGCCGCAGTGGCGGCCGGGGGCACCAGCGGAGGCTTGAGCCGCATAGACCACGATGCGCGATTCAGCCCCCGGTGCTTCGTTCCGGCAACGGTATCCACCAGCTTGCCGTTGGCATCGAAGATCTCAATTTTCAGGTCGCCAAAGATATGGCGCCCCCTCTGGTAATAGGTGATGAAAGCGTCATCGCTGCGGCCGCGTCCGAAGAAAGTAGCGTCGCCTTCCGCCCAGCCGCCGCCCGCGTTGAGATACTGTACTGCCTTCGAGGGCAGGAGCACCGCATCCTTGGCCATCAGCTCCGGCGCAAGCGCGCGCAACGGCGAAATATCATCAATGATCCAAATGCCCCGCCCATGCGTGGCCAGCACCAGGTCAGATTCACGCGGATGCACCACAATGTCCCGCACCGCAACCGCGGGGAAGTTGCTGCCTCTGTATTGCGCCCACTGCTTGCCGCCGTCAATCGAGATCCATAATCCAAACTCTGTGCCCAGGAACAGCAGATTCGGATCGACCGTATCTTCCGTGATTACGTGAGCGTAGCCGCGCGCGCCGCTTTCCTGTGCCGGCAGTGCGGTCCATGTGGCGCCATAGTCCGTGGTCTTGTAGACGTAAGGCTTCAGATCGCCGAACGTGTGGCGATCAAACGTGGCGTATGCCGTGCCTTCATCGAACAGGCCCGCTTTCACGGTGGAAACCCACGAGTTTTTCGGCAGTCCTGGAACGTTGCTGATTACATTCTCCCACTTCTTGCCGCCGTCGCGAGTGATCTGCAGGTTGCCGTCGTCTGTTCCCACCCAGATGATCTGGCCGTTCTTCGGGGACTCGCTGATGGAGTAAATCGAGGTATGCATCTCAGCCGAGGAGTTATCAACTGTAATGCCGCCGGATTCCTCTTGCCTTTGTTTTTCAGGATCATTGGTGGTGAGATCGGGAGAAATGCGCTCCCAGGATTGACCATGATCGCGGGAGCGGAAAAGAACCTGCGCTCCAATGTAAATGGTCCCTTTTTCATTGGGACTCATGTGGATGGGAGTGTTCCAGTTGTAGCGCAGCCTTTTCTCTTTGTATAGCGGCTGCGGCTTGATGTTGCGGCTCTCCAGCGTGTAACGATTGACGCGGCCGATTTCACCGCCCTGCGCTTCAGCGTAGATATAAGCCGGATCAGCGGGGTCGGGGAAGGCCCAGAAGCCATCACCACCGTAAAGGTTCTCCCAGCGCGAGTTGCTGATTCCACCGGGATAAGAAGACTCCGCGACCCAGGTGCTGTTGTCCTGCAGGCCGCCGTAGACGCGATACGGGTCGTGGTCATCCACGCTGACGTGGTAGAACTGCGAGACCGGAAGGTTCATCTGGTGGATCCAGCGCGCCCCGCCATCAATGCTCGTCCACATGCCGCCATCATCACCGGAATAGACCAGGTTGGTGTTGGCGGAATTAATCCAGACCGTATGGAAGTCGCCGTGGGCATTGGCCGTGGGGCTGAAGCTGTGCCCTCCGTCCACGCTGAGCAACAGCGGTCCATCCACTTTGAAGACTTTGTTCTCATCCTTGGGGTCAACGATGATGTTGGCGAAATAAAAAGGACGCCAGATCATGTATTGGCTGGCATCCTCTTTGGCCCAGGTCTTGCCGGCATCGTTGGAGCGATAAAGAGCGCTCTGCTTGCATTCGATCACGGCATAGACCACATTGGGCTTGGAAGGCGCCACTGCCAGGGCGATGCGGCCATAGGGCTTTGCCGGCAGTCCCTGGCTGTTGCTGGTGGTCAGCTCAGTCCAGTGCTCGCCGCCGTCCGTGGACTTGAACAGGCCGCCACCCGGACCGCCGGAGCGGAAAGTCCAGCCTTGCCGCCGGAAATCCCACATGGAAGCATAGACCGTCTTGGGCTCCTGCGAAGACATGGCGAGCATCCCGCATCCCGTGGACCCATTCGTTCCCGCGAGCACTTTGCGCCACGTCTTGCCGCCGTCAGAGGTTTTGAACACGCCGCGCTCATCGTTGTCATCCCATAGGTGGCCGGTGGCGCAGGCGTAAACTGTGTTTCCGTCACTGGGGTCAACCAGGATGCGCGCGATGTGCTCGGAATCCTTCAGGCCCATCGGCGTCCAGTTATCTCCCCCGTCAGTCGATTTGTAAATGCCATCGCCCACTGAGACGCTGTTTCTGGCCCAGCTTTCTCCCGTCCCAACCCAAACGATCTTGTGGTTTGAGGGATCGATGGTTACAGCGCCGATCGATTGCACATCCTGTTTGTCAAAGACGGGCCTGAAGCTGGTAGCGCCGTTGATGGACTTCCAGACGCCGCCGCTGGCCGCACCCGCAAAAACTGTGACCTTGCCGCCTTCATCCACGGCATCAATCGCGGCAATCCGTCCGCTCATGGTCGCCGAGCCGATGTTACGGGCAGGCAGTCCGGAGATGGTCCCGGAATCATATCGGACCGGTCGCGGTTCCTGGGCGGAGAGAGTTGAAAGAAACGCAATCAGCAGCAACAAAGCGTGAACAGGCAGCCATTGCATCTTAGGCATAGGCCTGCGAGAGCGGGAAATCCTCATGAATGTCATCCTCTTAATGTCCGTCCGCGAAAGTGCTCGGATGCCCTATTTCGATTCGCCCTTCGGCGCCGGTGCAGCACTCGGCATCTTGAAGTCTCTGTCGTCAACAGCAACATTGGCCTCAATCTTCTGAATCGCGACCTTGCCGCCGTCCTCCGGATTGTTCTTGGGGCCGCTTACGATAGAAAAAGGAAACATCACGCCGTTCACTGGTTTGTATGACCCCAGGAGCGTGACGGACTCCCGTACCGCGCCGCGAACAAAGCGCTGCTTTTCGATCTGAATTTCTATGTATGTGTCCGGATCCAGCGAGTAGTAAAAGATGTCGCCGTTTTTCAGCGTGACCTTGAGCTTGTAAACATCGTCGCCATCAACCTGGTCGTGCCCCAGATACTCCACTTTGTTTCCCTTGGCCTGGTAATCCACCAGAGGGCCATCAAAGTCGGCGTCTTCCACTACGCTGCGCAATTGATCGTCTCCTATCAGTTCAGGATCTTTGCGGCCCTGGAAGGGGTTGATCTGCCATCCGGTAGAGCCGTCGTAAGCCTGCACCTGGGCCATTCCCTGCACGCTGAACGTCTGCCGCAGCTGGTCTGGGCGCTTGCGTTCCTGCCCCACGTCTGCCCTGAACCCGCCCGAGTCAAACAATCCGGTCATGCGCAGGCTTTTGATGGCCTTGATTTTTTCCAATCCGCCCTTGGCCTGGATGTTCTTGGCCACCAGCTCATCCGCCGTTTGCGCGAACATGCACAGAGAAAAACAAAAGAGAGATGCCACCATGCTGCGAAGCAGAGTCACTCGTCAACTCCTTTGAGGTTGAAAGTTATACGGGGGTCTGAGCCGAAACATCCCTTAGACGCGCCAATACCCGCTTTGTTAGCAAATTCGCCCTGAGCTTGTGGCGCCGCGTGAAAGGGGCTGAACGGAATTGTAACGGGGCGAATGGCGAAAAAGAAGCGGGTCATCAAGAAGGTAAAAGCTAAAGAAGGTAAAAAGCTAAAGACGCCCCCGCCTGGCCGAGGCCATAAATCTCAAGGATCGCTTACCTGGCCAGGATGCTCACGGCCGCGTCCTCTGGCCCAGCAGTACTTTACATCATTAAATAGCAATAAATCGTTTTAATATTGACAAATCAAGTATACAATGGCCGGGCTGCATTGCTTTTATGCAAGCCCCACCGAAAGGATTTCCCCCATGAGCAAGAGCCTGCCTCTTCCTTCACGGCCATTCTCTTTTGTTGTGTTGGCCGGCCTTCTGGCGTTGGCCACTTACGGCCTTCCATCGCTGGCCCAGGACCATGACCGCGACGACCGCAAGGTCGTTGCCTCTTATTTCCAGAATTTTCACGTATTCAGCGGCATCTTCCCCCGGCGGCTGGTGGATAACGGCGTTGCCGGCAAACTCGACCTTCTCATCCATGCCTTTGTGGACATACGGGCAGACGCAAACGGCAATCCGCATTGCGCGGCCTTTGACGAGTTCGCCGACTATCAGTTCTTCTTCGATCAAACCCGCAGCGTGGATGGCTCAGTCGACTCCTTCGCCCCGGGCGCGCTTCGCGGGCAGGTCCACCAGTTGCAGGAGCTCAAGAAACTGTTTCCGCACCTGAAAGTGCTGGCCTCCATTGGAGGGTTTTCCGCGGGCGTGAATGGGTTTGAAAAAGCCGCAGCCACCCCGGCCAGCCGCCAGGCTTTTGTGGCCGACTGCATCAACTCTTACATCAACGGCAATTTCAGCAATACCACCGGCCTGGCCCCGATCTTTGACACCGGATTCTTCGAGCAACCTCTGATCACTCCGCCCATTGGGCCGGTCCCGGGCATCTTCGATGGTTTCGATATTGACTGGGAGTTTCCCACGCAGCCCCAGGACCGGGCCAATTTTGTTGCCCTGCTCCACGAGTTTCGTAGGCAACTCGATTCGCTCGGGGCGGGACATATCCTCACTGCGGCTCTGCCCGCCGGCCAGCAGAACTTCTCCCTGATTAATCTGCCCGCGGCCGCTGAACAACTCGACTTCATCAACCTGGAAACCTTCGATTACAACGGCCCCTTCAATCCCTTTACCGGCTTCGTGTCACCGCTGGTGCAAACCCAGTTTGACGCCAACCCGATTTTCAACATCACCTTTACCGTTGATAGCTACCTGAAGGCAGGCGTCCCCGCAGACAAGATTCTTATGGGCGTCCCCTTCTATTCTTATGGCTGGGCCATCACCGGGACCTCCGCTCCAGGTCAGAACGGCCAATTCGTGGCGGCTGTGAATCCAAACCATCTCTCGTCGGGCAACCCTCCCAACTATGCCGGCACGGTGGCCATCCAGTTGGATCCGGCGCTCGCAGGAGTAGCGGCCACGGAGACCCATACATTTATCGATCTAAACGTCCTGCCGTTTTCACAACTCTTCCACGAGCCGAAAGCACAAACGCCGTACGCCTTCGATGGCCTCAATTGGTGGACCTACGAAGATGCCAGGTCCATCGCCGTCAAGACCGAATTTGCCAACGACAAGCACCTCCGCGGCGCCTTCATCTTCGAAGAGCCGGACGAACTCCCCGACGGCAGTTTGTTCAATGCCGTATTTAATGGGGTCCACGCGCACAAGTAGGCCGACCTACCCCCAGAGAGCGGGACAAAACGTCCCGCTCTGCGCGTGCTTGAAACCGTCACGTCCTGCGATACCGCGATCAGAAGCGACTCGGCAAAACCGCCCAGAACAACCGCCAGGGCGATCCGTCTTTTGGAAAGCGATGAAAACAACGAGAATTCTGGTACCGCGCGGGGTCGGGTCGCTATGTCTTGACCTGTGCGGCTTGTCCCCCGATCTGCGCTGCTGGAAGTTCTTATCCCGCATTTGCTTTTCGTTTCTACATCACCCCTTACACCCTGTCATCCTGAACGGAGCGCCTTGAAGAAACTGTTACTCGTCGAAATGCTCTCAAGCGCGGAGTGAAGGATCCCTAAAATGTTTGCCTCACCATGCCGTTGCTGGGAGTTTCACGTAAACGACAGAGGCGTGGTCTACTGTCGGCCAAGCTGGAAGGTACCCTTGAGCCATTTTTTGTGGAACTTCCGGCAGGTGTTACCATCGTCGTTTGGACAGCTCCAGGAGGCCGATCTTGGACTACGACAAAGACAAAGTGGATGAAATGGTTCTGGCATTGCTCTATCTGACGATGTTCGACGACGGGCCAGGCTCAAGAGCATGGAAGGGGCATAACTGGGATGCGCTGGATCGCCTGCACCAGAAGGGATATATCTCTGATCCCCGCAGCAAGGCAAAGTCGGTGGTCATGACCGAGGAAGGCGCTGATCGAGCAGAGGAGTTGTTCGAGAAGCATTTCATGAAGAAGTAAAGCGAGCATCCTCAACCCATAAAACTCACCACCTGGGAAGCGGAAGACGCATACCTGCTTGAGAGAAAACGTATCAGGACGGAAAAGAAGCTCGCGCGAAAGTAATTGTTCGTTCCTTCGGGCAATGCGGCGACTCGGTCTTGCGGCGGGTCGCCCTTTTTCCTGAAAGCCTCTCAACCGCGCCGTGCTCGCACTGGTTGAGGCTGGCGATTCGGAGAAACGCTGGGACGTCGCGCAGCCAATATGATTGCTTCCTCAATGCCCCTCATGTTCAACGCAAACAACTGAACTCTGTAAGCCGTGCCGGGCGTTACGTCCACCTCTTCTATCACGTCATTCACGATTGAATCTTTTGTGCTCATGGGGGAAATGCGCTGGATTTTTCCAACGTTGATTTTTGAAAGATGGTCCAGGAGCGATGAAGTAATTGTGGGAATGGCCGGCTCCAAGCCCTCCTTGTCAATCCACTTTGCGCTGACTACCAGGTTCCACTTGTCGGCCAAACCCCATTCTGATGGGACCAGCATTGCGAGAGTAAACGGGCCTTTGGAGGCTTCCATTGTTTGAACCAACTCCGTAAGCTGCTGTGCAAATCCGTTTGTTACCAGCGTTTTGAAAGCCATGTCAAAACTCCGTTTGGTTTTTCCCGAATACTGTCCAGAATCACCTTTGTCGTACGAGCATTATATTTGCCGGGTGCATCGTACCGCTGCTCGGGATTCCATTTGACGGCTTTTGACCAGTTCTCAAAGAGGTCTTTGTTCTTCCTCACGTCGATCTGGACAGCCAGTCCTGCCAGTACCGTTAAGTGCGCCAGATTATGAATCTTAAACACCTGCCCTAGTTCGAGCGGATAATCCTTGAGACCGAGGAGCCGCCAAATGCGCGCCTTCAATGCCAATTCCACGGCATATCCCGCCAAATACACGCTGCCATCGTAGAGTCGTGCGCTGTATAGCGCTTCTGCTTCGCGCAAGCGCAATCTGAACAAAATTGGTTTGGAAGGAGGCGCCAAGGGTCCGGTTGCTAAAGCAAAAGCCGCCAGCTACGCTGGCGGCTTTTGAGCTAAATGCCAATTACTAATTGCTGGAAAGCAACGCTCCCTCAGTCTTCTCTGAGTTTTCGCCAACCTGGCGGTAGAACAGCTTCGCACCGTCCAGGTAAACCTCAATGAAGGCAGGACGCGTGGTGATGCTACCCTGGATGAGCGCTTCTGAGAGTGGGTCCTCAATGTAGCGCTGCAAGGCGCGGCGTAACGGACGTGCTCCGTAGCTGCGGTCCACCAGGGTCTTCTCCAGCACCCACTGCGCGGCTTCGTCCGTCACCGTGATGGTAATGTGACGCTGCGCCAGATTGGTATTGAGCTGCCCTACCAGCAGTTCGAAAATACGGATCAGGTCGGCATCGGTCAGGGCGTTGAAGATAATGACCTCATCCAGGCGGTTCAGGAATTCAGGATTGAAGGTCTTTTTCACTTCCTGACGCACCATCTCTTCAACTTTCTCCGAGACCATTTCTTCCTTGTCCACCTGGAAGCCGAGTCCCTTGCGCTTCATCAGGTGACGCGCGCCGATGTTTGAAGTCATGATGATGATGGAGTTCTTGAAGTCCACCGTGTTGCCCAAGCCGTCCGTGAGTTGGCCGTCTTCCAGCACCTGAAGCAGGATGTTGAACACATCAGGATGCGCCTTCTCGATTTCATCCAGCAGAACCACCGAGTAGGGCGATCTCTTCACCCGCTCGGTAAGCTGGCCGCCTTCTTCATACCCCACGTATCCCGGAGGCGAGCCGATCAGCTTGCTCACCGAGTGCTTCTCCATGAATTCCGACATATCAAAGCGAATCAGCGACTTATCACTGCCGAATAGGAAGTGGGCCAGGGTGCGCGCCACCTCGGTCTTGCCTACTCCCGTAGGTCCCAGGAACAGGAAGGATCCAATCGGCCGGTGCGGTGACTTGAGTCCGGCTCGCGAGCGCCGGATGGAGCGCGCTAAAGCACTGATGGCTTTGTCCTGCGAGATGATGCGCTTGTGCAACTCCTCTTCCACCCGCAGCAGCTTTTGCGTCTCTTCTTCCTTGATCGAAGTGACAGGCACGCCCGTCCAGCGGCTCACCACTTCTTCAATGTCTTCGCGGTTCACCACGCCGGTGGCCGATTCATCCAGATGATATTTCTCGCGTAGCCCGCGCAGGTTCTCGCGTTCTTTGCGCTCTTCATCGGAGTAAAAACGGGCCTTTTCAAATTCATGGTTGGCAATGGCGTTTTCCATGCGATGAACAATGAACTTGATCCTCTTCTGCACCTCGGTAATTTCGTCCGGCAGGGAGGTCTGGCGCAGCTTCACCCGCGCCCCCGACTCGTCCAGCAGGTCAATCGCTTTGTCCGGCAGGAAACGGTCGGGAATATAGCGGTTCGAGTGATACACGGCGAACTGGATGGCCTCATCCGTGTAGCTGACCGCGTGAAATTTCTCGTAGCGCTCCTTGATGCCGTAGATGATCTTCACCGCCTCTTCTTCGTTCGGGGGTGGGACCTTCACGGCCTGGAAGCGCCGTTCCAGCGAGCGGTCTTTCTCGATGGATTTGCGATACTCTCCCGGAGTGGTGGCGCCGATACACTGAATCTCCCCGCGTGAAAGCGCAGGCTTCAGGATGTTGGCGGCGTCCAGCGAGCCTTCCGCCGAGCCGGCCCCAACCAGCGTATGCAGCTCATCGATAAAAATGATGCAGTTCTGGTTTTCCATCAGTTCTTTCATGATGGTCTTGAGGCGCTCTTCAAACTGTCCGCGGTACTTGGTTCCGGCGACGATCAGGGACAGGTCAAGTGCAAGAATCCGTTTGTCGGCCAGGAACGAGGGCACGTCTCCATCGGCAATGCGCTGCGCCAGACCTTCGACAATGGCTGTCTTGCCCACACCGGGCTCGCCAATCAGCACTGGATTGTTCTTGGTGCGGCGGCACAGGATCTGCACCACGCGCTCAACTTCGCCTTCACGCCCGACCAGCGGATCGAGCTGGCTGTCCATAGCGGCCTGCGTCAGGTCACGGGAAAATTCAGAAAGCAGGGAAGATTCGCGTGACGAGCCGCGCTGCGGCTGGGCTTTTTCCTGAGTGCTGCGCGCCAGTTCTTCACGAATTGCGCTCAGGCGCAATCCACGCTCATGCAGAATTTCGGCGGCAAAGCATTTTTCTTCGCGCAGCAATCCCAGCAGCAAGTGCTCGGTGCCAATATGCTTGTGGCTCAGGCGCTCGGCTTCCTCAGCGGCATAGGCCAGCACCCGCTTGCACTCATTGCTGAGAGGAAGGTCCACTGACGTGGAAACCTTCTCGCGGATCGTAGTATGCCCTTCAATTTGCTTGCGGATGGACTCGACCGAGGCATGGGACCGCAAAAACCGGTTGGTCAATGCCTTATCTTCACGCAGCAAGCCCAGCAGCAAGTGTTCGGTCTCAATATAAGGAGAGCCGAACTGGCTGGCTTCGTAGCGTGCGAAGAATATTACGCGCCTGGCTTTTTCTGTATACCGCTCGAACATGGTTCCCTCACCAGATGTCCCCAGTCACCTCTGCCAAGAACATCCGTCCCTTCTCCTGGTCCGAACAGCGGGCCTTCCAGGAAGAAGCTTCAAAGTTTCGGCTGCCTCTCGTGATCGAGCCGGACAGGCCCCCGAAACAATCTTACTGTCTGCACGTAGCAGACCAAACAACCCAAAGTCACCTCACCCTTGACCGCTTCAAGCTGGCAGCGATTGGGGTGAGACCTCCTCGACCCGGCCCCCATGCAGGCGCAACACGCGGTCGCAACGCCGCGCGAAGTCAACATTGTGGGTAACGATGAGGGAGGTAAGCCGGTGTTCGCGATGAAGTCTCTGGATCAAATCAAAGACCAGTCCCGCAGTTCGATTATCCAGGTCGCCGGTTGGCTCATCTGCCATCAGGATTCTTGGTCCCGATATCAACGCCCTGGCCAATGCTACTCGCTGCTGCTCGCCCCCTGAAAGCTCTCCTGCGCGGTGGTGCCTGCGGTTCTCTAAACCGACCTCGGCGAGCCAACCAGCGGCTTTTTCCATCGCCGGTTCGTACGCCGTCCCACGCATTAAAAGTGGCATAGCAACATTCTCCTGCGCCGTGAATTCCGGCAACAGATAGTGAAATTGCCAGACGAAACCAATCTCACGATTGCGGAAATCCGCCGCAGCGTCGTCTGTCAGCTTCGCTACTTGAGTCTGGGCGCAGTATACGTCACCTGCCGAAGCCCAATCAAGAGTCCCGAGGATATGCAGCAAACTACTCTTCCCCGCCCCAGACTCGCCCACAATGGCAAGCATCTCTCCCTTTCTTACCTGAAAGGACAAATCCTCAAAGAGCACCAGGTCCGATGGACCGGAACGGAAAACTTTCTTGAGTCCGTCAACTCGTAGGATCTCAGGCCTCTCTTCAATTGGATGCAAGTGAATACCTCATCGGTGCAAATGCCTGAAATCTCTATTGTTTACCGCTGTGTACAATCCTCTCACTCCATTACAACCCAAAAAAAGGCGCATGTACTGTGTTTTTTTATTACGAAAGGTACCCGATTGTCTTAACGCCAGGAATTCTGAATTTCATAGATATTGATCGGCCTCTAGTTACAACACATTAGCGTCATTCGTATCGTAAAGCCTCCGCTGGCAATACCCGCGCCGCTGACCAGGAGGGATAAAGAGTTGCAACAAAGGAGACAAACATTGCCACCAGACCCACCAGGATGCCATCCCAGGCTCGAGGCGCAAAAGGAACGTAGTCAATGGAGTACACCTCCGCTGAGAGGGAAATCAGGTGATATTTGGCTCCTGTTAGTGCAATTGCATAACCAATAATGAGCCCCGCCACCGTTCCCACCACCCCGATCAGCAGCCCTTGCAGGACAAAAATCCTGCGCACCTGCCGCCGCCGCGCCCCCATGGAGATGAGCACTGCGATGTCCCTGGTTTTCTCCATGACCATCATGATCAGCGAAATCAGAATGTTCAGTGCGGCCACAAAAACGATTAGGCCAATGGTGATAAATGTCACGACTTTTTCCAGGCGCAAGGCGTGAAACAGCGCTTTGTTTTCTTCCATCCAGTTCTTGGTCATGAAGCCTTTGCCCGCCGCTTGCTCCAGCTCTTGCGCAACCTGCGGAGCTTTATCGATATCATCAATTCTGAATTGGATGACTGAGATCACGTCTCCGAGCCCGAAAAGACGTTGCGCGTCCGCCAGCCGGATCAGGCCCCAGGCGCTGTCGTAATCGTAAAAGCCGGAATCAAAAATGCCCGCCACCCTGAAGCGTTCCAGCTTGGGAACAATCCCGAAAGGGGTCAGCTCGCCCTGCGGGCTGGTCACCATCACCACCGAGCCCACGGTTGATCCCAGATTCGTAGCCAGGTCTTTGCCCAGAATGATGGGCGGCGTTTCGTTGGGGCAGCCTTCATCGCCGGGAGAACACGCCGGTCCGCTGGACGGATTCAGCTTGGCGGCCGAGCCGATCTTCACCGTCTTCAGCAGGTCGCTCACTTTATTTTCTTCGTCAGGAATCACGGCCTTCAACACTGCCCCGCTGGCCCGCGGTCCTCTGGAAACCATCACTTGCTCATACATGGATGGGGCAGCGGCAATCACATGCGGTTGCTTCTCCAGCTGGTTCATGAGGGGACGCCAGTTGCTGATGCCATCGTCCATCGTGCGCAGCAGGGTCACGTGCGAAGTGGAACTAAGCAAGCGGTCCTGAAGGTCCTGGCGGAATCCGTTGTTGATGGCCAGCGCGATAATCAGCGAAGCCACCCCTGCAGCCACACCGATCACCGAAATAATGGTGATGATGCTCACCACCGCCTGGCGGCGCTTGGCCCGCAGATAGCGCGCGGCAACAAAGAGTTCAAATCTCACAGACCTGTCTTCCTGTCACCCAGGCCTATCGCCCACGGAACCAGCAGCAGCTTCTCGCCCATGAGCCGATTGTAACAGCGAGGAAACAGGCGTGAGTGCGGTCGGGGCCGCAGCCAATCTCCTTTCGGAGATCTCTGCGGATGCCCTTATCAGTGCCCAACGGTCAATGACTCTGCGCCACGTCTACTCGCACGGCTCGCACAGCAGCTCACTCAGCCGTTGCGCCATGGCTGGAGACTTCTTGCTCATGATCTCTAGAATTGGATTCAGGAAGCGGGCATACTTTCCCAGTGTTACTTCGTCATGGGCGGCCAAAGCGGCTTCCACCGCCTTTTCGGTTGCCGGGTTAACAATCTCCAGCCGTCCTACAAAGACGCGAACGGTTCTTGCCGGAGCGGGACTGATGGTGAGAGGCAGAATTGTGTCCACGAGTGTGGCGGGGACAATGTAAAACAGCCGGCTGCCCTCTTCAAACCAGGAATTCCGCCATGTGTGCACCATGGCGTGCGCCTCGTCGCGGTAAAGACCGCGCGCAACCAGAATTTGCTCAAGATCGCTGTAGAGGGAACCGATGTCAGCGGTCAACTCCGGCGGCTTCAACAAGACTTCGCTTTGCAGCCCGTTGCTGATGCGATAGCCTAACTTCTCTCCGCGGCGCTCAAAAAGAATGACGTTCGGAATGTCCTGCTGGCCCAGGTTCCCGACCAGTAATTTGTTCCCGGCTGTCAGCTTGGCTGAAATGGGCACAGAGACTGCCGACACGCCACGATAAAAGAGAAACTTCTCATGCTGCTCGCCTTTGGAGGTTTCAACGCGTACCGGCGCAGCCGAAGTTTCCCGCGCTGCGTAATAGTTGTTGTCCGTTGCTTCGCGGGGAAAGTCCGAGGTGAGACCAGGCTCTACATGGACCGAGTTCCACAAGATGGTTCCATCGTCATTTTTCTCGTAGAGATACGGGCTTGAGAGCTCGCCTATTGGAGAGAGAAGGCTGGCGTGGGGATACCACTCGGTGATCAGACCCTTGGCAAAGGACACTTGCACCGAAACCGTCAGATCATGGGGAGAATAAAAGTACAGGACCGGAGTTTCCATGCGAACGGTGCCGCGCAGTCCCACCTTAAATCCCAGGTAGCCGAAGTGTTCGATAAAGCCCGGCAGATCGGCGGATGGCCAGACTCCGGTCAGCGGTGACCACTCAATGGCCTGGCCATCGTTGCCCGCAATGGACGTGAAGGTGCCCCATTCATGCACGGTGAGTTCAGGATCCACGGGCCGAGCCTGCGCTCCCGCGTGATGAGCGCCTGCCAACAGGCAGGCTAGAAACAGCAGAAGCGCAGACTTGGCAGTGATTGTGTTTCGCAAGTTCATTTCTCAGGACCTCCCCACGGGGTATTTCTGGAAAGCATTTCGGCAACAGTCTGTTTTTCATTGCCCAGGAAACGGCTGGCGAGATTCTGCGCCAGCAGCGCATCTCCTTTCGCGCCTGCGATTGCCTTTTGCGCATGCTCCTGGTGATCTTTTTCCGGCCCGCGCAGGGTAATCAGCGCGGCGGCAAATTCCATCTCCGGATCATTGCCGCGCAGAGTCAGCGCTTCCTTGATCACGCTGTAACCGTCGATGCCGGCAGCCGGATTCTTGAGGTTCTTATCCAGGCCCAGCCACTCGTTGTACGTGGCTGCCAGATAGCCGAAGTCAAACCGGGCCAGAGCGCCCGTTGATTGCGTCGTTGCCCGGGTGTGAAGTCGCGTCAGCAGCTCTTTCGCGGCTTGCGGGTCTTTCCGGACGTAGAGCGTGGCCCGGCGCAACGTTTCCATCCGCACCAGGACAGGCGGGTTTGAGTCCAGAATGGCAAGCGTGTCACGTACCAGATTTCTGGTGTCGTAGCTCTCATTACCTGAGAGATTCCAACTGTCGCCTGCCCACGGCAAAGACTTGGCCGTCCCAATCTCAATGCGATGGCAGATAAGCGGGGGACCGGCAAGCGCCGACGTAATCAAGACAAACAACAACAGAATACAGGCGGAAAATCGCAGCGGAAAACGGATCTGTGGTTTCATGTTCGCTAGTCTCCTTTTGCGTTAGTGTTCCCTTTCAGAGAGCAAGACGCGCAAAAGAAGAAGAGCGTTAACACAAGGACAGCAATTATCGCGGTTTAGGCCTGTGAAATCCGTACGCGCCGAGAGGTTTGGCTTTTGACTTTCTTGGTTTAGGGTTTGCTAAAAACTAAACACTAAATACTAATTACCGCTCTTCCACGTGCGCTCCCAGTGCCGCCACAAGGAAACATCGCCAAACCCAAGCTCATTCCACCAAAGATCGAGCATGTTCTGATCAAGACGCAGAATTCCTTTGCGCGTCACTCCCGCAGGCTCGGGAACAAGCCGCGCCAGGCGATCATAGACGTGGCCGCGATCCGATTCGGCCACACGAGTTAGCAGGTGCCAGAGCGTGAGCGCATCGCGCTTCCGGGATTGAGCGAGGACAATCTGGAGTGCAGTCGCCCTTTCTTCAGGTGTACTGCTTTCAAGGTCGAATTTCGATAGGGCCGAACGGAAGTCTGGCGATGCATCTTCAAAGTAGGGAGTGTCTGGCCCGGTCTTCGGTTTGGTGGAGCAGGCTGCTCCGGCGGGGATAAAGGACTCGTGGTCGGCGAGTTTGAATCCCACCCATCCCAGCGTGGTACGCAACAGGCCGTTGCCGGAATCGTCCACGTGCAGCGTGTAGGCGCACCCCAGATCGACCGCCACGGCAGACGGTGTGTCTATGACAAATTCACCCGCAGGAGCCCAGATGGATGCGTGGATGGTGCCGCGATCCAGCGCGAGCCGCCTCACACCCGAACTGCTGTCCGGCAAGCGCAGGCGCGTACCCGGATCAACTACGATCCGCCCTATTTCTTCAACTCTGATGCTGGCTTGCGATTGGCTATCGGTTTCCAGTACTTGCCCCAGGCCAAGCTTGCCGGTTGCATTCGCCGCCCGGAGCGTCTTCGATCCAATCTGGGGCGATCCGCTCACGCGCGTCACCTCCCATCCCGCGACCGGTCCCGCGTTCGACTTTGGTCGGTATCGGTAGAAGATGAACGCAATTGCGGCAATCGCCAGAGTAGCGGCGGCCACGGCGGCGAATCTTGGAAACAGGCGTATCTGCCAGATTCGAGGGCGTGATGGTCGCGGCTGCGCCTTGGCAATTTCAGGAAACGTCGGAGCGGGGCAATTGTGGCGCAGCCTGCCCAGTGCAGCTTCCAGCTTCTGAATCTCTGGATCTGCTTCGCCAGAACCGTCCCACAAGTAATCGTCCTTCATGAATTATTCCTCTTGAGCTGCCCGTGCGAGGGCTCGGCCAGCTTCTGGCGCAGTTGTTGCATGCCTCGGTGCAAATTCACGCGCACTGACCCGGGTGTCAGTCCGGTGCGGACGGCAATCTCAGGCCCCGTCATGCCTTCTACCAGCCGCAGCAGGAGCGTCTCGCTGTAGGTCTCCGGAAGGCTGCGGATCGCCGCGAGGATGCATGCCGCCTCGACCTGTTCCCGGTTGCCCGCCGCGTGCCCGCCGGCTTCGTTTCCCGGTAAGTCATCCGTCAACTCCACCTCGTCCATGCTTTGCCGGTGAAAGTCGTTGGCGCGGTTGCGGGCAATGGCCGCCAGCCAGGGCCCAAAGCGGCTTATGTCGCGTAGGCTATGGAGCCTGGGTAGCGCCAGCAAAAACACATCGTGAACCAGATCATCCACTTCGCTGAGAGGAACGCGCGCCAGCAGGATTCCATGCACCATTCGCGCGTAGCGGTCGTACAGTCGGCCAAACGCGGCGCGATCGCCTCCACGCGCGGCCTCGACTAACCGCGAGTCATCAGACGCGTCGCCGGCGTTGAGACCCGTCACGGCACGGGGTTCCAGGCTTGCAGCGAACACTTCAACTCTCTCTCCCGGTGTTGAGGCAAAACGCGGAGGTCGTCACAACCGGACCTACCTGGCCTTCGGAATGATAGACGGTAAAAGAGTCAGAAGTGTTAACAATAAGCGCCCGCCTCTGTGGCGGCTCCGCCGTCTCGTGCCCTATTTCAGGGATTCAAGCGCCTGAGTGATGTCCGCCTTCAAATCATCGGGCGATTCCAGTCCGATGTAAAGCCGCACGATTCTGTGACCATACGCTGGGCGCTTGGGCGATTGAACATCGTACGCCATCACAAGGCTGGTCACCCCGCCCCAGCTGTACCCAATTTTGAACAACTGCAGGGCGTCCACGAACCGGAATACCTGCTCTTTGGTAAACCTCGGATGGAACACAAAGGAAAACAATCCACTGGATCCAGTGAAGTCGCGTTTCCAGAGTTCGTGTCCGGGACATGAGGGAAGCGCAGGGTGCAAAACCAGTTCAATCTCCGGTCGTTGCTGTAGCCATTGAGCCACCTCGAGCGCGGATTGCTCCACCGCCTTCAACCGCACGGCAAGGGTCTTCATTCCGCGAAGCGCCAGGCTGCAATCGTCAGGGGAGGCAGCGCAGCCCAACCCTTGATGGGTCTCGCCCAGCCGCTCGTGGATGGCCGGATTGCCGGCAGTGACGGAACCGAGAAGAAGATCGCTGTGCCCGCCAATGTATTTGGTCAGCGCTTGCAGGGAGACGTCCACCTGATGCGCGAACGCGTCAAAGTAGATTCCGCTCGCCCACGTGTTATCCAACGCCACCAGTGCGCCGTGCTGGTGGGCTTGCTCGACAATCGCCGGCACATCCTGTACCTCCATGGTGATCGAGCCAGGACTTTCACACCACACCAGCCGGGTGTTCGCCTGGAGGACAGAGCTGATTCCGGCGCCGGCAGATGGCGGATAGTAGCCAACGTCCACCCCAAATCGTCGTAGAACATCATTGGCAAATTTGCGGTTGGGACCGTAAACGTTTTCCGGCAGCAGGACGTGGTCGCCGGTCTTGAGCAAGGCAAGATGAATCAGCGATATCGCCGCCTGCCCTCCCGGAGTAATAATCGTCCGGAAACCCTTCTCCAGCTCACATACCCTGGCTGCCAGCTCCAATGTCGTAGGCGTTCCGTAGAGGCCGTACGTGTATCCAACCTCGTGCTGGTTCCACTCGTCAGTGGCGGAGGCGCCGTGAGCAAACAGTACCGTTGAGCCTCTATAAACCGGGGTAATGAGCGATTGAAAGCCTTCAGGAACCTGCGCGTCGGAGTGGATCAGCCGGGTTTTCCAATCTTTGGCCATACAATCAGGATTGTAAATAGTCCGGAGATTCAGGCGCGAATCACGGCAAGAAGCTCAACCAGAGAAAACATACAGAGAGATTGCGTCTCTCAGCCTGCTCAACCTTCGTTTGACGCGCTGAGAGGGCCACCGTATCGTAAGCAAGTGACGAGAACGATTACCACCTCTAAACAGTTCTTCCTATGGGACTACGATGGGACCTTGTTTCCCTTGAATGCAAACAGGCTTCTTGTGGAAAAATATTCGGCTGAAGTGCTTGAGTTCATCCAAAATGAGCGCCTTGGAAGCGATGGCGGGTTCCAAAATCAACACCGTGTCTTTGCAAGTAAACGCGGATGGTTTCTGCGTCCCACGGTGAAGCTTGATCCTGTGGCAGAGTTCTTTCTTTATGACTTCGTGTACAGGAACCGCAGATTATTTAGGAAATCTCCGGTTGACAGCCGAAGGATCTACGGCTTTCGTATCGTCACGGGCGAACCCATCCCAATCCTGAGCTCATACTCACAATTCAAAAAGGCCATAGCGAAGCACCGGGCAAGCTATAAGCATTACGGCTACTTTGACGTTGCTGCTTACTTTAATCGAATTTACCACCATGATCTCGTTAGATGGTTTGAAGACGTTGGTGCGGACGAAGATGATGTGAAAGTCTTCGGAAAGTTCTTAAGGGAAACGGCTGCTGGCCGGTCTGTTGACTGTCTTCCGCAGGGCATCTATCCCGCAAAGATGATTGGCTCGGCCTTCCTGACGTTTCTTGAGAACTCGAGTCGTATTCGGTCGGCACAGTCTATCAGGCTGATGGATGATATGTGGCTCTTCGATGATGAGCCCAACACGCTGGTATCTGACTTCCTGATAGTCCAGTCGCTTTTGAGTGATCGTGGCTTAGTTGTCAATGAGGAGAAATCCACGATACTCGAAGGCCATGATCCGGAGGCTGATCTTCCACCGAACATCGACGAAATGAAAGTCCAGCTTCTCAAGAGGAGACGTGAAGAGCTAACTCTTGTCGCTGAGTATGGAGATTCTGACGGCAATTCCGATGATGATACAGACCTAGAGGAACTTAGCGATGCCGAGAAGGAATATCTCGTTTCCTTGCTGCGGCACAAGACAATTCAGGAGGAAGATGCCGAGTTGGTGTTGACGCTCATGCGAGATCACTCCACGGATGTAATGGAATTCATCCCGACTCTGATTAGTGAATTTCCAGGATTGGCGAAGCGCCTTTACTATTTCTGCAGCGACGCTGAGGACAAAGTGGAGATTGCTGCAGCAATCAAAAAATACCTCGAGAGCGAAGTAAAAGTAACTGAGTATCAGCTCTTCTGGTTCGGCAAGATGGCTGAAGACTATCTGCTCAAAACGCCCGATGTTGGGGATCTCTTAATAGGGCTCTACGAGCATGAAAACGCTACTGACATCACCAAGGCAAAAATACTTGAAATCCCCGAAAAGCGATTTGGCTTGCCAGATCTCCGCGAAGAACAACTCAGAACTGGGCACTCTGACTGGCTCGCCTGGGCGGCGGCAGTGGGATCCCGCATTCATGCCAAGGGTCAACGGAATCAATTGCTAAAGTACTTTCGAAAATCCTCGCCAATGAATCGGCTCCTTGGGGAGTTCGTAGCAAATTGCTTCTGACGACGATTCCTAGCTTAGTTGCCGCTTGAGCCCATTGTCACTGACCGAAGCCTACCGCACCACGTACTTAGCCGTTACCTCATTGTCGTAACGGTCATACACCCTCACCACCACCACATGCTCTGTTATCGGAGGAGCGCTCTTTTTAGCGCCGCGGCCGCGTTTTTGCTCGGGTTGGTCATCAAGCAGCTGCGTCGGCGCCGTCAGCAGCGCGTTAAAGTCGTAGTTTTCGGTCTTGGAGTCTGAAATTTGCCCTACCGGCTCCACATATTGCCAATCACCGGCATCAATGGAGTACTCGGCCCGCTTGATGCTGGAAAAATCATCTGTGGCCAGAAAGGTCACATGAAGCTGCTGACCTTCAATTTTGGCCGCCAGGTTCTGGATTCTGGGAGGCGTATTGTCCACCTCAAAACGCGTGCTCTCCTTTTCATCCGTAAGCGCATCTTGTGGGGTATGTGATGGCGCGTCACTGGCCACAACCTTCAGCACATATCCGCCATCCGGCAGAAGATTGGACTCAAAGGAGTACACCTTATCGCTGATGCCGGACTTGAGCAGCTTCCAATCACGCTCGTTCTCACCTCGATAGTAGATGGAATAATCGAGATCGTCATCGTTATCATCATGGGCGGCCCAGCGGACGGCAATGGAATCACGATCGCGCACCGCCGTGATGGCAGGTTCGAAATGCGGCTGGGCGGGAGGATTCGGGCCAAAGCCGATGCTGATATTCTCCGAGTTGGAAAGGTGAGGCTGCGATGGGAAGCGCGCGCCCACTTGCACCGCAACATCGTCCACCACGGGCGCAACGTTCTTGGAAAGATAATTGATGCCAACTTCCTCGACCTGTGTGGGCGGCGTGGCCGGTTTCAGAATCGCCCGCCATTGGACGAAACGGGCCGTGGGAACGTCCAGGCGCGAGTCTTTGTTCACATCCACTCGCGTCCACGGACTCCAGTTGCGGTCAGGATTATCAACATTTCCGCTCCGCGCAAAGAGCTCATAATTGCCGTGCGCGCGAACCTCAGCCCGCCCCCAGCGGGAAAAAATGTGCGCGTCCTGGACGTCGCTTTCAAAAACTCCTTCCGACGCCGGCGCGCTGCTCATCAGGAAAATCTTGCCTAAATTGCTGCTGGAGCAATACAGGCCGCCGTTAGGGGCCTTGCTGAACGCCGTGATCTGGTTGGCGCTGCCCTTGAGCAGGTCCACAAATTCACCGTCAGTCGAAATGGAATAGACGCGCCCTTTGTTCCCGGTTCCGGCTATCAGGCGTCCGGCGGCATCAAAGGCGAGCGTATAGACAATGTCTTCATGAGAAGACCAGAGTTTCTTGGGAGAGCCGTCCGGCGCAATCTGGTAGAGATCTGAACCTGCAAGGTTGACGTTGGGAGGGAGAGGCGCAGTCCCCGGCGCGGCCGGCGCAGTCAAGGGAGTGGTAGGAGCAGGAATGACCCCACCTGGTGGAGACGGATGCTTCTCTCCTACGCCCGAGGCGAAGATGTTACCCGAGGCGTCTACCGCCAGGGCCGTGATCTCTTTCTTCGGTGCGCTGTAAAGCACGAAACCTTCACCGCTGGGAGTGATCCTGTAGATCAACCCGCTGCCATCAGACCCCGCAATGAGATTTCCTTTAGGATCAAACGCCAGTACGCGAATGTGCGACTCATCGGATTTGAAGAAGACTGATCCTTGTCCATTCTTCTCTACCCGGTAGATTTCGCCGCGATCGCCGGTGGCGATGTACAGGCGGCCCTGTGAATCTAACTCCATGTCCCAGATGTACTTTGTCTTGGGATCGAAAAAGACATCGGACGAAAATTCGGCTGCGCTCGCTGCGCCGGTCTTATTCCGATTGAGCCGGTAAACCTTGCCGTCCGGCGACGTAGCGGCGTACACCGCCCCATCGCTCCCAATGGCAATGGCCTGGACCTGAAGTTCTTTCGGCTCAAAGATGATGGTGCCCTTGCCGTCTGGAGTAATCCGGTACACGCGTGCGGGAGCACCTGTTCCCGCATAAACTGTCCCATCTTTGTCGGCCGCAATGGACCAGATGAAGGTGGAGGGGCTCGTGTACACCACCTTGAAGGCGGGCGCAAGTTCCAGCTTTCCAATGCTGCTGATGGCTACGCCTTTGGCCGTCCCCCGCTCAAACTCCTCGTAGCTGGACTCTTTCCACAGACGAGTGCCTTGGGCAACGGCAAGGGTGGCGGAAACCAGGATAAAAAAGCAAAAAAAGACTTTCTTCATCACTTAATCTAGATTAACAGGCCGCCCTACTTGATGGTAAGGCTGATTACTTGTGAGCCGTTCACCACGTAGCCCACCGGAGTAGATGATTCATTCACGGCCGATTCGCCCAGCACCACCATCTGTTGCGTGGCGCGCATGCCCTCCATCACGTTCATTACGGAAAGCGGCATGGCCGGCATGACTTTATCTTCCACCGTGGCCTGCGGGTTTGCCTCCAGCAGGGAGACGTAGAGACGGTCGTTCAAGTGTTCTTTGTTGAGCAGTTCAATGGTCGAATTCAGGTCGAGTTTCTGGCTTACTGCGGGACTCAGACGGCGTGTGCGGTCCAGGGTCTCTGCATCGCTCACCAGGATGCGCAGCGTGCCCTTGGGCGCTGAGGTTGGTATGCGGACCGGAATCTGCCGGACAATGCGGTCCCCGCGATAGGGCCGCAGCACGGCCTCTATGGTGATTTCGTCGCCCGGACGGGCTTCCGTCATATCGGTGCGCGCGCTCTCCAGCGTGGCCGAGTGCCGGTCCTTCTCCAGGTCAAACTCCAGCGTAACCCCGCCAATCTTCGGTGTCTCGAACGGATTATCGTAGATCCGTCCGAAGTGGTCTCCCAGGGCAAGCGCCACGGCGAAGGCTGTAGGTACGCTCTCGACCGGAGAGAACATATTGGTCACCCGCACGTCAGGATAGCCGGTCACCTGAATGTGGCCGTTCATCCGGTAGGTGGTTTCCTCACCGTACTGGTTCATGCCCTGCAAGGCGTTGAATACCGTAGCCATCATCATGAGCGGCGTCATCTTGGCGTTGTTCAGGACTTCGTAATGATATTCGCGCGGGCCGGCCGCGCTGTGGATGCTCAGCGTCACCGGAATCATCTGCGGCTCTTTGTTGAAGCGGCCAAGAATGCCGGTGTGCCGGTCCTGCACAAAAGCGCCAATGGGCTCCGTGGTGTTGATGATCTTGAAAGCATTGAGCGGCGAAGAAAGCGTGGCCACCACATTCGACTTCGTCATCGGCATGTCCACCATGCCGTATTGCAGCAGCGGATGGCCGCAGGCCAGGAGCTTGTCCTTATCCATGTAAGTTACGGTGCATGTGGCGGCGGCATCCATGTCTCCACGCACCAGCACCGCGCTCACGGAAGAGCCGGGCTCTATTGGTTCGGGCTGTTTCTCATCGCTTGCTCCGCCCACTCCCATCACCGGAACAATTCCTGCAGCGGCAAATTTATCGCCAAAAGCCTTGATGGCTGCTTCACTAAAGCCGTTGAACACAAAAGGAGCGTCAATGGGTTGAAGAAGCTGCGAGTAGTTCTGCATTTCGCCCGCGCCGGAAGACCCCGGTGAACTGGTTTTGCTCGCGCCGTCCTGTTTCGCGCTTGAAACCGGCAATGGCGTCCCGGAGCTCTTGTCAAATTCGTTGATTTCCAGCATCTCCGCTATAGGCGTTACGCCCGCAATGGGCTCTTTGGAGAAGGTTCCAATTCTGTAGGCAATTGCGCCCACCAGTTTTCCATCAATGTAGACCGGACTGCCGCTCATTCCCGCCACCACACCGGTATATTCCGGCTTGGGTCCGGTGAGGCGCACAAGAATCATGTCGCTCCGGGGCCCGTTCAGGTTCTTCAGCACGCCCAGGACCTCGACCCCCATGCTCTCGGGTTTGGTTCCCTCGAAAACGGTGTAAGCCACGCCCTTCATGCCCGCATGCACCTCTGCCACGCTCAGGAACTGAGTCGGAGTGCTTTGCTTCTGGGAGGTCTGCGTGTTGTTAGAACGGCTCTGTGCGTTGGCGTTGCACAGGCAAGTGACGATGGCGCAAAAAACAAGGACGGCTTTTTTCATATTCAATCTACATATTGACGAATGACGTTGGCGAATCACCGCATCCGGTCCAGAAAATCACTGTTTGCGATTGATTCGTTGTCTCTATACTAATAGAGAAGCTCTGAAAAGGCAGTCAAGAAATGTGCTTAGCACCTCCGTACTGCCTTCTAAGATTTTTGCAGTAGGCTCGCGGAGCTGGGCAAAAAAGGGAGCAGAACAGCGGTCTCAGGGAAGCCGGGCGTTTTTTTTATGCCCTGAAAGCTGCCTTGGCTGCATCTATACTTATTAAAGAGAAACTTTACTTATTAAAGAGAAACTTTGAAAAGGGGCGGTCCAAATGTTGCTGAGAAACTCGATGAAATCTTCTAACGCTCGTCCCCGGATTTGCGAACCCCGTCTTTTGGTGGCCATCGCGGCCCTTTGCATAGCCCCCCTGTGCCTCGCTCAAAACCAGCAAGGCCAGCCTTCTCAGCAACCGGCGAACGGGCAGCAGAACCAGCAACAAAATCAGCAACAGCAAAATCAAAATGCCACCGGAGAAGCGGGCGGGCCGGAAGGGGACATAGGCCCAATCGCGGTACCCAGAAAAAAGGCTGACGAGCCCAAAAAAGCGGATCAGGCGCCCAAGCCCAAGCCGGTCGAAGGCTTGCCCAACTTCTCCATATCCGTAAACGTTCCTTTGGTGACCCTGGATGTGGGTGTAGTGACCAAGGACGGCCTCTTTGTTCCCGGGCTGAAGCAGCAGAATTTCCGCGTGTTGGAGGATAACGTCCCCCAGACCATCGCCAGCTTCAATCAGACCCAGGCGCCCATCACTGCGGTCATGCTGGTGGAATTTGCCAACAATGATATTTTTTACGGCTTCGCCTACGATTCTCTGGTGGCTTCCTGGTTGTTCGCCCAGACTCTCAAGAAAGAGGATTGGATCGCCCTGATTACCTACGACATGAAGGGCCACATCGTGCAGGATTTTACCCAGGACAAGCGCGCCATTCAGTCCAGCGTAAGCATGATCCAGCCGGGCATGGCCATGTCCCAGGAAACCAATCTTTTTGACGCCCTGTATGACACCCTGGACCGGCTGGAAACGGTTGAGGGACGCAAATACATCATTCTGGTTTCCAGCGGACGCGATACGTTCAGCAAAAAGACCCTGGACCAGATTCTCAAGAAGGTGCAGGCTTCCAAGGATATTGTCATTTATTCGATTGGCACCGGGCAGGCCCTCCGGAACTACCTCGAGAGTCAGGGCGCCATGGGGTATCTGTGCCCGATCACGGATTTCAGTTGTTCCACCACTTACGCCCAGGCTGATAACCAGATGCAAACCTTCGCCAAGATGACCGGCGGAAAGTTCTACCACCCGCTCTTCCAGGCATCATTCGGCGATGCTTTCCGCGACATCGGCCAAACCATCCGCAACCAGTACAGCATTTCCTACCATCCCACCAACCGCGCCCAGGATGGTTCTTTCCGCAAGATTAAAGTTGAACTGGTGGGTGACGACGGGCAGCCCTTGAAAATGAGAAATGAAAAGGGCAAAGACGTGAAATACCAGATCGTCTCCCGCGATGGCTACAAAGCGAAACAGGAAGTGAACTGAAAATAGCGTCAGTTCCCCTTATAAGCCGTCCCGATCTTGATATTCCGAAATCTCGCGGGCGCCGCGCCGTGGCCCGTTCCCATTGTTTGCATGGGCTGCCCCTTGCCGCAATTGGGAGTGCCCCAAAGCGTCCATTGATCTCGCGAGCAGATCGCGTCCATGGAGTTCCAGAACTCCGTCGTGATTCCCGAATAAGAAGGATTCTTCAGCATCCGGCCCAGCTTGCCGTGCTTGATCTCCCAGCCAATCTCGCAGCCAAACTGAAAGTTATAGCGCTTGTCATCAATGGACCAGGAGCGGTTGGTCTCCATAAGGATGCCATCCTCGGTATCGGCCAGCAGTTGTTCGAACGTCAGCGGCCTCTCTCCCGGCAGGATGCTGATATTGGTCATGCGAATCAGCGGAATGCGGTTCCAGCCTTCCGCGCGCATGGTGCCGTTGGAGCGCTTCTCGCCGATCGTTTCTGCCGTCTCTCGTGAAGAGATATAGCCGGTAAAGAGACCGTGGCTGATGATGGGTGTGCATTGCGCCTGCACGCCTTCATCATCGTAGGCAAACGTTCCCAGCCCCGGACCGTGCTGCTCGGTCGCGTCGGCCACTACGTTCACAATCTCACTGCCATACTGAAGGTGGCGCAGCTTGTCCAGCGTGAGGAAAGAGGTCCCCGCAAAGTTGGCCTCCATGCCCAGCACCCTGTCCAGTTCGATCGGATGGCCGATCGATTCGTGGATCTGCAGCCCCAGTTGCGAGGAACCAAGCAACAACGTCATCTTTCCCTGCGGACACTGGTCTGCCTTGTGCAACGCCACGGCTTCCTCGCCAATGCGGCGGGCGTTCTCCAGCAGCCTCAATTCGTCGATCAGCTCGTAGCCCTTGTTCTGATGTTGTCCGCCAAACGAGTTCGGGTACGAACGTTTCTGGATCTCTGTGCCATGAAAGGAAAGCGCCGCATAGCCGGCGCCCGTGATGTGCCGGGTCTGGTGGATCTCCGAGCCGTCCGTGTTGTAAAACCACTGCTCATAGCGGCCAAATTGCAAATTGCTTTCCGCCAGCGTCACGCCCTGTACCGCCAGTAATTCGTGGTCAATCTTGATCAGCAGTTCCAGGTTCTGCTCCACGGATGTGCTGAACGGGTCAATTCTGCAGGGGCTGGCCCATTCGAGCTTCACCGCCGGCTCAGCCGCCAGATGAATAGGCCGTTCCTTCACCCGGCCTGAAGCCCTGGCAATCTCCACCGCCTCCGCTGCAGTACGGTCCACTGCCTCGCGGGAGAGATCGTCCGTAGAGGCAAATCCCCAGGCCCCGTCCACCAGCACGCGAATGCCGATGCCCAGCGATTCAGCGCTGCTGGCATGGCCCACTTTGCCGTTCTTGGTGGCCAGACTGCGCTGGCGGTCATCCACAATCCGTGCGTCGGCATACTGCGCCCCGCGCTGCTTTACTGTATCGAGCGCCCATTCAGCAATTTGTTTCATACTCATGGCCATTCAAGAATAAATGAATTTTCAGGAAATTGGCGCGTGTACACTGGCGGCATGTCCCGGCGTCCGGCCAGAATGAAAGTTATAAACCTGGAAGACGGCATGCCCACCGTCGAACAAGCCCGCCTGCGGATGCAGTACGAATTACAATCGGCGCGCAAAGAGGGCTGCGCCGCCGTAAAGCTCATCCATGGTTACGGCTCCAGCGGGCTAGGCGGCGCCCTGCGGACAGAACTGCAAAAAGACCTGCGCCAGGCAGCCCAGGACGGCGCAATCCGCGCGTTCATACCCGGAGAAGACTGGCGCGTCTCCGATGCAAAAACCTGGGAACTCCTTAAACGCTTCCCGGAGTGGAAGAAGGACACAGACCTGGGACGAAAGAACCAGGGAATCTCAATTGTGGTTCTGTAATTCTTCTTGGGTGTTGACTCGCCGTCCGCCATCTGCTTAAAGTTAGCGTATGGACCTAACCATCCAGCTTCCCGACGATCTGGCTCAACGGCTAAGCGCAGCGGGAGGTGATTTGTCTCGACGTGCTCTGGAAGCGCTAGCTATTGAAGAGTATAAGAGCGGCCACCTGACCAGCGCAGAGTTGCGGCGGCTGCTCGGCTTCCGCACGCGCATAGCGTTGGATGGATTTCTCAAAGCTCACGGAATCTTGCTCGACTACACGCTCGCCGACCTCGAACAAGAACGGCAGGATCTGCGCCGCTTGGGGTTCTAAGCGCGGTGCGACTGATCGTTGCCGACACCAGCCCGATCAACTACCTCGTACTGATTGGGCACGTAGACATTCTCCCCCAACTGTTTGAAAAAGTTTTTATGCCCGCAGTAGTGCGTAACGAACTGGCAGATATAGAAGCGCCGTCGGCGGTGCGTGAGTGGATCACCAGACCTCCAGCCTGGCTGGAAGTCCGATCGACAGCCAGCGACACTTGCGACGTTGAGCTCCAGCGGCTCGATGAGGGGGAACAAGCAGCCATTACTCTCGCAGTAGCACTAGGGGCTGACCTGGTGCTGATTGATGAGCGTCACGGAGCAGCAGCGGCGCGTGGAAAAGGCCTGGCTGTCACCGGGACGATTGGCGTCCTGGACTTGGCAGCCAAACAAGGTCTGGTGGATCTCAGACAGGCTTTTGATCGGCTGAAGCGCACTACCTTTCGCTATCCGGCAGAGATTATCGAAGATCTCTTGAAACAGCGAGCACCAAAGAAATGAAAAGAGCCATGGGCTCTCCCGCAAAGCAAAACGGCGGCCTTCGCCGCCGTTGCCAACTGCCAATTGCTATTTCCTAATTGCTATGTCCCTTCGCTCCAGCTAGCCAGATACTCTTCCTGCTCCGGCGTGAGTCGGTCGATCTTCACACCCATGGATTCCAGCTTGAGGCGGGCAATCTTCTTGTCCAACTCCTCGGGCACGGGATAGACCTTGGGTTCCAGCGATTTGTGGTTCTTAACCAGATACTCGCAGGAGAGCGCCTGGTTGGCAAAGCTCATGTCCATCACTGAGGCAGGATGCCCTTCAGCAGCGGCCAGATTGATCAAGCGGCCTTCACCCAGTAGATAGATCTTGCGGCCATCTTTCAGGGCATACTCGTCCACGAATTCACGTGTCTGGCGCTTGGAGGAAGCCATCTTCTCCAGCGTAGGGATATCGATCTCCACGTTAAAGTGGCCGGAGTTGGCAACCACCGCGCCATTCTTCATGTTGTCGAAGTGGTCGCGGCCGATCACGCTCTTGTTGCCGGTCACGGTCACAAAGAAGTCGCCGATTTTGGCGGCTTCCGCCATGGACATCACGCGATAACCATCCATCACTGCCTCGATGGCCTTGACGGGATCAATCTCCGTCACGATCACGTCCGCGCCCATGCCACGCGCGCGCGACGCCAGCCCGCGTCCGCACCAGCCGTAGCCGGCAATCACAAACTTCGAGCCGGCAATCAGGGAATTGGTGCTGCGGATTATGCCGTCCATTGTGGACTGCCCAGTGCCATAGCGATTATCGAACATGTGCTTGGTGAGAGCGTCGTTCACCGCGATGATCGGGTACCGCAGAGCGCCTTCCCTCGACATGGCGCGCAGCCGGATCACTCCCGTTGTCGTCTCTTCCGTCCCGGCAATGATTCCGTCCACCACATCCAGGCGTTTGGTCAGGGCCGTGCTTACCAGGTCGGCGCCATCATCCATCGTAAGGTGCGGTTTGTGGTCCAGGGCAGAAAGGATGTGTTTGTAATACGTGTCATTGTCCTCGCCCTTGATGGCGTGAACGGAGATGTTGTAGTCGCGCACCAGCGAGGCGGCTACATCATCCTGCGTGGAGAGCGGGTTGGAGGCGCAAAGCACCACCTCAGCGCCGCCATCCCGTAACGTGATGCCCAGGTTGGCGGTTTCCGTGGTAACGTGCAGGCACGCTGAGATGCGGATGCCCTTCAGCGGCTGGTTCTTGATGAACTCTTTGCGAATGCTTTGCAGCACCGGCATGGACTGGTTCGCCCACTCGATGCGCCGCTTGCCCATGTCAGCAAGCTCAATGTTCTTTACATCAGATGAAACTTGGGTAATGACGGATGTTGACATATTCTCCTGTTGGCGTGGCTTGTGGGCCACTTCGTGATTCTCGTCGTTGCGCTCCAAACCGCTCCCGCGTAACGCCTTGAGTGAATTCTGCGGTCTTCGCGGCTCAGTACTTGCTTCCCACCGGCTACTTATGCGCTCCTGCACCCATCCTTGAATCGGATGTTCCCAGGGCCTTCTCGCGCAACTGGGCCGCTTTGTCTGTGGCCTCCCACGTAAAGTCAGGATCGTTGCGGCCAAAGTGACCGTATGCGGCGGTCTTCTTGTAAATCGGGCGGCGCAATCTCAGGGATTCTATGATTCCCTTGGGTGTGAGCTGGAAATTTGCGCGCACCAGGTCTTCCAGCGTGTCTTCAGCAATCTTTCCCGTGCCGAAGGTGTCTACCAGCACGCTCACCGGCTCAGCCACGCCGATGGCATAGGCAAGCTGCACTTCGCAGCGTTCCGCCAGGCCGGCGGCCACAATGTTCTTGGCAATGTAGCGGCACATATAGCAGGCTGAGCGGTCAACCTTGGTCGGGTCCTTGCCGCTGAATGCGCCACCACCGTGACGCCCCATTCCTCCGTAGGTATCCACGATGATCTTACGCCCAGTCAAGCCGGTATCGCCCATGGGGCCACCCACCACAAACCGCCCGGTGGGATTGATGTGGTATTTCGTATCGGCATCCAGCAAGTGGCTGGGAATCGTGGCCTGAATTACGTGTTCCAGGATATCAGCACGAAGGGTTTTGTTATCAACAGTTTCCGAGTGCTGGGTGGAAATGACGACGGCATCCACCCGGATGGGTTTATGGTTGGAATCGTATTCAACGGTTACCTGGGATTTTCCATCGGGCCGGAGATAAGAAAGCATTCCATTTTTGCGGACTTCAGAGAGGCGGCGGGTCAATTTATGGGCCAGGTCGATTGGCGTGGGCATGTACTCTTCATTCTCGTTCGTGGCATAGCCGAACATCATCCCCTGGTCGCCTGCGCCGCCAACGTCCACCCCCATGGCAATGTCCGGAGACTGCGAGTGGATAGATGAGACCACCGCGCAGGTATTGGAATCGAACCCGTAAAGCGCATCGGTGTACCCGACTGCGGTTACCGTGCCGCGCACGATATTGGGAAAATCCACATAAGCTTCGGTCGTGATTTCGCCCGCGATCACCACCAGGCCAGTCGTGGTAAGGGTTTCGCAAGCCACGCGGCTGTACGGGTCTCGTTCAAGACACGCGTCTAAAATGGCGTCAGAAATCTGATCTGCAATCTTGTCCGGATGACCTTCTGTGACCGATTCAGACGTAAACAAAAAACGTTCTCTTTGAGCCATTTGAGCTCCTCCTAAACCTTCCTTTATCAAAGCCAGTACCGCTTTGGGCCGTTATGGGACAACTGCAGCAGCCTACATGAGACATCGAGTCGAGGACAATAGCGGAACGCCCTCCGGGCAGGAAACATAGCCGAATGGCAATCCCCTGCTGTGGAATGGGCTTACCTTGATTTTAACGGAAACAGCAGCATGGCTACAAAGATTATTGCTGTAGCCCGGCGGTATTGAAGGTCAGTGTGCGTACTTCTTTGTCCTTGCCCAGTGCGCCCAGCGTCTTCCCGTTATAGCTGACATCAATTCCGGCGGCATTGCCGGTTTTGAGCACCAGCTCTTTGTCCGCAGTTACAGACCGCTGGTTGTTCGCGTTGAGAGTGCCTTCCCACAGGGTTCTGCCATCTGCGGCAATTGAGATCCAGGAATTCTCCTTGGCCTTGATGACCACACTAAAAGATCCCGACAGGTCGCGCTTAAACCCGCTGGAAGGCTCCTTGGCATTCAGCTCTGTCCCGTCTGAAGCGTTCTGTGGCCCCGTTGAATTCTCTTGCCCGCCATTGGAAACATCCTCATCTGCGCTCTTATCCGTGTTTTCAGACGCTTGGACCGCCTGAGACTTGGCTGCCTCCGGAGGCCGGGCAGGAATGGATGAGGGCGCCTTGCTCGAAGATGCCGGCTGGTTTGCTGCCGGAACCGAAGCGGATTGTGGGGTTGCAACGGTTCCCGCGGCCTTGTGTTTGATCCAGAACGTCCAGCCGCCCACAACCAGTACCAGCGCCACCACGGCTAATGCCACCGGAACCATGGATCGCTTGGGATTCAGTGGCGGAGAATCAGGTTTCTTGTGAATTTCCAGCGGGAACTTGTCTTCGGCCGGCTTCTGCTCATGGCTGGCCGTCACGTAGTCCGCCACCGCCTGTTCCTCATGAATGCCCAGAAAACGGGCATAGGAACGCACAAATCCGCGGTTGAAGACGCCTCCAGGGAGAATTTCAAATTCTTCGTCTTCCAGTGCCTTGAGCCAACGCTTGGAAATCTTGGTGGAGTCTGACATCTCTGCCAGGGTGATGCCTCGCATCTCCCTCTCACGCCGTAAGTTGTCCCCGAACGCACCCATCACCTTGGCCCAACGCTTAATTGTAAGGTATTCAGTTCCGTCATCATAGGGACGCCCGCACTAGAGTGTCAACTAAAAGCACTCATAAATAGTGCACTTTGGAGCCTCCTGATGTCTTGGGTACGTAAGGGCTATTACTCTCAGGCTTCTGGCGTAATTCATGGGTTGCTGATTTGAAAAACGACGGCATATAATACGGCCAAAGCCCGACTTTTTCACCCTTTGAGGCCAAGGAATTTGTGCGCGAAATGAGCGAGGCTGCCGTACCCGAGCGCAAGAAGCACTTGCAGGAAGTCGCCATCTTTAACGATGTTGCGAAGGCCCTTACCTCGTCTCTAAACCTCGATTCCATCCTCCAGACCATCATGGACAAAATGGCCGAATTTTTCCGGCCGGATACCTGGTCGCTCCTCATGGTGGATGAACAAAAAGACGAGCTCTATTTCGCTATTGCCGTGGGCGATGCCGCCGAAACCCTGAAAACCGTGCGCCTCAAAGTGGGGGAAGGCATTGCCGGATGGGTGGCCAAGCACGGTGACTCCCTCATTGTTCCGGACGTCTATAACGACCCGCGCTTTGCCAAGCGCATTGATGAGATGACCAAATGGAAGACCCGCTCCATCATCTGTGTGCCGCTCCAGTCCAAGCACCGCGTGCTGGGCGTGATCCAGCTCATCAACTGCTCCATGGAAAGCTTTGGCGAGCAGGAAATGTTCTTCCTGCATGCTCTCTGCGACTACGCCGCTATTGCCGTTGACAATGCCCGCGCCGTGGAGAAAATCCAGGAACTTACCATCACGGACGACTGCACCGGCCTCTACAATGCCCGCCACCTCTATAAAACGCTGGAAGCCGAGGTGTATCGCTCTGCCCGCTTTGGTTATGAATTCAGCGTGATCTTCCTCGACCTGGATCACTTCAAGCTCGTCAACGATACCTACGGCCACCTGGTGGGCAGCAAGCTTCTGCAGGAGATCGGGTTCAAGATCAAGTCACAGCTTCGCCTCATTGATTACGCTTTCCGCTATGGTGGAGACGAATTTGTCATCCTGCTGCCGCAGACAGAGAAAAGTTCCGCTCTGGTCGTCGCCAAGCGCCTCCAGGAGATGATGCGCAAGACCCCATTCCTAGTGGATGAAAACCTGAACCTGAACATCCGCGGCAGCATGGGCCTGGCTACTTACCCCGAGGATGCCAAGAGCTCCCACGAGATCATCCGGCAGGCCGACGAAATGATGTACATGGTCAAAAACTCCAGCCGCGACAACATCGCCGTAGCCCAGCAGGGAATCCTTAAGTAGGGTAATTATATACTTGACGTACCACGATTTTTAGGCTAAGATTTAAGCATGGAAAGCCTAAAAACACTTCGCGAAGCAATCATACACTTCAGCGATTTTGAGAACTGCAAGGCGCTCATGGTGCTGTTGCGCTGGCCCGATGGCAAGGTGAAATGTCCTCATTGTGGCTCTGAGAAGGTCACTTACCTTGCCAAGAATCGCGTCTGGAAATGCTACAGCGGACACCCAAGCCCCAAGTTTTCCCTGAAAACCGGAACCATTCTTGAGGATTCTCCTCTGCCTCTGGAAAAGTGGCTGCCTGCTTTGTGGCTTGTGGTGAACTGCAAGAACGGGATTAGCTCCTGTGAGCTTGCCCGCGATCTTGGAGTCACTCAGAAAAGCGCGTGGTTCATGGCTCACCGTTTGCGCTATGCCCTGAAGGACGGCGGATTCAATCTGCTCTCTGGTGAATGCGAAGCGGATGAAACCTTCATCGGCGGCAAAGCGCGAAACATGCACATGAGCGCCCGCAAGCGCCGTATTACCGCAACTGGCCCGACTGACAAAACCGCAGTCATGGGAATCCTTCAGCGTGGCGACAAGGACAAAGGGACTCACAGCAAAGTCAGAACATCCGTGATTGCAGACCGCAAAAAGAAAACCATTCACGCCGAAGTGAAAGCCAATGTGCAAGCGGGTTCCGCGCTGTACTCTGATGCCCTGCTCTCCTATGAGGGCTTGGAATCGGAATACGCGCATCAGGTTGTTGACCATGCGGTCGAATACGTTCGCGGCAAAGTGCATACCAACGGACTCGAAAACTTCTGGTGCCTGTTCAAGCGCGGCATCAATGGGACTTACGTTTCCGTGGAACCTTTTCACTTGTTCCGTTACTTGGATGAATTGGAATTCCGTTACAACAATCGCGGCAACAAAGACAACCCCGTTCATGATGGACAGCGGTTTGTTATGGCTCTCTCGCAAATCACCGGAAAGCGCCTCACCTATAAGCATCTCACCGGGAAGGATCAGGTGTCGCACACGGCAGTGCCATTCTAAAACGTCCTACTCGCGGGAAGCGGAAAGGGAATTAACCAGCGCGCTCCCGTTTGACGGATTACAATTGCCGCGACACGATTCACACAGCCTGCTGGCTTCGTTATCGTTTTCGGCGTTTAGGATAACGTCAAATGGAATCTCCGCTCCGCATTTTGTGCAAGCCCAACTCAAACAGGTGAAATTCTGCATGACACACATAACGCTCCAAGGCATCGGTGAATTCAAAGAAATTGGATTGAGGGTCAGATACTCAATCGAAATTACCGATGAGATAGGGTATCCGGGCAGACTCAACGGAGAAGGTACAGTGCAAAGCTTGACTTCTGCTCCGCTACCAGATTTGAGCAATAAACGACTTCTGCTCACGTTGCAAGATGGCAGACAGTTGCACACTAAATTCCTGTATCCACCAACATTTTTCGTGGTCAGCGGACAATAACCGGCTAACCCTTGCGGGATGCTGGCTTTTTTCTTTTGCGCTTCGGCTTGCTGAACGGATTCGGCACAGCACTCTTGGGAACGCTCAGGATTGTCCGCAAGGCATCCGTGAATCTAGCTTCTGCCTCTGGCCCTTCAATCATTTCAGGGTGTGGCCGGGAGTCACTTTCTGGCGACGTGTGCGGTTCGGGCTTCATGCCATGATTGTACTCTCTGCGCCCGATTCCCTGGTACAATCTTTCGCTTATGCCGTGGTACAAGGTTACATTTTCCCCTGCCGATGTTAGTGCTGGCAAACCACTGACACTTCAGGATGAATTCACTGTCCTTTTGTTGGCCAATGGCTCGCCACAATACGCCGCCATATTCATGAAGGCTAGGTCCATTGGAGATGATTTGACGGCCACCGATGACAGTATTTCAGATGATGACTTTTCGGGTGCAATAATATTTTTCTCTCCCGTGGCTGCTCAAATTGCTGGTGGCTTGGTTGCACGTTACGGCGGTGTTGAATGCGAACGCCCCAAAAGGTCTGAGGTTGGCTCGTTTGTTGATAGCGGAGCTGCCAAATCTTTGTTCCCACCTGAACCCGACACTGAAAGCTGAGCCATTCTCAGTAGTATTGGAAAGCGGTTAATCGTAATCGCGTTCTCTTCAAACCCTTCCGTTTTTCCATTTGTGAATATTTTGTATTCGCGTCCTGATCGTTCAATAATGCGGAAGAGCAGAACATCTTTATCTAAAGACATATTCGTAAATCCTCACAAATCCCAAAACACTTTTCTGAGAGAAACGCCAAGGCCATCGGCCAGCAGCCCTATGTTCTTCAAGCATGGCTCCATATGGCCGTTTTCAATGGCCGATAGGGTTTTTTGCTCCATGTCGATCCTGTGACAGAGTTCCATCTGAGTAATTTTCTTCTCATCCCGAATCTGCCGTATCCGTTCTCCAAACCGCTCACGAATGTCCTTTGACATGCATACAGAATCGGCTTTATCATCACAAACCTGTACGTCCTATACGACGTAACGAAAGGTCACCATGAAAGCCGAAATTTACAACGCGCTTGCCGGTTTCAATCGCGGCATTGATGTGGCTCTTGAGTCCCTCACGATCTTGGCGCAAGAGGGGGTCTGGAACGCCGATTATGTCCAGCAACAGCGAGAGATTTTCGAGCAGCATAGAGCAAGCGTCAACAGATTGGCTCACAACAAATTGCAATCCCGCGAAACCGAAGACGAAGACCACTTCGGCAAACTGTGCGAAACCACAGAGCGACGGCTCAGGGGTGAGCAAACCATTGAAGGCTTGCCGCTAAACAATGCAGCTAAATGAATACTGGATTTGCTATACGAGAATCCAGCACTTTCGTCTTGGCATAGACGATCAAATGCACGTCTTCAAGCTGCTCATCGTGCCCTATTGGAATCCACAATTTATCGGCTGTTACTTTAACTTCGGTAATGAGACGGTCATCTTCCAACAGGCAAAAGAACGGGGTTTCATCTGCTTCAGGAACAAGCCCTTCGACCTGATTATCGTATGCAGGAATTGACAGCGCATCGAACAGGGTTTTAATGCGATTGTCTATATCTCCACCTTGGATGAGCAAATTCCCCGGATCGTCTCTCCGCAGCAAAATAATATCGAGAGCACAAGCGATACCCGATTCTTTTGATACCAATGGAAGAAACTGAAAATCGCATCGCTTGTAATTGCTCGACATAATTTCAGCGACAGGAACAAGTTTAGGCTCTTCGCCTGCTTGTGCGACATTCGCTTTGCTCATGAATTGCTTCAGCCAGTGGTTGTCGCGCCACAATTCCCGCAGTTGCCGATGAAACTGTTTCCGTATGGCGTGTTTTTGCTTGACAATAGTTCCGCCACGGCCACCACCACGATGTGAGGACAGCGGCCCACTGTAGATCAGCCGGAATTCCAAGATTTCACCCTCATCCTCTTCCGGCCATCTCCAGTAACGGAGATGTACACTATTTGGAAGAGTACAAGGAATGGTATGGCTATTCATCGTGGTACGTCAAGTATATAATTACCTTAAGTAGCCATCACCGCTCGGCATTTAGCCGGCAGATCAGTCAAATCACAGTCATCAGTGGTAAGGTTTTTGAGGTCTTTTCGTCTCCATCCGGAAAAAGTTCTTGGAGGATTGCGAAACTGCACGCGGACTGAATGCTGATTGCTTCATCTAGGTGGCCGTTTGTTCAAGACCGGGCTCTCATTCGTCCCAGTGGGCGCTTGCGCAGGCTGTGTGGGCGCCCATGTCTTAGCGTTCTTGGGAGCGTCCGGATTCACGCCAAAGTCCCAGACGTAGATATTCACCTGCTTCTTGTCCAGCATCTCCACCAGCGCATACTCGCCCGGCTTCAGCGGTTCGGACGGTGACACCTTCACCCAGTCGCCTACCGTGGTGCTGCTGGTGGGAATCCAATTCTCCTTCTGGCTGACCTTCCCGTAAACCGCGATGCTGAGGTTCCCAACCACGCGGCTGTCTCTCTTGGGATCCAGGCGGACGATCCGGTAGCGGTCCTGCTGCCCGCCCGTGTCCTTCACCGGTGCAGAAGAGTCGTTATCGCTGCTCTCTACATTCACGTAAATGGCCGGCTCGTACTGGTGCGCCTGCACCCGCGCGTGTTCGCCTTTGATTTCGATTGTCTGTTTGGAAGAAAGCGCCAGCGGATTCAGCGCCGCCCGCAGAATGTTCTTGCCTCTCTGCTTGTTCACCTCGCCGCCATTCTGCACCAGCTCCACCAGTTGCGGCTCGCTGCCAAAAAGATCCATCAGGAACACGCCCCCGCCATCCGGCAAGCGCAGGCCGGGAGCCACCGTTGGAGTTGCAGCTTCCTCCTTGTGCCGGTCAGCCTCCTCCTGCTGGACCACTTCTGCAGCGCTGATCGTCCGCTGTTTTTCGTGTTCCTGGTTGTATTTGTCCGTCGCCGGCCAGTCCACCAGATCTTTCGGAATCTCTTCCCAGCCATAACGTTCCGCGCTGAAATAGCGGACCCGGTCACCCTTGATCTCCCATTTTGTTGCCGTCTGGTAGGAACCATCTTTCAGGATGAGCCGCTTGGGGTTCTGCTGCGCGTTTGCAGCCAGCCCCAAAGCAAAAATCATCGCCAACAGCCAGGAAACGCGTTTGAGGTAGCACCACGCCATGGGAAGGAACTCTGTCCTCATTATGCCTTTTTAGTTTACATCGGGCCCTGAGCTTGCCAAGGGGCGAGTTCCTGCCTCCGAGTGAATCCTGAAAGGGTCTCCAGCCTAGTCGAAATGCCTGCCCTGAAAGCGGCCACGGATTTGTTCTTTGCAATAAACACAAAAATTGTTCACGCCTAACGCAAATACTGTTCACCTAAGGCGGCGTGCATAAATAAGTACTTCAACTGAAAATTACAATGTGATAGCGTTTGCGAATGGTGATGTCTGCGGCAGGCATTCGGCGGCGTTACGCGGAATTATCGCCTGTTTTGGATGAACGCGGACGGCGTCGGTTT
>DATGJZ010000136.1:0-16026 GCA_035294925.1 Candidatus Angelobacter sp. | reverse complement strand
ATTCAAGCTGCAATTCCGCTCCGAGTTCTTCAACATCACCAATACGCCGAGCTACTTTATCGCCAACAACCAGAACTCGGACAGTACGACCAATCTGGTTCCACTCCAAGGCAACGCGCCCAACCCGGCCTTCGGCCAGATCGTGCGCACCAACCCCAACTACACGCCGCGAGCGATCCAGTTGGCCATGAAAGTGACGTTCTAACACTCTAAACGAATAGCTTCTTTTCAATAAAGCGCAAGTAACCAGCCGGCGGATGGATTTAAACCCCATCTGCCGGAATTCCCATTTTGATACATGAGAAAAATAAATCAGCAGAAATCAATCAAATCACCGTCATCAGTGGTAAAGTTGTTTTTGAAGCTTCCATGCCGAAAAGGCTCTCGAAGACTGCGAAACCATCCGCGTACTGAATGCCCGCCGCGGCGGGCTGAGTGCTAATTGCTGCCTTTGTAAGCCTTACCACCTATTACCTTCCAACCAGACTGATGAGACTATGGCGCCACACTGCCGCTCGCGCCTGCCCGTTCCGCTCGAGTCCGCATGCAAAGGAGCCACTTATGTTTTTCCGGTTTTGTCTGTCACTCACCTTCCTTGCGGGCATCGCTGCCGCCCAGACTACCTTCTCTGCCGTCAGCGGCAATAACACATCGGCTTCGTCCAACTTTCCCGGCAAGAGTGACACCCGTACCGGAGTGCTCAATGCAAACTATGAACCGGTTCCGGGCAACGTTTCCCATTTGGACACACACGACCTCGTCTTTCCCGGCTTCAAAGGCAAGATCCTGGTCAACTTTCTGAATTGGTTCTCCACCTCGGCCAACTGCACCACCAGCGACGCCGGACTTTGCGGCCAGGGTCCATTGCGCGAGACCTGCAACACCTTCATGCTGACTGACTACAACTCCAACGATCTGAATCAGGTGCACGATCAGATGAACGATGTCGCGGCGCGCCACTTCGACGGCGCCATGATCACCTACGAAGCCAACACTCCAACCGGAATCGAAGACGGCGCCATGCGTGCCGTCCGTGACGACCTGAACGCGCGCTGTAGCTCCTCCGGCTGCCCTTTGCAGTTCGCGGTGCTCACCGATGGCAGTGAACTCTTCCGCACTCCCGGATTTGCCGGGGCCGCCGCCTGCCCCACCCAGACGAATCCAATCTCCTGCACCACGTCTCCCATCCAGCCGCCGCCTGCAACCAACGAAAACTGCCTCATCGCTCACCTCAAGGACGACTTCTGCTACCTGAACCAGACTTTCTTCGGAGCGCCATCCTATTTGAAGGTAAACGGCCATCCCGTCTGGCAGGGCTTCATCAATGAAAGTGGCTGGAATCTGCCGCTCACCGGAGCTGCTCCCTCGTGGCAGGATCTGTGGGTTCACATGCAGGACTTCGTATCGAACCTGCCGGCCAACTGCCCGGCATTCAGCTCCCGTTATGCCGGCGCTACCAGCAATGGCGTTCCCGATTTGGAATTTGAAAATAACGGCGGCTTTAACCAGGATGGGCAATCGTCGAACAGCCAGGGCGCCTTCGCCTGGATCCATCCGGGCAATGGCGTATCCGGCCAGACGACTGCGGTAACCAACGATCTGAATAGCCTGAAATCGTTTTATCAGACCGCGCAAATCAACCCCGGCAAGAACGCCTGGGGCGCGGCCTTCGCCGGCTTCAATGACGTGATGGCCGGCTGGTCGCCCCCGCCGCCCGCAGGGCAGCCGCTCACGGCCGGTGGACGGCTGGAAGACAACGGATGCGGCCGCACCTGGCTCAAGACGCTGGCCGCCGCCGCCCCCTTCGCGCCCGCATTCATGCAGGCGGTCACCTGGAGCGACTATGATGAGGGAACTGAGATCGAAACCGGAATCGACAACTGCGTAAGCAGCGTCACCGCCGCGATGGGCACAAGCGCCTTAGCCAATACGCTCACCTGGACTGTCAACTTCTCCACCCGCGTGGATGGCAGCACCGGCGACGATTCCACCATCGATCGTTTCAACATCTATGACTCCCAGGATGGCGAGACCCTCACTCTGGCGGCCGCTCTCTGCAACCCGGGCGGCACGGCAGCAAACAGCGACCACCTCTGTTCCGCTACCGGATCCCCCACGCGCTCAATAGATTTGAAAAACCTGATCACCAGCGTCGGGATGCATAAACTCTTCGTGCAAGCGGTGGGAAAGCCTTCCATTCTGAACCACATCACCACCCAGGCGGTGAACTATGTGCCTGTTCGGGTGACAGTGACCAGTCAAACCACCGGGAGCGCCGGCGCAACCGTGACCGTTGCTGCCAACGCATCTTCCGCAGCCACCATGTCGGGCTGGGCAATCTACGTAAACAATACCCAGCGATTTAACACCGGCGCCGCCAATTCGATCTCGGCATCCGTGCCTCTTCAGTCCGGCACAAACACCATCGTAGTCCGCGCCTGGAACACCACCGGCTTCTTCGGCGACGAGACATTCACCCTCACGCACTAATTGGGTAGAGTTAGGTTTCCTACTTGACTTCGCGCAAGCGGCCGCTGCTCACATCGTAGATAAATCCCCGCGCCGAGATCTCTTTGGGAACCCAGGGATGGGTGCGCAGTTTCTGCAGTTGGTGACGCACGTTCTCCTCGATATTCTGAAAGGCAAAGAAGAATGCGGGAGCGATAGCTGCGGTCCCGGTGCGGTTCTGGATGCGCGTGCGTATGTCCTGCTCGCTGGTGTGCATCAGGCCGCAATCGGTGTGGTTGATGACCATGATTTCCTGGGTGTCGAGGAGGTAGTGCGATATGAGCAGCGAGCGCAGGCTATCGTCGGTCACAATACCACCCGCGTTGCGGATGATGTGCGCGTCTCCGGTGGTCAACCCCAGGGTACGGATGGAAAGCCGGGTGTCCATGCAAGTAAGGATGGCAAGCTGGCGCGCCGGACGCGGAGTAAGGCGGCGCAACTCGTGGGTACGCGAGTAAATCTCGTTGGCTTCCAGAACTTCGTCGATTACGCTCATGGCCAGACCAGTCTAGCAAAGCCTGAGAAGGTTCGAACTCTGCCTCGTGGTTCGCGAGCTGACTTTCTCGGCGTGATTGCTTCCATGGCGTATGACGACTGCAAAGGCACGAGGGCGCCGCCCGTGGCGTGGATCTTGCAGATAGCTCCAACCGGACGCGCCAGGTTCCAGGCCCTGGTCGTCTCCGGGGAGTCGCACTTTGCCCAACTCAAAAATAAAGCTCGCCTGACCAACCCAATTCGTCTCCAGCACCAGAAAATTTAACACAATCTATATCTTGTCGAAATTTGCACGTCACAGTCGCTGCTTAAACTTCTGCCAGGTTGTTTTCAATCTTAGGAGGAAAGCATGCATCGTAGTGACACAGGAAAATGGCGGGCGAGAACTATTGCTTGCGCGTCCGTCTTGGCCTTGTCGGTTTTTGGCTTTGGGTCATTGGCCCAGGCCCAGGCCGATCCGGATAAAGCAGTCGACAAGATCAAGACCGCGACGCCGATCAAGCACGTCATCATCATCGTTGGCGAAAATCGTAGCTTCGATCACCTTTTCGCCACCTATGAGCCAAAAAACCGGCACGAGAGGGTGTTGAATCTTCTGTCCGAGGGCATCGTCAATGAGGATGGCTCGCCGGGACCGAATTTCGCCAAGGCGCATCAATTCAAGATCGTGTCCGCCCCGAATGGTGGCAAATTTTTCTCGAGCGCGGATCTGGCGCAAAAACAACTCTACGCGACTCTGCCGGCGCCCGATGTGGCTGGCGTTGGCGCGGTATCGCCCTATTTGCCCGTTTTGAGCATCCCCGGCGGGGATCCCGGCCTGTCCCCTGCGGATCAATTCCTGTTCGGCACCGGAGGTACGGGTTTGGGCTTCACGCTGGGTCCGGATGTACGCATCACGAACGTGAACAACCTGCCGCCGGGTCCATTCCAGATGACCGGCCCGGCCATGCCGTTCGATGCCTTCACCGGCGACACGATCCATCAGTACTTCCAGATGGTTCAGCAGATGGACTGCGCCATCGACAAAGAGCACGTATCGAAGCACAACCCGACAGGTTGTCTCCATGACCTGCAGTCGGCGGTTACCACCACCTACAACACGCCACCCACGGGGACGCCGCATGACACCGGGCAAACCATGGCCTTCTTCAATATGCAGAACGGTGATGCGCCATTCTTCAAGTCGCTCGCGGACGCCTACACCATGAGTGACAATTATCACCAGCCCGTTCTAGGCGGCACGGGTCCGAATAGCCAGCCCCTTGGTTTTGCCGACCAGGTCTTTTTCAGCGATGGCCATGGCAACCCAGCAACACCGCCGGCGGCCAACATCTACAATCCCGATCCGCAAGCTGGAACGCTCAACCTCTATACGCATCGCGCGCAGTGGTTCAATTGCTCTGACGTGAATCAGCCCGGCATCGCCGCCATCACAAATTATCTGAATGCGCTGCCCTATGCGCTACAGACCAGGTGCGGAGCGGGCCAGTTCTGGCAGGCTGTCAACATCAACCCCGCCTTCACGCCTAAAGGAACGGTGCAGGGCCGTCTCGTCGTTCCGCAGACAATGCAACGCAGCATCGGCGACGTGCTGAGTGCCAGCAATATTCCCTGGAAATATTATGGTGGCGGTTTTAATGCCTCTGGAACGGCCAGCCCCTTCAACGGGAGCTATTGCAATATCTGCAACCCGTTCGAGTACGAAGCAGCCTATCCGACCATGGTGGCGGATCACATGCGGGACGTCACTGATCTTTTCACCGATCTCGCCAACGGCACTCTTCCTGCGGTTTCCTATGTGAAGCCGGACGGTCTCATGGACGGCCATCCCGCTTCCTCGAAATGGACTCTCTTCGAGGCCTTCGCTCAAAACATCGTGGAACTCGCGCAAAGCAACCGGGAACAATGGGCCGAAACCGCGATTTTTATCACCGTGGACGAGGGCGGCGGCTTCTATGACTCGGGCTTCATCCAGCCGGTTGATTTCTTCGGCACAGGTCCGCGCATTCCTATGATCGCCGTTTCTCCCTTCTCGACTGGTGGCCATATCAGCCACGTCTATAACGAGCATTCTTCCTTCGTCAAGTTTGTCGAACGAAACTGGATGCTCCATACCACTCTCAGCACCCGCAGCCGCGACAATCTACCCAATCCACGCATGGACAACGATAAAGACGACGACGACGGCGATGCCTATATTCCCCGCAACATGCCGGCCATCGGGGATTTGTTCGACCTGTTCGACTTTGATCATCATGATCGCGACCATGACCACGATCACGATCGTGATTAGCACTGATGTCGGAGATTAGCCCCGATGGTCTACCGTCGGTGAGGCCCTTGGTCGTTTTTCGACTGAGGGCCTTTTAGTTTTGGAAACGGTGATTCTCTTCTTACCTGCGTCTGCCAGGGGTTTTAGGCCTTCATCCGCCGTGAGAGTACGATCACCAAGACCCCGACCACGGCAAGGATCGCGCCACGATAGATCCAAGGCGCCTGATTGATCATGAAGTTGCCTGGCGGATAGGGAAAATAGCCGCTGCCTTGCCCCATCCACACCAAGCCAAGCAAGGTCGCGAGCACGCCCAAGATCAACAATACGGTTTTTAAAATCTTCATCTCATACCCTCCGTCTTGATGGTATTGCGGTTGCAATAGGACCGGAAGAGGATTTTTGCGGAACTCGGCCGTTTGGACAGAAGGGGCGAGTCCGGCTGGATCTCGCGGTCGTTCACCTCGAATGATACCTCGTCGACCGCCACGGTAGAGCCGTAGGTTTTGCCAAATGGGGACTTGAATGACTGGACACCTCATCGTTTGCAAAAATCGCAGATTTTATTGAGCCAGATTGGTGCAAAATAGAAAGTTCCTATTGACAAGGGGGTAGGCCCCCGAATGTTAAAGGAACGAATGGTGCTCAATCAGAAGGAACGAGACTGGTTGCAGTGGTTGCACCAGGCAAAGAGGAGACAGGTCACGCAGAGGGAAGCGGCGGATGCAGGTCAGTGAGCGTTGGGTTCGCATCCTCAAGCGATGATGGAAAGGGGTTAGATGCCCAACGGAGGTCCCGACAACTGCGGCACGTGCGGCTTCAATCGCCGCAACCGGGGCATCTGGCGAAATCCCGCGCCTGGTGGCCACGAGCCGCCATACTGCGAGATTCGCGGCGTGATCGTGCTTGTCGACCATTGGACCTACTGCCAGAACTGGCATACGCGCACGCGCAAACCAATCGGCCCCATCTATGCGTCCGGTCTCTACGAAGCAGGATACCGTCGAATTCCCTGGCATGGTGCAGTGGAACCGGAGCACATGGGTGCTGGTACGTGCAGCGAATGCGGCCAGGCTTTTGCTCAAGGTATCGCTGTCGCTGTCACCGAAGCCGCGCCGCGCTCTTTCTGCAGCAACCTCCATTATCTTCAATGGTGGAAACGTGAGCACCCGCAAGAAGATGCGCCCATGAGTGAAAACATCTGGGAGCACTGACCGGCATTGCAAGGAGACCAGTTGGCAACACAGCGGTAAATGCCGGCTGCAACCAACACCGGCGCGCGGTTCGGCAAAAATGATGCTCATTGGCGCTTGAGTGCCTGACCAAACGAGATCGTCTCGCCGGTGAAGGTGGTTACACGCAAATCGCATGCCCACTTGCCCAGGGTCGCGCCCACCAGCCACTCCGGGAGCATCCAAAACGCCGCAGTGGCGGGCACGAGCAGGAGCGCTGGTGTCCCAGTCAATGTTGTATCGCCAAATGGGACCGATAAAACGCCCGTGGAAGGGGGCTCGACTGGGCCGTTTTCCCTCGTCCCAGGGCACCTTAGTAACCTTTAACAAACTCGGAAGTTCAGAGTACCTTAGTTCTCCGAAGGCATATGGCCCTCAATTAGGGAGGCCCCAAGAAGGGGCAATCAGTGATTAGAGAATTTCAATCCAACGGAAACGCCTCCAGGGAAGCCAGAGGAGGGCAGGAGTTCACCGTGTCGTCATCAAGAGCCAGAGTCCGGACCAAATCGGTTATTCCGCTTCACGTGATTCGCAAGAGCAGGGGTGAAAGGCAGCTTGCCCACACCCTGGATATTACTGATGTCTCAGCCAGGATTGGCGGCCTGAATTTCACTCTTGAGCCAGGCGAAGTGGTTGAAATTCTTCGCGGACCGGTCAGAAGCAGGTTTCAGGTCCGTTGGGTCGGAGAATCTGGCACGGCGCTGGAAGGACAAGCAGGGATTCTAAGTCTTGAACCAGGCAAACCCGTTTGGGGTGTACATTTGCCCCAGAATCGAGCTGAAAATCCGGCAAACGCTGATCCGCCAGGGAGTGCTGTGCGACCCACGCGTTCATCGTCGCACGTACCAGGAAGTAAACGGTGGCATGAGCGCTGCCATTGCAGCGGCATAGCGACCATCAAAACAGCAAGAGCCTCTTTTCCTATCCATGGCCAGATCAAGGACATTTCTGAGAGCGGTGTTTACGTTGAGATAAGTACTCCATTGCCCCGCAGAACGGACGTGATCCTCGATATGAGAGTTGAAAATTTCCGAATTGAGGCAACCGGAACCGTGCGAACCAGCTATCCCCTGCTTGGAATGGGCATTACGTTCAAGGACCTCACGGATTCAAACCGGGAAATGCTGGCGCTCTTACTGGCCAGGCTCAACCAGGGGGACTTTAGGGAGCCTGGGGATCCGCTGCCGCCCTATCCCGTTCCCGTAGAGGCATTTCCTGCGGAGGCACAGGAACCTGAACCGGATCTCGCAAAGGATGTGCCGCCACAGAACACCGAACGCTATCGCGTGCGCGTGCTCGCGATGGCCTGCCATACCTTAACGACAAACTTCGATGCCTGGACTCGCAGTTGGTCTCCCGATGAGATCGAGGAACTGCGGGTGGCGGTCGCCGGGCTTCACCAGAAACTGACAGCATCACCAGAGTTTGCCGTTGGTAACTTACCTCTCTCCAGTGTCCTCAACTCAGAAAGCCAGGAGTCCTGAGGATTTGCCTCGCTCAACCGCAGGTAATCTGTTCTTGCTGCTGGGACGCTCCCACTTGCCTTGCCTGCAGTTGAATTGCGCGGAGACGATTCTGTCCTTCATGAAACCGGTTCTGTGTTCAATATGGCTTCACCTTGCGCATGTGGCCTGAATTTGAACGTGTTGCGTCCATCCTCTTTGGCGCTATAGAGCGCCAGGTCGGCGCGTTTTAACAATGCGCTCACATTCTCTTGTGGGCTCGCGATACTGGCGCCGAGGCTGACCGTAACCTTAATGTTTACGTCGACAATTCGAAGGGGATGGTTGGCGACGGATTGCCGTAGTCGTTCAGCTATCTCCAGCGTGTCCTTGGCTTCACAACCTGGTGCGATGATCAGGAATTCCTCACCGCCATAGCGGCCCAGGAAATCATAAGACCGCAAACTGGATCGCATTCTGGCCGCAATTTCGTGCAGCACCTCGTCCCCAGTATTGTGGCCGTACGTGTCATTGATCGCTTTGAAATGGTCTACATCGGCCAGGATGGCGCCCAAAGCAACGCCTTCCCGCTCGCATCTGGCCGCCTCACGCTCGAGCAGGCTCATAATAGTTCCGCGATTGTAAAGGCCGGTCAGTGCATCATGGCTGGCTCGGAACTCTGCCGCTGAGAGTGCGCACACCAGGCGTTTCTGGAGGTCGATGATGCGTTCTCCCACGCGCAAGCGTGCTTGTAGTTCCTGTGGATCAAACGGCTTTGTCAGGTAGTCATCGGCTCCTGAGTTCAGGCCCAGCAGTATGTCTGATTTATGGGTCTTGCCCGTCAGCAACAGTACGTAAGTATAGGAATCGGGTTTGGCATTGCGCAGCCGCTGAACGACTTCAGGCCCATTCAGGCCGGGCATCATCCAGTCCAGAATGGCCAGACTGGGTGCATCCTCGCTCTGAAGTTCACTCAGGGCCGCCATGCCGTCCTTGACTTCCGTGACCTGGTAACCCCAGTCATCCAGCAGCCTGCGCAGCAGACGCCGGGAGACAGCGCCATCTTCTGCAATCAGGATTTTTGTAACCATTATCTCCTTCCTCTTTCCCCTACCCATCGAGCCTCGTCACGCTGCTCCGGCGCAGGAACGGTGGGAAAGATGGAAGGCTCCCTCGGGGCGTCCCGACGGTGAGCATCAAATCCCTTCCTTCTGCGCAAGGAAGTGCGTGGATTCGCACTCCTTGTCAGAAGCATCGGCAGATTCCGCCTGTAGATTTAGAGCACGATCTTAGAGCCGGGACCAGCGGGGCCGGTGCCATGGCCGCCGTTTATGGCTGGTACCCGGGCCGCTCGCTGGGTTCTGCTCTTCCTGCCGAAGGCCCGCCGTGGCGGGTGACCTGTCCCCTGTTTTCTTGGTTGTGGTTTTGCTAAATACCAAATACTAAGTACTAAATACTCGCTGGGTTTTTGGGTTCCTGCCGAAGGCCCGCCGTGGCGGGTCCCCTTCCGGCCCGCCTGCATTTTTCAAAAAGAAATTCCCGCAATGGTGCTGATACCTCTGTCTCGATAGGAGAGTCATTTTTCTTAGAAAAATCTCATGAAGGTGTTACATTTATCCGGCTACCGGTGTCTATTTCCCCAAATGATGTCCACCACCGGATTGGCGCGTTCCCATTTGAACGACCGTGCGGACGCCTGTAGACCGGCAGTCCGTTGAACTGGGGCAGATCTCATGATCCTTAACCGCAAGTTCTGAGCTTGCGTCATCGCGCCCCGTGCCCTTTGGGGCTTTCCCAAAAAGCAACAAATGCAAAACTTAATCCAACATGGAGAAACAACGAAATGCAAGTTGCAAGGTCAAAGAAGAGTAACGCCCCTTTGTACCATGCCATCGTGGCCGCCCTGCTTTTTTTGCCGGTGCATGGATACGCGCAAACAACAACACCTTCGCCTACGCCTGTGGACCCGGGCCCGCGTCCGGTGGGAAACCAGACCAAAATATTTCCCGGAGCGCAGTTTGACAATAACGGTGTCCTTACAACGCTCCTGACAGTACCAATCGTTAATTTCCACCAGCCGCCCGATCAGCTTGGCGATGAGGGCGCCGGACAGGTGCTCCAGTTCACCAATACGCCCGGCACGCCAGACCACACTACGGCTTTTTTTTGGGGCAACAGTGTGGCCGTGTTCGGGCAAAACGTTTCGGTAGATGGCGCGCCTGACGCAAACGGGAATCCTACAATCCCGGGGCTGGGGCCGGCCTTCAATGGGACGAGTTGTTTTATGTGCCATTCGCAGCCAACGATTGGAGGCACCAGCCCGGGTATCGGGACAAACGGATTTACACAGAACCCGCAAATCACCGCCGCCAAGGCCCTGGGCGCGAAGAATGTGGTGCCGGCGTTCGTTACAGCCAATGGCCCGATTCAGGAGGCCCGTTTCATCTTCGATCTCACCAAGGACCCCGCCGGTAACACATTGGATGGCGGTGTGCATGAGCTTTTCACCACACAGGGACGGAGTGATGCCGGAAACTGTGTGCTGGCGCAGCCGGATTTTCCCACCCAACGCTCGCTTCACAATGTGATTCTCCGTACTCCCACGCCTACTTTTGGCCTGGGACTGGTGGAAAACACTTCGGAAGCCACCTTTCAGGCCTACCTGAACAGCATTGCCACCGCAGCAGGTTCGCTGGGTACTCCGATTCACGGCCATTTCAATCATGATCCAAACGACGGCGCCATGAGCAAATTCGGCTGGAAGGCGCAGAACAAGTCCCTGTTGCTCTTTGCCGGAGAAGCCGCCAATGTCGAATTGGGCTTGACCAATGAGCTCTTCAACAATGAGAAGGTGCCGGGATCGGGATGCATCAGCACCAGCACTTTTGGCAACGGCATCGTGCCCAGCGGAATATCGGCGTTCGGGACGCCGGAAGACAACACGCGCGTGGCTTTTCTTGACGGAGCTCTTCCTCAAGATGAAGATTCCTTGATATCTTCGGCCATCGAGAACTTTGCCATTTTCATGCGCATCAACGGCGCTCCAAGCGAGTGCGCTTACGATAGCGGTCTGGACAGCACTGGCGCGGCCCAATGCGTTGCATTCGCCAGCAGCCCTAACGCCGCCAAGATCTTGCGCGGACAAACACTCTTTGATCTTCCTGCTAACGGGGGCGTCGGCTGTGCTTTCTGCCATTCCAACCAGCCTTTTCTAACCGATCCATCGCCAGTCACGGGTTTGAACAGCCGCCTTTACAAGCCTTTCTCTGATTTTGCCTTGCACCACATGGGATCCAAGCTGGCTGACGGTATCAACCAGGGCCAGGCCGGTCCGGACGAGTTTCGCACCGCGCCCCTCTGGGGGATTGGTCAGCGCCTCTTCTTCCTGCATGACGGCCGCACTTCGGACCTGCTGCAGGCGATTCTGGACCATTCCAGCGATGCTACCGTCTGCTTCGAGACCAGTTCATCGGAGAGTATCACTGTTGCCGGGCATGCCTTCAATCCCACCACCACCACCAAGTCCTGCGGATCGGAGGCCAATACGGTCATCGAGAACTTCCAGAAGCTGAGCGTCGACGATAGGAACAGTCTTCTTAAGTTCTTACGCTCACTCTAGCTTCGCATCACCCGTAGCATTACAGCGCCTGGGCCTCTCCTGATGAATAGAGAGACCCAGGCGCGATACGCAGGTAATCTTTCTAGCGGCCCTAAGCGGCCTTACAGATTCGCGTCTTTCGCGCAGATTCGCGGCCAAAAGAACTTTCCGGTGAAATTACCAACTTACCAACTTACCCAATTACCAAATGCTCAGAGTTGATCCACGATCTCCGGAAACTCATAAAACCCAATCTTCCCCTTGATCCATTCCGCGCCCCGCGCCGCGCCCTCAGCAAAACCCAGCCGGGACTTGGCATCGTGACTTAGCAGGATGGTATCGTTGGCCGAATCGATCACCACCAGATGCATCCCGACTGTGTCGCCTTCCCGCACAGATGCAATCTCCACCTTCTGTCCGCTGTCAGCTTCAAGGATCTTCTGGATGGTTGCCGCGGTGCCCGAGGGCTTGTCTTTCTTTTGCGAATGATGTTTCTCGACAATATTAGCGCGATAGCCCTTGGTCATCGCCGGCGCCAGCGCCCGGATGGCTTTGAAGAACAGGTTCACGCCTACAGAGAAATTCGATCCATAGAGAAACGCCGTCTTGCGCTCCTTCACCAGTTCGCGCACTTTTTCCAGATGCTGTTGCCATCCCGTAGTGCCCACAACCATGGGGACGCCTGCCTCCGCGCAGCGGATAATATTGGCAATCACGGCAAGCGGCGTGGTGAAGTCGATCACCACATCAATCTCGCGAAGGAGTTCCGGCGTCAGGCCCCGTCCATCCTGGTTGTCTTGGCTGGCCAGCGAGCGCACTTCATGCCCGCGCTCCGTGGCTACCTCAGCCACCAGCGCGCCGGTCTTGCCGCGTCCCAGCACCAGCAATTTCATGCGAACACCTCGGGATCGACGTCTGAAAAGAAAACACTGTGGAGACGCGAGACTACCCTCGGCACATCGGCTTCGTCAACCACAAAACTGATGTTGATCTCCGATGCGCCCTGGGAAATCATGTGAATATTCACATCGGGGATGGCGGTGAAAACTTTGGCGGCAATTCCCGGCGTGCTGCGGATGTTTTCGCCTACCAGGCAGACAATCGCTTTTCTGCCTTCATACTTCACGTCGGCCAGCTTGCCCAGGTCAGCCGCAATCGCAGCTATGGACTCATTGGAATCCACCGTGATGGACACGCTGACCTCTGACGTGGAAACCATGTCCACCGCGCAGCGATGATTGGCAAAGACCTCAAAAATGCTTTTCAGGAACCCGTGCGCCATCAGCATGCGCGTAGCCACCACGTCCACCACCGTGATCCGTTTTTTGGCGGTAATGGCCTTGAAAATGCTTTTGCTCTTCGGAGCTTTGCTGGTGATGCGGGTGCCTTCATTCGTGGGGTTGCGGGAATTCAGGATCAGCACCGGAATATTCTTCTGAATCGCCGGCAGAAGCGTGGCGGGATGCAGCACCTTAGCGCCGAAATAAGCCAATTCCGCCGCCTCCTCAAAGCTGATGGTCTTGATGCGGCGCGCTTGCGGACAGAGTCCGGGATCGGTGGTCAGCATCCCGTCTACGTCGGTCCAGATCTCGATGCGCTCTGCGTCGAGGCCCGCGCCGGCAATGGCCGCGGTGAAATCGGAGCCCCCGCGTCCGATCGTGGTGGAGATTCCTTCACGGGTCGAGCCGATAAAGCCGCCCATCACCGGCACTCGCCCTCGGTCCAGCAGCGGCTTCACCGTCTCGCGCAGGCGCGAGTTGGTTTCCTCAAAATCCGGAACAGCTTTAGTAAAATTTGCGTCGGTAATAATGCACTGGCGTGAATCCACGTGCGTGGCATTCAGGCCGCGCAGCGAGAATGCCGCTGTCACGATCTTTGACGAGACGCGCTCGCCGAACCCGGCAATGTTGTCCGTAGTGCGCGGCGTGAGTTCGCCCACCGCCACCACGCCGCGCAGCAATTCATTCAGGCCGTTGAACTCCTCTTCCAGTTCGGCGTGGATCTGCGCAAATTTCCCCGTGCCCAGAAGATCGGAAGCAGTGTTGAAGTGCCGTTCGCGCGCCGCCAGGGAAAGTTCCAGGGCCTTATCGCGATTCCCAGCCCCGGCAGCGGACGCCATGGCGAGTAGCTGGTCCGTCATCTTGGCCAGCGCGCTCACCACCACCACGGGATGTTCCGGCACGCGCTCCCGCACAATGGCGGCCGCGCGGTCGATGGCCTGCGCGTCCTGCACGGACGTGCCGCCAAATTTCATCACGATCATGAACGCAGCTCCCGCGGACGAGCCCCGTAGGGGCGGCATACACCCGCTCGTGACCATAAGCCGCTCGGTGGTGCCGCAAGCTTACCAACCCTGTCATCTTGAGCCCCCAACCGGCCGCAGCCGGTTAAAGGAGCAATGAAGAATTCAAAATAAGCGTCATCCCGAGACATGACCGGCTCGCCGGGCATGTGGAGGGACCTTGTGTTTGCTTTCCGCGCATTTTGTTCATGAGCGGAGCCCGCCGCGGCGGGCGTAGCCGAAGGAATCCCGATGCTCTTGAACCTGATCATGCTGCTGTAGGGAATTCTCACAGAAACGTTCTCGCAGGAATCTACGCTGCCCGTGAATCGACCGCACTACCTAAGAGAGTTTAACAGCGGCAAAAGCATCTTGTTCGGATAGAGAAACCCAAAAGTAACCCGGAGAAAACCCCGCTCAGCGGATGTACCCCTGCGCTTTCAGGAGTTCACCATTGAGAACCGCCGCCCCGGCTGCGCCGCGGATCGTGTTGTGGGAGAGCACCGTGAATCTCCAGTCGAACAAATTGCAGGGACGCAGCCTTCCCACCACCGCTGCCATGCCTCCGCCGCGGTTGATGTCCAGTCGCGGCTGTGGCCGGTCCGGAGCCGGATCGTAAATGACCGGCTGTGGCGGCGCGGTGGGCAGGTTGAGCTTCTGCGCCGTGCAGCGGAAATCGTTCCACGCGGCGATGATCTCCTCCGGCTGCGCCGCTGAGTGCAGCTTCACTGAAACTGACTCCGTGTGTCCATCCTCCACCGCCACGCGGTTGCAGTGCGCGCTCAAAGTGATCTTGGCCGGCGATACAGAGCTGCCATTCAACGCGCCCAGCAGCTTCTGGGATTCTTCTTCCATCTTGTGCTCTTCATTGGCGATGTAGGGAATCACGTTGCCCAGGATGTCCAGCGATGCTACGCCGGGATAGCCTGCGCCGCTCACCGCCTGCATGGTGGCGACAAAAACTTTGTCCACTCCGAATCTGCGGTGCAGTGGCGCCAGCGCCAGCACCAGGCCAATGGCGGAGCAATTGGGATTGGTGACAATAAAGCCGCCTTTGTCCTTGTACCATTTCTGGATCTTGAGCAACTCCACGTGGTCGCTGTTGACCTCTGGGATCACCAGCGGAACGTCCTGCTGCATGCGAAACGAACTGGAGTTGGAAACCACGGCGCAGCCGGCGGCGGCAAACCGCGGCTCAAGCTCGGTGGCCGCAGTGGAATCCAGGGCGGCAAAGATCAATCGCGGTGCGCCTTCAGGGACGGCGGGCGAAACCTTCATTCCAGCAATGCGCGCCGGCAGCGGCGTATTCAATCGCCACTTGCAGGCATCCGTATAGACCTTTTCCGCGGACCGGTCGGAAGCGGCCATCCACGTGATTTCAAACCACGGATGATGTTCCAGAAGCTGTATGAAACGCTGCCCCACGGTCCCGGTAGCCCCGAGAATCCCCACAGAAATCTTCGTTGTCATGGCGCTTAAATTTTAACATTGCCCCATTGTCGGCAATGACGGCTCCGGCGATCGGTTTGAACATTGGTAACCACCTTGATTGATCTCAGCAAAGAGTTGCGAACGAGGGTTTCCGATCTTCTCAAGGGCACAGCATGAAACGCATTTGAAAAAAATGCGTCGCTCCGTCGCCCGAAAAACCCCATTATGTCGTTTACAAACAACATCCCTTGTGCGGCAGACTCAACGCCAGCATAACGAGGAGACCACCCCGCATTAGCTGCCCATTATGCCAGCGTCCTCTCCGCAAAATATTCCCCAGCCTTATCCCAAAGCAAACGCAGAGAATCTCAGCGCCTATTGAAATCAAGAAGGGCAAAATGAACCGCCATGGCCGTTCAATCCCTACCAATGCCACCTATGTCGGCCGGGAGTGGGAAGAAGCATCTGTTGGCGCCCAACTAAGAGTTATGAATGAGTGTGGCTTAGCAAGTCTCGATGAAATCTATGCGGCGCGAGAGATCGAATCCGAATCATGATGCTCTCCGCGCGTAGCTATGGCATCGGCTGGCCCCTCTGTCAAGCACCTTATGCAGCTCGCGCGGCCACTGCTGCGCCTGCTCGATCTTCTTCTCGTCGTGGAACTGATAGAGAAACTTCCGTGCCGCTTCTGCACTCGGCACCTCATGTCCCAGCATCTCCTTTAAGCCTGCGTCTTCCCTCAGTTGCTCAAAGTCCTCCAGGCAATC
>DATGJZ010000135.1:0-65403 GCA_035294925.1 Candidatus Angelobacter sp. | reverse complement strand
CCTCAAACTGTCCGGCATGTTCTGGACCATTCGTGGCGCCAATGCCATCATTGCCCTCCGCTGCTGTCGTCTCAGTGGTAGATTTGAGGACTATTGGGAGGCCCGACGGGCCTGATCCTTACTTTCATGTCGCGCACCCATCCGATGCAAGCCCCAACAGCCTAATTTCTTGATTTTCTCTATCTGCTTTTCAACCCAGTCTCAGAACTGACTACCTGGTTTCTCGCGGTTTCCTATTGGACGGACGCGGCAAATTCCTGAAGGGCCTCGCCATAGCGTTTTCCGGCCACCATATCCAAGTCATTGTGATCGGCTCTGGGGACAGGGAAATACTTCTTGGGCTCATTGGCCAATTCGTAGAGCCTCTTCCCGTGCCAGGATGCAATCACCGTGTCCGACTCTCCATGGATGATCAGCAACGGACAGTGGACTCGCCGAATGTCCTTGTAATTAGGAAACTTATCGAAGGGCAGGAGCGGAACGCGGGTCACCACGCGAAATGCGGAAAGGAACGGGCTTTGCAGGATCAGCCCGGCCACCGGCCTTCTTGCGGCAATGTAGACCGCCGGACCACTGCCGACTGACCTGCCGAAGATGATGATTCTGTCGGCCGGAGTTCTGAGAGTGCCGGCCAGATAATCGTAGGCCGCAATTTCGTCGTCGTATGCCGCTTGCTCGCCCGGCTTGCCCTCGCTCGTGCCGTAGCCCTCATAGTCATAGGCAAAGACGCTGAACCCGATCTTATGCAGGTCTTCCAACCAGAAGCGGTCGTCTCCCAAGTCTTCCGCATTGCCGTGGCTTACCAGCAAAGTGAATTTTGCCCAAGGATTGGCCAGGTAAAGCGCGGAGATCTTTTTGCCCGTGCGGGTCGTCACCTTCAGGATCTCCGGGCCGTCCTTGTAGGAAGAAGAGTGCGGCAGAAAAATCATTCCATCCGCAAAGAACGCCCCGCTGATAAGCAAGGCCAGATACAGGGCCACGATCAGGAACAGCATTCGTTTAAGAAAATATCTCAAAAGTTCTCCCGTCAGAGAGAACGCAGAAAAGCCGGAAACTTGCCTGGTTTCCGGCCTGTCTCGTGAATCGCTATTTCTTTCCCACCGGCGCTTTCCCGTGCGCCACGGCCGCTGCCTGCTTCTGCTCGGGAGTGGGCGAGGGCGGATCAGGCACGGCGCCTTTCAGTCCAAGTTCTTTGCGCAATTCGGCTTCAAGCCTGGCCGTCACATCCTTATTCTCTTTGAGGAACTGCTTGGCATTTTCGCGTCCCTGGCCAATACGTTCGCCCTTGTAGCTGAACCACGCTCCGGATTTCTCCACCATATTCTTAACCACGCCCAGGTCAATCAGGTCGCCTTCATGGGAAATGCCTTCCCCATACATAATGTCGAACTCAGCTTCGCGGAATGGAGCAGCCGTCTTGTTCTTGACTACCTTGATCTTGGTGCGCGAGCCCACCACGATATCTCCATCTTTAATAGCAGCGATTCGGCGGATGTCCACCCGCACGGAGGAATAGAACTTGAGCGCGCGCCCACCGGTTGTGGTTTCCGGGTTGCCGAACATGACTCCAATCTTCTCCCTGATCTGGTTGATGAATACCAGGCAGGTGCGCGATTTGGAGACAATGCCCGTCAGCTTGCGCAGCGCCTGGGACATGAGGCGGGCTTGCAGGCCCATGTGGCTATCGCCCATCTCGCCTTCGAGTTCGGCTTTCGGCACGAGCGCAGCCACGGAGTCCACCACCAGCACGTCAATTGCGCCGGATCGCACCAGGGCCTCGGCAATTTCCAGTGCCTGCTCGCCATAGTCAGGCTGCGAGACGAGCAGGTTGTCAACATCCACGCCGAGTTTTCTGGCATAGATGGGATCGAGAGCATGCTCGGCGTCAACAAAAGCCGCCATGCCGCCCTGCTTTTGGGCCTGGGCGATTACCTGCAGGGCCACCGTGGTCTTACCGCTGGACTCCGGCCCGAAAACCTCTACCACGCGTCCGCGCGGGAAGCCGCCAACACCCAGCGCGGCGTCAAAGGAAATTGAACCGGTAGAGATAACGGCAATGGGGACAATGGCTTCCTTGCTCCCCAGCCGCATAATCGACCCCTTGCCGAATTGTTTTTCAATCTGCGCCAATGCCAGATCAATCGCTTTTGTTTTTTCGACCTTATCATCCATAGTGTTCGCTTCCCCCTAAACTGCTGGAGACTCTCCTCCTTAAAAGACGCTTATGTTCGCCTCTCGAACCCGGCGGCCCAGCGCGCAAGTTTTGGCTATGCCGTTTCGATTTTCTGTTCTACGGAACGGACTATATTACAACGAGGCGAATAAAAAGAGAATACTGGAATTCAATAAATCTTGCTCCCGGAACCTTCGGAGGGGAAGGCCCGGGAACAAGTTGGGGGAGGAACCAGGGGGACTACCAGTAACGCAAAGTCACGAAATTGAGCCAGGCTGAGTAATTGTGCTGCGCAAAATCACCATCCATCTGGAAAGCCACGTTGATCTCGCTGGCGCCCATGGGCTCGGAGCCGTAGGTGGCATTCACGTAGTGCGTCGCCCCGTCCAGGGTAACGGATACGAAGTGGGTCGACGAGGAGTCACGATAAACCTGCCACGTCAAATGGTGCCAGGTAAAAGCGGAAGGCATGGAACAGCCAACACCGGTATGACGCCACACGTGATTCGCTGTGTCCCAAACGTCCCAGACACCGCCGCCCCTAATGTTGCACTGGGTTCCGAAGATGAACTTACGCGAACCGTTGGACTGGTTGATATCGAACTCCAGGGCCTGCGCGTCCTGGGGGGAAGTGAGATAGAAATCCACGTCGTACTGGAAGTGGGTGACGCCATTGTTGGCGCCGAGTTGCTTCCACCAGAGCGCGTCAGAGTAGGGATGACTCCCGCCCAGGAAGAACTGCATGGACTTGCCGTTTTGAGAGGGCGAACCCACAAACTGTTTGGTCCAGAAGGCCGCCGACGGGCCATTGCCTCCCGCTCCTGCGCAGGTTGTGCAGCTTTGCCAGCCGCCCATCTGCTCAATCATGGAGAATGTTGTTCCTGAACCTGATGGGGGTGGTGGCGCGCTAGATCCGCCCACGCTGATGCTGAAATTGTTGACATAGACGTGGCCCTGGGTGTCCCACGCTTGCACGGAGATGGAGTGAGACCCATTGCCCATTGAGAGACTGGTATTCAGTGATCCGGCATTGACCAGGAACGCGCTGTTGCTGTCAACATAGATTCGCATGGCCGAGATGGGAGAGCTGCCGCTGGCAGAGGCGGCAAAATGAACGGGCGAACTGTTGGTGCTGCCGGCGGAGGGTGTGCTTACGGAGACGCCGGCGAAAGCGGCCGCTGTCATGAAAAAGAACGCTACGCCAATAACCGACCGGCGCTTGGTTGCAGTTTGTGTCATCTTCTACTCAACTCCAGGGGAAATTTTCGTGAACGCGCTTCGCCATGTAATTCGCAGCGAATGTGGAGACTAGTCATAGATCTACTCTCATTCAATTCTTTTTCCAGAGTTGCTGGAAAAAGCCGAAACCTGGGATTAGTAGAGGACTAAGGCCCTTTCTTAGCCGCACAAAGAAAAGGGAGCGGCGCTAAACCGCTCCCGGCCAGATTTTTGGCTGATTTCCTTGGACTTAGTACCGCTCTAGGGCCCCATTTCCTGACGTAACCGAGCCCCGATCACCTTAATCCTACCAGTAGCTTAACGTCACGTTGTCCAGCCAGACAGAATACGCTTGTGCAGCAGAATCCATGTCCATCTGAAAAGCAACATTCAGCTCGTGGGCGCTCACAGGTATGGCGTTATAGGCGCGGTTGATGAAGTGTTTCACGCCATCCAAAGTCAACGCAACGAAGATGGTCTGGGTGCTCGTCCGGCGCAGCTCCCACGTAAGGTGGTGCCAGGTGAAGGCCGCTGGCGGTGGGCATGGAATCCCGGTCGAACGCCAGGCGCCTCCAGCGGTGTCCCATACGTCCCAGAAGCCGTCCTTCGGCGCGCACTGGGTTCCGAAGATGAACTTGAGATTGCCGATGGATTGATTGACGTCGAATTCCAGGGCCTGGGAAGCCTGAGGATTGGTGATGTAGAAATCCAGATCATATTTGAAGTTCGCAGCCGCGTCATCGGCGCCGAGCTGTTTCCACCAGAGGGCATCAGAAAAAGGTGTTCTGCCGCTGATGTTGAACTTGGTCGAGCTTCCGGAGAGTGAAGGAGAAGCTTGAAACTGGTTCATGGAAAATGCCGCTGATGGCCCGTTGCCTCCGGCCCCGGCGCACGTAGTGCAGCTTTGCCAGCCACTCATGTTCTGAATCGCAGATTTGGTGATGGCGCCGGGTGGCAGCGGACTGCCCGTGGAACTGACGGTGACAGTCAGGGCCTGCTTGTACACCGCGCCGGTCGAGTCCCAGGCTTGTATCACGAGTGAATGCGTTCCCGAGGAGGCGCTCACGCTGGCATTTATGCTGGCGCTACTTACGTTTACCACGATCTGGCTGTCCAGATAGGCGATCATCGCTACAATCGGCTGAGGGGCGGCCGCTGAGGCAACTACTTGAAAAGGTGAGGCAACCGTGGCGTTGTTGGCTGGGGAATTAACGGCCACAGCACCACTGGAGGTGGTTACCGTAATTGTCTCTGGAGTCTTGAAAACTGCTCCAGCGGAATCCCAGGCCTGCACTACCACCAGGTGGCTGCCGGGCGACATGGTCACGGAAGTATTGAGGTTGTTACTCGAAGTCTGAAAAACACTGGTATTGTCCACGTAAATCTGCATGGCGGTGATTGGAGCTGATGACGAGGCGGAGGCGACGAAGGGCACTGGGGAGGCTGACGTGGATCCAGGAGCAGGGGAGCTAATCGTGACGCCCGCAAAAGCTGATGTGGCCAGCACCAGGTTTGCGATCACGAACCGGACTAAGTTTTGCACCAAAACTTTCCTCCTTCAAGGACTAAGGTTCTTGCATTGAAGGGGCAACAGTAAGGGATCATCTACTCTGGATATATAAGCAAAGCACCCAAATTCGCCTACGATTATATTCTTAGAAAAACCCCCAACCTTAGAACCTTCGGGAACTGCCAAGTGACATGCCGTCAAACGGTTGCCGGTTCCGTGGTGTCCTAATCGTGACCGCCTTAGGCCTGGATCTCTGCTGCGTATTCTCAGACTCAACTCAGGAAGCCAGGGGGGATTCAAATAGATTTGCCAGGACTAAGGTTTGAAGCGAACCCGATGGCTAGTTACGGACATTCTGCGCACAGGTGCCCTCTCCTCTAAATGAGGAATGAGGAAAAAGAGAGTGCCCGTGAAGACACGCGAAGGGGAGCGTCCTGTGAGTCTCTTATTTGCCGGTAACAGCAATCAAGCAGACGTTCTAAGGTTCCAAGTAGGGGCAACTCTGCTCTTGTACCAGCCGTCCAAAGATTCAGGAGAAATCGGACTGTGCTCAGGGAATCGCGTACCATCTTCGTACTCTGCGGGCTGTTTCTGGCTGTCATCTTTGTCGCGGGCTGTGCGGGCGGATCATCTGCAACTCCGAAGCCCACGCCTACACCTACACCTGCACCTACACCAGCACCGACGCCTACTCCATCAAATCTGGCAGCAACACTGACCGCGTCTCCCGCCACCATCAGCGCAGGTCAGTTCAGTACTATCGCTTGGACTACTGCAAACGCCACGTCCGTAACCATTTCACCTGCGATTCCCCAGGAAGACGTAAACAACATGCCGTTGAGCGGTCAAGGTGCTGTGACCCCGACTCAGACCACAACTTACACTCTTACCGCCACAGGCCCCGGCGGCGCCACCACGGCGACGGCGACAGTCACCGTGAGCCAGGTGGCTCCAACCATTCAGTTCTCGGCCCAGCCCACCGCCGTAGCCAGTGGCGGCTCATCGACCCTGACCTGGTCAACCTCCAATGCGACCTCCCTGAGCATTGACAACGGGATCGGTGCGGTGTCTCCGGCATCGGGCAGTGTGACCACCAAGTCAATCACTCAGCCAACAACTTTTACTGCTACCGCCCAGGGTCCCGGTGGAAGCACCACCGCGACCGCGACGGTGGCGGTTTCTCCACTGACCGTTACTTTGACCGCCACGCCCAGCACCGTCTCCTCTTCCTCTCCTCCCGGGAATGTGGTGACTCTAAGCTGGACTTCGACTGATGCTGTAAGCATCAGCATTGATCAGGGAGTGAATACCGTCTGTACTACGCAACCCACTTGTCAGAGCGGTACGGTGACTGTGAATCCCACCCGGTCCACCACCTATACCGCGACCGCCACCGATCCCAATGGCGTGACGACCACCTCGAAGACAGTCGTTACCCTGAGCGGCGCGCTTCAGAAAAGCATCAACCACATCATCTGGTTGGTGCAGGAAAACCGCTCCTTTGACAGCTACTTCGGCAAACTTGGCTTATACCGCGTGAGCAAAGGACTGCCGGAAGAGGTGAATGGGATTGACAACGATGCCGCGGTCACACTGTTGGATCAGCAGGGCAATCCCAGGCATCCTTTCCATTACCAGACTGTGTGCACAGATAACCTTACGCCAGCCTGGAATGAGAGCCATTTTGACGTGGATGCACCCTCCGGGGGCACCATCGAGCAGGGCAAGATGGACAACTTCATGAAGACCACAAACTCAGTGCCGAATTCTGACCCCAGCGGCTCTCGCGCCATGGGTTATTACACTGAGGCTGATCTGCCGTTCTATTACGCGCTGGCTACGCAATTTGGGGTGAGCGATAACATGTTCTCGCCCGTCCTCAGCAACACCATTCCCAACCGCATCTATCTGTTTACCGGGACCTCCTTTGGCACAATTTATCCCGGCAGCAATCCCAGCACCGGCAAACCGGAATTCAATCCGGCTTCCTTCCAGCAGAAAACCATCTTCGATCTGTTGAACCAGAACAATATCTCCTGGAAGTACTATTTCCAGGACAACAGCATCTTCCTGGCCAGCTTTTCCGACTGGACAAACGCGGATGGAACGTCAAACACCAGCATCCAGGGCCATGTTTTCCCCATCAGCGACTATTTCAAAATCCTGGGAGAGACCAATGCCGACCAGTTGCTGCCCCAGGTAGTATTCATTGAACGAGGCGGCACTTCAGCCGCGACAGACGAACACCCGGACAACAATGTTCAAACGGGATCGGCGGCCGTATCACAGATGATTAACGCCCTCATCGCTAGTTCGGCATGGCCGGATTCGGCGTTCATTCTTACGTTTGACGAAGGCGGCGGTCTCTATGATCACGTTCCACCCATCGCTTTGCCCGCGCCAGACAGTCAGCCTCCGGATACCCAGAATGTTCCGTTCACCGTCCTGCCCGGCGACTTCACCAACTCCGGATTCCGAGTGCCCTTCGTGATGGTCTCGCCCTGGGTGATACCAAACTTCGTCTCTCACAAGAGCAGCGACACCACGTCCATCCTGAAATTCATTGAAACCCGCTTCAACTTGCCGCCACTCACGCTGCGGGATGGCTCTGCTGCCGTGAGCGATCTGACTGACTTCTTTAATTTTTCCAGCCCGCAACTGCTGACCGTTCCACCTTTGCCGCAGCAGCCAACCAACGGCGCATGCAAGCCGAGTCTGGAGACGGGGCCGTAACGGGGAATTAGTTTAGACAACTGGTCAGGATTTGGAAATTGGGCCTGCCCACCGCGCTTACCACGGCCCCGGCTCCTTCAGGGTTGGTGGGATCATGCCGGTGAGAGCTCAGGATCAAGGCGCGCAAACTGTGAAATTCTGTTTTCCGAACGAAATGACGGGATGCTTAAGGAAGAACTGCCGATGCCGGTTTTCACTTACAAACATAAGCTCGGAGCGTTAATTGGCATGCGGCATTGGCAACGCTCGCATCGCAAAAAACCCTCTGTTTTTCCGGAAACCGAAACGTCCGGACCAGCTCTTTGCTCTTGGCAGAGGTTTTCGAATAGGCGAATTCTCTCCGCCACAAACAATGGCTGCGCACATCGGACGTCCGCCGCGGAAATAGGTGGTAATAATAATTGGGTTTGGGGTTGCCAGGCTTCCTAGCAGCCAGAAGCTGGCAGCCAGTAGCTTCTGTCAAGTCACACCCACGATCCCCAGCGCTGGTTCGATGCGCGGAAGATGGCCGAGCGGGAAGGAACCCACGCGGGGATGCGGCGGAAGCGCGAAACTGCTTCCAGGGCGCGCGCACGCTGGTGGCGGTCAAAGGAGCGCAAGTACTGGCGGATGATCTGAGGCATGGTCATGCGCAACGCGGCGGAAAAATTCTGTTCCGCCATTTCATACTGCTCCTCCTCAGACTGAAGCAAATCGAGAATCTGCTCCGCCATCGCCCTCTTGTCCCCCACTGGAAAAAACTTGATGGCCAGGCCTTCGTTCTCGCCCATCTCGCGGAAGTCGGGAATGTCAGAGGAAACAATAGGCACTCCATACTGAGCCGCCAAATGAGCAACACCGCTGGCCCCCGTGGCGGAGGTGTAAGGGAGCACCATCACCGATGAACTGCTGAAAAGACCGGGAAGCTGTTCTTCCGGAATGTAGCCCATGAATTCAACCTTGGGATTGGACTTGTAGCGCTCCCGCAGAGACTCGATATAACCTGGCGCGTTGCCGTTGTTGGAGCCGGCAATCACCAGTCTGGAGTTGGGCATCTTTTTCAGTATCTGATCTTCAAAACACTCAATCAGCAATTCACAGCGTTTATAGGTTCCCCATTTGCCAAAGGCCAGGATCCGGTGCTCAGGATTGCCTCTGGTGGAGAAGTCCGGATATTCAGGACGGGCGGAAAGAATTCCATGGGCGCGGAAGTGGATATTCTCGCCACGATATTTATCGATCAGCGTGCGCCGGTACGCCGGCAACAGGACGGAGACCGAATTGGCCATGAGAATCATGCGGGTGGCCATTTGTCCCGCCAATTTGAACAGCGTTTTGTTGCGCACCCCGGCATCATCCAGATCGATAAAGTCCATGAGGTGGTGCAACGTGACATGAGTGTAATAGCCGGCCATGCGAGTCATCGCCGGCAGGCTGAGACCTGAAAAGGCGGCCAGGGGGCTATCCTTGCTGCCAAAACTGGAAAAAATCAGGTTGAACCACACCACGTTAGGACGCACTTCACGCAAAGTTTTCAACAGGTTCCAATGATTACAGATGCGGTTGACCTTCCAGGAACGCAGCACGTTGAAGTCAGGAAGTTCGGGCTGGGGCTGGGGCAACTCGTCCCCCAGAACCGTCAGGCTGACCAGAGGATCGATCTGCAGCTCTCTCGCGATATGGTATCCATATTCATTGAGCGCCAGCTTGCTGGGAGGAAAAGCACTGACAAAACAAATTTTCATTTGGGCCCTTTGGTTCCTTTAGAACAACGAAAGTTTGATGACCGGCCTGAAAGTTGAAGTCGTTCCCGGTCCGGTAAAACTAAAGAACGATTGCTGCTGCAATCCGAAGGAGACGCGCAGCGGATAATCCACGGCCACGGCTCCCGTTCCATCATTTATGCTGCGGCGGAGAGGCTTCATATAAGTGATGAGGAAACCGCTCTGGGCGTTGTCATAGGCGTGAAATCCCTCGCCACGGGTGAAGTCAAATGCCCCGTCCACAGCCCAGTGGTCGTTGGGCTTGAATTCGAAGCGCGCCCCTGGCACCAGGATTTGCGCAGTGGCAAAGCTCAGATCGGCCACTCGCCATGAGCGTACGTATTTCCCCAGGCCGGTCAAGGTGACCTTGTCGCCGAATCTGTGCTCCACTCCCGCCCATGTATCCGTGGTGAAGAACTCCCGTATCAATGGGCGGAACAGGAGATCGCGCACTCCATAGCCGGTAACGAAAGCGTTGTGTCCCCATGGCCGGCCAACTTCAAATTCCAGGGTTGCGCCCAGATCGCGCGAGTGCAGGTTTTGATCTGAGAACGGGCCGGTCTCATGAACCGCGCTGCCCCGCACTGTAAGCCAGTTGAAAAAAGGCGAGCTATTCAGGTAGAGGAATTGGCGAAAGAGGTCCTGGTTCAACTGCACCGGACTTTGGGTATCGCGGCGAATGGTGAACTCAATCCCCGGGTTGAACACGATATGAGCATTGCCCAGCCTCAGCACCGGCGTTATGCCTACATTGGCAATCGTGTCATAGGTATCGCGCTGGACGATGGCCGGCTGGTTGGGAAGAGAGAAGGTGCCGCGGAAATTCCGCTCACCGAAATAACCGCCGATAGGCACAAAATTGTCGGGATAGTAATGAAACGATGTGCCGATCTGTGTTACCTGCTGCGAACGCGGCGGTGGCAGAGCCCCCAGGAACTTGCTGTCAAGCTGGTAGATGGTGGCATCTTCAAAGACGGCTTCAGAATCCAGGTCGCTTTGGATCGTGATCTTCCCCTGGAGCGGCGCGCCGTATTCACCGGCAGCCTGTATAAGACCGCGCTCGGCAATATCGTCTTCGGCAGCCAGTTGGTTGGCGTGAGCAAAGGCGGAAACCGCATGCACCGTGTCATGCCGCTGGGTATAAACATTGGCCCAGGCAAGCTGATAGTCATAGCTCTGCTGGTAATCATCGGACTTGCCCAGCGCCGCCAGTTCCTGAGCAGCGGCGCGATCGTTGCCTTGGGAGAGGTAAGTGTTAGCCAGCCCGATAGCGACCGTGTCATCTGAGGCGCCCATATCTTTGGCCTTTACAAAATAGCGTTCCGCCAGGTCAAAATCGTGCGCCGCAAGAAACACATTCGCCGCCTCCACCAGATTATCCGTGGTCACGGGCGCAGCTTCGCCAATGCGCGCCTCGGCAAAGGCCAGCGCCACCTGTTGCTTGGCGTCTTCAAACTTGCCCTCACGCACAAACAATTTGGCAAACTCCAGGCGAACATCCACGCGGTTGGCATCCGGAGCTTCCAGAGCGCGGGCAAAGCGGTCATTGGCGGCCTGGCGGTCACCCAGAGTCAACAGCGCATCCCCGGTAGCAACCAGGATGGCAGACTGGTCCGTAGCTTCCCGCTCAGCCGCCTCGATGTAGCCGAACGTCTCAGTCCGGCGATGCAGCTCCGCATACGCTGCCGCCATGTTGGCGTAGATCAGGGGATCATCGGGCGAAAGCTGCAGGGCGCTCTCCAACTCGCCCAGGGAATCGTTATAACGGCGCGCATGATAGAGCGTGTCCGCGAGCGCCATGTGCAACTTCAAATCGTCCGGAGCAAATTTCAGCGCCGCCCGGTATTCGCTTTCGGCCTTGGTCAGGACGCGCATCTGCCGGTAAGCTGTGGCGCGTGCCAGGTGCGTGGCCCCGGATTCGCCCAGAGCCTTCGCAGCTTTGTCAGTTTCAGCCAGTCCTTCGCGCGAATGGTGCAGTTGCAGTTCGGAGAACGCCATGCCCAGATGGGCAATCCCGTTATTCGGATCCACTGCCAAAACCGGCTCGAAATCATGGATCGCTGCCGGAGCGTCCTGCATATCATTGCGGACGTAGCCGCGGCTCACATGCGCCTCCAGCATTTTGGGATCTTTCTCCAGCGCGCGGGAGTAATCGTCTATCGCCTGCTGCAGCAGCTCTTCCTGTTTATGCACGTGTCCGGCAAGGAGCGGGAAGTTGGATTCTTTGGGCAGGATCGCCTCATAACGGCTCACCAGGGCAAGCGCCTCGTCATAACGGCCCAGATTGTAGAGGTCATAAGCCAGGTAGACCGCGCCATCGCGGTCTCTGGGTGTCTTCTGAATCACCTGTTGGCCCAGGCGCGCTGATTCCGCATAGTTGCCCAGGTGAAATAGATAACGCTCATTTTCCCGCATGATGCGCGGGTCGTTCTTCATGGCGCCATTGGCGCGCGCCAGCCATTCACCGGCCAACGGAATCTTGTGGACCTCGATGGCGGCGTTGGCGGCGTTGGCAATAATCAGCGAGTTCGTGGGGGCAAGCTTGTAGGCCTTCTGATAGTTGACGTCCGCCTTGTCAAAGCTCCGGGCTGATGTATACATATCACCCAGCGCGAGGTAAGGAACGTAGTCGTCAGGGTAGGCCGCGGCCATGCGGCTGAAGTACATTTCCGCATCTTTGTTGTTGCCTTCATCGCGGGAGAGATAACCAAGTGCTTCCAGGGCATAACGGTTCTTCTCATCACGTTGCAACAAGCCGGCGTACATCTGCCTGGCTTCCGCCTTGCGGCCAATCTTCCACAGCAGGCTTCCATACTGCAAGGTTACGTTGTCATTGTTGGGATCGAGTTGCAGCGCCTCTTTCAGGTCTGCCTCGGCGCCCGCCGGATCATTGCTCAAAGATTTGATAGAGCCGCGCAACGCCAGGAATGTCACCCGGTCTGGCCCTTCCACCTGGAGCTTGCTTAGTTCCTGCTGTGCGATGCGAAGCTGCTGATCGGCGGCCGCGTCATCACCCAACTGTTTGTAAGTGTTAATCAACTCCAGGCGGACTTGCGTTGGGAAAAGCACTCCCTCCGCCGGCCCTTCCGGCATGGCCGCAAGCGCAGCCAGATATTCGCGAACAGCGTCATTGTCACGCCGTTCCATCTTCGCCAGATCACCACGAATGTCGTGCAGGCGATAGTGTTTGGCGTCAAGCTGTTCGGCGCGCGCCAGGAAAGAACGCGTCTTATCCAGGCTGCCAACGCGCATCTGCGCCTGGGCGGCAGAGAGTTGGATATTGATTTCCTTCGGAGCCAGGCCGGCTGCCTTCTCATAGCTATCGGCAGAATCCTTCTTCATCCCTGCAAGTTCGTAGGTGTAGCCAAGTTCCGTCAGCAGGCTGGCGCTTTGTTGCGGCGCGCGCTTGAGCACCGCGATAGCCGCCTTATAGTCGTGGGCTTCACGATAGAAGGTGGCGACCGCGCGCAGAATGTCAGTATTTCGGGGATTGCGGGCAATCGCTTTATCCAGAAGCTGTTTGGCCTTGGCCGGCTGTTTTTGCTTCATGTAAACGATGGCCAGCATGGTTTCAGTATGGGAGCTGGCCTGCACCGCTTCTGACCGTTCCAATAAATTGGAGGCCTGCCCCAGGTCGCCGGATTGCATGAACAGCTCGCCGGCCATGGCCAGATCGGTGGCCCGCTTCGGGTTTGCCGCGATCACCTCCAGCAATAGCTTCTTGGCTTGATCGGCTCTCCCCATCCGCATATAGGTCTGCGCCATGCCGGATAAGCCTTCCACCGAACGCGGGGCCAATTGCAGACCGCGCTGGTAGGCATCCAGAGAAACCTGGCCCTTGGCGCCCAGCCGGGCGGAATATCCCAGCAGAAACCAGTTGCGGGGATCGTTCGGAGCAACCTGGGTCAAATGCTGGGCATAATTTATGGCGGCTGAATAGTTGCCTTTCTTGAGCGAATCCTCGGTTGCGCGGGCATACCGGCCAGCTTCAATGCTGCCTCCCCATGCCCCGCTGGATGAGGCGCTCCGGTCCTCAGCCTGGCCGGCAGATGGACTCTTCTTGCTGCCGGGCTTTTTCTGGTTCTGTTGCTGCTGCTTTGGCGTCTGGCTATTGATATCAAACGTCTGCGCCCGGGCAGAATTGAGCAAAGCCAGGGAGCAGAAAAAAGCTATACCCAAAGAGATTTTCTTCACGGGACCACCGTCTTCACGAATCTGCAGCGGGAACTTGAGGTCTGCACTTTCCAGACTGCAAACAGGGAAATTTGCTTTAGAGACGAGTACTGCCGCACAAAAGCAGCAGCTCTGTTCTCATATACAACAAGATGCGATCTGGGGCGAATAGGATTGCCCACCCATGTAAAACTGACACGAAAGCTCCCGCCTTTGCTGCTTTTTTCTAATTGGGTCTTGAATCAGTGGAAATCAGTCCAATCATTGTCATCAGTGATGATGAGGTTGCCAGCAGCTCGATTACGCTCTCATAAGTCCAAGATGTTGCGTTGGCTGAATGCTAACTGCTGAGTGCTGACCGCTTCTTGCCCAGAAAACCCCACAGTGACATTCAGAATCCAAACTGCTGCTGGATAAAAAAACGGCTGCTGTTGGTTTTTCAGCAGCTTCATTGAGCCCGCGTGCTCGGAGCAGTCGCGCGAGCGGAGGTTTTTCATGAGTTCCCCATCCATCGTCCCTGGGCGTCAACATCCAGCGTTCAGCCGGGCGATTCCCATGGCGTGGATCCTGTTGCTGGCGCTTGCCATCCACGGGCCGCTGCTGCTCTTGCAGTTGCCCAACGATTCCTACGACGCCAACCTGCACAAGTTTTTCGCCTCCCACTACGCGCAGCACTGGTTTAATCCATGGAACGAAAAGCAATTTACCGGATTCTCCCAGACCACATATCCGCCACTGGAACATCAATGGATTGCGTTGTTCTCCCACGTTCTGGGATTGAACCTGAGCTACATGCTGGTGCAGCTTATTGCTATTCTGCTGCTCCCCATTGGCATCTTCAGGTATGCGCGAATATGGGTGGATGAACGATCGGCCAGTTACGCTGCTCTGGCCAGCGTTTTGATTGGATCTCTTTCGTTCCTGGTCTATGAGGCAGGCCAGCTTCCCACAACCCTGGCAGCCCCGCTCTACTTGCTGGGTCTGGCTTATTTCTACGAGTGGCTGCGTAAAGCCACATTCAGCTCTCTGTTAAAAGGATTGTTCCTCACCTTCGCGGCAGCCGCCGCGCACCACGTGACCCTGATCTTCGGTAGCGTCCTCTTTGCCGTGCCGGTCTTCGCCACGGCGGTGATGGATCGCAAGCGCGATGGCGAAGATGCAAGCGTGGCCGGCGTAGTTTCGCGCGGCGTAATTTTTGCCGTCATGGCCATTGCCGGCATCGGGCTCGTGCTTCTGCCGTACTGGATTGAATCCCTGCAACATCCCATCAAGCAGATGCCCATTCCTCACGCCAGCCGTTACAACTACCTCACCAACATCGAGTGGGGATTGAATTACTGGATCATTCCCTGGGGCGCAATGATGCTGGCCCTGCCATTCATCTTCGGTCGAGGTTTGAGAGAGCGCAGGTTCCGTCCGCTATTCCTGGGTTTCTGGTTGACCATGATTTTTGCGCTGGGCGGCACAACGCCTCTGCCTAAGCTGCTGCTGGGACGGGTCTATGAGGTCCTCACCTTTGAACGTTTTAGCTTTTGGGCGCAGCTCATGGCGCTGCCTCTGGTGGGATTGCTGGCGGTTTTACTGGTAGATCGCTATGGCAAGAAGGCCATGGTTGGCCTGGCCAGCCTGGCTTGCCTGACTATGGCCCTGGCTGTCGCCTGGCCCGTATATCACGTTACGCATGAAGCCTCATTCAGCGTAAGTCAGATCGTCTCTTTCCTGAATCGTGATGGCCACGATAAGTACCGCTACATGACCCTGGGATTCGGCGCCAACAAGATGGACGAAGTGAGCACCTACGCCGATGCCAGCAGCGTGGATGGCGACTACAACTCAGCCCGCCTGCTGCCGGAACTCACCCAGAACGGCGCCGCCGCGCTGACAAATTCCAAATACTACGGCACCAATGGCATGGAAGCGTTGCGCGCCATTCTCAAGCATTCAGACCAATATGGCTTAAAGTACATTTTTGTTCGTGATCCGTACTATGAGCCGCTGCTGGCATTCGCCGGCTGGCGGCGAGAAGAGGTCTACGATCGCGGCGGCCTGGATCTCTGGATTAAAGATGGCGTGCCGCCGGCCCATCCCACGCCCTACGGCACCCGGCCCACCGCAATGGAAGGCTTCCTCTGGGGCACGCTGCCCATAGGGAGCAGCATCATCGCGCTGCTCTTGGTCTTACTGCTACCAGACCGCCGGCGCGCAGACGGCCGGCGCGAGTCAGAGCCTATTCAATTTCCCCGCATCTCCACGGAAGAACCTGTTCTGAGGGAGGCAAGATAATGAGCCGCGTCTGGCCAATCTTATTCACCATTCTTACCGTCGCGCTCATCGCCATGGGCACTGTGCATCAGAACTCAATGCCGGCGGCTTCGACCCCGGAAGGCGCAGTGCAGGCGATGTTTGCCGATGTGAAGGGCCACAACCTGAGAGGCGCTTACACGCACGTTGCGCCCGCAAGCAATGTGGACTTTCAGACTTTCCAGCGCGATCTTCAGGGCAGCAACGGCAGCCTGAGAACTACCGCGCAGCTTGAAACTGCCGGCACGCGCGTGCTGCATGAAACAGACAATGACGCTTTAGTGCGCACCGAACTCAAGTATTCAACCGCCGTGGGCGCATTCTATGACACGCGTGATCTCAATGTGGTCAAGGATGGCAACATGTGGAAAGTAAGGTGGGTCGCGCACAAGGACCCGAACCTTCCCCCGCAGGTGATCCCCGTAAATTTTCTGCGCTGGGACGTAATCTGGCGCGGATCAGATGACGATTGGGGCGCGCAGAATGTTGAAGGTCCGCACGTACGCGTCCTCTCCATGAATTACGCCGAGCGCGAAGGCGGAGTGATCATCATGGGAGAAGTCGAAAATGAAGATACCGTCCCGGCATTTGTCTCAGTAGGTGCGGCCCTGGTGGGCAAAAATGGACAGGACATCGCCGCAGAGAGCAGCTTTGACAAGATGTCACACATCCTGCTTCCCAAGGAAGTTTCGCCCTATCGCATCGACTTTCCCGGCGTCAGGCTGGCAGACGTAAAGAGCGTCCGCATGAAGCCTGATTCCATGCTGGTCCCCGCTTCGGCCGATCCGGTGATTGGCGTTCTCCACCAGAGGATCGAAAAGGATGCCAAAGGGCGCACTGTGCTGCAGGGTGAATTGCTGAATGAAAGCGGCCAGACGGTGAACATCCCGCATGTGCTGGCTACCTTTTATGACAACAACGGCCGCGTGATCTGGGTTTCCGACGGCTATTCGGATCAAGCTTTGCTGCCGCAGACTCCGCAGCCGTTTGCGGTTGATTTGCGAGATGATCTGGCCGCTAACGTTCACAGCTATCGCGTAACCGTGAACCAGTACAGCCTGAACCGGCAGGAGTAACCCAATGCGCAGGCTCATACTCTACACAATGTTTGCCCTCACCTGCTGGTTCGCTGCCGATAGCGCCCGCGGCGCGGAACTGCGCCTGCCACAAAATGCAACCGCCGGCCAGCGGATGACCATTGGCGCAAGCGGCGAAGGCGAGGGAACTCTGTATCTGGTTGGCCCCGGACAAATCATCAAGCGCAGCATAAAGCTCGGAAGTGACGTCCAGATCAAAGGCGAAGAGCTGCACAGCGCCGGACGCTGGATCGCAATCGTGCGTTCAAGCGGCAGCCCCCAATCGCAAGTCTTCTGGGTGAAACCGGCGCAGCCGGAGAACCTGAGCTTCCTGGCCAGGCCGTCGCGGGTTCCCGTGGCGCAGCGCAACGTTATCAACGGAACCGTTTTCCTCTTTGACAAGTTTCACAACCTTGTCGTTCAGTCTACTCCGGTGAATTTCAATTTGTCCGTAAATGGTTCCGGAATTACGCAAAGCGTAACCAGCGGCCAGGGCGTGGCCTGGATTGATGCATCTTCAGGCCCCAAAGAAGGTCCGGCGCAGTTTGTGGCCTCCGTTGGCAATACTTCTGTGCGGCGCGTGGTGCAGCAGGTGGCCTCCGAGCCATGCAGCGGAAGCCTGCGCATGCACATTGCCGGGCGAGGCAAAGATACGGTAGTGGTGCAAACCGATCCCATTCGCGATTGCAGCGGCAATCCTGTTCCCGATGGCACCATTGTGAGCTTCATCGAAACCGACAGCACCGGCAAAAGTACCGTGGATGCGCGTATCAAAAAAGGAATTGCCCAGGCCCAATTGCCGGCCTCCAATAGCGCCACCATTTCAGTGGCGGCGGGCGTCACGCTAGGCAACGAGCTGCACCTCGGAGGCGGACAATGAAAAGAGTTTCCGAGGTAAGAAGACTTGTGTCAAGAATCAACGCCCTCGCATTGCTGATCGTTGCCGCCATTCCGCTGGTGATCTGGGCCACGGCTGATAGCAAACCAGACGTCCAATTGAACGCTGACAATGTGAAACCGCGTGCGTTGGAAGACACAACCCAAAAAGCCATCCTGCGCGACTATACCGCGGCCTGGCAGGCCATCAACACAGCCTTGACGAGTAACACGACTGCTCCCTTGAACGACAATTTCACCGGCTATGCCCTGGAGAAGCTCACCCAGCGAGTCAAAGACCAGCAGAGCCAGGGAATAAGGACGCGCACCATCGACCATGGCCATCACGTCGACGCAATTTTCTACTCCAGAGACGGATCAGCCGTAGAGCTGCGCGATACCGCCAGCATCGAGACCCAAGTGCTGGAAGGCGATACCATCCTTCACTCCGACCAGGCGCAGATTCAATACATAGCAGTCATGACCGGCGCCGCCGACCGCTGGCAAGTACGGCTGCTGGAGAGCACGCCGAGCAGCCAGTAAAGCATTCTAGTATGATCGCCCACGCCGCGTGCTAGAGTAGTTCACAGACAGGAAGGTAGAGACGCCAGCCACATGTGAGCTTTCCGCAGTACTCACTGTTTTGACCTTACCACAGCAATTGCTTTGGCGAGCAGCGACGTAATGAAGTTGCCAAAGTTTAGCTCGGGCGTTGGTTCGCGATATATACCTTTTCGACCATCCTTCGCATTAGACATAAGGAAGCACGCAGAGTCATAGAGCCGCTCCCGTACGAGCTTGGTGAGCAGAATCTCATATCGCTTGGCGTATGATGCCTCTTTGAATTCCGGAAATACTTTGAAATGCGGCTCCTGCGCCCGCACGGGCCTCAGGGAACCTGAAGCCTCTTCGAGCAGCATCAAATATCCGAGCCAAGGACGCGCGGACGGCTTGAATGCCCCCTCACGATATGCGGCCCAGATGTCAGTTGCGCTTCCAATCGCTTCTTCAGTCCGATTGTTGTAGTTGTTTCCAAACGAGCCTACTTGGGACTTGAACTCGATTCCTGCAAGCAGCTTGCCTTCGGCCACAATGAGAAGGTCCCACTTTTTCTCCGGGCGATACCAGCCTGGCAGTTCGACGTATCGCTCACAAAAAACGTGCGGCTGGGGAAGGCCACTCTCGCAGAGAAGGTCTCGCACCAGGCTGATGAATCCATTCATCTGAGCGCCACCGGTTACGGCAGAGCGGGCACCGGCATCCCTGGCGCCTGACACGGCGCCTTGCTTCTGTGCCTGCGTTTTTCGAGTGCTCCAAAACTGTTTCACAGCTGCTCGCAGGCGCGCCTCCATCTGCGAATCCAGAGTCATGGTTATGCTTCTGGTTCCTTAATATGGATTGTCGTCTGTCTGAAAAGGGATGAGGTCTCATTGGAAATGCGCCGGCAGGCAGAATCGAAGTAGTGCTTATCCACCTCGACGCCCAGGCTGTGACGACCGGCTTTGGCCGCCGCAACCGCGGTTGTGCCTGTGCCCAAAAATGGATCCAGGACAGTATCCCCGGCAAAACTGAACATTCTGATGAGACGCTCAGCGAGTTCCACGGGAAACGGAGCGGGGTGATTGCGTGTGGATGAGCCGGTGATGCCGGACCAGATTTGCTGGAACCATTTCTTATGGTTTTCGGCGGAGATAATGCTCAGGATCCGCGTGGGGACATCGGGGGCGCGATATCCACCCGGCTTGCGCTCCATGAGAATGAACTCGATATCGTTCTTGATGACTGAATTCGGTTCGTAGGGTTTTCCCAAAAAACTGGATCCGTTTTCCACTTCGTATGCGGCATTGGAAATTTTGTGCCAGATGATTGGAGCCAGGTTGTCGAACCCTATCAGGCGGCAACGTTCCTGAATTGAGGCGTGCAGGGGAACCACGGTGTGGCGTCCCTCGTTCTCACGCCTGGAGAGACACACATCGCCAACCACACAGATCAACCGCCCGCCGGGAACCAGAGCCCGAAAGCAGTGCCGCCACACCTTGTCCAGTTCACTCAGAAATTCATCGTAAGCCTCGATGTGGCCCATCTGACCCGCGCAGTCGCGATACTCCTTGAGCGTCCAGTAGGGCGGCGACGTTACGACCAGGTGGACACTTTCCGGCAGCAGAGAATCCATCTTTCGGGCATCGTCCAAACAAAGAGTGTGAGCAGTCGGTATTCGATGGAGTGCTTCCTCGATCAGCCGGAGAAGCCTCTCGTCTTTGGCAATGCGTGGAATGTCCGTCTGAGGGTTGTCAAGCGGGAGGATCTCCGACGGAACAAACTCATCCAACGATTTGACGGGAGCATTAACGACACGGGTTTCCGGTGGTTTCATCACCCGAGATCTGGAAGCTAAGTGCATACAGTCGCGATTGATTATGGCATGTCATGGCAGCGCTTGGAAAATAGAACGCCAAAATCGAGCAGGGAGTACGCACCAGCTGGTTGGAAGCCAGGTCGCCCTGCGAGTGATCACTGTTTCCGGCAGACGGCTTTTTGTCGGGGCAGTGCGGGAAGCGCAGGGTGACGCAGGGTGTCCCTGCCAATTGCACGGGCTGTTGAATTGCAATGGTTCTCGCGAAGGCCATCACCGCGCCCGCCAGCGCTATCAGACAGAACGGGCCAGTATGGCCGCCGTTCATCCACTGCCCGTCACGCTCGGAGGCAATTAAGAGCCAATGGCACAGGAAGAAAGAAATCTAAGTCGCTCTCCTGCCTTATCGGACGATGAGGATGGCGGTTTCTGAATGGGAGAGTGTGCCACTGGTGGCCAAAACCTTTATGTCAAAAGTGCCCGTAGGCGCGGTGGCTACCGGTTTTGGCACATCAAGGCTGAAGCTCGCGAATGTGATGCCTGTTCCCGTCACAGAGACATCAAACGGCGCGCAGGAGCAATTGATGCCCTTTGGGAGGGACTCGGAGAGTTCGATATGCACCGTCCCGGTAAACCCGTTCAGCGGCTGAATTTCGATTTGGAAAAGAGTGCCGCTGCCCCTTTTGACAGTTTGCGGGTTGTTAAAGAAAGACAACGAGAAATCAGGTGACGACTGCGCAGCCGGCATCGGGGCTGCATGGCTCAATCGAGCAGGCACAGCCAGCGTCAAGGCCAAAACCAAGAGGGTGAATATTGTCATGAACTTTCTTGCAATCATCGTATTTTCTCCTTGCAGTGAAAATGCCCGGCTCGGAATGTTCTGCATTTCAACAGTCGCGTCAGTCCCAAAATGAGAATGACATTCTAACATAAAATCATAATCAATCCACATTCCCAACCGGTCAGTTTTTTAATTTGAGTAGGAAGCGAAATTTATTTTGTGACGGGCATTGCCATTTCGAAAACCAAAATGGAAACCGCAATGAACCCAGATTGACACTCGTTCTCTCTTCGCGGTTGGCATAGTATCGCCTGCATCTTCTGTAACAACAGCCTGCGATTTCTTGGGAGGTGAGAAGTGGTCCGGCGATTTGAGCTGCTGTTTGTAGTACTGATTTCTGCCTATGCCGTCGCCGATTGTGTGGCGCCCGCTGCGCCCCAGCCGCCCGCAACCACCGCGGACTACCAGGCCCGCGTGGCAGCGTTTGTGAAATCCGGCTGCTTCCTCACCGACCCGGGCTGGGGCCACGACGTAGCGCCCCGCCTGACCGGAGCCACGGCCAACGGCGCCACCTACACCGTCCACGATCAGTTTCAGGTTTACTACTCGCCTGCCATGCTGAAATGGATGGCGGACAACCGCCAGGCCGCTGCTGCGCCCAATGGGGCATCCATTCCGGATGGCTCGGCCATGGTTGCGCTGGTTTACCCCCTCGGGGCCAAGCCCCCCGCCGGAAAGAGCGGATACCTGGTCATGATTCGCCAGTCGGCTGGACGGCCGACAGACCCAGCCAGCGGCTGGTTCTTCAGCCAGGTGGTGACGTCGACCAATACTTACGGTGGTACGCGCGTAGCCAGTTCCACCGGCGATTTTTCGCTGACCCTCTGCGTTGCCTGTCACGCCTCAGCCGTCAATAACTTCACCTTTGCCAACTATCTGAATGTGAAACAGGCCCCGGCTGCATCGCCTTATACGCCGGCGTTTCTTACTCAGAGCACATCCGATCTTCTCTCCGCGCTCACCCCGCCCACCACGCCCCAACTGAGGCAGCCGCTGAAAGATCCGGCGGCGCAGGGATTCATAGACTTTTTCAATGAAGCGGTGGCGGAGTTCCGCAAGAAACCGCTTCCCGCAGTGACCCGGCTTCCCATGTCCAAGGTGCTGGCGATTCCGAATCAGGACACCGACGATGTCTACCGCAAGCCGCACCAGAAGGCATTCCTGACGTCCAACCAATGCCAGGGCTGCCATGACACCACTGCGCTGCTCGCTACCACGGGCGCCAGCGGCCTGCGCCAATGGACTCCGGCGAATACCGCCTACAAATACAGCCAGCAGGGGCCGGGCGGGCCACCAAAGGGTGGCGATAAGTTTGACATTTCGCAATACGGAGAATGGTCCGTCTCCATCATGGCCCTGGCTTCGCGCGACCCCGCATTTCTTTCGCAGGTGGAGACGGAGCGCGTCTTGCACGCCGCCGTGGAACCAACCTCTGTGGATAATTTCTGCTACCGCTGCCATGGCCCCATGGGCCAGCGGCAATTCCATATTGATCATGGCGGCGATCCCACGCAGAGCCCGCCCGATAAGCCTCACCCAATGGAGCCGAATTTCAGCCACATCATGACGTACTCGACGCCGGGCGGCTGCATGTATCAGGGTTTCCCATGCAATCAGCCGGGATCGCAGCCGGCATTTTCCAAATATGGAGCGCTGGCCCGTGACGGCATCTCCTGCACCATGTGCCATCACATCGGCCCGCAGGATGGGCCTCCTCCGGCGAACCCCTGGGAGGTGTTCTACGGTTTCCTCAATCCTGCCGTGGCCCAGTTGGAATCGCCGCCAGGATTTCCGTTTCCCTTCGCGGGATCAGTGCTCTACGATCTGGATCAGTTCGTGGCTCCGCCGCAGGATCCGCTGCAAAGCTATGTGGGATCGGCGCACTGGACTCCGGGCAAACCGCAGCAGGCACAGATTTTTGGCCATCAGCAAAATTTCGGCATCGATACGGGCACGGCCGACTATTTGCCGAAAGGCGAATTCTGCGGCGGATGCCATGTGGTAATCGCGCCGGAGATTCCCCAGGAGTATCCCAGGATTCGCAACAAGTATCAGATTGGCCCGAACGGCCAGATCTACCCGGCGCACTATCCGCAACCCGGCAACACCACGCCGTGTCCGCCGGTCAAGGCGCTCCCCAACGGCCAGTACGATCCGACTATCGATCCCTGCGTCGCCCAGTCTTACGAGCAAACCACCTATCTCGAGTGGGCAGCCTCCGCCAGCTTCGGAGGCAATACACCGCAGACCTCCTGCACCTATTGTCACATGCCGAATGCTGAAGGCGGAAAGTTGTCCATCGCCAACATTGACACTCCGGGCAATACAGACGGCAAAGGCGGATTCCCCAAACCCGCTTATCGTGCAGACGATCAGACCACCATCTCGTCGAATGGCAGCTATCCGCGCCATCGCCTGATGGCGATCAATCTGTTTGTCCATGAGATGTTCCAGCAGTTCACCAACATTCTTGGCATCTCGCCGGATACAGAGGCGGCCGTCGCGCCGGGCACAGTGAAGAACCTGCAGAATGCCGAGGAGACGATCCTGACCCACGCTCCTGTCACTCTCGCGCTTTCGGTATGCAAGCCGGGACAGGCCGATACCACCTGCAGCAATTTGCAGAACACTCCGGGTTCGCTCACCTATCAGGTGACCGTGCAAAACTATGGTGGACACCGCTTTCCCACCGGCGCGGGATTCCGCAGGGGCTTCATTGAGTTGCGTTTGCTGGACGCGAATGGAAAAACTCTCTGGGTATCGGGCGCTGTGAATCGCTACGGCGCCATGGTGGATAACAATGGGAAAGTGCTGGCCACGGAATTTCCTCCGGGCGACGTGAAATATCAGCCGGAGTTCCTGCAACCGCACTTTGGCAGCGTGGCCCATCCGGCGATCACTCGCCAGGACCAGGCTCAAATCTACGAAGTGCGCGCCACCAATGAATACGGACAACTTACGACGGCTACTACGCGGCTCTTCGGCGGCGCCAAAGACAACCGGATTCCTCCGGCCGGTTGGGTCCCGCCCTACGATTGCAGCGGCAAGAAGACGCCCAATACCGCGCAGTCCGGCCACATGGTCAACGGCCTTGATTCCTTCCTGCTTTCGCGCATCACCGCGCCGGAGGGAATCGATGATTCGAATCCAAATCAGGTAACCATCAGTCCGGATGGCGCGTTCTCTGATCCTTCCTACTGCACTCCGGGCGGAGTGCTGGAAGGTCAACCCACGGGCATCAGCGGAACCGACCGCGTACTCTACCAGATTCCGCTGAGCGACCTGAAGGGCAGTGCTGTCGCCATGGTTATCGCCACCATGCATTATCAAACCATCCCGCCGTACTTCCTGCGTGACCGCTACTACGATGGCCAGACCTATTCGCATCCCGCGACGGAAGGCGGCGTGGTTGGCTTGGGCGCGGCCACCGAACGGTTCCTGTATGCCAGCAGCCATCTGGACACCACCATCAGCAACAGCATTCCGCAGCAGCAGAACCTGCCGAATCCCGTTTCTACCAATTGGACCATGGATATTGGCTCGGCTTGCATGGCGGAGGGGGCAGCAACCTGTCCACCGCCCAGCCAGAATCCTCTGGATTCGCCGGAAAGATCTAAGTTGAAGGGCGTGTTCTCACGGACCGCTGGAGCTTACAAATGATCCTGCAAGATTTCATTTCACTTTCTGAATTTCTGTTGGGAGTTCCGTTTCAACCTCCTCTGCCGCCGCTCACCAGCCTCGATCCGGACCTGGCGAATGCCTACTTCAACCAGTTGAGCGCCAATAGCCCGTCTGGACTAATGACCCAGTTGCTGAATACCTGGACCGGCATCCAGAAGCTGCCCCGGAGCCAGTGGACGGCGGCGGTGAACACGCAGATCATGAATGATCCCACAATGGGACCGCTGGCCAGGCAGGTCATTCTCGCCTGGTACACCGGATTTCATCCTTACCTCGGCAGTGGGCCGCAGCCCGATCCCGCGAATTACGAGCAGACGCTGGTTTGGATGTTGGCGCAGGCGCACCCCATGGCCGTGCCCCTCTCCTTTGGATATTGGCAATACAAGCCGCAGGGCAGCTAGCAGGAGCCAAAATATATGAGCAAACCTCTGGATTGCGACGTGGTCATCGTCGGTGCAGGCATTTCCGGCGCCCTTCTCGCCTGGAAGCTGGGATCGCAGGGCGTCAAAGTGATCGTGCTGGAATCGGGGCCGGGCAATCAGGACCTGAATCAGCGGCGGACATATCTCGACAATTTCAAGGTCAACGGCACACCCTATCCTTTGCGCCCTGCCGCGCTGAAAGAGGAGGACTTTTTCACCAACAGCAGTAACTACTACCAGCAGCAACCGCCTGCCCGTCCTGCGCAAGGGCCCATCGGATTGCCGCCGGACCGCAACGATCCTTCCGATCCGTTCGCGGAATACAACATCATCAGCACAGACGTGGCGGCCAACGGCGATTGGTTCCAATCCAATTACGAGCGCCAGGCGGGTGGCGCCACATGGCACTGGTTGGGCACTTCATTGCGGCTGTTGCCGAATGACTTCAAGCTGGAGAGCGCCTGGAAGCCCTCAGTGGGCGGATTCCAGGCCTATGACTGGCCCATCACGTATAACCAGATTGAACCCTGGTATGGGCTTGCGGAACAGACCATCGGCGTTTCCGGGCCACCGACGGGTGAAGACTATCTGGGAATTACCCGCAGCAGCAACTATCCCATGCCCGGTATTCCGCAGAGCTATCTCGACCAGCAGTTCGTGCAGAATCTCAACGGGCAGATGTTCAACGATCCGTGGGTGAAGCAGAGCTATCCGCTGACCGTGTCGCCCACGCCCCAGGCGCGGAATTCCGCGCCGGGTTATGGCGGCCGTCCGCAGTGTCAGGGCAGCACCAGTTGCATCCCCATCTGCCCCATCCAGGCCAAGTACGATGCTACCCAGCATGTTCAGTTGGCGCAGCAGACCGGTCACGTTGAGTTCCGCATGCAGTCCGTGGCATATCAGGTGGTAGCGGACACCACCGGTCCTAATCCTCCCATCACCAGGATTCTGTACAAGACCTGGACCGCGGACAGCCAGGGGAATGTCACCAGCATCACGCCGGGCGAGGTGACCGGTAAGTTCTATGTGATGGCAGCGCACGCTGTGGAAACCGTCAAGGTGCTGCTGAACTCGCCTATCGGCCAAAGCAAGAAGACTGTGGCCAATGGAAGTGACCAGGTGGGGCGCAACCTGGCGGACCATCCGGTGTCGTTGGTGTATGGACTCACAAACCAGCCTGTATACGGGTACCGTGGCCCGTTGAGCACCTCCGGGATCGAGAGTCTGCGCGACGGTGCATTCCGCACCTACCGCGGCGCGTTCCGCATGGAGATCGGCAATGACGGATGGTCGTGGCCCGTAGGCGATCCCTATACCACGCCGGCGAATCTGGTGAATGGCCCCAACGGCAACGGCGTCGGTGGAATCTGGGGACAACAGTTGGCGCAGAGCGTGGCCAATACCTTGGTCCGGCAGACCCGCATCGGTTGCCTGGCGGAGCAGCTCCCCAACCCCAACTACCGCGTGACGCTTTCCGGCGTCCTGGATAAGCTGGGAATCCCCATGCCGCAAATGACCTATGGCATTGATATCTACGGTCAGCGCAGCTTGAGTGCGGCCGTGGCCGCCTCCGTGCAGGTCTTCAAGCGGCTGATCAAGAATCCGGTGGTGCAGTACAACTACACAGAGTTCCTGGATCCCAATGGCACTTTGTGCGTGGATGCGGCAAGAAGTGACCAGGGAACTCCCAACATTTTTGTTCGGGAAGGCTGGGCCGGCGCCGGCCACCTGATGGGTACGCACCGCATGGGCGATAACCCCGGTACCTCAGTGGTCGATGGGACGCAAAGGGCGCACGACCATCCCAATCTATATTTGCTTGGTTCCGGGAACTGGGCAAGCTACGCTACCGGCAATCCCACGCTGACGATAGCTGCCTTGGCGCTCTGGGCTGCAGACACGATCAAGAAGCGGTTAGCCGGAGGATAGACTTCTTACATCGGGGGGCTGTCCTCGGCTTCAAAAGCCTGGTGCTCGCGCTCTTTCGAAAGTTCCGGGATGCTTTTGAGCAGGCGCAGGCAGCGGTTCCAGCGCAGCAGGGCATCATCGTTGCCCTTGGGTCGGATCTTCTCTGCCTCTTCAAAGCAGCGCATCGCGTTCTCGAAGCTCACCAGCAGGCTGTGCGCCAGGTGTCCGGCGCGCATCTGCGCCTTGGCGCGGCGTTCGTAGAGAATTCCCAGATAGTAAGAGCGCTCGTAAGCACTCGAGAGTTTTTCAAAACAGCCTTCCGCTTCTTTGTAGCGGTCCGTCATTGCGCCGGTAAACTGGTCGGTAATGGCCAGCCCAAGCAGTCGCAACGCCAACTGGTTTTCAGGGTCGACGGCCAGAATGTCGCGGCAGATGGATTCTGCTTCTTCAGCCTGGTTCAGGTAGCGGTAGTGCTGCACCTTGGAGAGAGCTTCCGGGATGCCGCTAACGGAGATCTTTTTGAATTCCGGTTCCACGGTGCTATGCCTTTTGTAGTTTACCTCGAACCCTGAGCTTGCGAAGGGGAGAGGTCCCTACCCCTGGCGATTTCGTGCCGGTGGTGTCTTTGAAGCCTTACGCTATTTCCTGAGACGTCATGAAACGCCATAATTCTTTTCAAATATCGCCTTGTAACCCGCTTTTATCGCTGTCCTAATATTTTTATTAAATTCGCGTTCATTCGCGCAAATTCGCGGCCAAAGGTTTTGGGGTTGGTCTTGTTTTTGATCTTGCTAAATACCAAATACTAACTAAGTACTAAATACTTGTTCTTTAATCTTTTGATCTTCCCTGTACCCCGCCCCCTGTAACCTAATCTGCTCCTCTTATTTTACGCACCAGGCGCAGCAGAGGATCGTAAAATTCATCCACCACCCGCTCTTTTAAAGGAATAATGGCGTTGTCCGTGATGTGGATCTCCTCCGGGCAAACTTCCGTGCAGCATTTCGTGATGTTGCACAGCCCGATGCCGAACTCGTTTTTCAGCAATCCGGCGCGCGAAACGCTATCCAGAGGATGCATCTCCAGCCCGGCAACGCGCACAAAGAAGCGCGGCCCGGAGAACTCCTCTTTCTTATCGTGATCGCGCAGCACGTGGCAGACGTTCTGGCAAAGAAAGCACTCAATGCACTTCCGGAACTCCTGCACCCTGTCCACATCTTCCTGGTACATCTTCCACTTTGTATCCTTCTTCGGAGTGAACGGCGGGATCTTTTTGTTCATCTTGTAATTCCAGGAAACATCTGTGACCAGGTCCTTGATGACGGGAAAAGTCCGCATAGGCGCGACGGTGATCGGGTTGTCTGTAGGCAGAGAATCCATGCGAGTTTTGCATGTGAGGCGCGGACGGCCATTCACCTCCGCCGAGCATGAGCCGCACTTGCCGGCCTTGCAATTCCAGCGGACGGCCAGGTCAGGCTCCAGATGCCCTTGGATGTAATGCAGCGCATCCAGTACCACCATCCCCGGAGCAATTGGCACAGTGTACTGCTTCGGGCTGCCACCTTCGCTATTGCCACGGAACACTTCCAGAATTGCATCCGCCATTCCGATTACCTTCCTTGCAAAATTGAGTCTTTAGATTTTCAATTGCCAGGTTACCAATTCATCCACTTATCAAGTTCTTTGCACGTTCACCCGGCCGGACCTCGCGAAAAAACAACATTCTCTGTTACTTGTCCTCAGCTAAGACCTGTTTCAACTCGTCCGGCATCTCCTTCACCGGTACCTGGGCGAGCTTCATCCTGTCTCCATCGCGGGAGATCAGGTTGTGCTGCTTGCCCCACTGTTGTTCATCCAGGTTGGGAAAATCAATGCGGCTGTGAGCGCCCCGGCTTTCTTTACGGGCCTGGGCGCCACGGGCAACGGCCTCAGAGACCGTCAGCATGGATTTCAAGTCTTTTGCCAGGTGCCATCCCGGATTGAAGAGCCGCGAACCTTCCACCCGCACCCGTGCCGAACGCTGCTTCAGCTTCTCCAGTTCAGCCAGAGCCTTGGTCACATCCTCTTCATTGCGGAAGATGCCCACCAGATTTTGCATCACTTCCTGCAGGTCACGGTGAACAGCATAAGGGTTCTCGCCATCGCCGCGCGCAAAGGGCGCGAGCATATCCTGTTCAGCTTGCGCAACAGAAGCGGAATCAATTGCCCCAGACGAGACTTTCCTGGCATGCGCCGCAGCCCCCAGGCCTGCCCTCCGCCCGAACACCAGCAGGTCAGAAAGCGAATTGCCGCCCAGGCGGTTTGCGCCGTGAAGTCCGGCGGCCGCTTCACCAGCGGCGAACAGGCCGGGAACAGTCGATTCCGCGGTCTCCGCTTCCACGCGAATCCCGCCCATCATGTAGTGGCAGGTTGGACCCACTTCCATGGGGCCCGCCGTGATGTCCACATCCGCCAGCTCTTTAAATTGGTGGTACATGCTGGGCAGCTTTTGCTTCACATATTCAGCCGGCTTGTGCGATATATCCAGAAACGCTCCACCGTGTTCACTGCCGCGTCCCTCTCGCACCTCGGTATAGATGGACCGAGCGACCACATCGCGCGTGGAAAGCTCCATGCGCTTGGGATCATATTTCTCCATGAAGCGCTCGCCCAGCTTGTTGCGCAGGATTCCGCCCTCACCGCGCACCGCCTCTGTAACCAGGATTCCCTGCACGCCCGGCGGCCACACCATCCCCGTGGGATGGAACTGCACAAACTCCATGTCCTGCAGAACGGCTCCAACTTCATAGGCCAGCGCCATGCCGTCCCCGGTGTACTCCCATGAATTGGAAGTCACGCGGTAAGCCTTGCCGATTCCACCCGTGGCGATGACGATGGATTTGGCCTTGAACAGCACAAAGCGTCCCTGCTCGCGCCAGTATCCGAATGCTCCCGCGATCCGGTTGCCATCCTTGAGCAGGCGGATGATGGTGCACTCCATGAAGACGTCAAATCCCATCTGCACGCCACGGTCCTGCAGGGTGCGGATCATCTCCAGCCCGGTGCGGTCACCCACGTGGCACAACCGTTTGAATGTATGTCCGCCAAAGGCGCGCTGCAGGATGTCGCCATCCGCCGTGCGGTCGAAGAGCGCGCCCCACTGCTCCAGCTCGCGCACCCGGTCGGGCGCCTCCTGGGCATGTAACTGCGCCATGCGCCAGTTGTTGAGCAGCTTGCCGCCGCGCATGGTGTCCCGGAAGTGGGTCTTCCAACTGTCTGCCGGGTCCACGTTTGCCATGGCCGCCGCAATGCCGCCTTCCGCCATGACCGTGTGCGCCTTGCCCAGCAATGATTTGGAGACCACGCCGACTTTGGCGCCCTGGGCCAGCGCTTCAATCGCGGCGCGCAATCCCGCCCCGCCGGCGCCGATAATCAGAACATCATGCTCGTGAGTTTCGTATTTGCTTTCGTTGGTCACAGTATGGAAATGTCCTTAAATAGGCCGGAGGCGACCGAGCGTATATAGAAATCGGCAAAGCCGACCGAGATCAGGCTGATCCAGGCAAACAGCATGTGGTGTTCGTTGAGCCAGCTTGCCTTCTTCCACGCGCCGTGGCGGCTCTTGTTGAAAGCAGTGCAGGAAAAGCAGTCCAGCTTTCCACCCACCAGGTGCCGCAACGAATGGCAGGAAAAAAGATACAGCGTGAGCAGAACCACATTCACCAGCATCACCAGGCTTCCCACACCCATAAAGAAGTGCCCTTCGTAATAGAAAGCGCGAATGGCGTCATACCACAGGAAGCAGATGAACAGCACCGCCAGGTAAAGAAAGTAGCGATGAGCGTTTTGCAGGATGAACGGAAATTTCGTCTCGCCACGGTAATTCTTGTGCGCCCGCTCGCCCACCGCGCAAGCCGGAGGATCGAGAAAGAAGGCGCGGTAATAGGCTTTGCGGTAGTAGTAGCAGGTCATCCGGAAGCCCAGCGGTCCGGCAAGAATTAACAGTGCCGGAGAAAAAGGCCACACATGATGGGCAGGATCAATGAGCGGCGAATAAAAAGGCGAAAGATACGGCCCCCACTGGTAGTAGGCCCCTTCAAACGCCCGCAGGGTTGCGTAAACGCCAAACCCTCCCAGCAGGATAATCACCGGAATCGCTTCCAACCACCATGCATCACGCCGCTGCGTGCGGCCAAATCCCTGCGGCACAGCAGAGCTTCTGGTCTCGGCCAAGCTTCACCCCAATATGCAAATTTCGAAAACCCATAAGTGTAGCAAAAGAGAAGATTTCGCATTAGCGAATTCCAAGTTTTTTTGAAAAATGCGTACCGCGGCTAACATTGATCGGCGATCGGCCCGTTTCAGCTGAATCGGTAATCAATGCAATCAGTGGTGGTGAGGGTTCTTGCGGGCCGCTACCACTCTCGGTATGCCTTGCAGGTCGGCCGTGATCTGCACCTCTGTCCAGCCGGCCAAAAGCGCTCTGATCTTTTCTTCCATCGAGAAACCAATCTCCATTACCAGCCAGCCGCCGGGATGCAAGGCCTCGTGGGCCTGCGGAATAAGCTCTTTATAAACGTCTACGCCTTCTTGTCCGGAGAAGACGGCCACCTTGGGCTCAAACTCGCGTACCTGCCTTTGCACTTTGTCAGCTTCGCTCTCACCGACATACGGCGGGTTCGAGATCACAAAGTCGAACTGCGCTCCCGCATAGATCGAAAGCAGGTCAGAACGGCGGAACTGGATCCGATTGCCCAAGCCCCCGTTATCCAGAAGAAGACGGGCTGCGTTGATGCGGGCGATTTCCAGGGCTTCTTCAGAGATATCGCACGCGTGAATCTCCGCCAGCGGCAGCTCGGTGGCCAGGGCCAGAGCGATGCATCCCGAGCCTGTGCCCACATCAATCAACGTGAGCCTTTCATGTGGATCGCGCTGCTTCGTCAATTCGAGCACGGTCTCAACTACGTGCTCCGTCTCCGGACGCGGAATGAGAACCGCCGGAGAGACGATCAGGTCCAACCCCCAGAATTCCTGATGGCCTGTGATGTACTGCGTAGGACAACCACGCGCCCGCTCTTGAGCCACCGCATCATATTGGGATTGCTCTTCCGCCGTGAGCGGGCGCTCAGGATGGGCGTAGAGGTAAGCGCGGTCGCAATCCAGGGCAAACATGAGGAGCAGCTCGGCATTGAGCCGGGGAGAAGGGACATCTTTCTTCAGGAAAAGCTCGTAAGCGGCATCAACAGCCTGCTTGAGATGCATAAGAGCAGATGGCAAGTCTTTTGTAGTTTACCCCGAACCCTGAGCTTGCGAAGTGGAGGGGACCCAACCGCTGATGATTCCATGAAGGTATTGTCTATGAAAGCCAATGGCATCTGCCCACCGATCACCCGGCCACCGGATCACGCGCGATCACCCAATGCTTAGGCTACCGCTTCCTGCTTCAGTTTCTCTGCCTGATAGTGGGTAACCAGCGCATCGATAATCGGCTGGAGTTTCCCGTCCATCACTTCGGTAAGCTGGTGCAGCGTTAATCCAATGCGATGGTCAGTCATGCGGTTCTGGGGGAAATTATACGTCCGGATCTTCTCGCTGCGGTCGCCGCTGCCCACCATGGCCTTGCGCTCTTTGGCCAGCGCCTGCTGCTGCTTTTCCAGTTCCATCTCATAGAGCCGGGAACGCAGCACGCGCATGCCTTTTTCGCGGTTCTTGATCTGCGACTTCTCGTCCTGGCAGCTCACTACCGTATTCGTAGGCAAATGAGTGATGCGGACCGCAGAGTACGTGGTGTTCACCGACTGGCCCCCGGGCCCGGACGAGCAGAAAGTATCAATGCGCAGGTCCTTGGCTTCGATCTTGATGTCCACGTCTTCAGCTTCCGGCAGCACCGCCACCGTTACCGCCGAGGTGTGCACTCGGCCCTGCTGCTCGGTCTGGGGAACGCGCTGCACACGGTGCACGCCGCTCTCATATTTCAGCTTGGAATAAACACCGCGGCCTTCAATGATGGCGATTACTTCCTTCAGCCCGCCCACGCCGGACTCTGAAGTGGACAGCACTTCCACCTTCCAGCGCTGGCCCTCAGCGTAGCGCGTGTACATGCGGAACATCTCGGCGGCAAACAGTGTGGCCTCGTCGCCGCCTGTACCGGCGCGGATCTCCAGCACCACGTTCTTTTCGTCGTTGGGATCTTTGGGGACCAGAAGGCTCTTGAGTAGCTCTCCCACCTGGACCAGCCGCTGGTCGAGTCGCGCCAGCTCTTCCTGCGCATACTCGCGCAGTTCGGCGTCCGGCTCATCGGCTATGATCGCCTTACTCTCCTCGATGCCACGCTGCAGGTCTTTATATTCGCGATACTTCTCAACAATCTCCGCAATCTCGCTGTGCGCCTTGGCAGTCTTCTGGTATTTCGACGAGTCTCCAATGACCTCCGGTGATGCCAGGGCCTTGTTCAACTCCTCGTACTTCGCTTCGATTTGGTTGAGACGTTCAAACATCAGGGTTTTACCTTGTCTATTGTAGCTTGACGCGCTTCCCGGGACGTTGTTATTGCGTGCCCCGCCAGTTCATCGGCCCACATTCGGACGGTATCATGGTGCGCCGTCCATGCCTGCCAGGCCGAGTCTGCCCACTTCTGTACGCAGGCCAGGTGTGCTTCCACAGACGCTGTGGTTTGCACATCGGCAACCGTGACCGCTCCCATCGAGCCAGGCGGCGTCAGCCACTGATAACGGCCCTTGCGTTGGGTGAGTGCGCCGATGGCGCCGGTCGCCTCTTCCGCAGATCTGCCGCGTTCCAGAACCATGTAAAGACCCACAAGGTGGCCGGCGGCTGATTGAATCGTCTGCGGGCTTGGCCTTCCCGGATGCTGAACCGAATAGCTATCAACCGTCAGGCGATGCAGGCGGCTATAAGCCGGATCGCTGTATTCGCGGGCCAGCACCTCGCAATACGCCGCCCAACAGCCGGGAGAGGATTCCAGATACCGATGCGTTGGTCCCTCAATGGATGGGAACCCGCCGCCGCATGCCAGGCATGGCTCCAGTTGCATCATGATCATCTTCTCCGAAAGATAGAAAGATAGAAAGATAGGAAGACAGGAAGACAGGCGCGTGAGCCACTTTGCCACAGGCTCGCTCGGCCGCTACGCTATCACCAGTTCGCCGCCGCGGGTCTTTTCCAGGGCCATCGCCTCGTCCAGCGCTTTGATGGCGCATTCAACCTGGTCGTCCTTGGGCTGCTTGGTGGTAATGCGCTGCATCCACAGGCCCGGCTTGGTCAGCAGGGCAAAGAGTGAGCGTCCATGCCTGGCGGAAAACCGGATCATCTCGTAGGAAACGGAGGCAATCACCGGCAAGAGCAGTACCCGGAGGCCGAAGCGATACCAGAAGAGATGATTAAAAATTCCGTGCCGGGCGCCGGAGGCGGTCACCGGAAGGGCGGCATAGACCAGGATGGAAATCAGCATCACGGTCATCAGGAAGCTGGTGCCACAACGGGGATGGTACGTGGAAAACTGCTGGGTAAACTGCACTGAGGGGATATCGCGCTTGGCTTCGTAAGCAAAAACCGTCTTGTGCTCCGCGCCATGATATTCATAGACCCGGCGGATATCGGCAAAGAGCGAGATGCCCCATATAAAGAGGAGAAACAGGCACAGCCGGATCAGGCCGTCCACCAGGTTGAAGATCACATTGTTGCCCATCGCCGACCAGGTTTTGTTGAGTTCGGTAGCGGCCAGCAAGGGAACAAACTTGTACATGAAGATGAAAAACCCGATGGAGAAGGCCATATTCAAGGCGATGACCCAGTTGCTCAACTCGGGCGCTTTCTCCTCATGCTTCTCTCCCTCGGTTCTTACCTGTACCGCTGCCACAGCAGTCGAGGAGGATTGCTTTCCTTTTTCCTGCTCTTGCGGCATACCCGCCAGCAACACGTTGGCGGAAAACTTGAGCGCCCTGAATCCCAGATTCATGGCCTGCCCCAGGGTGACCAGTCCGCGCACGAACGGCCACGCCAGCCACTTGCGTTTTTCTGAAGGACGATCCAAAGGCTCGCAATGCGTGGCAATTTCACCGGTGGGCTTCCGAACGGCAATCCCCCAGGCGTGAGGCGAACGCATCATTACGCCTTCCAGCACCGCCTGGCCGCCGATCAGGGTTTCCTCTGAAGCACTTTCCAGGGCAGGGAGAAGCTGCAAAGTAAAAAACGAACGCAGGGTGTTACATAAATAATTCATTTTCTTCAGATTAGATGGTCAGGAGCTCTCTTGAGATTCTGTGGTTTCCATAGGGTCGAAAGAAACCCGTTGCCAGACAAGATTCTATGCCATTTTCCGCCAAATAAACAGGAAAAGCGGCCTTTGCAAGGGCCTTTGCGCCCTTTGGAGGCTGGCTGGGCCGATTTGCGCCGTTGCGCATCTTCATGACATCTATAATAGTTAGTGCTGGTACTGGACCGGGTGATCGCTCTCTTCGCAAGAAGGGAGAGGAAAGTCCGAACTCCACAGAGCAGTGTGCCGGATAACGTCCGGGATGACGGCTTTAAGGCCGTTAGACGGAAAGCGCAACAGAGAATATACCGCCTCGGCCGCAAGGCTGGGGTAAGGGTGAAAAGGTGCGGTAAGAGCGCACCGCTCGGGCAGCAATGTCCGGGGCATGGCAAACCCCACACGGAGCAAGACCAAATAGGAGGGGAACCCGGTTCCGCAAGGAATTGGTGTGTGCCTGCTCGGCGCGCTTAACCTTCGGGTAGGTCGCTTGAGCCGTTCAGCAATGAACGGCCCAGAGGAATGATCGCCAACGGCAGCAATGCCGTACAGAATTCGGCTTACAGGTCCGGTATCGCGTGTGGCCCTCACTTTGCAAAACAACGTGAGGGCCGCTTTCTTTATCACCCACCGTGACAACACCCGGCAGCAGTCAGTCTATTTCGGCGTTGCGCCGCCCTTTGGTGCGTCCTCTTTGGGTTTAATCGAAATCAATTCCACTTCAAAAATCAGCGTGGAATTCGGGCCAATGTCGTTTCCTGCGCCGCGTTCCCCATAAGCCAGGCTGGGCGGTATAAAGAGCTGCCACTTGGATCCAACGGGCATAAGCTGGAGCGCCTCAGTCCAACCTTTAATTACGCCACTCACAGGAAAAGTTGCCGGCTGGCCGCGTTTGTAAGAGCTGTCAAACTCTGTGCCGTTGATGAGTGTGCCTCTGTAGTTACAGATCACTGTATCGCTCGCGGTTGGTTTCGGTCCGGTCCCTGGCGTCAGGATCTTGTACTGAAGTCCACTGGGCAAAGCCGTCACGCCCTCTTTGGTCTTGTTGGCCGCCAGGAATGCGTCGCCGTCCTTTTGGCTTGCCTCTGCCTCTTGCTTCACCTTTTCAGCGTGTTTCGCCTGGACTTCATTCTGCAACTGTGTGAGCACCGCCGTTGCTTCGTCATCCGTCATCAGCGTCTTGGCGCCGGACATGCCGTCCTTCAGACCTTGGGCGACCACGCTGGGATCAATGTCAACCGACTGCTTTTTCAGATTGTTTCCCAGGTCCGTACCCACCTTCATACCCAGGGCGTAGCTGATCTTTTCTTTCTGGTCCTTAAATGGGGAAGGCGTCGGGCTCTGGGTTTTGGCCGCTGGGGCTTCCGGGAGTTTGCCACTGCCGGAGCTTTGAGCAGCAACAGGCCTGGTTTGCAAGATGCCCAATGCCAGGATGCATAGCATTACCACAATGATTTTTTTCATACACTGATTTTCCCATCAGCTACTGTAGAGCGCAAATGGCCGTGGAACACGGTTTTCGTCCGCGCGCGGCGCTGATCTACTACAATTTCTTTGAGAAACGGTCATGCACATCACCAGCCGCACCAGGACAATCGCATTCTTTATTGCGCTTGGGGCTTGCCTGGTTGGGCTGGCCGTCGCGCTGAACGTGAGCTGGATCGTGCTGAGCTGGCGGGAAGTGGTCCCGTTGGTGCTGGGCATCATCTTCTTCAGCATGATTATCGCGGGCCTGGTGCTGAATACGATTTTTCTGGTGCGCGAAATACGCCGCAATGAGCAGCAGGATAGCTTTCTGAACGCCGTCACCCATGAACTCAAGACCCCCATCACCTCCATCCGCCTGTATCTGGAAACCCTGGAGCGCCGCCGCCTTGATGACGGCCAGCGCCGCGATTTTTACCGCGTGATGCTGGAAGATACAGATCGGCTGCTCGGCACCGTGGAACAGGTGTTGAAAGCAGGCGAGGAGCGTGGGGGGAATGCCCGCAAGAACTGGCAGGAGGTCAACTTTTCCAAAATTGTTCAGGATGGCGTAGAGTTGGCCCGATTGCGTCACGCCCTTCCGGCGGAAGCATTGCGCTTCGCTACCTCCGCTCCTGACGGGGTCACGGTGCTGGGAAATCCCACAGAACTGCGCACTGTGGTTGCCAATGTGCTGGAGAATGCGGTCAAGTATTCCGGGCCGGAGCGAAACATTTTGGTTGAAATCCTTACGCCCGATCTTGACTCGGCACTGCTGCGCGTCCAGGATAACGGTGTTGGTATTGCCCACGCGGAGCTGAAGCGTATCTTCAAACGCTTCTATCGCGTGCACAGCCACGCCACGGACCAGGTGAAAGGGACCGGGCTCGGGCTGTTCATTGTGCGTTCCATCGTGCGCCGCCATGGGGGCGAAGCATTTGCCGAAAGCCCCGGCGAAGGCCACGGCAGCACCTTCACCGTCCGCCTGCCAAGGGTCTATCACGTATGAGCCGGATTCTGCTGGTTGAAGACGAGCCCCACATTGCGACTGGCCTGCGTTTTAATCTTGAAGCTGACGGCCACTCTGTGGCTGTTACCGATAACGGTGAGGACGCGCTGCAACGCTTGCTCAAGAACAAGGAAACCTTTGACCTTCTGGTGCTCGATGTGATGTTGCCCGGCCAGGATGGATTCACCGTTGCTCATGAGCTGCGCGCATCCCAAAACTACATTCCGTTGCTGATGCTCACCGCTCGCGGCCGGCCCGAGGACATACTTAAGGGTTTTGAATCGGGCGCCGACGATTATCTGCCCAAGCCTTTCAACCTGGACATCCTGGTGGCCCGCATTGGGAGCCTCTTACGGCGCAACAGCTGGAAGCGGCACGCGGAGGAACTAACTCCCACGGAGGAGTTGTTTCGTTTCAACGGCAAAACGGTTGACTTTGGCAAGCTTCAACTGCGCACGGCCACTCAGGTGTTTCAACTTACGCTGATGGAAATGGAGTTGCTCCGCTACCTGATTCGCAACAGCGGCCGTCCGCTGTCACGCAAGGCGATCCTGGCGGACGTCTGGAACCTGAATGAAGCCACCGATACCCGCGCCATTGACAATTTCATCGTGCGCCTCCGCCGTTTGATCGAACCCGAACCCGCCAAACCGCGCTACCTCATCACGGTCCGTGGGCTGGGGTATCAGTTCGTCCCCAATCCGCTCTTGTAGAGTCCAAAACTCTTACCGCCCAACCACAAACCTCACTCCCAATCCCACCAGGACCACTCCCAGCAATCTCCTGAGCACAGTTGCCGGCAAGTGTTGCGCCCAGGTTGCTCCAAAGTAGCTGCCCACAACGATGCCTAATGCCATCAGCACGGCAACTTTGAAATCAAAGTTCTGGGTCTTGTAATAGGGCAGAAAGCTGATGATCCACACCGGAAATACCGAGATCAAGAGCGCCGTCCCCTGCGCCCGCAATTGCTCAAAACCGAATACAAAGAGCAGCATGGGAATTACAAATGCGCCGCCGGTCCCGGTGAGTCCAACCAGTACTCCGACCAGTACGCCAGCAAGAATCTGAAGAAGAATAGTGATCATAGCGCCAGCCAATATACGCTACCATTCCTCGCTGTCGCCGCCAAATTCAACCGCAAGCATCCCCGAGTATTGTTACTTTTTCCTCTTCCCTGGCTGAGGTTTCCTTCCGGAGGCAAGCACAGGTTTAACTGTTTTGACAACCTTACCCGTTAAAGGCTCGGCTGCGGCTGGTGCCTTAATGACACTCGGCATTGGTGCCCCGACGGGCCCGGAGTGGCGTCTATGATGACCGCCTGTAGAAACAGAATTGATTCTCCGCCGGGCGGGTTGGGCAGGAACAATAGGAGCAACAGCAGCCGTTCCTGATGAAGTCGATGAAACCAAAGTGGTGCCAGTCCCAGTGCCCGCGGCAACCGCCATAGCTTTGGCCGGAACAGCAGTGGGAGCAGCGGCTGCAGTTGCAGTGGGCGCAGTGACGGGCCCTTCGCCGAACCAGAACTGCAGGTCCGCTAGTTGATCGCCCTGCAGGTAGCTGGCCTGCCACTGGTCGCTATCTTTGGGACCATGCCACACATTGGGGTCCTGCCGGTGCGCATTCACGTAGCTGTTCCAGCGATACGTGTGGTAGATGGCAATAATGTTCACGGCGTAGGCGGAAGCAAGAGACGCATTGCCTTCAATGATCACCAGGTTGTCATCGTTCTCACTGGAAGCCTTGAATCCAAGATTGTGCGATCCGGTCATCACCACCGGGTTCGCGCCGTACGGGTCCAGCACGATGCATTTGCTATGGATATTAACCATGCTTGCGCCCAGCAGTTCTTTTTCCCACGCTCCAAAATTCTCTTTAATGTTGGCCGGCACCAGCACGTCGTGCGTGAGCCGCTGGGGCGGTTCAATGCCACTGGTATAGACAGCAACCGCGTGCGGCGTTGGAGTGGTGGGATCCATGGACGCTGCCGGAGGTTTCTTCCCCTTCATCGGCGCCTCCGTCAGGTACGGGATCTCCTGATTGACTACGCCTTTTATGTACAGGTTCGGGTCGTAATAGGCATTGTTCTCTTCGTGGTGACGATTGAGGATGTTCTGCAATAAGGTCCACTTCTCCGGCGTAGCATCCGGTTCGAACCCGCCAGGATTAAAGAACAGAAATAGAATTCCCTCCTTGGCCGCGTTAATCAGCTTGCGCGCATAATCCAGGTCCTGGGCATGTTGCGTGGGCACAAACCACGGAGTCACCTTGCAGCCATCCACCTGGTAGCTGCTGCAAGTGGAATTGGCGGCAGCCAGGCTCGGCGGATAGGCGTTTCCCGCCGCGTGGATTCGATTCCAGGCATCGAGAAAATCCTGCGCGACGTTCGCATCGTCAATGATCAAACCATTGTTGGCCTGTGTGCACAGGCCGGACGAAGTCCAATTCGTGCTCCCGGTGAGGACTTTCTGTGGCTTGCCATCGGAATCACAGAAGACCACGAACTTGTTGTGACCAAAATGGGGTGAGCCCACGATGCGGTCATAAACCCTGATCTGGCTCTTGAGCTGGGCGCGAACATCTTTATTCTCGTCGTTGTCCGGCGGTTTAAATGCGCCATTGGCCAGAATGAGATTGCAGTTCTGCCCTAGCGCGACCAGCCCCGGAATCAACTCCTTATCATTGAGTTCGTAAAGCGCGGCGTAGATTTTGCCGTTGTTTTTTTTGGCATCGTCCAGCAGGGAAAGGACTTGCGGCCGGAGCAGACCGCTCAGCCCATTGCGCAAATCATTTCCCGGCTCGGCCACCAGGTCTTTGATCTTCAGGTCTTTATTTCTTGGATCTTTAGCCAGGTCGTCCAGCTCACGCGACACCCATTGGGAGGCAACAATACCCTTATTAAAGTAGACGGAAAGGTGAGGCGTACATCGCCCGGTAATCGTCATCTGGCTGGTCAACGGGCTGGCCAAATTGGCGCCCAATGCAAGATGGTCCTTGTCCGGACCCACCACCGGAACCACCGAGTACTGCACCGTGTCATCCGGCTTCACGTAATAGTCCCACCAAAGGAAGCGCTGAATAGGAAACTGGGCCGCCGTGACGCCATCACTGGGCGCCGGCCCCAATTTTTGGTCCGCAGTAAAGCCGACCGCTCCGTGGAGATAATCCTCTTTCCCGTTGAGGATCCGGCGAACAACAAAACCCCGGCAACCAGGAATGGGTTTCTCATCTGCCGGGAGCCAAACCAGGCAGGTGTGGTCGCCATTATCGTAGACTTTCAGATCGATGCTCATGAGCAGCCTCCCAGCGTAGCGTCTCTATTACTTTAACGTCCGACTCGAGGATTTCCCTTGGCAGATGAGGGTACTTCAAAGGACCTCTGCCCGTAAGATAGTGATTCATCAGCCGGAACGTTACAAAAAGGGAAGGGTAATAGCAATGAATATCCAGAAGCCCCGGCGAACGGAGAGCGAGTCTGGGCCTTAATACAGAGTTAAATAAGTTAAATCACAAATCACAAATCAAAATTCATAAATCAGAAATCGTTCTCCCGCCGCTGACCGCGGGCACAATCAGGAGCTCTGAGCCGGCGGGGACCGCAGTCGAGAGGCCGCCGGTAAAGCGGATGCATTCATTGCCAACAAAAATATTGATGTGCTGGCGCACCTCGCCCTGCTCGTCCACGATTCGGTCATGCAACGCCGGATGAAGGCTCCAGAGCAACTCCAGCGCTTCAAGCACGGTTGAAGGGGCTGCATTCAGGACCACGCAATTGCTGTCTCCGGCAAAAGCCGCCAGGTAAGACGGAATACGGAAGGTGACCGCCATAGCTTCGCTTACCTTTTTTTCGTTCGCGTTTTCCGTGCGACCGGTTTTGTCTTTGACTTGCCAGGTTTTCCTGAACGAACACCCGGGGCTCCGTCGCCAACTACCGCCGCCTTCACGCACACCACGGCCGGTAGTCCGTCCTGAAGCATCTGCCAGGACTTGCCTTCGTCATTTGAGCCGAAGACTTTGCCGCTACGCGTGCCAAAGTAGATGCCGGCAGGATCGAGCGTATCCGCCGCCAGCCCATCCCGCAAGATGGTTTCCCGGGCATTTTTCTGCGGTAATCCGCGTGTAAGCGGTTCCCAACTGCCGCCGCCGTTGCGGGTACGATACACGCGCAGCTTATCTTCCGGGGTACAGCGGAACTCGTCCGATTCAATGGGCACGATATACGCGGTATTGGCATCATGTGGATGCACAACCATGCAGAAGCCAAAATCCGAGGGAACTCCTTTAGCAATATCGCTCCAGGAGTTTCCAAAATCATCACTGCGGTAAAGTCCCCAATGGTTCTGGAGGTAGAGGCGGTCGGGCTGCGAAGATTGCACCCCGATTTTATGCACGCACTGGCCGAACTCGGGATACTTCTCCGGCAGAAATACGGCGCGGATATTCTGATTGCGCGGCTGCCAACTCGCACCAGCATCATCCGTGCGGTAAACGCCCCCGGTGGACATGGCCACCAGCAACCGGTTACGGTCGGTCGCATGCGGCACGATGGTATGCAGGCATTGGCCACCTCCACCCGGCGTCCACTTCGGGCGATGAGGATGATCAAATAGGCCTTTGGCTAGTGCCCAGGTTTGCCCCGCATCCTGGGACTCAAACAACGCGCTCGGTTCAACTCCACAATAGAGCGTGCCGGGCTGGTCAGCAGCTCCAACGTGGATCTGCCAGATGTTTTTCAGCGTGCTTCCCGACTCAGCCGGGAACTTGATGGAATAGGTCTGAGGCTCGCTTGAGGTCTTGCCAAAATCGTCAGAGGACGCGAGGTTCGTACCCCACCGGAAGCTCTGCTGCGTCCACCACATGCGATTTCTTCCCTGCCGCGAATCAAAGGCCGCTGCATACACTGGCGAACCCACTGAGTATGGCCCGCCAATGTCCCAGCGCTTGCGCGTTCCATTCGAACGCAGGACAAAAAGCCCTTTCATTGTGCCCACCATCAACAGCACGTCACCACGTTTGCCGGATACATGTTGGACAGATGGCATTCGTCTACCCTCAGATCTAATGAAGTGTTGGACTTGACTATTGTAGATGGCGCAAGAACGATAGGACAGTGCCAACGAAAATTTGGGGGCAGGAAACGAAAAGTTTGGCGTTCGTGGTGTGATACGGACACTTTTCTCCTGAGTCTTAATCAGAGGAGATCAGTCAAATCACCGTCATCCGCCTTCTCACGGCTCAACGATCCCGTTGCGGATGGCGTAGCGAATCAGCTCGCTGAAAGACTTCAGGCCGAGCTTCTGCATAATCTGCGCGCGATGGTTTTCAACTGTGCGCGGGCTGATTCCTAAAATGTCGGCCACTTCTTTGTTGCTCTTTCCTTGCGCCAGGAGCTGCACGATCTCAACTTCGCGCACCGTCAAAACACCCGGCTTCGGTTCTTCTTTTTCCCGCCGGAACCGGTCTACCAGCACCTCAGAGACAGCCGATGTGAAGAAGGTCCGGCCCTGGACCAGCGCCTTCACGGCTGCTACCAGGTCAGTTTCGGCATCGGACTTGAGCACATAGCCCCGTACTCCTGCCTGGAGCGCCTTCTCAATCATTTCATCCGAGTGATAGGCCGTGAGCACCAGCACCCGGGTATTGGGTGCGTCTTTAAGGATCAGGCGAGCAGCATCCAACCCGTTCAACTCCGGCATGCTGACATCCAGGATGGCGACGTCGGGACGTAGTTCCGTGACCTGGGCAACTGCCTCGCGCCCATTGCTGGCTTCACTGACTACTTGCCAGTCTGGCTCTGCCTCCAGCAAAGAGCGCAGTCCGCGCCGTACAACGGCGTAGTCATCAGCGATAAGAATGGATAGCTTCATGCCGCCTTTCCGGCAGACTCCCATTTCATCGCCTTCGCCAGGCCACATGCGCCGTCCATGACGGAGCTATAGCGGCAGGCGTCCCGTTCGCGGGAACCGGTCTTTCTCCTTTGCAAGTCTTCAGCCTTTCCAGTATTCAGATCCAGCTTTGGTAAGCTTCTCTGCGTAACTCGAGTTGGACATGAAGACGCTGCCTGACACTCCGGTGCGCGTTGGTATCCGGTTTGGTTCACAACCGTATACCCTGCACTTGCCATGTCCACACTTAGTCCTCTATGACAAGAGTGCATTTCCGGACATCATTGTATGAGCAATCCTCCTCGGATTGATGCGAGAAAATCTGGGTTCTACCTGGGATTTATTTTTGGGCCTCGTTTTCTCCTCACTGCCAACTATCCGCAACCCTTCGTTAAAGCTATGGGCATCCCCTAGTCTGAGAAAATTTTAATCTTTCCGGAGCAATCCAGTGACTAGAGGCAAAGCAGCTTTACATTCACTTTACATTTAAAGGTACCTGGGGCATTGCGTTTTAAACTTTGTATTTTTGGCATGAAGTAATACGGCCGGTCAATCCGTGTGGATACCGCTTGTTGCATGTGGAAACTACTCATACCGAAAGGCAGCCTTATGTTTGCTGGCGTACTGACTCCATTAACTTCTTGTGCAGCCCACAAATTTTAGCTACACTAGCACTAAATAGTAGGCATCAAACCATTATGGTGTTTATGTTGGCTCTCGGCCGCCATTCTTTCCTCTCTGTCAGGTGCGGCCACAGAAAATTCAATACCACGCTTCCTAGTTACCAGCCAAACTACTGAAGAGTGGGTAGAGATTTTTGTTGAGGTTGTTTGCTGTTGACCAGGTTTCATATTGCAGTTTCATATCGAAGGCCGAACCAGAAAAAACAAGTTCGCGGACGCAACCAGGAAAAGGTATCCATGAATAGTCCGCAGATTGAAGATCCTCGTCTGCTTGCGCACTTACGGTGCTTAGGCTTGCATAGGCACTTATGCGTCATCTATGAGACTCCGCAAGAGAAGTTTTTGGCGGCCGCGCCTTTCATTCGCATTGGCCTCGAACGCGGGGAGAGGTGCTTGTATGTCTCTGGTGAACACAAGCCTGCCTCGGTCGTAGAAGCCTTTAACGCCGCCGGAATAGATACCGCGACTGCCGTCAAGCAGGGGTCGCTGATTTTGGCATACAAAGAACCATATCTTACGCGCGGCCCGTTCGATCCCGCTCACGCACTCCGCCTTTGGGCCAAGAGCGTCAGCGAAGCAAAAAGAGCGGGCTTTTCGGCACTGAGGTTTGCTGGGGAAGTGACTCGGACTCTGCCTGGCTTGGCGGGAAATGACCATTGGATTGACTACGAGGTTAAGCTAGACCATTTTTTGCATACCCACGATTGTCTTTGCCTTTGTCTGTACAATCGGCGTCGGTTCCCGCCCGAACTGATACTGAATGTGATACGCACGCACCCGGTGGTTGTGTACGGCGGTCTTGCATGCAAAAACCGTTATTACATTCCTCCGGATGAGTCCCGCCGGCACAGCGTTCCCGACGCGCTGATCGAGCGTTCGCTGAAGACCCTCCAGGATCTTGAACAAGCTGAGCAATCGCTCCGCGAACTTTCTGTCGGCATGCTGCAGTTGCAGGAGGAAGAGCGCCGGCGCATTGCCCGCGAATTGCACGATACCACCAGCCAGAACCTTATGGCTCTTGTACTGACTCTCAGTTCATTGAAGGATCCGGTTGCTGCTCTGGATTCGCATTCGCGGAAGAGATTTTCGGCCAGCTTGGGCCTTGCCCGGCAGGCCGCGCGCGAAGTCAGCACACTGTCTTTTCTGCTGCATCCTCCGTTATTGGAAGGATCCGGACTGGTAGAGGCCCTGCGATGGTATGTGCGCGGCTTTAGCCGGAGAAGCGGTATCAAGGTCAAGCTTCTCTTGCCTCGCACTCCCGTGCGGCTCCCGCGTGAACTCGAAATACCCCTGTTTCGGATCGCACAGGAGGCCCTCCACAATGCGCAACGCCATTCCGGAAGCAAACAGGCCGAGATTCGCCTGCAAATGGATCGCACCCGCGCCGTGCTTGAAGTCAGGGACTTTGGCCGCGGACTTTCTTTGCCAAAAAAATCCACAAGGAATGCGCTGTATGGTTCTCACACTCTGGGCGTCGGCATCCTAGGCATGCGTGAACGTATTCAGCAGCTGGGAGGAACATTACAACTCACCCCTGTTCAACCGGGTACGCTGCTGCGCGCGGCTGTGCCCACCCCAAACCCAAAGGAGGCAGCATGAAAACGCTTTCTATTCTGATTGCGGATGACCATCCGGTTGTGCGGCGCGGGCTGCGCGCCTTGCTGGAGACCGAGAGCGGCTGGAAAGTAGTAGCAGAAGCCGCCAACGGCCGCGAAGCCGTGGCCAAGGCCGCGCAGTTGCACCCGGACCTCGTGCTCTTGGATCTCAGCATGCCCAGCCTCAATGGGCTGGATGCATGCTGCTTGATCGCCCAGTCATCGCCACAGACTCGGGTCCTGATCATCACTATGCATCGCGCCCCGGAACTCGTGGCCCAGATGCTGAAAGCCGGGGCCCGTGGCTACGTGCTCAAGTCCGATGCCGAGCGTGATCTGATTGCCGCGGTCGAAGCGCTGGCCCATGACCGAACCTTCTTCACTGCGGTAGCATCGGATGTATGTCTGGGCAGGCTTCGCGGGGACAACCGCTTCGAGCTTGACTCTCCTTTGAGCCTCCGCGAAAGGGAAATTACTCAATTGGTGGCTGAGGGAAAAAGCAACAAGGAAGTGGCTACCATCCTGGGCATCAGCACCCGCACCGCGGAGAACCATCGCGCCAGGGTCATGGACAAGCTGGGCTTTCATTCCCTGGCCGATCTCGTGCGCTATGCCATTCGCAACAAGATGGTGGAAGCCTAGTTTCAGTGTACCGTCCCTTTCCCGGAATACTCAGGTTGGCTATTGAATTCAGTCACTGCAGGCGTCAGACGGTCGATGGCCGCGAACAGCTCTGCGGTGTGGAGTGGCTTTGAGAGGTAGCCATCCATCCCTGCTGCCAGGCAACGCTCCTGATCGCCTGTCATGGCGTGAGCGGTCAAGGCAAGAATGGGCAAATGATGATCTCCGCTGGATTGTTCCTTTTCCCGGATAGCGCGAGTCGCCTCAAAGCCATCCATCTCCGGCATCTGCACGTCCATGAGCACCATATCAAATGTCGCGGTCTCTAATCGCGCCAGCGCTTCCAGGCCGTTGTTTGCCACTACCACGGTATGACCTCGCTGTTCCAGCAGCCGCTTCGCAAAAACCTGATTGACTTTGTTGTCCTCGGCCAGAAGCACTCGCAGCACGCGGTGATTCTCCCGTAACGAATGGCGCGTTACCAGCGCGTCGCGGCCCTTCTGCTCGTCCCCCCTGCTTATGGCGGCCAAAATCGCATCCCGCAACTCAGACTGTTTGATCGGCTTGATGAGATAAGCCTTTACACCCAGCTCGCGGCAACGCGCCCCATCGCCCCGCTGGCCGGCGGAGGTCAACATCATGATGGTGGCTCCAGTCAATGCCGGATTCTCTTTGATCCGCTCAGCCAGTTCAAATCCGTCCATCTCCGGCATCTGCATATCGGAAATGACCAGGGGAAATGGCTTTCCCGATCTCTGCGCGTGCTCCAGGATCGCCAGCGCCTCCCTGCCTCCTTGTGCCATAGTGGGCCGCATCTGCCAGTTCAGCAGCGTTTGCCGGAGAATGCGGCGGTTGGTCTCATTGTCATCCACCACCATCACGGCAAGGCCCGCCAGGTCCGCGGTTTCACCCATGGCTGCGGTGGCCATGGGTGCCTTCCCTATGCCAAAATTTCCCGTGAAGTGGAAGGTGCTGCCTCTGCCCAGATCACTCTCAACCCAGATGCGTCCGCCCATCAGTTTGATCAGGCGCGCGGTAATGGTCAGGCCAAGCCCTGTTCCCCCGTAGACGCGCGTCATGGAACTATCTGCCTGAGTAAAGGCTTCAAAGATCACTTGTTGTCTTCCCTTGGGAATGCCGATGCCTGTGTCCTTGATGGAAAAGTGCACCCGCACGCCACCTTCCGTATTCTCTTCCGCCGTGACTCGAAGGATTACCTCGCCCCGTTCTGTGAACTTGACAGCATTTCCCAGTAAATTGAACAGGATCTGGCGGAGGCGGACGGGATCGCCCACCAGGATTTCCGGCACGAATGGCTCTACGTCTGTGATTAACTCCAGCCCCTTCTGATGCGCCTTCAACGCCAGTATTTTGGCCGTGTCGTCCACGCTGTTGCGGATGTTGAACTCAATCGGGTCAAGTTCCAGCTTGCCCGCCTCGATCTTGGAAAAGTCCAGGATGTCATTGATCACCGTGAGCAGCGAATCCGCAGACGATTTCACCATCCCCAGGTATTCTTGTTGTTCCCGCGTGAGTTCGGTGTCCAGGGCCAGCTCCGTCATGCCAATAATGCCGTTCATGGGCGTCCGGATCTCGTGGCTCATGTTGGCCAGGAATTCGCTCTTGGCGCGATTGGCCGCTTCGGCCGCCACTCGTGCCTTCTGCAATTCCTCGTCTGCTCGTTTGCGCTCGGTAATGTCTACCATCACCGCTATAATCCCGGTCACGTTCCCCTGCGCGTCCCGCAAAGATGCGGTAGATGTGCTGATCTCCACCAGCGAACCGTCCTTTCTTACTCGCTGGATTTCCGTGGGCGGCATGTCTTCGCCCTTCAATCCACGCTCCAGCCGCTCATGGAACTCAGCTTGCCCGTTTGCCGGAACGGTCGGAAGGACTCGCCCAAGAGCTTCTTCTTCATGCCAGCCAAACAGGCGCTCGGCGGCGGGGTTCCACGATTGAACAACTCCCCCCGGACCGATGGCTACCATAGCTACCGGAGAAGCCTCAATCAGCGTGCTCATGTTCTGGTTCGCCCGCAGCAGCGCCTCCTCCGCGCGTTTGCGCGCGGTTAGGTCAAAGGCGAAGCCGATAGTCTCTCCTTTCGCCTTGTTTACCATGGCCAGCCCCATCAAAACCCGTACGCGGCTGCCGTCTTTGCGCAACAGCGTGACTTCATGCGGAGCCCACGTTCCTGATTCCTGTAGTTCATTGCCAACCTCTTGCCAGAATGGCATATCCTCCTTGAGTACCATCCGGTCCCAGCGCATGCCGCTCTCTATGTCCTGTTGGCAATATCCCGTCATCTCCAGAAAGGCCGTGTTCGCCTCGGGGAGGTCCCCTTCAAGGTTGCCGGTCATCACGCCCACGATATTGGCCTCAGACAGCCGCCGGAATTTTTCTTCGCTCCGGCGCAGTGCCTCTTGCGTCTGCTTGCGCTGCGTAATGTCCAGGAAGGTCACCACAGAACCAATCACCTTATTACCGCTATGGATCGGGTAAGACCAGTACTCAGCCGGAAAGCACGTGCCATCTTTTCTCCACAGGACCTCATCATCCACATGGCTGTCGCTGCCTTGGCGAAAACTCAGAAAGATTTTGCAGTCACTCACTGGATACGGTGTTCCATCCGCGCGCGTATGGTGCAGGGCCTCGTGCATATTTCTCCCCAACAGGTCGGCGGGGCTGTCATGTCCGGTCATGCTTGCGCAGGCTGAGTTACACAGGGTGCATTTGCCCTCCAGGTCAATGGCGTAGATCGCTTCAGCGGTGGAGTCCAGGAGAAGGCGGGTTTGCTCTTCGCTCTTGCGCAGTTCTTTCTCCGCACGTTCCCGTTCGGCCGCCTCACTCGCAAGTTTCTGGTTGGCGGACAGCAGATTCTGGTTGTGGGCCGTAACTTCCCGGGTCATCCTGTAAGTTACGTAGATTGCGATCGCGCCCGTTAGCACCGCCGCAAGCAGAATGGCCAGTGAAACCTTGTGCCGGGTGCTAACGAATTGGCCCTGGCTGCGTGTGGCGGCAACGTCGATCTGGTCAACCTCGAACCGCACCAATTCCTGCCACGCGGCGTGATACGTCACCATCGCCGGGGTCACTTGTTGGACCATGAACGCCTTGGCCGCATCGCGATTTTCTCCGTCCACCAGCAAATGCACGGCGCGCTGGTAGCCATCCACATAGGGCTTTCTGGTTCTTCGTATGGCTGCGATCAGCTTGGATTCATCGCCAGATTCTGATTGCGCTTCAATCTTGTCCAGTAACTCGGAAATCCTTCTTGTGTTCTCGGCGCGCGCCGTGAGCTTGGCCTTGATCTGTTCCGGGTCCTCCACCAGCAGAATCTCCATGGTGATGCGGCTATTAAGGTTGGAGTACTCCAGCGCCTGTTGCGCCAGGCGCACTGTCGCCCATCGCTGGCCAACAGTGTCTTCCAGGTTCGCATTGGTCTGGTTCATCCGGCTCAGCCCCAGCCATCCAATGGTCATAACAATTGTCAGGAGGATAGCGAATGCCAACCCCAGCCGGATCGCGGTTTGCCTGGTCTTCATTGCGTGCGTTCCGCCAGGTCTCTCGAATAGAGGAAGGTGCAGAGACGTGACTCTGCCCTGATCGAGTGTTACAGGTTCAGGGCTTGCCTTAGGATGAATCGGCCAGGGAACGCCAGACTTAAGTTTTGTTGCCGGCTCCGGTCCTCACTGTCTGTTTATTACCGGCGATTGGCATGAATCAATAGACCAATGGATCAATCGATCAGCAGAGTCAGCTCGATCGTTGGGATAATTTAGAGCGTCCTTTTCAGGCCGCCACGCTTTCTCGAATCTTGTGACCTAACTCCACCAGGCTATACGGTTTCTGCAGATAAATTGCGCCCCGGCCAAGCGTCTCAAGATCAACAAGGCGGTCGATATACCCTGATACATAAATCACCCGCAGTTCGGGACGCATGGCCACGGCGCCCTCCACCACCTGGGGACCGCTCAGTCCCGGCATCACCACATCAGTCAGCAGGAGATGAATCTTACCCGGATGCCTCCGGCAAATCTCCAGCGCGCTAATGCCGTTGCTGGCGGAGAGCACGGTATAGCCTTGCGATTCCAGGTACTCCGAAGTTACCGCCCGCAACGCCGCCTCATCCTCCACAACCATCACCGTCTCCGTTCCGCGCTGCACCGGAGCGGCTATCTTCGCTGGCTCTAAAACTTTCTGCAAAGCGGCGGCTACCGGAAAATAGACTTCAAAAATCGCGCCTTTTCCAGGCCCGCTATGCACCCATGTGCCGCCCGCGTTCTGTTTCACGATGCTGGAAACCGTCGCCAGGCCCAGCCCGGTTCCCTTACCCTGCTCTTTGGTAGTGAAGAACGGCTCAAAGATGCGCGCCTGCGTTGCCGCGTCCATGCCCGTTCCCGTGTCCGTTACCGACAACTTAACGTATCGCCCCGGCGTCAAATTCATTCCCTCCCCTTCTCCTTCCTTGAGCTCAACATTGCTTGTACGGATCGTCAGCTTCCCGCCCTCCGGCATGGCGTCGCGCGCATTCACCGCCAGGTTGATCACCACCTGCTCCACGTTGCCGCGGTCCACCTCGATCTGCTCCAGGTCTGCTCCCGGAACCATGATCACCTCAATGTCTTCGCCTAGCAGGCGCGGCAAGATCTTGTTCAGGTCCTTGAGGATCCCATTCATGTCCACCACATGGCGCTCTACCATCCGCTTGCGGCTGAAGGTCAAAAGCTGTCGCACCACAAATGCGGCCATGGAAGCCGCCTCGCGGATCTGGCGGATGTACCTGTCGGCTTTTTCCGGATCTGCCTTCTCGTGCTGCCAAAGCTCCAGGCAACCGCTAATGATCATCAGCAGGTTATTAAAATCGTGAGCCACGCCTCCTGCCAGCCGCCCCACCGCCTCCATCTTTTGCGCCTGCAGGAATTGCTCCTCCAGCATCCTCCGGGCCGTGATGTCTTCGGCAAAAACCTCATAGGTCGTCGGCGCTCCGATCTCCTGCGGAAGCTTCCTTCCTGCTATCCGTACGATGATCTCCTTGCCGTCTTTCCTCCGCCACCGGTGCTCGGAACAGTTCTCATAATTGCCGTGGACCATGGCAACCGCTCGCTGGCGTTCCTCCGGTTCAACAAAAATCTCACTGATGGTGTTCAGCTTGAGCAGCTCCGCTTCCCGCTCGTAGCCCAGCATGGCCGTTAGGGCGGGATTCACCATCAGCAGGTTCCCGTCTTCACCCACCCGGTAGATGCCATAAGGCGCTCCCTCAACGATGGACCGGTACTCCTGTTCCCGTTGCCGCAACTCGCGTTCAGCCCGGTCGCGTTCGGCCCTCGTCGTCTGCTCTTGCAACGCCCGCCGGACGGCCAGCGGCAAACGGTCCAGATTCCTTTTCAACACATAGTCCGTGGCGCCCCGTTTGATGCATTCCACCGCCAACTCCTCCCCCAGCGTTCCCGTGACCAGGATGAAGGGAGTATTCACATCGGAGATTCGCAGCCAGTGCACCGCATCCAGGCCGCTCCAGTCGGGCAGGCGATAATCACCCAGGACCAGGTCGTAAGAATTAGCTCGAATCTTTTCCCGGAATTCCTTGCCGGTAGATACGACCTCCGTCTCCACGTTCAGGCCTTCTGCCCGCATTTTGTGTAAACACAGATTGGCGTCGGCAGGGTTGTCTTCCAGATGCAGCACCCTGATTGGTATCTGGCTTTTTGGCTGCGGCTTTGTCATCTCGGATATATCGCGCTCTACGGTTTGCATCACAACTCCTGCTTCCTTCAGTTACTCAGTTACTCACTGGGGATTGGTTCAATTCCAGCCAATAGGTCCGTACCTGCTGGATGACGGCGCAAAATGCCTCAAAATCCACCGGCTTTTGAATGTAGCTGTTGGCCCCCAGCCGGTAGCTGGTGCTGATGTCGCTCTCCTGCGCTGAGGACGTCAAAATCACGATCGGCACTGACTTCATGGCTGGATCGGATTTCACCGCCTTCAGCACTTCGTGCCCGTTGACCTTGGGTAGCTTCAGATCCAGCAGAATCAGTCGCGGCGCGGGATCCAGGCAGTCCATCAGAAACTTCAATGCTTCCTCGCCATCGCGCAGCACCTTGAGACGGTGTTGCAACCCTTCACACTCCAGCGCATGAATCGTCAGTTGCACATCTGCCTGGCTGTCGTCTATCAACAGAATGTCTACTTGCTCAACCATAAGATTTTGCTCCTCGGGTTCCGTTCCCCAAAGTGAAGAGAAAGGTGGCCCCATGGTCCGGCTTGGATTTGGCCCACACCCGCCCGCCGTGTTTGAGAATGATTCTTTGCACGTTGGCCAGCCCCACTCCCGTCCCGGCAAATTCCTCTTGCGAATGCAGCCTTTGGAAAACCCCGAAAAGCTTATCGGCATATTTCATGTTGAACCCTACTCCGTTGTCCTTCACCCAAAACACCGCCTGCCCTTCATTCGAGTCCTGACCGACCTCGATCACCGCGGACTGGCGTGTTTGCGTGAACTTCATCGCGTTGGAAAGCAGGTTTACAAAAACCTGCTTCATCAGCTGCGGATCGCACTCTACCTGCGAGAGCTTGCCCACCCGCCAGCAGATGTCGCGCTCCGCCGTTTGTTTCCGCAAGTCGGCGACCACATCCGCCACCAGCAGGTCAAGATCAACCGTCTGCCGTTTGGGCTGCTGCCGCCCTAGGCGGGAAAAATTCAGCAGGTCGTCTATCAACCGTCCCATGCGGAGCGTACCCTCGCTGATCTGCCGCAGGCATTCGAGGTCATCGGCAGCAAGCGTTCCTAAAGCCCGGTCCAGCAGGATCTTGGAGAATCCGCCGATCTGCCGCAGCGGCGCGCGCAAATCGTGCGACACCGAGTAGCTGAACGATTCCATCTCCTGGTTGCTGGCGGCCAGTTCCAATAACCGGGTGTGCAGTTCGTGGTTTAGCTTCTGCACTTCGTCCTCTGTGTGCCTGCGCTGTGTAATATCGCGGATAGCGCTCGAAACCAGTACTCCATCCTCTGTCTGTAACGGGCTCAGGCTGATCTCTGCCGGAAACTCGCTGCCGTCCTTCCGCAAGCCGTAAAGCTCCAGGCCTGCCTCCATGCTCCGTGCCTGCGTCTTGCGGAAATAACCTGCCCGCCGTTCCTCATGTTTTGCCCGGAAGCGCACGGGAATCAGCATCTCAATTTCCCGCCCCAGTAGCTCTTCCCGCCGGTAACCGAAAACCTTCTCCACCTGCGCGTTTACCAGTACGATCTTGCCCTCCCCGTTCACCACCACCACCGCGTCTGGCGCCGCCTCCAGCAAACCTCGAAACTTTGCCTCCGCGTGTTTAAGATCGCTCACGTCGCGCAGGGCGGCCATAGCCAGAAGCCCCTCCCCTGTTTGCAGAGTGCTCAGGCTGATCTCCACCGGAACCTCGCTGCCATCCTTGCGCCGCGCATTCAGCTCTACCCCCGGGCCCAGAGGACGTAGAAGCGCGTCCGCAAAGAAATTGCGGCGGTGCTCCGGATACGCCCCGCGGAAGCGCTCTGGAATCAGCATCTCCAGGCCCTGCCCTACCACCTCCTGCCGGCTGTAGCCAAACATCTTCTCCACCTGGGAGTTCGCCAGCAGGATTTGTCCTCCCTGGTTGACGATGATCATGGCATCAGGGGCCGACTCTAGAAGCGCCTGGAATTTCAACTCTGCGTGTTCCCGCGCCGCCATCTCTGCTTCTAGATCCTTGTTCACCCTTTCCAGTTGCGCTGTACGTTGACTTACCCTCTGCTCGAACTCCTGGTTCAGCCTCAGGATCTCCCCTTCCGCCTCCTTCCTCTCCTGGTCTGTATGGTTCAGTGACCTCTCGCTCCACCCCAAAAACAACAGAAAGACGAGCACCAGCACCACGATATAGAGCGACCAGGTGAACCCCGCGCTATAAAAGCCCGCTTGCTCGCCCCGCACGCTCAGCCAGCTCAACAATACTGCGGTTCCTAAAAGGCAAACCCCGGCCATGGCCGCCTTCGTAGCAGTCCTGAGCCGGAACGGAAAGTGGAGATTCGCTTGACCCATCTTGTAGCGCTCGCGTCAGTGATTTCATTGGCCGTTCCGGCACAATGAACCGTATCTGCCGGAAGAGAAATCTGGCGCTTCGCTGGTCAAAAAGAATCTTGTGAGGGAGAGTCAACCCTGGCCAACGGGAGACGCTGGCGAATCGCCTCCAAAACAAACTGCTACGCCGGGAAGAAATAGAACTGTGCACCCAGCGCCCTTGGAAAAACCTTCGCCTTCTACCAATCAAACTCCGCAGCTCTGTCTTAATAATTTCCGCTTACTAACAAGCTAGTCCTGATTGGATAAAAGTCAATAAGTACTACTACCTCACAACAATAGGGTGGGCAGTGGCTTATTCATAGTTAAGGAAATTCTAATCTGTCCATGGTGGCCTTGCCCGCGGAGCTTGTTGTATTACTCGCCTGACAGTGCATTGGCTCACAGTCTGACGGGAAACTGTATCCAAGTAGAAGTACTCTTTTAATGCGCTGGCGAATGCTTATTGATTTCGCTGGCTAGATGAGAGCTAAACTATGGAGAGGTCATAATCAGGCTAGGATCTCGCTCTTCATATCATTAGGATGTTGTCTTTGATTTCCAATTACGCAATTACCAGATTACCCAACCTGTCCCGGCGTGCCGTGGATTACCAAGTTCTCCGATGACTCGTCGCCATCCAGGATCTGCAGCGTTGTTGCTGTTGCTATTGATGGTTTTGCCCGTCGTGATTTTTGCCTGGTCAGTCAGGCTACAGGCATCGTGGCCCGTGAAAAGGAGTGTGGTGATCCTGGGTGTAACCTACGGCCTGTTGGGACTCGCCCTGGCCGCTCTCTTCGCACGGCTCCAGGAACGGGCAGGTTTGGGAGCCAGGTCTGTGGGCCTTTCTATCGTTTCGAACATGACGCAGGCCAGGCAAGCCTCCAGCACCATCGATCGCGAGAATAAACAACAAGTAGCACCCGTGCAGACGGCCCCAGGGAGCCTGAGCTATGCGGAGGAGGCAGCGCCCCCCCGCCCCGCCGCGCACGAAGTTCAGCCTACCCTGGAGTCCCCGGTTGTGCTGTTGGTGGACGATGATCCTCTCACGCTTAGATTGCTGGATGCGACTCTGCGAGCGGCTGGATTGCAGACGCTCATGGCTTTCAACGGCAAGGCCGCTCTCTCGATTCTCTCTGCCACTCGAGTCCACCTCGTCCTGCTGGATCTGGCCATGCCGGAGATGGACGGCTTCGAACTGATCCGCCTGGTCCGGCAGGATTCCACTCTAAAGCACTTGCCACTCTTTGTTCTCACCTCCAGGTATCTCAGCCGCGATGAGATCACACTGCTCACTCGCGAGACCCGGGCTCTATTTCAGAAGGGCCGCTTCCGGGCCGTGGATTTGGTTGCGGCCATCAAAGGCGCCATTCGAGAACCCAGGGCCGCCTTGAAGGTGGTCTAGAGCGCTTTTCCTGATTGACAAGATTAGAGAATTCTTTAATCAGTGTTGGGATGCATCGATCACCCGATCATCTGCGATTACCCGATTGTTAAAGCTGCCAGAAGCTCGGCTGGCAGTCGGCCGTTCTATGGATCATGCCCCTGGTGACATAAGCGAGGGGTATAAATATCCTGCACTCATGTGGAGTATGCTCATTGTTTCCGGTCCGAGAATGTGGTCTAAAGTAGGAATGAGTCGATGCCAAAAACTCTCATTCCGGAAGTCCACCCTGTTCCGGTTTGAATTAGTTTCTGCAATGGCCAGACTCGCGATCTACCGCCCGGTATAGTTAGTTGTTTTGACGGAGAAGAGGCGGTTCTGGGATAAGGAGAAGGTATTATTTTGCGAAATACTGAAATAAACCAGACATTTCTGGACTGGGCCATGACTACGTGCGACCGGCTTCTCGCCGGCCACCCGCGCGGTGAGGAGTTATGCGCTCAAGATGAAAAACCGGGCCAACCGGACGGCCCGGTGCAATCGCAGATCGAGCCTCCATGCATGCCACCTGTCAAGGTTCAACAATCCCGATCCTGATGGCGTAGCGGATGAGTTCGCTGAACGAGTGCATGCCCAGCCTCTGCATGATCTGGGCCCGATGATTTTCAACCGTCCGCGAACTGATGTCGAGAACTCCCGCGACCTGCTTGTTACTGTTTCCTTCGGCCAGTAACTGGACGATCTCCGCTTCGCGGACAGTCAAACCTGAATGGACTGGTTCCTGTCCTTCGCGCCGCAGATGCTCCACCAGCACTTCGCAGGCGACGGAAGTATAGAAGGTCCTGCCCTGTAACAAGGCCTTCACCGCGGCCACCAGGTCTGCCTCGGCGTCGGATTTGAGCACGTATCCCCGCACTCCTGCCTGCAGTGCGCGCTCAATCATCTCTTCTGTCTCATAGGAGGTAAGAACCAGTACCCGCGCCTGCGGCAGGGCTTTGAGAATTAGGCGGGTCGCGTCCAGACCGTTGAGTTCAGGCATGCTCACGCTCAGAATGATCACGTCCGGCCGAAGCTGCGTAGCTTTGCTCACTGCCTCGCGGCCACCGCCCGCTTCGGCCACCACCTTCCAGTTTGGCTGGGACTCCAGCAACGTGCGGACGCCCCGCCGGATCACCGAGCAATCGTCAGCTAGGAGGATTGAGGCTGCTATCACGCCATCTTCAACCTGAACATGGTTGCTATGGGGAATTTGCGCTAGGTTCGGAAATCGGCCACGGTCTCCATTCACATGCTCGTGGCCTTCACTCTTCTGCATCCGTTTATCAAATTCAGTGTTCATTTGTGTCCTCTCAGCTTTAGTACCAAGAAGACGCCGCTTGTCTGCAAAACTCTCTTTGCAAGCACGTCGCTAGCCAAAATTATGACTGCTTGCGACGAAGTACAGCGCCAACTTACGCCAAGGTATGCCGTATTGACACCACCGTCAATAGGTATTTGTACTTTTAAATGAATGTGGGATTACCTCTACGACGCACAAATTAAAAATCTTCTCACATTCGCGGAACAGTCATGTCTAGTTGGGTGCTTGCATAAAAGGCAAATCTGAAGCACGTTGCTATCAGGGTCAACCACATCAAACTATCGGCACTACATAGACAAACCATAGCCATCGATAGTTATTTGCATAGATCACGCGACACCGAAGCGTGTTTCCGGAAGTTCCTTTGCAGTCTTCCATCCCTGGGGATCTTTTGGTTCTCACTACGGCATATCTTTAGTAATTCGCGTTCAGCCGCGCAAATTCGTGGCCCGAAGGTCTTTGTATTCTGGGCTCTTGTCGTCGATCCCGAACCCTGAGCTCGCGGAAAGGGAGCGACCCCTGCGTCACCAAGATGCCTGCGCGCTTTTCCGGTCCCGTGCGATCCCCCCGATCACCGGATCACCCGATCGTTGCAGCCCACGGGGCTTCTCCATGAGTCTCAGTTGCTTGCAACCCTGCCCAAACGGGTGTCAACCCTGGCCTATCTTCTATAATGCTTTACATGAAGAACGTGGTCCATGCCGCCTGTCCGCACGATTGCCCCGATGCTTGCGGGGTTCTGATAACCGTGGAAGAGGGTCGTGCGACGCGCATTCAAGGTGATCCGGCGCATCCCATGACCCGCGGCTTCCTCTGCGCCAAAGTGAGCAAGTACCTCGACCGCGTTTACTCGCCGGACCGTATGCTCTATCCCATGCGGCGTATCAAGCCCAAGGGCCAGGGGAGCGGGGATGCCCGCGATTTCGCCCGCATCTCCTGGGATGAAGCGTTGGAAGAAATCATCGCCCGTTTCAGGAAAATCTCTGCCGAATTCGGCCCTGAAGCCATTCTTCCTTACTCCTATGGCGGCACGCTGGGCGTATTGAACAACACTGGCATGGCTCACCGTTTTTTTTACCGGCTGGGAGCTTCCCAACTGGACCGTACCATTTGCGCCACTGCCGGGGCCGATGCGCTGATTACCGTTCTCGGGCGAAAGTTGGGTACCGAGCCCGAGCAGTTCCGCGAGTCCAAATACATCATTGCCTGGGGCGCAAACATTCACGGCGCTAACATTCACCTGTGGCCGTTCATCGAAGAAGCGCGCCGCAAGGGCGCAAAGCTGGTGGTAATCGATCCCTACAAAACGCGCACCGCCCTCTGCGCGGACTGGTATCTCCCCATCAATCCCGGCACCGACGTCGCCCTGGCTCTGTCCATGATGCACGTGATCATCAACGAAAATCTTTATGACGCCGCTTACGTCTCCCGTCATACCCTCGGCTTCGATCAGTTGCGGCAACGCGTGCAGGAATATGCGCCGGCGCGCGTGGCCCAATGGACCGGCATCCCGGCTGGAGATATCGAGAAGCTGGCGCGTGAGTACGCGACTGTGCACCCCGCCGTCATTCGCGTCAATTACGGCGTGCAGCGTTCCCAGAATGGCGGGATGGCCGTGCGCGCGATTGCCATGTTGCCCTGCATCACCGGTTCGTGGAAGGAACTTGGCGGCGGATTGCAGCTTTCCACCAGCGGATCATTCGGGTTGAATGAAAAAGCCATTGAACGGCCGGACTTGATGTTGAGTAGCCCGCTGGGCCGCGCTGCCCGCGTGGTCAATATGTCCGAGCTTGGCCGGGCCCTGAATGAACTGGACGCGCCTCCTGTCAAGGCGACATTCGTTTATAATTCCAATCCGGCTGTGGTCGCGCCCAATCACAATCAGGTGATAGGCGGCTTTCTCCGGCCCGACCTCTTCACCGTGGTGCACGAACAGTTCTTCACCGACACCACCAGTTACGCCGATATCGTTCTGCCCGCAACCACCTTCTTCGAGCACAAAGAGCTGCAGAAATCTTACGGTCATTATTTCTTGCAGATGTCGAATCAAGCCATCGCCCCGCTCGGAGAATCCAGGTCCAACACTGAATTGTTCCGTGAATTGGCCCAGCGAATGGGGTTCCCGGAAGACTGCTTCCGGCAAACTGTGGACGAAATGATCGATGTGGCTCTATGGAGTGGTGATTCTGCTCGTCCGGCCACCCTGGAAGTGCTGACGCGCCAGCGTCTGGAGCAAGAAGGTCACATCCGGCTGAATGTGTCCAATGGTCCCTTCCTGCCCTTTGCCGAAGGAAATTTCCCCACTCCCAGCGGCAAAGCTGAGTTATATAGCGAAACCCTTGCCGCCCGCGGGCTGGATCCGGTGGCCGGCTTTGTTCCTCCGGCAGAATCACGTCACACAGCCAATGCAAAAAAATTCCCGCTGGAGCTGTTGTCCCGGAAAGCGGATAACTTCTTGAATACCAGCTTTGCCAACTTGAGCTCAATGCAGAAACTGGAGCAGCCGGAACTCCTGGAAATCAATACCGCCGATGCTCTTCATCGTGGAATCCGGGAGGGGGATTGGGTGCGGGTATTCAACGACCGCGGCGAGGTGAGGCTCCGCGCCCACGTGAACGGCGCTGTGCAACCGGGAGTAGTAGCAGCCCTGCTCTCCTGGGCCCGCTACGCCCCGGACGGCAAGAGCATCAACGCCCTGACCTCAGAAACCCTTACAGACATCGGCGCCGGCGCCACCTTCTACTCCTGCCTGGTAGAGATTGAGCGGACAAACTACTCTAAGCCTTTGTAGTTTATCCCGAACCCTGAGCTTGCCGAAAAGAAGGGAAGCTTACTCTCTTGGGCGCTCAAAAGACGGCGGTCATGAGCGCTCTTATTTGCTAGATGCCTGGGCAGCGGCAAGATGAGAGCTTGGTTTAGTAAATTCGCGGCTAAAAAGATCTTGCTCTAGGGGTTGACCAATTGCCAAATTGCTGTTCTCCGATTACCCGCGCTCACCCGTTCACCGGATCACCCGATTGTTGATGCGAACTCGGTCACCTTTAAGTTCAATTGAAACCTGTCAGTGAAAAGTCTTGCATATCCTCTCTGCTACGTTCACCCAAAACGAAAAATTAACATTTTCTTAGCGGTTTCCTCTTGACAGCTCCAGAGCTCCTTCCATATAAAAATCAGACTGGCATTGGCAGGAGCCCCACTCTACTCCTGCGCGCTGAGCATTGCTGAAGCATGAAGGTGTAACGAACGTGCGGAAGGATCGTGCCCACTCCATCCGCGTGAGCAACCCCTAGCCGGAACAAATAAGCACGGCGAGATCGCCGAGGTGTGCCTGGTTTCATTGGCGGTTTCTTGTGTCAATGTCGTCGTGCGCGTTGGGATCCTCGTTAGTAATTGAAATGCCCGGATGGCAAGCGTTATCAAAATCCGAGTATCGATTTGGGTTGAAGGTTTGTTGCAGTCCCATTATCTCTCAGAGTCCTGCAGTTTGTTTTCTGCTCATGGACACGATAGGAAACTCCGATGAAGCTAGGTAAGGTCAAGGTTCTGGCGGCAGGTTTGGCAATCATGGTATTGGGCGTGATTTCGGTTACGGCGCAGACCAATCCCAATCTGGAGTCAGGCACGCATAATTTCGGCAGTTATCACGGTGGGGACATCGATAGCGTCAATCTGGTGCATGGCGGAGTCGACGTAAAGATTCCTCTGACGTCCTATCCCCAGCGCGGCGGGCACTTGGCCATGGAGAATTTTTTCCAGAATTCGGGAAAGAAGTGGGGCGTGCAACAGATTGCTGTCAGATCCGGCAACGGCTTCAGCATGGTTTATCCGTGGGTGGGCAATGGTTTCACAAAGATTACTGACGGTTCCTGGGTCAATCACTCTGCCAACATAGCGGTGGGACGCACCCGCACCGTTACCTCATCCAGTAACGAGGGCGGCAGCGTGATCAACGAGACGGACTTCAACTACTGGGTAGGTCTTCCTGACGGTTCCGTGCACAACTTGGACGGGGTACAGCCGGCCTCGACATCCAACTCGGTGTCTGTCGCGGTGGACACATCGGGTTTTCAGTTCACGCTCATCCCGGGGGTAAAGGCTGATCACAGCGACGACTCAGGAGTGCTCGTAGACCGACACGGCACACACTACTACTACCCCAAGCTTGGGGTGCTCGCGGGCAATGTGGTCGCACCGAATTTGCCCTGGCTGCAAGGGTACAACTACAAAGTCTGGGCGGGCGACCCCGGATCTGTTACTCAGTACAATGACGTCAGTTGGCCAACCTCGATTGTTGATGCCAACGGAAACACCATTACCATAGGAGCTGTCAGTACCGCTAGCGCCGACACGCTCGGGCGTGGGGTGGTGGGTGACCTGGGAATGGTGAACACAAACCCCACGAGCGACTATAGCGGATGCTCCAGTTCGCGTCCGATCACCGCCGCCTCGGTGGTGAACTATCCAGGAGTCAACGGAGGCGCCTATCCGGTCAAGCTCTGTTTTGGGACGGTGAACATCGCCACCGCCTTTTCACAGCCGTCCAATGGGCAGCAGGCTCCCAACGTGTATACAACCAGCCCCTGGACGGTGGTGGTGAGCATCGCGCTGCCGGACCAAAGCCATTGGTCTCTGGACTACGACAACTACGGCAATGTCACCAGTATTACGTATCCCACCGGGGGCCAGGTGAGCTATCAGTGGCAAGAGATATCGATGCCTTATTGCGCGGATGGCACGCTCACGCCGGTGAGCCGGGCAGTGAGTACGCGCACGTTATTCGACGGAACGAACTCCAGGATCTGGCAATACAGTTGGGGGCAGCAGCAGTCCGATGGCACCCTTACCAACATCGTGACCGATCCCAACGGGAACGATACCGCACATGTGATGAGTCCGGTCGCGGTCAAATGCGGGTTCTACGAGACCGAGACACGCTACTACCAGGGATTGCATACCAGTGGCACGCTGCTTAAGACGGTAGACACAACATATTCAGGAAGCGAGGGAAGCCTGAATACGATTGCCACCAATGTAGTGCCGACAAGCGTCACCACCAAGTTGCCCAATGGAAAGGTGAGCCAGGTGACGTGGCAGCATGACGCGGGAATCCCCGGCACTGCCCAGGTACCCTCGGGAGTGAGCACGTTTGGCAACGTGACAGTGGAGAAGGTGTACGACTACGGCAACAATGCACCGGGGCCGCTGTTGCGGGAAACCGACACGACCTATGTCTGGCAGAGCAACAATAATTATCTGAACGCTGGCCTGCTGGATTTGCCGGCATCGGTCATTATCAAAGATAGCAACGGCAACCGCGTCGCAGAAACCGATTATGTCTATGACGAACCGGCGTATCTGACTGCTTATACTGGAACGCTGCCGCAAGGAACCCACGGGGCTGCTCCAGGCGGGACGGTGCGCGGCAACCTGACCACGGTCAGCAAGTGGTTGAACACCAGCAGCAGTCCCGTGGTGAGCCACAGCAACTGGTATGACACCGGAGAGGTGTATCAGCAGATCGATCCACTGGGGAACACCACCACGCACAGCTACGATCCGGCTTACGCAGGCGCATATTCGACCAAGACCTGCAATGCTCTGAGCCAGTGCGTGAGCGGAACCTATGATTTCGACACTGGGCTGCTGACCAGTTTTACCAACGTCAATGCCAGCCAGCAGGCCAACGGCAATACCCCGGGGGATGCAAACCACACCTGGAACTATACATACAACGATCCTTTGGAACGCCTCACCCAGGCCCAGGCGCCGCCCGATGCTTCCAAAAACCGGCCCACCACCACCTTCAACTATCCCAGTGCAACCACCATCGAACGGCTCAAGAGTATTACCTCCAGCTTGAATGAAGATTCTTTTGTGGACTTCGACGGGGTGGGCCGGGTGATTCATAGCCGACACATAACACCCGGCGGCCCGGCCAAAGTGGACACGACCTATGATGGGTTGGACCGCGTGTTGCAGGTAACTAATCCCTACTTCTCCACCAGCGATCCCACCTACGGAGTGATCCAGACCCAGTATGACGCGCTGGGGCGGGTGAAACAGGTGACCCGCCAGGATGGCAGCACCAGCAGCGTGGCTTACGATGTGGCGTCGCCGCCCGGAGTTCAAGGAGACTGCCTCACTGCGACGGACGAGGCGGGCAAACAGCGGCAGACCTGCAGCGACGCTCTGGGTCGCCTGGTAGAGGTGGATGAGCCGGGGGACAATTTCGCCGGTGCTCAGGCCGAAGGCTCCCTGGCCGTCAGCGGCACATTACAAAGCACGGTGGTAGGTGCCCACGGCGTGACCCAGGCCAGCGGCTCGGTGAGCATCCAGAGCGGGGCGTCGGATGGTCTTTCCGATGTTTCCATTGACAATCCCAGTGAGCCCTGCCCGCCCTTCCCGCAGCAATGTCCGCAGCTCTGGGACCGGGGGTGGATCTCTATCACCATCAACGGAATTACCAGCCAGGTAGGTTATGGCCAGAGCAGCAACGTAAACACCCTGATCAGTGGCCTGGTGAGCGCCATCAATTCGGGAGGTGTTGGCGCCTACGTGCATGCCAGCCCCGGCAATTTTGCCGTCACTCTGCAGGCGCAAGCGGCTGGGTCGGCGGGAAACTACGGCCTATCGGGCGCCTCGGATTCCTCAGATGTTGCGGACTTCGGCGGGCCGTCGTTCACTGCGGTTCCCTCCGCCGCCAGCCTGACGGGAGGGACGGACGCCAACCCGGGAACTACGATCTATGATGCTGGCACTGTGACCATCACGATCGGGTCATTCAGCGCCAGCGCTCCCTACAGCCAGAGCGGGAACCGCACGGCAGCCATGGTTGCGTCAGCCCTGATTAGCTCCAGCAATCCCAACAATTTGAATCGTTCCGGGTCGCCGGTTACCGCTTCAGGCTCCGGCTCAACCCTCAACATTACCTACGCCAGCATAGGCGCTTCGGGAAACGTCCCCGTCAGTTGCAGCTCTTCCACCAGTCAGGGGACCTATTTCCCGAGCCCATCGTTCGTTTGCCCGACCATCACACTGAGCGCGGGGCAGAACGCAGAAGGCCCGTCGTTGGATCACAACTATTTTGTCACCCAGTACGGCTACGATACACTGGGCAACCTGCTGAACGTAACGCAAAAGGGCGATCCCACGGTCACCAGTTCCAGCCAATGGCGTGTCCGGTCGTTTACCTACGATTCGCTCTCGCGCCTGCTGACAGCCACCAACCCTGAATCCGGGCAGATCAGCTACAGCTATGATGCCGATGGAAACATGCTGCAGAAGACCTCGCCCGCGCCCAACCAGACCGGCTCGGCCACCCAGACCCTCAGCTACTGTTACGACAAGCTCAATCGCGTCACTGGCAAGGCCTATTCGGCGCAGACGTGTACTAACGGCCAACTGCCGTCAGGGACTGCGGTAGTCACTTACGCCTATGACGCGGGCGCGAACGGCATCGGCCATCTCACCAGCCTGACCGACCAGGCGGGCTCAGGCAGTTACAGCTTCGACGCCCTGGGCCGGATCGGCAGTGAGAGCCGGACCATAGCCGGAATCCAGAAGAATCTCAGCTACACGTACAACCTGGATAATTCCGTGGCCGCGTTAAAGTACCCGAGCGGCGCGGTCGTGACCTACACCCCGGATGCAGCAGGCAGGATTCTCTCTGCCGTCGACTCGGGCAACAATATCAATTACATCACCGGAGCCACCTACGGGCCGGACAGTTCGCTGACCGGCTTCATCAGCGGCAACAGCAGCAGCTTTGCCGGGATTACGAACACCTTCAGCTACAACACGCGCCTGCAGCCCTGCCGCCTCTCCGCAACCACGGGTACGCAGCCTGCCTCCTGCACGGACGGGACAAACATCGGCAATGTAATCGATCTGAGCTATGACTTCCACCTGGGCAGCGGGAACAACGGCAACGTCTTCCGCCTGGTCAACAACAAGGACCTCAGCCGCATCCAGACCTTCACCTACGATGCCCTGAACCGTCTCACCTCGGCGCAGAATGCGGGAACGGACTGCACGAAAACCACCGTGAACGGCAAGACCGCATACTGGGGCAACACCTACGGCTACGA
>DATGJZ010000134.1:0-3940 GCA_035294925.1 Candidatus Angelobacter sp. | reverse complement strand
CTGTTTCTGCTTCCCCTCTCTCCATCCGACTGTGAGCCCACCAACCACTTGTCTCGAACCGACACCCTCGCTTTTCGGCCCACTCACGCACAAAATCTGCAGCACTTATGGTCAGTACACAGCTTACGGACGGATTACGGTAAAGTGCGGGCGCTACAAAACAACTGCGGTACACTCCTTGGTCATGAAAATCAAGGTGATCCTGGCACTGGCATTTTTATTGGGGATGGTCCCCGCCGGCTGGACGCAACGCGGGAGCGCGTCCAACCCTGAACTGGTTGCCCAGCGCAACGCGCTGGAGAAGGAATTGGAATCCGTTGCCATCATCGAACGCAAGGTGATGGTGCCCATGCGGGACGGCAAACGCATGGCCGCGGACATCTACCGGCCCAGGGATGAATCCAGGAAATATCCCACCATCTTTAGCCGAACGCCTTACAACTTCAACTACTGGGATGTGCGCAACGGCGTCTATGCCGACATGTCCACGCCGCTCACCGCGGTGAAGAACGGCTATGCCTACGTGGTGATGAACGAACGCGGCCACTTTTTTTCTGAAGGAAATTACGACATCCTTGGCCCCCCGCTCACTGACGGCGCTGACGCCATCACCTGGCTGACCACGCGTCCCTGGTCGAATGGCAAGCTGGGCACGATCGGATGCTCGTCCACCGCCGAGTGGCAGTTGGGGGTTGCCGCTCTCGGGACTCCTGGAGACACCACCATGATTCCGCAAGGATTCGGCGCCGGGGTGGGACGCGTGGCTCCATACCTTGAACAGGGCAACTGGTATCGCGGCGGCGCCGTACAGATGCTGTTTATCGCCTGGCTCTATGGCGAGCAGAATCAAGTGCGGCCGATGCTCCCGCCGGGGACGTCGCAGGAAGAGTTGATCCGGGTATCCAAGTCGTTTGATCTGGCGCAGCAGTTGCCGCCGGTGGACTGGGCGAAAGCGCTCGCGCATCTGCCGGAGATGGACATCATCAAAGCGGTGGACGGTCCGCACGGAATCTTCGCCGATGCCGAGCCTGTGGACACCGGCGGAGCAATGATCCAGCGCGCACCCGACGATCCCGCCTGGTACAAGGGCGGGTTGTGGCATGACAACATGAAGATCAACCTTCCGGGATTCTGGTTTATGTCCTGGTACGACGTATCGGTGGGGCCAAACCTGGCCGCTTACAACTTCGTGCGCAAGACGGCGCGCCCGGAAATCGCCAACCAGCAATATGCGGTCATCGCGCCGACCCTGCACTGCTCTTACAAGCGGGCGACGGAAGATACTGTGGTTGGCGAGCGTCACATGGGCGATGCGCGTCTTAACTATGACGAGCTTACTTACGGATGGTTCGATCATTTTCTCAAGGGTGAAGACAATCACGTGCTGGAAAACATGCCCAGGGTCAGGTACTACACCATGGGCATGAACAAGTGGCAGACCTCCGATACATGGCCGCCCAAAGGCGCGCAACCGATGACGCTGTATCTATCCAGCGCAGGCAGGGCCAACACCCTGAAAGGCGATGGCGCGCTGGGTGCCGCACCCCTGGCCGTGGATGCTCCGGACAGCTTCACCTACGATCCAATGAATCCTGTGCCATCTTATGGCGGCAACGTCTGTTGTACAGGCAATGCCGTTACCGGGGGCGCATTCGACCAGCGCAAAATGGAAGAACGGCCTGACATACTCGTCTACACATCAGAGGTGCTGAAGGAAGGAACCGAGGTGAGCGGGCCAATCGAAGCCACACTGTTTGTGTCATCGGACGTGAAGGATACTGACGTGACCATCAAGCTCATTGACGTGCTTCCTGATGGTACGGCCTATAACCTGGACGAAACCATTCAGCGCTTGCGATATCGCGACGGCTACGACAAGCCGCTTGCCTGGATGGAGAAGGACAAGGTGTATAGAGTCGTCTTGCAGCCCATGAATACCAGCAACTACTTCGATGCCGGCCACCGCATCCGTATCGAGGTCTCGGGCAGCAATTTTCCACGCTTCGACCGCAACTTGAATACCGGCGGCAAGAACTACGATGAAACGCAAGGCATTGTGGCCCACACGGCGATCCATCACTCCAAAAAGTATCCATCGGCCATCACGCTGACGGTCGTGAAACACTGACCCGCCAAGTTACCGGCTCCCAATAGCCTGGGTGTGAGTCTAAAATTAGGAAGACTCCGGAGGGTAGCGTCGGATAACTGGGAACTTCCCGGCAATTTCCGGTGTCTCACTGGGAAGGAGGTCTCTGTCTATGCCAATTTTTGCCGCGATCGTGGGCTTTCTCTTGATGGGCCTTCCGCAAACTGCAGACGTGTCGGGCAAGGTGCTGGACCGCGCCGGCAAGCCTCTCGCCAACGCCCGTGTGCTATACACCAATGTAGATACCGGCAAGGCTTATAAGTTCAAGACCGATAAAAAGGGCGAGTTCTCCGGAGCAGGCATTATCTACGGTGTTTACCAGATCGAAATTACCGGTTCAGACGGGACCTCACTCTATAAGACCAAGCGGCGAATTGTTGATCCCAATACGCCGGATTTTAAAAAGGACACGAATACTCTCACCGCGGATCTTTCCATCATCTCCGTAACCGATTTGCCGGGAGGCATCCAGGCCAATGTCTTGCCCGGAGACGCAAAGTTGAGCAACCAGCAGAAAGAGCTGATCCGGGCGAACAACGCCAACGTGGAAAAGATGAATGACCTCATTCGCCGGCTCCATCCCGCACTCGAAGCCCAGCAGTGGACGGAGGCTACGGAAATCCTCAAGCAGCTCATCGCCGCCGATCCCAACCGCTGGGAGTTCTACCAGAACCTGGGCACGGTTCAGAACAACCAGTCACAATATGAGGATGCTGCCAGGAATTACGCGCGCGGCATCGAACTTGCGCAGAGCGGGGTTAGCACGGGCCCGCAACCGGACAAGAGAGACATCAGCCTCATGATGATCTATGCGGGCGACGCTTATGCCCGTCTGGGAAACGCCGATAAAGCCGTTGAGTTCTATTCCAAGGCGTCCGAAATCTCTCCCGATCCAGCCACCGCCTATTTCAACATCTGTCGCGCACAGCGTACCACCGGCAATACGGACAGCGCCGTCCAGGCCTGCAACAAAGCGATCAGCATCGACCCCAAACGGTGGGAGTTCTACCAGACGTTGGGGGCCATCCAGCAGAATGCCGGTCAGGACCAACTCGCGATTGAAACTTATGAGAAGGGCATTCAGGTTGGCGAGAAAATCCTTGCCGGGCCGGCCGAAAGGGCCGTAGGACAGATGCTGAGCGCGGAAGGCAGTGCTTACCTCAACCTGAAGAAGTTTGACGAAGCGATCAATGCGTTTACCCGCGCGGCAGAGCTGGATGCATATCCCGCGCGCGACTACTTCAATATCTGCGCCACCCTGTACAACACGGACAGGATGGAGGCGGCGGTCGGCGCATGCGACAAAGCCATTGCCGCGGATGCCAAAATGGCCGACGCGTATTTTGTGAAGGCCTCAGCCCTGTATGGAAAGAGCAAATTGGAACATGGCCGGCTGGCTGTGCCTGAGGGAACGCAGGAGGCCCTGAGCAAATATCTGGAACTCGACCCGGAAGGCCACAACGCCGCCAATGCGCGGGAGATGCTCACCAAAATCGGATCGGTGATCGATACCACGGTCAGGCCCCGGAGCAAGTGATTGCGATTGCGACGTGATCCTTTCCGATTGAGATACACTCGACCCTTTTCTGGTGCCAAAGCCAGTTGTCGGCAGACCTTTCACTTGTTGCGCCAGAGTTCATCCCAAAGAGCTGAATGGGTGCGCGACATGAAAGTAAGGATCAGGCCCGTCGGGCCTCCCAATAGTCCTCAAATCTACCACTGAGACGACAGCAGCGGAGGGCAATGATGGCATTGGCGCCACGAATGGTCCAGAACATGCCGGACAGTTTGAGG
>DATGJZ010000133.1:0-6567 GCA_035294925.1 Candidatus Angelobacter sp. | reverse complement strand
CTCTGAAGCACTGGAATCACCCATCCCAGAGTCCGATTCCACCGCCGTGCTTGACGCTCGCTTGTCAGAGCATGTCTGCTGCCTCCCATGACTCTCAAAGCACGCCCCTCCCTGATCAGCGTGAGATTTGCGGGCTAAATCTGTTCCTGCCGGTTCCGCAGGAAATTGGTCGATAGCCGCCGTCACCTTGCGGCGTCACTGAACTTACCTGTTGCGGGAATCGATCTGCGGGAGAGTGGTATTGCTTTGAGACCAATCCGTCGCCGGAGTTCAGCGTCTGTCTATGACGAGCCCGGACAACCGATCAGCCAAGCCATGGCGAGAATGCTGCCGAAGCCAGTTCGGCTTCAGCTTGGTCTACTTCAGCTTGGTCTAAATGTAGATGATGGAAATCCAACAGTCTAAAAAATATCGCCTTCGCGGTCCAGATTGGTCCTTGGTGGTTTCAATGCCAGGCGCAAGGCAAGGCCCTGCGCAATTGCGTAACCAGCGGACAGTGCCTGGCCCTGCTTAGGCGGCGTCGCCCAAGCCCGCGCTCTGGGCGCTAAGAACCTCTTCGGCGGTTGCTCTGGCTGGAGGCTCGGTCTCGGTCCCGATTAACATGCCCACGAACCTGTTAAACAGGAAAGCCATGAGCGCTCCGAAAACAAATCCGATTGCCGCATACCCAAAGGGTGCAGCTACCGCAAAAAGCATTCCGTTATCCACGGCCGCAACCGCCGCGGTAAGCGGAGCGGGCGGCGCTCCAAAAGAAAGCATCAGCATAGAGAAACACGGAATAAACACCACTGCGAGTGCTCCGTGAACGATTGCCGAAACCTTGGCTACGAAAAAAACGTCGACCATCTTGGGATGTTTCACTGGACTTACTCCTTCCGGCTTGCTGACAGCTTCCGTTCAACCTGATCGCAAAAAAAGAAAGGCCCAGAGATTTCATCTCTGAGCCAAATATTCGGTCCAAACCGGAATCACGCTCCGGCAGCCAAAATCAGGGCTCGCAACAAATTCGCTGCGATTACTTAACTATTATTACGATATGTCTTCCTCGCCAGAGCTTCCACACATATGATTTCGCCGCTGCGATACTGGATGGCTATGGAGCCGGGACACTTTCTGGTTTTTATGAAATCAGAAAAGGCCACATAGAGCTCTTTCGGGATCGGTACCTGAGTTCCGTTGGGCGAGGCGACAAAATATGTGCTCTTGGAGTCGAGTTCCGCCGTTCCGCCATGGCCCAATTCCTGAGACCTCTCTTCGCAGGATGAAGTCCCGGAGTTACTGGAGTGCAAAGCGCGATTGTAGATTTTCGTATCGGGCATAATTGACCATTCCTTGTCTTTTGCTGGTTGGTTGTTTCAGAAGCTCCGGCAATCAGAGCAAGCATTCAGCGATTCAATGTTCAACACAGGGGTGCGAGATGTGTTGTCCGCATCATGTGAACAACCGCTGTTGCTTCAGGGGTCGGTCGACAGCCAATCGTGGCGCTGGCACACGACTGTTGCAGAATGGTTACAGGCTTTGCAGGCCGTGAAACAATGTTGGTGTAAGCACGTCGCAATGACAGCTCGGCTAGGGGCGTCCGGCTCATGAATCAACTCCCTCGGGCACAAAGCCCTTTGGCGTTTGAGTTTTGGTCGTTCACGGGCTCCAGTAGTTCCTGAGAACTACATCCAAAAGACACGAGCCCAGAAAGTCTTTTTTCTCTCTGGGCCAAATTTCTCGTCTGTCCGGGATTCCGGAGACCGAAATCGGGGCCTATTACATATTCATAATCTCGCAGCTCCCATTGGCACGAAAAAAGAGCTGCGGACTTCTATTTATAAGTCCTTTTAATAACCGCTTCCAGCCCCGCGACGCCTCCGTTGCGGAAATGAATAATGACTGAGCCCGTCGCCTTGCTTCCCTGCGAAAAATCCCAAAGGGCTTTGAATAGCTCCTTGGGAATCTCGATCTGATCGCCCTCAGGACCGACCACCATATATCGTTGCGCATTCTGCTCAATTGAAACCACAGATGGCATTTCGACCTCCCGCTTCGGCAATCAGCTCTGCTGCAGACCCGCAGCAAGCCGTCCTTGAATTGAGTGTTAGTTTAAAGGAAATCATCGGAATAATTACAACAACCTAATTTTTGTCCGGTTTTCGTAACAAACAGCCTGCCAACCACTTGACTCCGCTCCGCTCCCAGGACATGTACCGATTTCCCCTTGACATTGGCCAGTCTCATATTCCGGGTATGACTGATAACCTATCAGACAAATAGTTATTTACTATGAACATGCCGCCTTTTTGCCTAGGGGATGAATCCACCTTTTTCAACCAGTAGAATTTGGGCCCGCCCGACGAAAAGACTCAATAAGTCCCGATCGCTGGAGTCGCGACCCCGCACGGCTCTCGCCTTCTATTGGAGAGATTTAATCTTTACCTCTACCACAATAGGTAGCCCAGATTTTTACTATAGAAAAAGTTACCGGTCAAGCATTTTTCTTAAAAAAATTTAGGCAAATTGGCCGGCAAAGCCGACGGGTAGGCATACCTAGGCAAAGCATGGCAGCCGCATGGAAAGAATTCTCTAATTTTCCATATTTCTCAGGCGGTCGCCCTCACTTGCCTGCGTGATCGATCTCAAACTGCACCAGGTGTTTGAGTTGCTCATAAGGAATATCGGCAATCCCCAGCACTCTGCGGCCATTGACGAACAGAGTTGGGGTTTGGGTGACATCCAGGGATTGTCCTAAATCCACTGACTTTTTGACCTTTGCCTCGGTCTGTGGCAGGCCGGCACAGGTGGAGATCTTTTGCGCATCAAGACCTGCCGTCGTGGCAAATCCCTTTAGCTGGTCGTCGGCCGTGGCGGCGGCGATGCTGCCCTGATTCTCAAACACCGTGTCAATGTACTTCCAAAAGGAGCCGGCATTCAGCCGCCCCACGCAGTCGGCGTACTCAGCCGCCTTTAGGGCCCAGGGATGCATCGATGCCGGCAACGGGAACTGCTGAAATATATAGCGGACTTGGGGAAAATCGGTGACCAGTTTTTCCACGATGGGTTGCGCCGCCTTGCAATGCGGGCATTCCAAATCACTGAATTCAATCATGAGAATGGCGGGCGACTGAGCGCCCTGTGCGGGACCATCCGCCGCCTGCAGCTTGGCCCTGATGGGCACAAACGGATCAGGGCCGAAGGGTAGCATTTCGCCAACTATCGCGTTCTGGCTTTCGGTGGACATGTAAATATGCTGAGGATTCTGCTTGTTGATCGAAACCAGGATATCGGCCACGCCCGGTATAACGGCCGGACGAATGTCGTAAACGATCCACGTAAGCGAAGGATCATAGCCAAGAGTGCGCTTCATGGCCGCCTCCACCTCGTCCTTCGTCGGCATCTTGGCCGACGCTTCTTTTTGCGGCGGAGCAGCCTGCGCTCTGGGCGTCAAGCTCTGGGCGAAAACAAGGTTGATCAGGAACACGAACAAAACGATGGCAAGAAGATTTTTCATAAGTGCCTTTAGATTTCCGATTTTTGTGCTATGGGGAAGCGCCTCCCCAGCCCGAAAGCCTTGGGCGTAACCTTCAATCCCGGCGCGGCCTGCTGGCGCTTGTATTCGCTCCGCTCAATCATGCGCACCACGTTGCGCACCAGCTTGATATCATAACCGCGCTCTGCGGCGATCTGCTCCGCCGTGCGGTAATCCTCCACGTAGTCATCGAGAATGTTGTCCAGAACCTCATACGGCGGCAAAGAGTCACTGTCTTTCTGACCTGGACGCAACTCAGCGGACGGCGGTTTCTCCAATGTGGATTTCGGAATTACCGGATTCCTTGAGTTTACATAATAGCTGAGGCGGTAGACCATGGTTTTGGGGACATCCGAAATCACCGCCAGCCCTCCCACCATATCGCCGTAGAGGGTACAGTAGCCTACGGCCAATTCAGATTTGTTGCCCGTAGTGAGCACCAGGCCGTTGAATTTATTGGAGAGCGCCATCAAAATGGCCCCGCGAATCCTGGATTGAATATTTTCCTCGGTCACATCTTCAGGCATACCTTCGAATACCGGCGCCAGCGCCTTGTGGTAAGTATCAAAGATCTCGTTGATCTCGATGATCTTGAGGCGGATGCCAAGCCGGCTTGCCAGCTCGCGCGCGTCGACAATGCTGCCCGCAGAAGAATACTGTCCGGGCAGGGCGACCCCCATCACGTTTTCCGGTCCCAGCGCTTCGACGGCAATCGCGGCCGTCAATGCGGAATCAATTCCCCCGCTCAGCCCGAGGATCACACGCTGAAAGCCGCACTTGTGCACATAATCGCGGGTCCCGAGCACCAGGGCGGCAAAAGCGCTTGCCTCTTCTCCTTCAATTTGCGGGTGGAGATCGCCTTGCAGGGTTTCAGAATCGAAATAGATGAGATCTTCCTCAAACGATTTTGCCTGGGCGACAATTCTTCCATCGGGCGCGATCACCACGCTTGATCCATCAAAAACCAGACTGTCATTACCACCCACTTGATTCACCATGGCTACCGGGACCTTGTTGTCACGGGCGATGGTCTCCAGCATCTTGTAGCGCAGTTCGCGTTTGCCCAGGTGGAAAGGCGACGCGGCGATGTTGAATACGAAATTGGCGCCAGCGTGCAAAAGTTCTTCCACCGGGTCAAGATTGTAGAGGCGACGATGCCAGAAATGCTTGTCGTTCCACGCGTCTTCGCAGATGGTCACAGCCATCTGACTGCCATTGAAAGGAAAAACATGCTGGGAAGGCGCGGGCGCGAAGTAGCGCGTTTCGTCGAACACATCATACGTGGGAAGAAGCGATTTCGACTGAACGAACTGGATTTCGCCATTGTGCAGCACTGCTGCCGAATTCATCACGGACTTCCCGGTCTCAATTTTTGCCGGGGTTACAAACCCGCAAATAACGGAAATTCCGGGAACAGCGCGCGCAATCTCCTGGGTAACCTGTTGGTTCCTGGCGACAAATGCAGGTTTTTCCAGCAAATCACGCGGCGGATAACCGCAAACAGCAAGCTCCGGGAAAAGAACCATCTCAGCGCCGGCAGCCTGGGCCGCCTGCGCATAATCTATGATCTTTTTTGAGTTACCGCTGAAATCACCTATTGTGGGGTTGATCTGGCCCAACGCAATCTTCACACATTCAGTGTAAACCGATGACCGCGTGCGAGTCAGCCTTAATTGGGTGGCTGCTGCGGAGGAGGCAACTGCCCCGGGGGTAGCGGCTGGCCTGGCGGTATCCCTGAAGGATCCGTTGGATCTCCGGGCCTGCTCTGCCGCTGCGGCGGCGGACCAGGCTTCTGGTGGGACATGGGATCATCTTCTTCACCCGCGCGCTTCAGACTGGGGCGGGGCCCGGTCTCCTGAGGAGCCTGATTCTCGCCGGAAGCGGCTGACACGCTCCGCGCGGTCGCTGAAGCCATGGAAACCACGCCATCCGTTACGTCAACCTCTTTCTCGGTTTTCAGTATTTTCTCCCCGCTTACCTTCATAATCTTTACTTCTGTCACCTCGTCACCAACAAAGCGGATGAACGTAACGTCCTGCGGCGCTGCGCCATAAATCCACTCTTCGTATTCGATGCCCTTGTCGTCCTTTTCCCGCAATTTTTGCGGTGGCCGCTCCTTCGCCATGATCACCATGTCACGGTTCATTCCCACGAGTACTTCGTGCTTCTTGATCGCGTCCTTCACCTTGGGAGGAACGGTTTCCAGGTAAACCTCGGCCGCTGTTTTCACCGAAAAATCAAAGACGGGATCCAAAAGCTGTTTCAGCTCCGGGCCCGTCAGTTCGGGCACGTGGTCCTTGAACTCCAGAGACAGCGCCGCGCCGGTAGGCTGGGCCTGGTTCGGATCTCCGCCAGGAGTGACGCCCCCACCCATCCCGCTGATGGTGACGCGTTGATACCATTTGGTCTTCTTCTTGGGGCCGCCGTTGATCTCCAGGTAAATCGACTTCTCGTGGATGACGATATTCGTGATCTGGATGCGATCACCGATTTTGGCGGCCGCGCCAGTGGTCATTGCCAACTGGTATAGCCGGGCATCGTCCGGCTTGGTTTTGCCCTCCGTGGTAATGGTGATGTCCTTAAACCCGATAGGAAAATTCTTGCGCGTGCGCGCAAACTCAGCATTGATCGCCTGAATAATCTGCATGCGCGTGGCCTCGCTCATTTTCGGCCTTTTATCCAGGCCGGGAATCTGCGGCTTGGCTTGCGTCAGCGACGGCTGATTGTCACCGGACGTTGTTGCCGGCTTGTTGGGAGCGAGCCTGCTCTGGCCGAGCGTGCAGGTGCAAGTAAGAAGAACCAGGACGAAAGCGTGGGTTATGTGTCGTAACATCTGGGTACCCCGGTGGCTGCTAAGTCTTAACTATTCTCCAAATGGCGGGAATTTTCAACTCGTCCAAACAGCCCATAAAGTTAGCCCGCATTTCTCACGAAGATAATAGGCAAAGGCCGCGACCTGTGGCATAACTGTTTTGTCAAGAAGCAGTTAAATACACAACAGGAGCGGCCTTTGACTACTACAGAGTGTAATCAAACCAACTTTGGATTTGAAG
>DATGJZ010000132.1:0-37773 GCA_035294925.1 Candidatus Angelobacter sp. | reverse complement strand
CGGGTGGCCGTCCTGGGCCATCTTGCGGGCTTCGGCGGCGCGCACATCGTCCAGGGCTTGGTTCATCTTGGCGACAATATGAAAACGGTCGAGGATGTGCAGGGCCTGCGCGCATTTCTCCCGGATGACCCGGAGATAGGGTTTCCACATGTCGGAGCAGACGAACTGGATGGTGGCTCTTGGCTGCCGATCGTAAGTACTTCACTGGGACAACAAAGAGCACTTCGCTCAGTGCTCTTTCTTGCCTACGTCTCTCCTCCCGAAGGGCTTCCTGGTCTTGTCCAAGCGCTCTAAATTTCCGGAGCATCCCCTGTCTAGGGTGAGGAGCGTGTTGGCCTCGCTCCCCGTAAACATAAGATTCGGACGTCCAGGGTTCCCGTGCAGTGTTTCTGATTCGAGTGAACCCGTGCTGCCCTGAATGGAAAGATCCTGGCAAGAGCTCTATTCCAATTCAATTAAGGCACTACCGAAGCCCGTTTGCGTCCAAAAATCAGGGCCGGCTTGCGCCGGCCCTGTTCGAGTCCGATCTGCTGTTTGCTTTAGAAGCTGAAGCGTGCCCCGAACTCACCCGTGAACGACCGTGGCAGGGTGCTGCTCGTGGGGTTGATGAAACCGAGCGGGTGCTGAAAACTCGCAAGCCCGACCGTGCCGCCGAAGTTATTGCCGTAATTGGCATGGTCCGTGAGGTTGAAAGCCTGGAACATGAGCTGCAGGTTCCGGTGTTCACCCAGCTTGAGGTTCTTCGCTAAACGCATGTCCATGTCAAAGTACGGATCGCCACGCAGAGCGAATATGGGGTTTAAGCCGCAGGTCCTTGAGTAGTAGCCCTGTTCTGTGCAGCCCGGAGCCAGGAGTGCGCCTGCCGCGCTGCCCCCGCCCAGGCTTAACTGGTTCGACTGCCCGGTCGCGTTGTAGGGCCGCGCCGATCCCGCCTGCAGAATGGGAGAGAACTCCATGCCCCAGGGCAGATGTCCGGTAGCCGCGATCGTGAGATGGTGTCGCTCGTCGTTGAACGCCGGACCAAAGTCTTCCGGCGCGAACGGGCGGTTCGGGTCCCGCGGATAATAACGGAACGAGCCGCCATCCTCGTCATAACCCACCGCGCGGGCCAGAGTGTAATTCGCCACCAGGTCTACTCTGTGGAAATTGCGCTGGCGATAGCTGATGTTCATGCCGTCGTAACGCGAGCGCCCGCTGGATGTCTCGTCTCGAACGCTGCCCAGCACGGGCACGCCCGCCGAGGCAAACGCGGCGCTCAATGGTTTGAAGAAACCCAGCGCTATGTTCGAAGCGTTAATCGGAGTATTCGCATCCAGATTGATAGTTTTGTTCTCGTGAAGGCTGAGCACGTGAACGTATTCTGCCTCAAACGCAGTTTTAGAGTTGATCGCCCAGGTGTAGCCGCCGTTGAACTCCTCGGTCACCGGTGTGCGGTAGTTCGGGTCCATGATGCGGCCGATGGAACCGGGGGTAAGTGCCGCTTGAGGAGGGGGAATCGCGGGCAGTGGATCGCCCAGATGCCACGCGGAAAGCGGGATGCCCGTACCCGGCACGATGTCGCCGGCGCCGTTGAGCGTGAATGCCGTCTGAAAGATGGTTGGATTGGCCTGTTGCTCCATGAACAAGGGGATGTTCTGGAACGTGTTGTCGTAGTACATTCCGAAGCCGCCACGCAGCACGTGGTTGCCACGGCCAGTCATGTCATAGGCGAACCCCACGCGTGGGCTGAAACCCTTGCTGTAGTCGGTAGCCTTCTTGGCAACCAGCAAAGCAGCCAGGGAACTGAACGGCGCGGCCGCCTGCAGTTCCTGGAACGTGCGGCTGTTGCCAATATCTGAGCCCCCGACAAAATCGAAGTCCTTGTCCCAACGGAGGCCAAGGTTCACGGTGAGGCGGTGAGTTATCTTCCAGTCATCCTGGAAGTACAATCCGAGTTGCTTTGCATCCTTGATGATAAAAGTGGGGTTGCCCACCGCGATGCTCATGCCGCTCCCACTATTGTTGCCGCCAACCAGCAACCCGGGAGTCTGAAATCCCTGCGGCAAGGCCAGGATCTGGCTGGGCAGTAGGCTGTAATCAAGCTCCAGGGTCGGGTTGAACTCGAAAAATCCGCCCATAAACGGAGTGTAGATAAAATCGAATCCAGTCTTGAAAGTGTGCTTGCCAACGCTCTTGCTGATGTCGTCCTTAAACTGGTATTTCCGCTGAATGGAATTCTGGGGAACGTTGGTGTTGGTGCCGAATTGGATGCCGGTTGGGAAAGTAAAAAGCGGCGCTCGTGTGGCGCTGTCAATCAGGTTGTTCCAGTACTGGAACCCAACCGTAAACTGGTTGACCAGGGTATTCGACAATGCCGAGTTAACAGTAAGGTTGGCGATCTGCAGGTGATTGACGGTGAAGTTTCCTTCTGTCAAATCAAAGAGTCCGTTGCTCTGGTCGTTCAGGCTGTTGTTCGACTGAGTGGACACCGAAAAGTACGCCGAGTGCTTGTTGTTGATCGCCCAATCGAGCCGCCCGTTGATGCGGTTCTCGAAGAACGGAGTCGGAATGGTAGCCGCGGGTTGCGCTCCCAGATTTGTCACCAGTTGCAACTGGGAGAATGCCTGGCCTGACTCGGCGAGCGAGGTATGTTCACGTTGCCGCTCGATGGCGAAAAAGGCGAAGAGCTTGTCCTTCTTGATCGGTCCGCCGATGGATCCGCCAAACCATTGCCGTGAGTAGGGCGGATTGGCCGGAGAAGACGTCCCGTCGCCATTCGCTATTTGTTGGTCTGCGTTGAACGCCTGATCGCGGAAGAAGGCAAATGCCGAACCGTGGAAAGCATTCGTGCCGGACTTGGTGATCACATTGATCGCGGCGCCCGAGGAACGGCCATTGACGGCCGAGAATCGCTGGGTAGAAACCGAGAACTCCTGCACGGCTTCAGCGGGAAGCTGCATCACCGGTCCGCCCACCGTGTTGTCCTTGTTGTCCACGCCATTCACCGTCACGTTCACGTTCCGGCCCCCGTCACCGTTGACCGACAGGATCGCATAACGGTTCTTCGTCGGATCGTAGGAATCCGCGGCTTTCACTCCGGGCGCTAGATACGCAAGATCGGCAATATCGCGGCCGATCAGCGGTAAGTCCTGGATTTGTGACGGAGTAATGTTGGTGCTGACGTCTGTCTTCTGCTGGTCCACCAGCGGTGCCGTAGCTGTCACCTCGACAGTCTCGCTCACCGTGCCGGGATTTAGGGTGAAGTTCTGGGTGGACGTCCTGCCCACCATCAATTCCAACTCTTTGGCTTCAACGCCGGAAAAGCCTGTCGCATTCACCTTCACGCTGTAAATACCGACCGGCAGAAGATCAAACCGATACTCGCCCGCGTCATTGGTTTTGGTGTTGCGGGTCTCTCCGGTGGCTTTGCTGACAATCGTGACTTGTGCCCCGTGCAAGACAGCCTGCGATTTATCAACAACAGTGCCTTGGAGAGTGGCGGTTGCGGTTACCTGCGCGAACAGGTTGCTGCAACTGATGAGCAACAGAGACATCAAAAGTGTGGTTTGGAACCATTGCTTGCCCTTCATGTGACTAACCTCCTGGGATTTGGGTTTGGACGGATGTAGGCCAAAATCTCTCGGCTCTCCAGGACCCTCTCTTACACAAAGGCTGAACGTGAACCGCCTTTGATCCGGCCGGCAAATTCTCTGCCGGCTCAGGGGCCCTGTCTTCCCTTATTCCTTATTACTTGTTAGTGCGTCTGAGTTGACCTTTGTTACTTTCGCTCGGGATTAAAAGAGACCGGAGCGAACCGAACATTACGAGTACGGGAGCTACGATAATGATTTCAACAAGCGCAATTGAATCGCCAGCCTTGAAATTCAATAGAATCAACTAACTCAGGCCTTATCATCCAAACAAAATCTGTATTTGCGGATTTCGCTGGAGCTTTTATCCCAAATTTTGAATATGGAAGGGTCGCTCAGGCAAGGTAATCCTGTCAAGGCAAGAATTTAAGGCAAGAATTTAAGAAGATTTCCGTTAGGTCTCAATCAATGAAGATCAGTTAAATCACTGGTAAGGTTTTTTGAGGTTTTCGTTTCCTTGCCGACGACAACCTTCACAGGACTGCGAAGCTGCCACGCGGACTGAGTGCCCGCCGCGGCTTGGAATCAGTAAGGCTGTTACCACATCGAGACATTGGTGTTTCTCCCGATGACCCGATGCACCGATAACCCGATGCACCGATTGTGTGCATGACCCAACTCTCGAACAGCAGTCAGCGGCTTCTATGAGCTGCGCTCTCAGCGCAGCGACCCGGCTGATGGCTGACTGCTCTCACCTACGAAATATATTGGTGAATGTAGGGGTCCTGGACATGCGCCAACTCGATCCCCGTGCCGTCGAAGATGACTTTGCCGTCTTTGAGGATCAGAAAGGTGGTAAGCACATCCCGCAGGGCTAAGCCGTCAATCGCTTCCATGTGTTTGGTTTCAGCATTGTAGTGATGCGTGGCCAGCGTGAATCCATCCTGCAGGCGATGGCTGACCAGCAACGCGCTGGTTTTGTACACGTCACGCTGCTTCATAATCAGCTCAACGATGGTAGTGGACGTGATCGGGTCCAACCCGGCAGTGGGAGAGTCATAAAGCAGAACTTCGGGATGAGTAATAATGGCGCGGGCAATTCCCACCCGTCGCCTCATGCCGCCGGAGAGTTCCGAGGGCAGCATGTCCACAGTATTCTCCAACTCCACAAAACGTAGCGCTTCCCGCACCCGCTCCTCAATCTCGTGCTCCGGTATTTTTTCTTCCAGCAGCCGGAATGCCACATTTTCCCGCACGGTAAGCGAGTCAAACAAAGCGCTTTCCTGAAAAACAATTCCCACCTTGTTCCGTAACTCGAAAAGTTCTTCTTCCTTCATGGTGGTTACGTCATGCCCCAGGACGTAGATGTGGCCCTGGTCCGGTTTGATTAACCCCAGACATAACTTCAGGATGGTGCTCTTGCCCGAGCCGGCCACGCCGAACAGGGTCTTGGTCTCGCCGCGCTTCAGCTCAAATGAAACGCCATCCAGCACCGTCAAACCTTCAAAAGTAATGCCAACATCCTCAAAAATGATGGCTTTGTGGACCGTACCCGTAGGTTGGTTTGCCAAAGAAGACATGGAATCAATACAGAATAAACAAGAGCGCCTTGGTGACGAAGAAGTCCACAGCGATGATGAGCACGGAGGATACCACGACAGCTTGGGTGGTCGAACGGCCTACTCCCTGAGTTCCTCCACGGGTGCTCAGTCCGAAGTAGCAGCCCACAGTCGCGATGATAAAACCGAACAGCACTGGCTTGAAGAGCCCCATGAAAATGTCATTAAAAACCAGCGACTGGTAAGCCTCGTTCCAGTACTGGGAAGAATCCAGCCCGATCCAGGTGAACGAAATGAACCATCCGCCGATCAGGCCCACCAGGTCGGAGATCACCGTAAGGAAGAACATCATGACCACGGTGGAAATCACCCGCGGCGTCACCAGCTTCTTATAGGGATCGGTGCCCAGAGCCCGCATGGCGTCAATCTGCTCGGTCACCTGCATGGATCCCAGTTCGCTGGCCATCCCGGAAGCATTCCGGCCGGCAACCATCAAGCTGGTCAGCACCGGGCCCAACTCTTTTACCATCGAAAGCGAAACCAGTTGTCCGGTCAACGACAGCGCCCCAAACTGCTCCAGCGTGGCCCGGGTGTTGAGCGCGAGCACCGCCCCGGTAAAACCGCCGGTTAGTAAAACAATCGGAAGCGAGCCCACGCCGATGAGGTCGGCTTGGTACATGATGTCCGCCAGATAGCGCGGGCGGCGGAACAGATTGGTCACCGAGCGGGCCGCAAGGAGAGAGTACTCCTGGACGGCAAGAGCGTTCTTCTTCAAAAAATCCGCAGGTGAGATAAGCTCCATCGAACCGGGCAAGCTCCAGCGAAAAGGCAAATATAACAGAACTCAACTCAGTACCTGGTTTTTAGTGGGCAAGCAGATGGCCCACCAGGGAACAGAAGGGGGTATGTACAGGCCCAACCCCCACGCGGCCGGGAAATTCTGCTCTTGGTATTCCGATGCACCGATATACCGATGCATAGATGCCCCGATTTCTAGACGGCTGCCTGCTCTCGGGCCCTCTTCTTGATCTCGATGTTCAGGCGCTTGATTTTCTGGTTCAGAGTTGAAAGCGGTATGTGGAAGCGTTCGGCGGCTTCGGTCTGGTTCCAGCCGCATTTTTCCAGCATGTCCAGAATCACTCGGCGCTCGCAATCCTCGATGATCTCAAACAGAGACGCATCGGGACGGTGCTCAAAGATCTTCCCGGCGGAACCTCGGCCCACCACGTGGTCGGGCAGCAGATCAATTCCAATCACGGGCCCGTTGGAAAGCACTACTGCGCGTTCAATCACGTTTTCTAATTCCCGCACATTGCCTGGCCAGCCATAATCCATGATGGGCCGCAATGCCTCCGGCGAGATATGCCGCGCGGGCTTGTTGTTTTCCGTCGCAAATCTGCGCAGGAAATGATTCACCAGCAGCGGGATATCCTCCGTCCGGCTGCGTAGGGGCGGCAAATCGACCGTGATCACGTTCAGCCGGTAGAACAAATCTTCACGGAAGCGTCCTTCACGCACCATCAATTTCAAATCAATGTTGGTGGCGGCGATCACCCGCACATCCACATGAATTTCGTGAATGCCGCCCAGGTGCATGAACTTCTTGTCCTGCACCACGCGCAGGATCTTGGCCTGGGTTTCCAGGCTCATGGTGCCGATCTCGTCCAGGAAGATGGTGCCGCTGTCGGCAACTTCGAACAGTCCCTTCTTGGAAGAGATGGCGCTGGTGAACGCGCCTTTCACGTGGCCGAAGAGCGTGGATTCCAGTAGATCGGCGGGCATGGAGCCCGTGTTCACCGGGACAAAAGGACGGTCCTTGCGCGGAGAATTGGCGTGGATGGCCTTGGCGATCAGCTCCTTGCCCGTACCGCTCTCGCCCTGGACCAGCACCGTGGAGCGGCTGGGCGCCACTTGTGCTACCAGGTCGAAAATCCGCAGCATTGGGTCGCTCTTGCCAACAATGTTTTCAAAATTGTAGCGCTGCTTCAGCGCCCGTTTGAGCTGCTCGTTCTCTTCTTCCACCCGGCGGCGCGCCACTGCCCCGCGCACGTCGGCCAGGAGCTTTTCATTGTCCCAGGGTTTCTGGATGAAATTGGTGGCCCCGTTTTGCATGGCTCGGACAGCATTGTCGACCGTGCCGTACGCGGTGATCATGATAACGGGCAGTTGTGGATTGCGGTCCCGGATGTCCGCCAGGATTTCCAGCCCGTTGCGGTCAGGCAAGGCAAAATCCAGCAACACCAGGTCAAACGTGCGTTCACCCAGCCGGGCGAGTCCCTGCTCACCCGTTTCAGCCGAGTCGACCCCATAGCCCTCAAATTCCAGCAGGGTTTCCAGGGATTCCCGGATCGCGCCTTCATCATCAATGATCAGCACAGAGCCAGCAGTGCTGGCTTCTCTAGAATGACGGCTTAAAACTGCAAGTTCAGACATTGACGGCCTTTCTTATGAGAGGAAATTCAAGGTGAAACGCGGTGCCCTGGCCGGGGCGGCTTTCCACGCGAATCTTTCCGGCATGTTCTTGAATAATGCCGTAGGTTACAGACAGGCCCAGTCCTGTGCCCCGCGCCTGGCCCTCGCGCGGAGACACTTTGGTGGTAAAGAACGGGTCATAAATCTTCTGGATATGCTCGGGCGCGATGCCCGTGCCGGTATCGCTTACGCTCACGTTCACTCCCGAACCGTTCGCCGTCTGCACCCGCAGCGTGCCGCCCGTCCCGGACATGGCATCTTTGGCATTGAGAAACAGGTTCAGGAAAACTTGCTGTAACTTGCCCCCATTGCCGTGAATCGGGGGCAGGTCGTGGTCCAGGTCGGCATCAACCTTGACCCGCGCCGTTTTCAGTTGGTGTTCCAGCAGGGCAAGGGTATCGGAGATTACTTTATTCAGGTCGATATTGCTGAATTCGGCGCCGCCGGTGCGGGAAAAATTCAGCAGGTTGTTGACAATTTCTGAAGCCCGGAACGTCTGCCGCGTGATCTTGTCCAGCAGGCCCGAAAGCTTTTCATCTCCGTTCACCTGCTTCATCAGCATCTGCGCATAGTTGGAGATGACTGCCAGCGGAGTGTTCACCTCGTGGGCGACCCCTGCCGCCAGCAGGCCGATGGATGACATCTTTTCCGCTTGCGAAAGTTGCGATTCCAATTCCATGCGTTCCGTGATGTCGTCCACAATAATCAAGCGGCCGATCACGTTGAATCTTCTGGTCACCAGTGGCGCTATGGCCACGTTGGCGATCCGCGTGTCCCCCGCCGGAGTGTGCAGCCGGAACTTGTAGAGATTGTGGATTCCCGGGTTCTGGCGGAAACGGTAGAACTCCTCCATGAAAGCCGCGGGAAATACCTCGCTCAGCTTTTGCCCGAGCACCTGCGCGCGGGAAAGCGCATACATCACTTCCATCTGCGCATTCCAGGATTCGACCCGGTCTTCCAGGTCAACCGCCAGCACTCCTACATTGATCGATTCGACGATGTTTTCATTGAAGTCTTTAAGCCGCTCGTACTCGCTGGCTTTTTGCTCCAGCGAGGCGTAAAGCTGGGCGTTTTGGATGGCGATTCCGATGTATCCGGTCAGGGTCTCAAGCAATTCAACGTCGTCGCTGGAGAGGAAATCGCCGGCCATGGTTTTGCCCAGGCCCACCACCGCGACAATCCGGTTCTGCACCGTGCATGGAATGTAGTAATTCAGGTCAAGCTTGGCGATGGTCTCGCGGGCGGCCGCGCTCTCCCGCAGCGCCTTGCGGGTGTTATCAAAAAAGATGTGTCCCGCGTAGTATTCCGGCCGCTCCACCACCAGGAAGCTCAGATCCAGGGTTCCGCTGTAAGAGATGCCGAACGATTTTGCCATCACGAACTGCTGCTGATCTCCGGGCAGGAAGATGGCGATCCGGTTCACCAGCAGGGTGCGCGACAACCGGTCAATCACGGATGTCAACATTGCGCCCAGGTCGGTCTCAGAGCTTAATTCGCGCCCGAATTCGATCAGCGTCCGGCGATAGTCATAGCGTTTGCGGTAGAAAAAACGGTCAACGTGGTGTTGAATCCAGTTCTTGAGTGGATCGAAGGCCAGCGCGGTGATGACAATGGCCACGATCAATCCTGCCGTCCCGGCGCTCGGCAGCTTGGTGTGGACAATTTCCGCAAGACCGCCCACTAGGCCGAAATAGACCCCGACGATAGCGGCCGTAGCCAGGGTGTAGGCCACGCCGCGCTTAAAGATGATGTCCACGTCCATCAACCGGTAGCGCAGGATCGCGTAGCCGAACGTGAGCGGCAGAAACACCAGCGAGAATGCCGAGATCTTCATCGCCGGGGTGGCTAGCGCCCCACTCAGGTAAGGGATCACGTAAAAGATGGTGTAGGGCGCAATCGCCAGCACCGTCCCTCGCGAAATCCACTTCATTTGCTGGCGCACAATCGGGATGTTGGCTTTGCGGTAGCTGTTCCAGAGAATGGCCGCTGCCACCACAAAGTAGACGGTTTGATAAACCATCTGCAGCCGGTCAAGGTTCCACCGCAGCGATTCGGTGAAATCCCAGAGCAGCACGGCCAGGCCCTGGACGCCCGCCAGGATTACAGCCGGCAGGTAAAATAGCCCGACAAACCACGCCCACTTCCCCAGGAATTTCTTTTTCTCCGGGAAGGTCAGGGCAAAATGCAGGAACAAGGCGGGTTGAAGCACCCCGGCCACGATCTGGGACCAATAGACAATCGAATCAAACGTGTTCAGTTTGCCGGTGTAGTGGAATGCGTAATAGACAAACGAAACCAGGCAAAAGACATAAAAGTGGGTGGACTTAGGCGCCGTCCAGCGCCGCAGCAGCACATAGAGGCCAACCCCCAGATAGATCAGCGCGATCAGCCTCAATCCCTGATTGAGTGACTTGTCCGCCTCCCTGAAGATGATCTTGGTCTCAAAGTTGAAACCGCCCCGGGTCAGCTTATAGTTGGCATTGGACCAGGCCCCGGTCCTCCATTGTTGCCGTACCAGGTTGGCCTGCGCATTTACCACCACCCGGCCCTGTGCGTCCCGGACGCTCTTGATGGGCTGGTCGTCAATCGCCAGCAATTGGTCCCCGGGCTTGATGCCGGCGGTTTCTGCAGGCCCATTCGCGGCTACACGCGCTGCTTTCAGCCCGTCGCCGCTTTCAATCCACCAGGCTCCATCATCCGGAACGAGAAACTGACGCTCTTTCCAGAAATTGATTCCCGCAAAAATGATGGCAGCCAGCGTGATGAGAGCTAGAATCAGCGCCGAAAACCGCAATTGGAGGTCTTTTCGCATCCGTTTCGTTTTCAGACGATCAACAGGCTGAGTGCTGAAAGCGAATGACTTCGGGAATGGTTGAAGCAAGTGAGATGCCATGCGTCCGGCCAAAAACTTAACAATTAAGTTGTTCAATATTAGCTATTTAGAGGATTATAAATAGCCTTTATGGATAACGCTACAAAAAATGGAATTTTGGTGTGATTTTTTGTATCCAGGATGCCAAATGACGGTGCAGATAGATGAATGTACTCGAATGTTGGACGAAAATTGATGGCCAGCGAATTCGCCACCAGCGGACTGGAACCGGACCGCCTGTGCTCCTCCTTCACGGCTTGCTCGGAGGATCATTCTGCTGGCGCTTCAGCCTTCCAGTTCTGGCGCAGCGATACACCGTCCATGCCGTCGACTTGCCCGGTGCGGGTCCGTCAGACGACCGTGGAACAGATTGCAGCATGTCACGCCAGGCTGAACGCCTGTTTGAGTTGATAGAACAGATGCGCTGGCAGGGCTTGACCGTGATTGGCTGCTCTTTTGGTGGCGCCATCGCCATGTTGCTCGCAGCCGCGGACGCGAGAGCATCGGGCCGGATTCAGTCCCTGGTTCTGTCAGCACCCGTGAACCCCTGGTCAGATTTTGGCCAGGGCCGGATACGCCTCCTGAGCACCGCTCTGGGTGGGTACTTCCTGCGTGCGGCGCTGCCGATCTCACAGCCTTTTCACCGAATCGCCTTGCGCCGCATGTATGGTGATCCCACGCGCCTTCCGCCGGACGCTCTGGAAGGCTACCGCGCCTCGATCTTGCGGCCTGGAAGGGCGCAGAACGTTTTGACCGCGCTGCGGAATTGGCAAAAGGACCTGGAGTCTCTGCGGCAAATCATCCCGCAACTCAAGATTCCCACACTGCTGATCTGGGGCACGCGCGATAAGGCCGTCGATCCACGCTCAGCTGAGGCTCTGCGCCGGGATCTGCCAAACGCACAGCTTAAGCTGATTACGGGAGCCGGCCATCTCCCATTCGAAGAAGTGCCAGAAGAGTTTAATCGTGTGGTCATGGAGTTCCTTGCGAGCCAGGATCCATGAGCGGCACACCGACAAGGTGAGTAAAGAAGCTGCCAAGAAGAAATTACCAGTTACACTCAGTTACCCAATTACCAAATATTCCATCCTTCTATTCCCTTCGTTACTGTCGGTTCGGGGTGTTTTGCAGGATAATGGAGGTTATTCCATGCGGCTTCCCGGCACCCTGAAATCCGTGCTCGCCAATATTGATGGTGAGGCGTGGCTGCGGTTTGTTATGGCCATCCTGGGCCTGACCCTGGCCTTTGTCGCGGCGCTTCTTTCCACCATTGCGCGCGAAACCGGCAACGTGGCTGCAACAGCTTTGTTCGCTTCTACAGCGCTATTACTCGCCGGAACCGTGGGAGTCATCGTGGTGCCGTACCTGGCGAAACGGGTAGTTGGGTCGCGGGTGCGCGATGCCCTTGACTTTGAGATCACGCGTGAGGGCATGGCTTACCTGGGAGTCGCGCTGGTAATTGGCATTGCGGCGCTGAATACCACGAACAATCTCTTGTTCATTGTTCTGGCGGCTATGCTGGCGGCCATAGTTGTCTCCGGCTTTGCCTCTGCGGCCATGCTTCGCGGGCTGGAGCTGGATGTCTCACTCCCGGAGAGCGCCTTTGCCGGCAAGCCGATTACCGCGCACGTGAAACTTCACAATCCCCGGCGCGCCATTCCTGCTTTTTCAGTCCGCGTGGCCAGCCGATTTAAGAGCAAGAAAAAGAAGAAGCCTGGGTGGGAATGGCACAAGACGGAGTTCATTTTCCCGCGCCAAAATCACTGGCTGCGCCTGCCGGATTATGCTTTGCGACGCAGAACCCAGCAGGCGCAATCACCGCCAATCTTCGAGAACCCGGTTTACTTCACCTTTCTTCCGGCGCGGACAACGCTGGATGCCCAGGTGGAATTGACCTTTTCCAGCCGCGGGCGCTATACCCAGGACAACTTCTACCTGGCCACACGTTTTCCGTTCTCCTTTCTGATCAAGAGCCGCCGGGTGAAGCTTTGCCGGGAGTTGATGGTCTTTCCCGCCCTGTTGGAATCTCGCAACTTCCTGGAATTGCTGTCCACGATTACTGGAGAACACTCCACCATGCTCCGTGGTCCGGGCTCCGAACTGTACCGCATCCGTGAGCACACCCCACAAGACTCCGCCCGATTCGTCGATTGGAAAGCCGCGGCCAAAACCGGGAGCTTGAAGGTGCGGGAGTTTGCCCGGGAAGACGAGCGCCGACTGCGCATCGTCTTTGATAATTCGACGCCGGGAGTGGTTTCTCCGCAAGCCTACGAGCGTGCCGTCTCCGTGGCGGCATCACTGGCCTGGCATCTTACCCAGGAGGGGGTTGACCTCTCGTACGCGGCGCCGTTCTACGCGGGTGGATCGCATCTCCACGACTTTCTTGGCTATCTCTCCGTAGTGCAACCCGCTCCCGATGAGTCCATTCTGAATTCGCTGCCCGCTTCTTCTGATTACAACGTAATCATCACCGGACGCAAACCCGGCAGCATTCCCAGTGCGTTGTGGGCCAGCGCTTACGTCATCTATATGGACGAAGCGTAGGCTACAGGCCACGGGAGCAGGGGAGGAAGATCGGTGGATCGCACGCGATCCCGTGATCGGGTGATCAAAAAGCAGGAATCTGCGACAACCTATCAACTCTGGGAATACATTGAAATCCGCTCAACGGACGATCTTAGAGAAGTTCGCGACGGGATAAAAAATCCTGGTTCAGGTTTCCCGATCACCGGATCACGGCGATCACCCGATTTCTTGATCAAACTCCCACGGGGAACGGTTTGGTGTGCGGTTCGCTCTCTCGGGCCAGCACCGCCCGGTCGAATCTGCCTTGCAACAGGGACATGAGGCCGGTGCACCAGTACCCAATCACAAACAGCGTCAGGAATGGGAGCGTCCAGTAGTTTTCGCTGGTGTAGGCATAGACGCACATCAAGACAAAGTAGCTGCCGACCAGCAGCTCCAGCCAGGGCACCAGGCCCAGGCGGCGCCGATATTTCTGCCCTAAGGCCTTATCTGTTTTAGACTGCACACGGTATTTAGGTGTGCGCGCAAATGGCGATTTAATCCCAAACAGGGCTTCCAGAACTGCCTTGGTGTTAGTGAGAGTAAGGCCGATGCCCAGAGCCATGAGAAGTGGCAAAAAGAGAAACGTGCGCGGCCACTTCCGTGGGTAAATCTCCTTTTGGGAAACCAGGTAGAAACTGGACACAGAAAAGGTTGACGCCATAAACAGCGGGAGATCGATCACCAGCATCTGAAACCATCCACCAAAGGAACGAATGATCATGGCCGGCAACAGCAGTGTGGAAAACATGATCATCAGGGGATAGCTGATATTAGCGCTAAGGTGGTACCAGGCTTCAACCTTTACCCGCAAGGGAACGTCACTCTTGAAGATTCGGGGCAGAATCTTCTTGCCCGTCTGGATCAACCCCTTGGCCCAGCGAGCCTGCTGGATCTTAAAGGCCGTCATTTCAATGGGCAGTTCTGCCGGACACTCGATGTCCTGAAGGTATTTGAATTTCCATCCTTTGAGCTGCGAGCGATAGGAGAGGTCAGTATCTTCCGTGAGCGTATCGTGCTGCCAACCGCCAGCGTCCTCGATGGCCTGGCGACGCCACATGCCGGCCGTCCCGTTGAAATTGAAGAAGACCCCGCGGCGGTAGCGTCCGCCGTGGTCCAGAATGAAATGGCCATCCAGCATGATCGCTTCCACTTCCGTGAGGAAGGAATAGTTGCGGTTCAGGTGGGTCCAGCGTGTCTGCGCCATGCCAATCCCAGGCTCCGCAAAGTGATGGATCACGCGCAGCAGCCAATCTTCCGGCGGAACAAAATCTGCGTCAAAGATGGCAATGAACTCCCCCCGGGCGGTCTTCATGCCGTTTTGCAAGGCCCCTGCCTTATACCCTTCGCGGTTCGTGCGGTGAATGTAGGTGATCGGATGTCCCAACGCGGCATAACGCTCCACCACCGCCTGCGCGACCGCTTGTGTCTCATCCGTCGAGTCATCCAGCACCTGGATGTCGAGCTTGTCTTTGGGATACTCCAGCTTGCAAATGGCCTCGACCAGCCGGTCCACCACAAATTGTTCGTTGAAGATCGGGAGTTGCACCGTCACCCGAGGTAGTTCGGTGAATTTCTGGGGTGGCTCGCCCGCATGATTCTTGCGGTTCCGGTAATACATGAAAACCAGCATGTAGCGGTGCAGGCCATAGATGGCCAGAATGACCATCACCACGAAATACGGGACCAGGAGCATCATGTCAAAAGTATTGGGCGAATAGAGTCCCTTGAACGTCTGGTCTAGAAAATGGCTCTTAAAATAATGGGCAAACCCGCGTTGCGAGCTGATCATCGAGCACAGCACAAGACTTGAATAAACTGCGTTCAGGAATGTACTCCGGGCAAACAGAGTGGACACTAGAATTTTAACCTATGGGACGGAGATTGAGGGCAATTTTGATCTGACTTGGCCAGCTTGGCGGGTCCAGCAGTTGTGGCCTCAGCCACTGCAGCCCGAGGAGGCGCGAATAGCATAGCGTTATGCGGAAGCGTGGGAAGATCTCCAGTACCATGAATCTCCGGCGCCATGTTGATCTGGCTATGACATATCACTATAATAATGTCATATTGATCCCTATATGACAGTAAAATCGGAAACCCGGCTTCGCATGAATGAGAACGGTCGTGTCGTAATACCAGCCTCCTTTCGCAAAGCGCTCGGCATCAAGATAGGAGACGAAGTCGTTTTGCGCATTGAGGATGACGAATTGAGGATCACAACGCTGAGACGCCGCGTCGAACGAGCGCAGCGTCTTGTCCGGAAGCATGTGAAGCCAGGCACCTCCCTGGTGGACGAGTTGATTGCCGAACGTCGCGAGACAGCACGCAATGAATAAAATCGTACTGGATGCTTCCGCGCTCCTTGCGGTGCTGAATCGTGAACCAGGCGCGGACAAGCTTACGCCCGAGTTGTTGAGCATGGCCACCAGCAGCACCGTCAATCTCGCTGAAGTGCAAAGCAAGCTTGTAATCCGCGGGCTGACTCCGAGCGATGCATGGGAGGCCACGCTGAGCCCTATTCGGGAGGCCACGGCTTTCACGGCCGAGCACGCAGAAGCTGCCGGAAATCTGGTTGCCGAAACCCGCGCACTCGGATTGTCCTTGGGAGACCGGGCCTGCCTGGCGCTCGGCGTCGCGCTGAGAGCTCCGGTGTACACAGCAGACAAGTCTTGGAAGAAATTAAAATTGGGCATACCGATCCATGTAATCCGATAGAGATACGCTTGCTGCGCGTGTAAACTTTCTGTCCATGGAGTGGTTCGAAAACGACGGCTTTTGGCGCGATTGGTATCCCCACATGTTTCCTGTGGAGCGGTTTGCTGCTGCTCCGGAGGAGGTCACCTGCATTCAGGCGCTGGCCCAATGCAATGAAGGCAGCCTTCTGGATCTCTGTTGTGGGCCAGGCCGGCATGCAGTCGAGTTCGCGCTCCGCGGTTTTCATGTCACCGGAGTTGACCGGTCGCCATTTCTGCTGGATCGGGCACGCCAGCACGCATCCCAGGCCGGCGCAACGGTTGAATGGGTCATGGACGATATGCGGAACTTTGTTCGCCCGGCGGCGTTTGATCTGGCCTGCAGTCTCTTTACTTCCTTTGGATACTTCAAAGATGAGCAGGAAGACCTTCGAGTGCTGCGCAACATTCATGAGAGCCTCAAAGAGACTGGCGCATTGGTCATAGATGTGATCGGTAAAGAACGGCTGGCGCGGATCTGGCAAAACGCCATGTGCACCAAACTCGCGGACGGCTCATTGTTTCTGCAGCGCCCTCAACTTCGCGACGACTGGTCCCGCGTACTCTCGGAGTGGACCGTGATCAAGGACGGGCACGCTCGAAGCTGCAGCTTTGAACACACCATCTACTCTGGCCGTGAACTCAAAGATCGCCTGCTGAGCTGCGGTTTTAAGAAGGTACACTTATTCGGAGACTTGCACGGCGGGCCCTATAATCTGGACGCTACGCGTCTGATAGCTGTAGCCCGGAAGAGCAGCACTGGATTTGAGCCTCCGGCTTAAGAATTGTTCGGTAGCAAGACCGCCGGGAAGTGGCCGGGGCTTGCTCGAAGTCACGTTGGACCTTGTCCACTCCCACGGCCGGTGCGTCGATCAAGTGACCTCCTTGCGCCACTACTCTGGAGTTAAATGGACTGGTTTGTGCTATGGCTAATGAAATGTCAAAGCCGCTTCCCGCTGGAAACCTTCTAACCGAGGATGATAGAAACCGCATTCGAGCGGAAGAGATATTTCGCGCAGAATTGAGAGCGGAGTTTGCGAAACCAAAACCCTCGCGGTGGTGGACGTTTCTCAACAGCTCGTTCGGGCTGTGGTTTCTCGGAAGTGTTACCTTGGCGGGCATTACGTGGCTCTATAACAATGCTGTCTCGGCGCGTCACGCAAGCACAGAACTGGCGGAGGTGAAGACAGCGCTTGGTGAAGAGCTGGAAATGCGTCTCGCCATGGCGTCCTATTCCATTCAGATTGATGCTTCAGCCGGCCGAGACTCAAAGCTCTCTCTGAAGGAACTCAACGAACTTGTCCTCAACGAGGTTAACGGCACACGGGAGGTCTTGCATCCCGAGTTCCGTGGTGTGCCGGCAAACGCGCTATTTTGGCGCCTCATTCACTTGAGTGGCAAGCCCAAGGGCTATGTCAATGGAGGAGAGAATAACTGGCATTACCTCGAACCCAAGCTTCGAATGGGTGATAGCAGCGCCCAGGAAATCAGGCGCCGATTGGAAGATATCTCGAAGGGACTTGGGGACCTGTACGAGCATCCTAGATGATTCTTCTTGCCGCTGCCGGCGATTGTGATTTGGAAGTGATTGGCCGGGACGGGCAGATTCGAGAATCCCAAATATTCTTTTGCAAAGGTGAAACGCTGGCCCTCCCAATTGCACGATTAAGGGATGGGTGGACATTCTTGATGTTGGCGCCACAAACTCGAGATGCTACGTGAATCGATCACGTTGAAGCCTGGCTGCTCTTGTCCAGAAACAATATCTCCGAATTCCGGGCGCCTTGAGGGGTGAATTGCAGATTGCAATCTCTTGCGTCTCCCCCGATTTTCTCTTTCGATTGACACCGATACGAGCAGAGCCATACGATTCACTCAAGTGCCCGAGTTCCGCCAGCAGGAACGCAGGATCGAGGAGGATGAGTAATTTATGAGTTTACGTACTTTTATCGGCAAGCAGTTTATTGATGTCATCGATTGGGTAGAGCCGGCGGATGGAATGCTGGCTTATCGGTATCCCATGCAGGACCGCGAGATCCGCAACGGCGGCCAGCTTACGGTGCGCGATTCCCAACTGGCGCTGTTCGTGAATGAAGGAAAGATTGCCGACCAGTTTGCTCCCGGTCTCTACACGCTCACCACCAATACGCTGCCGATCCTGACCTATCTGCAGAATTGGGACAAAAAGTTTCAATCTCCATTCAAGTCAGACGTGTATTTCTTCTCCACGCGCATGCAAACGGACCAGCACTGGGGGACGGCCAATCCCATTACCGTGCGCGATAAGGAGTTTGGCGCGGTGCGGTTGCGCGCTTTTGGCATTTATTCGTATCACGTGGCTGACCCCAAAGTGTTTCATGAGAAGATCAGCGGCACGCGCGACCAATACCTGGTAAGCGACCTGGAAGGCCAGTTGCGCGAAGCCATTGTGGGCATACTCACCAATACGTTTGCCCAGAGTAACGTGCCGTTCCTTGACATGGCTGCCAACCAGACGCAACTGGCGCAACAGGCGAGCGAGTTGCTCAAGCCGCAATTCGCCAACCTTGGCCTGGCGCTGGATACTTTCGTGGTAGAGAACCTCTCCATGCCGGATGAGTTGCAGAAAATACTGGATCAGAGAATCAGCATGAACATGATTGGCGACATGAACCGCTATACGCAATTCCAGGTAGCGCAATCCATGCCGATTGCGGCCGCGAACGAAGGCAGCGGAGGCGCGGGACTGGGCGCCGGATTGGGTGTGGGCATGGGCATGGCGCAGACCATGATGAACAGCATGAAATCCGCAACCGGGAGCACTGAAACAGCGCCCGCCGCCGCGTCGCCCACTGCTGCTTCGCCCGCCGCCGCAGCGCCTGCGGCCGGGAGCAAGTTTTGTATGGAATGCGGCAAACCCATGCCCGCGGCGGGCAAGTTCTGCCCGACTTGCGGCAAGCCGCAACAATAATACTTGCGGGAAAGCCGCAACAATAACCCTGCGGGAAGCCGCAATAATAACAATGACGGGAACAGAATGGATCGTTGAGGCCTACGGCTGCAATCCCGAACCGCTCCGCAGTCTTGACGCCGTGAAAACGCTGTTCGCCCGCATTGTGCGGGACCTTGATCTGCATCCGTGCGGTGAAGAACAGTGGCAGCAGTTTCCCCGGTCGTTGGGCATCACTGGACTCTGCCTGCTTTCTGAATCGCATCTGGCGTGCCACACCTTTCCTGAATACCAGTCGCTGTGCCTGAATCTTTTCTGCTGCCGTCCGCGTCCGGAGTGGGACTTCCGCGGCCACTTGCGGCGGGCTTTTGGCGCCCAGACAGTGAACATCAGGCGGCTTGAGCGGCCTTACATTGCTTCCGGTGATGAAGCAGCCGCCGCGTGTTCGGTTGCCGGGGACGAGAAAGCGCGATGACGCAACGCACCTCAAACTGCCCGAATTGCGGCGCTCCGGTGGTATTTCGCTGGTCCAGCAGCGTGCAGACCGTTTGTCCGTATTGCAAGTCTGTCCTGGTGCGAACCGATGTGGACCTGAAGAAGGTTGGCCAGGTTGCCGATCTGCCGCCGGATGCCTCGCCGCTTCAGATCACCAGCGAAGGCAAATATGGCAACCGGTCGTTTGTAGTCACCGGCCGGATCATCTACCAATACGACCAGGGTAACTGGAACGAATGGCACATCACATTCAATGACGGCGGTGACGGCTGGATTTCTGACGCGCAGGATGAGTACGCCATTTCCTTTCGCAAAGACATTCCCAATCTGCCTGCCCAGCCGGATGCCGGGTTGGGCACAACCTTCCAGTGGAATAACACTGCCTTTGAGGTGACTTCACGTACCCTGGCGCACTATACGGGAGTTGAGGGGGAACTTCCGTTTGAGTACTGGGACAAGACGGACGTTGTGTTTGTTGATCTGCGTTCTCACGGCGGAGACTTTGCCACTTTAGACTACAGCGATGCCCAGCCCGCGCTCTACATTGGCAAGGCCGTGGACTTTGACGATTTGGCCCTCAAGAACCTCCGCAAGTTCGAGGGGTGGTAAATGCCTGAGAATGCGCCCGGCAAAGAGGTGGCGCCGGTTCACATCCGTTCGCTGACTTGTCCCAACTGTGGCGCTACGGTAACCATCCGTTCTTTCGGACAGGCGGTGAACGTAGTTTGCGGCAGTTGCCAGTCCATCCTGGACGCCCAGGATCCCAAGGTCCAGGTCCTGCAGCAATTCAAAGCCGCTATCCGGTACGAACCGCTGATACCGTTGGGAACCCGGGGGAAGCTTCGCGGCGTCCTTTGTGAACTGGTGGGGTGCCAGCGGCGCGCGATTGAAGTGGAGGGCGTTACCTACAGTTGGGGTGAGTATGTTCTATTCAATCCTTACAAGGGCTTTCGTTATCTCACGGAGTTTGATGGTCATTGGAACTATGTCTCCCTGCTGCGCTCTCTTCCCGACACCCCCGGTGGCCCAGGCAGCGAGGCCCCGGTAACCTATCTGGGCGAGACGTATCGCCACTTTCAGAGCGCGCAGGCCAACACCAGCTATGTGATCGGCGAATTTCCCTGGCAGGTACGGGTAGGCGAATTGGTGGATGTTGCGGATTATGTTTCGCCTCCGCGCGTGCTCTCCTCAGAGACCACAAAGGACAAAGAAGTCACCTGGTCCCTGGGCGAATACATGACGGGCGCGGACATCTGGAAAACCTTCTCCCTTCCCGGCGAGCCGCCCCCGGCTGTCGGCGTGTATGAAAACCAGCCGTCTCCTTTTGCCACAACACCCCGGATGATCTGGACCTATTGCGGCATCTTCCTGGTGTTGGCGCTGGCGCTGATGGTGGTACACAGTGTGATGGCCAGCGACAAGCAGGTTTTCAGCAACAACTATACGTTTGATCCCGTCGCTACCGGGGAACACTCCTTTGTGACCGATACCTTTGAACTGACCGGGCGCACTGCTCCGGTCAAGATAGAGACAAGCGCGAGCCTGAACAACTCCTGGCTCTATCTGGACTATGCCCTCATCAATCAGGATACCGGCCAGGCTTACGATGTTGGCCGCGAACTGAGCTACTACTATGGCAGAGACGAAGACGGCGCATGGAGTGAGGGTTCAGGGCGTGATTCAGTCATCGTGCCGGCTGTCCCGCCCGGACACTATTACTTGCGCATCGAGCCGGAAAGCGATCCAGGCGGTTCCATCGCCTATAGCGTGAGGGTCACGCAGGATGTCCCGGTTTACGCGTGGTTTGGGGTAACTGCCGGATTGCTGCTGCTCCCAGCCTTGTTGATTACCTGGCGTTCGATGAATTTTGAACACATGCGCTGGCAGGAGAGCGACCACGGTTCCAGCTTGAGCTTAGGCGGCATTACCAGTTTGATTCGTTCTGGAGATGATGAATGATTCGCAGACTCTATTTGATTTATGGGCTCGGAGTACTGGGGCTCTTTGCCACGGCGCAGTATCGCGGCTGGACCTTCGATTCCGTGGATAAGACGAGCAACGTGCCTAAGTCCGTCCGCGACAATCCGGGGTCCTACCGCTCGATCTACAGCTCCTACCATCACTACACTGGAGGGAAATAATGGACTTCTCGATCCTGTTGCATAACCTGGTCAATGCCGCAGTGTTCGCCGCGATCGGTATCGTCATTTTCGTGGTGGCATTCGTGGTGATGGACAAGATAACGCCCTACCACTTGTGGAAAGAGATTGTGCAGGAACACAACATGGCGCTGGCTATCCTGGTGGGCGCCATGTCCCTGGGGATCTGCATTATCATTGCGGCGGCAATCCACTGACGATTGTTTGGTGGCAGAATGAATTGGCTTTTGGTTTTCATTGACCCGATCACCAATGACCCGATTACCAATTCTGAATGACGGCAGAGCTGCTTTGATCACAATGAACAAAATTCGCGCCAAAGTGTGATGGACTAAACGTGGCGGTCCTCCTCTTCATCTCTGTCCTGCTGATCGCAGCCTGCGGCCTGATCTACGAGCTGATCGCAGGCACGGTGGCCAGCTATCTGGTGGGCGACAGCGTCTTCCAATTCTCCACCGTGATTGGCAGTTATCTCTTTGCCATGGGGATCGGCAGCTTCCTTTCCCGCTTCATCCATCGCGGGCTGGCCTATCGCTTTATCTGGATTGAGCTCATCGTGGCCCTGGTAGGCGGCTTCTCGTCAGGGCTGCTGTTCCTCGCCTTTGCTTTTACCCAGGGCTTTCAGATCTTCCTGTATCTGATTGTGATGGTGCTGGGTGTTCTGGTGGGCCTGGAGATTCCGCTGCTCATGCGAATCATCCGCGGCCGCTATCATTTTCGCGAAGTGGTCTCGCATGTATTGACCTTTGACTATATTGGAGCGCTGTTTGCTTCGATACTTTTCCCTATCGTACTGGTGCCGCAGTTGGGCCTCGTGCGCTCGGCATTGTTTTTTGGCATCGTCAATGCAGTGGTGGCGCTCTGGAGCACCTTCCTGTTCCAGGGACAGCTTGCCTCGCCACGGCGCCTGCAAGGCATGTGTGTAATGGTGATGGTAGTGCTCGCGGCTGGACTGGCGAATGGGAAGCGCATTACCGGCCTGGCCGAAGACAATATCTATGCCGACGAGATCATCTTTTCCCGTGACACTCACTACCAGCATATCGTCCTGACGAAATGGAAGGATGATCTCCGGCTGTTTCTCAACTCCCACCTGCAGTTCAGCTCGCGCGATGAATACCGCTATCATGAGGCGCTGGTCCATCCCGGCCTGTCCGCTATTCCCGTTGTGCGCCGCGTGCTGGTGCTGGGCGGCGGCGATGGCCTGGCTGTGCGTGAAGTCCTGAAGTATCCGCAGATAGAAAGCGTAACCCTGGTTGATCTTGATCCGGAGATGACGCGCCTTTTTTCCACGCATCCTCTTCTTACGGCGTTGAACCAGAAATCGTTTCTTTCGCCCAAAGTTCACATCATCAATGCGGACGCATTCCTTTGGCTGGACTCATCGCAGGAGATGTTTGACTTTGCCATTGTGGATTTCCCCGATCCTACAAACTATTCGTTGGGCAAACTTTACACCACGGTCTTCTATTCTGCTTTGCGGCGTCATTTGAGCCGGCAAGGTATGTTCGTGGTGCAGAGCACCTCACCCATGTTCGCGCGCCAGTCGTTCTGGTGCATTGTGGAGACGGTCCGGCAGGCGGGCTTTCAGGCTCATCCCTATCATGTCTATGTGCCGTCGTTTGGCGAATGGGGATTTGTTCTGGCCGGCCAGAACGGCTACGCTCCGCCTGCATCACTGCCTCAGGGCATGCGTTTTCTCACCCTGGCGGGAATTCCGGGCATGTTTGAATTTCCGCCGGACATGGCGCCGGTGGCCATGCCTGCAAATCATCTCAATGACCAGGTGCTGGTGCGGACCTATGACCGAGAATGGCGGGAGATCAGCCATTGAAGGCCACCCGCCGGGAGTTTTGCGCCCTGGGCGCGGCTGCCCTGGTCGGGCTTTCCCTCAAATCCGATCGGGCCATTGCCGGTGAGTTCGTCAACGATTCATTTCAGGCAGGACACCTGCTGCGTGACCGGGCCCAGTTTCCGTCTCCGCGCCAGACCGTCCGCATACCGCTGGTCATCGTGGGCGGAGGCATGGCAGGGTTGAGCGCCGCCTGGCGTCTGCAAAAGCGCGGCTTCACTGACTTTGTGCTGCTGGAGATGAACCAGCAGCCCGGCGGCAACTCCCGCTGGGGAGAAAACCACATCACCCGCTATCCCTGGGCCGCTCACTATGTCCCTGTGCCCGGCAAGCAAGCCGAATATGTGCGTGAACTCTTTACCGATTTGGGAGTGCTCAAGGACGGCAAGTGGGACGAACGGTATCTTTGCTTTGATCCTCAGGAGCGCTTGTTTGTTCACGGGCGATGGCAGGAAGGCATCGAGCCGCTGGCCGAACTGAATGCCTCTGACCGTGACGAGTTTCGCCGCTTTGAGGACCTCATGCACACCTTCCGTGCCTCCGGCGGTTTCACCATTCCGTTGGAGATTGGACTTTCCCGCCAGCACGCTACTCTCGACCAGGGCTCTTTTGCCGACTGGCTGGCGAAGAATCGTTTTATCTCCAGGCCGCTGCTCTGGTACATGAACTATGCCTGCCGCGATGATTACGGCGCCTTGGCGGCGGATACATCCGCCTGGGCCGGGATACATTACTTCTGCTCGCGCGAGCCGGAAGATAAAGGGCCGCTCACCTGGCCGGAAGGCAATGGGTGGATCACTCGGCAATTGCTGGCGCGGGTAGGAAAATTCGTCCGCTCAGACCAGATGGTCTATCGCATACAACGTGACCGGAACCAGTTCCACGTTTATGCGGGCGACGCGGATTACCGCTGCCAATGCGTAATCTTCGCCGCCCCCACATTTCTGGCGCCTTACCTGATGGAAGGCATGCCGCCTCTCCATGACTTCCAATACTCGCCCTGGCTTACCGCGAACCTTACCCTGGAATCCATCCCCGAATCCCACGGCCTCCCGCCCGCATGGGACAACGTGGTCATGGATTCGCCAACCCTCGGCTACGTGGACGCCATGCATCAGTCTCTCCGCACCTTCGCCGATCGTACAGTTTGGACCTTCTATTGGGCGCTGGCCGAAGGAACGCCCGCAGCCAACCGGCAAGTGCTGTTGCAAAAAGACTGGTCGTACTGGAAGGAGGCAATCCTTACTGACCTGGAGCGCGTGCATAAAGACATTCGCAAATGCGTCTCCCGCATCGACGTGATGCGGATGGGGCATGCCATGGTGCGTCCAGCCGTGGGGACGATCTTTTCCGCTGAACGAAGCAAATTGAAGGCCGCAAAAGACAGGCTGTATTTTGCCAACTCTGACTTGAGCGGAATTTCAATCTTTGAAGAAGCACAGTTTCATGGAATTACCGCCGCAGAGCGGGTGCTGGATGCGCTGGGAGGGGGATGAGTCTGGCCACGGGACTTCAAAAGCGGTTGCGTTGTGCGTTTACGCAATTAGGCCCTTATGCAAGCGACTGCGAGAATTCTGTTCCCGTTCCGAGGACAATAGTATGCCTGCAGGAATTTCCCCGGCAGGACGTTATACAATACGTATAACGATGCGATTCGAATGGGACCTGGAAAAGGAGCTCATCAACATCAAGAAGCACGGCATCGACTTCAGATTGGCTTCGAAGGTGTTCGATGATCCGAACTTCGGTCTCATCGCATCGACGATGAGACTGGCGAACAGCGCTGGCACGCGATTGGAGTGGCCTCCGTCGATGAAGAAGCAGCGTTGCTCGTAGTGGCGCATGTTTATCGAGGTCAAAATGAAGAAGAAATCATCCGAATCTTCTCGGCGAGAGAAGCTAGTGAGCGTGAGCGCAGACTATATATTCAATAAGCCGCTCACCGCAAAGCAGAAAGCAGTACTACGTAAAATAAAGGCCAAACAGGACGCTGGTGACGATTCCGACATCGACTTTAGCGACATTCCGGAGCTGACGGAAGAGCAACTAGCGTCGGCGAAGCGGCCGGCCCGCCGGTTGGTAGCAGCGCGACTCGATCGAGACGTGATGGAATGGCTGCAAAGCTTCGGTCCAGGTTACTCGTCCCGCATCAACGCGATTCTGCGATCGGTCATGAAACATCAGCAGCGATAAATGACGTTTTCCAGGGCCGTGATTTGTGGGCTGAAGAGCCTCTTGGCGGAATAAAAACCCGCCATCTCTGGCGGGGTCATGGCGAGCGAAACTTGCGATCCTATGTATCTTCTGCCATCACCACCTCCTGCCGCTGTTGCTCCGCGGCCCGCCATGAAGAATTCGCCTGTCGATTTAGAGCGTTCGCAACAGACCCTTATTGTCGCCTGATTGACCCGCAGGCCCAACCAGCCCCGAAATCTGTTCAAACATGAAGGAATTTCTGTAACGCTTGCGTTTCTCATGTCACTACCTGGTGGAGGAATGTGGATCATGCGCGAGTACTTACTGAGGCTTTATTCGTTCATCACAAACTACAGGTTCCGCAAGATCATAAAGAGGGCGCTGTCGCATCGTAGCGATCAAGCAGTTGCGAAAGAGCTGGATAACCAGAAAGTGCTGCTGCCCACGTACTATCAGAACTTAACAACAGAAGAGATCCGGACCAAGGCAACGGCGAGTCTTACATCCGTGAGCGCGTTCCTGGGGTTTTCAGTAGCGCTTCTACCCCTTATTGCCTGGAGGGAGTTTGACGCCTTGTTCACTTTGTCGTCCAAGGAGTCCAGGTGGTACACAGCCCTTTGGACCATGGCGGCATTTCTTCTGCCATACCTCAGTTTCTGGATTGAGAGACATATCAGTGTTGCAAGCGTCGAAGGCGGGAAGAAAGAAGAACGGGATCGAAAACGCCGCTTTAGATCTGCGGCGTTACTGGTATTGCTGGCTTTGTCGGTCTGCTTATTTATTGGAATACCCTGGTGGTTTCCCGCATGGAACATAACATTTAAACACTCATTCCTGCTGGCCGGCACGGTTATGATCGTGCTCTCCGTAGCTTTCTTTCTGTTTGCGTTGGAATTCTATGATTCCGCAGCCGGCTGGCGGGGCAAAGAGGGCTTGCATTTTCACCTTGCGGGGATTGCAAGCAACTCTTTCATCTTCGGGGTATCGCTCGCGCTCACTGGATCAGCGCTCATGGTTTGCGCCCTGGACTTCGTGGTCGGACGAGTGTTGGCTATCGGCACCCTGCTCGTGCTCGTTGCCATGACGGAAATTGAAAGGGCCCTTTGGGATTTGGAGAGAGAATACGAAAATCCCTCGACGCCCGCAGGCTCAGCATTGTGAGTTAGGTTATTTTTGGCTTTACCTCTGAATCCTGACCGGCTGCCGTAGCGGCTACGGGGCACACCCGGTAAATTTGCCAGTTCAACGCGAGCAATGCTGCGGTGAATCGTCCAGCGGCGGAGGCCGATTTTTTCCGCTGAACGGAGCAGCTTGAAAGCAGCAAAGGACAGACTGTATTTTGCCAACTCTGACCTGAGCGGAATCTCAATCTTTGAAGAAGCACAGTTCGGCGGAGTCACAGCCGCGGAACGGGCGCTGCACGCGCTGGGATCGGGATAAATCTGGCCACGCGATCTCGGAAGCATGGACGATCAGGAATCAGCTTGCAGCCGGCATTGCTTCCTCAGCACACTTTTCAGACACACCGCATTTGGGTCCACAGCACGAATCGTTAAATCATTATTTTGTCGTCTGCTATACTCGCGGCGCTGGCTGGCGGCGTACCGGTGAACCGGAGCCAAATGGGTCGAAAGCCGCCGAGCCGATCCGAGGGGAACCTTCATGCAATTATTCCGCAGAACCCTGTTGTTTGATTTAGTCCTGCTCGCCACATTGGGCGCAGTTGGAACGAATTGGATCCGAGGCAAAGCCAACCTTGGGAAAGAAAGCGAGAGCCAGAAGTGTCTGAATGACGATAGCGGGTTGAAGTTACCGCCTGGTTTTTGCGCGACCGTATTCGCTGATGACATTGGCCACGCTCGCCACATGGTAGTGGCGCCGGGCGGAGTGGTTTACGTGAACACCTGGTCGGGCCGCTATTACGGCAATCGGCCGCCACATGCGGGAGGATTTCTGGTAGCCCTGCAGGACAAGGCGGGCACGGGAAAAGCGGATGTGATCGAGAGATTCGGTGAAACCGTCCAAACGGGCGGAGCGGGGGGACTCGGCATCGGATTGTACAAAAACTACATTTACGCCGAGATCAATGATCGAATTGTCCGGTACTCGCTGCCTTCGGGCGCAATCATCCCCAAGAGCGCTCCGGAAACAATCGTCTCCGGCCTGCCTCTCGGGGGCGACCATCCAATGCATCCGTTCGCCATCGATGCAAAAGGATCTTTATATGTGGACGTAGCCACTGCGACCAATGCCTGCCAATCGCAGAATCGCAGGGCGGGCTCGCCCGGCTCGGACCCATGCACCGAACTGGTGACCCGTGGCGGCGTCTGGCTGTATGACGCGAATAAGACCAATCAGGTGTTTTCACCGGGCGAGCGGCTCGCCACTGGCATACGCAACGCCGAAGGCTTTGCCATCGATTCCTCTGGACGCGTGTTCGTCACCCAACACGGTCGAGACCAGCTGCGTCTGAATTGGCCTGAGCTTTATAAACCGGAAGAGGAAGCCACGCAGCCTGCGGAAGAGTTGTTGCTTTTAAAGGCGGGGGGCGACTATGGCTGGCCCGAGTGTTATTACGACGCGGTGGCGCACAAGTTGGTCCTGGCGCCGGAATACGGCGGCGATGGTGGAAAAAAGATCGGCTCTTGCGCCGCTAAAATTCCCCCTGCTGCGGCATTTCCTGCCCATTGGGCGCCCAACGCAATGGTCCTCTACGACAAAGTACAATTCCCAGCCCGCTATCACAACGGTGTGTTCATTGCCTTTCACGGATCATGGGACCGCGCGCCCTATCCGCAAGGCGGCTACAACGTAGTCTTCCAGCCACTCGATGGTGATCATGCCTCGGGCGAGTGCGAGATATTTGCAGATGGTTTTGCCGGGGCAGTAAAGACCCCGGCCGGAGCTGCTTATCGGCCGAGCGGCCTTGCGGTGGGACCGGACGGGGCGCTCTATGTTTCGGATGATGTGCGTGGACGAATCTACCGCATCGTCTATGTGGGCGGCAGCGCTGGAAGTACCGCCGCGTTGACTCCCTGTCCATCTGCTTCAGCGCCGGCCGGAGAAGTTGCTGCAACCACCGCCAGGCCACCGGAGGGCACGCATCCGGATGCAGGTGCGGCTGCCAATTCAACCATTGCCGTTCCCCCAGGCGCGACGCCGGCGATGGTTGCGCTGGGTGATCGCATTTACCACGGACAAGTGGGCGGAGCCACGTGCACGGTTTGCCATGGCGAAACGGGTAAGGGCTCACCCTTGGGTCCCGATCTAACCGGCAAGAAATGGCTGTGGAGCAATGGGACTTACGAAGGCATTGCCAAGACGATTGCCGGCGGCGTCATGCAACCCAGGCAATATCGCAGCCCCATGCCGCCCATGGGTGGTGCGCAGCTCACGAACGACCAGGTGTTAGCCCTGGCCGCCTACGTGTGGAGTCTGGGCCATCGGTGACCTCAGCAAAAGCAACAACCGGCCACGCGCTACCACGTAGCCGGTTTCTGCCCGAGAAATTCTAGTGACGTCGTGCATAACCACCTGATGGTCACCCATTCACTCCGTGCTCATTCCGGCTTCGTCTGCTCTATCGGGTATAGCGAAACTGGTGCCACTCACTCCAGTCGCCGGGGATGCCAGATTCGTCAAAGCCGCAAACGCGCCAACGGCCGGGTTGTGCCCCCACGAATTCAAAAGTGGAGCTGGTTCCCTCCGTTTCGAGCCATGGAACATGACTGGCGTGGATCTCGGAAGCCCAGCCGTCGCGCTCCTTATAGTCCCATTGAACCCGGTATCCTACCGCTCCAGGCACAGGGTTCCATTGCAGTGGCGTGTGCCGCGGATAGTGGTCAAATACCGTGCCATCCTTGGGCGACAGCAGCTCTGGCGCACTCAACCTTGCCGCGGTGGTAGTTAGCTCTGGTGGTTGCCCTGATTCCGAAAATATTGATGTTTGCGTTTCAGACGGTGAAGCGGGAATCTGGCGAAGCTCGATCGCGGTGATTTTTGCCCAATCCGGAGAGACGCGCACGTCGGCATCCACCCAGCTCAACCCGTCGTAGCCCTGCAGAATCACGTGCATTTCAGTATCTGACATCCTCACGGTCTTGTACGCCTTGAGCCCGCCGCCAACCCTATCGCGAAGCTTCATCTCCGCTTTGGCCTCAAGGATGAACGGGTGGCGGAACTGGGCCTCGGGCGACGCGTGCTCCGTCAGGAACTTCTCATGCTCAGCCAGATCGCCCCTGTTGAAAGATCCCAGCCAGCCAAGGTATGGGTACCACACAGCTGGCTCTATTTGAGCTGCGCCTATTGCCACGAACAGAAAAACAACAACCAGAAGTTTTCGCACGGTCCACCGCCGGACAGGTATCTTTTTGCCATTATATTAGCTGTTCCACGGAGCGAGATAACCAGAAATGTGTCACCCACTGCCCTTTCTATCGAGTTACGGCAAAGTAGTATGTGGCTATGTCTCTTTCGTCTCCATCGGGAGTGCGGCCGATTACTCTCACAACATACTCGCCTCTTGCCAGCAACTTCGAGGAGAGGCGAGCCACAAGAACAGGTCCGCCATGCGAGCCAGGCCGGCTCTTCACGCCCCGCCAGCGCCTGATGTCTTTTTTTTCGGCGGGCATTCCTAGAACGAGGTCGTATTCGGGATACTGATCCTGCTCCAACTGGAGCGTTAGGGCTATTCGTGGCTGCGGGGGCAACTTCAGCAGTGACCGTTCGCTCCCGCTGTCCCTCTGCTGTCCCGGCAATAAACTAACGGAGACTTCGCCCAACCCTGAATCGCTCGCAACAACGATGACACTATTGCCGGATTTACGAAGCTGAGTGACCTGGTTTCTCAACTCAGCAATTTGATTTTGGGAATTCAGTTCGGCATATCTTGAGAGGTCAGCTTGCGATCGCAGATGCAGATTCTGGACTACAACAACGGCCGTGGCGATAGCCAAAGCCAACGCCGCCACGGCCAGCCCGAAACGGGGCGAAAGCAGCCATTGCAGCAGCGATAACCTCCTGGCATCGGGAACTCCCCGGCTGTAAGCAAGCTTGTCGAATTCAGGAACTTGGACGATTCTTCTTACCGCGGGACTCAGGAGCATTTGAGACAGATCGACACGTTCCCGTTTTTCCTGAGAATCCAAGAAGTGGCGTTCAAACTGGCTGCGCTGGCTCTCAGACAGTCTTTCGCAAACGTAGGAATCAATCAGATCGGATTCGGCTTCCCGGATCTCATCCCGCAAAGCTTCATTCGCGGCAGCACTCTCCCGCATTTGCTTGCGCTCCTCATCGGGGAGGTCACCCAGCAAATAACGAAATAGCAGCTCTCTATTTTTCACCCTCTCCAACCTGTCCCCCAAGCTCCCCAGATAACGGAAGAGATCAAAGCCTTGCGGCCTCTTGGTGCTAGCTGTGGCTCCCCGGCCAGAGTCGCATGCTGCCGAACCCCCCGCGATAGCAGTTCTTACAGCACGCCTCCAATTTGGCTCTGAGCCGGTTCATTCGTGTAGTCAGCGCACCGGGTTCGATTTCAAGCTTGATGGCGATCTTTTGTCGGCGCTCCTCAAGATCAAGGCCCTCGTTCGGATAATATTCAAAAACCAGCCATTGTTCGACGGGCTTCAGGCGTTTCAGGCACCGCCGGAAGCATTCAAATTTGTGTTCTCCATCCATTTTCTCTATGACAGCCTGTTCGGGATTGTTTTTGGCAGCGAGGTCCTCCGGCAACGCGGCCGTGGGACGCTTGCGGCGATGGTTGGCCAGTTTATTGTCCAAAATCTTGAAAGCATAGGACTCGATATTCTGGATCTGTTCTGACCTGAGCTTATCCGTGAGCACATCGAACGCATCGTCGGCCAGTTCATCGGCGGCAAAAAACTCGTGGGCTTTGAAGCAATGGCGCACCAGCTTGTCGCGCAAAACCTGGTATTTCTCCAGGGCTTTGGCCTCATCGCTGTCAAAACTTGTAAGTAACTTTTTGAAATCCTCAGAATCCAACTCCGGTTTTTGCCTCGCCATGAAGTGGCCATTTCTATTGGTTTGGTGGAACTCACTACTGGAAAGACTGCCAATCACCCTGAAGGACAAAGGGCGCCCAGAAAAAAGGATCCGTCCATCGCTTATCCTGCAAGAGTTGCATTTGGGCTCTGCGCAACGCGGCCGCCGGCGATAGCTTTTCCACAAGGAGCGCCTTATAGAATCGCCCCATCAACTGCGCCGTAGCTTCATCATCCACGCTCCAAAGGGTGGCGACGACGCGGCTGGCTCCAGCGTACATGAAGCCCCGTGTCACGGCGAGCAGACCTTCGCCCTGAACATTCTTTCCAATGCCCGTTTCGCACGCGCTCAGCACAACCAAATCCGCGGAGAGGTTCAGATTATAGATAGTCTGGGTCTCGAGAAAGCCGTTCCGGGGCCGTCCAGCCTCGTCTACCAGGGACAACACCAATCCGGACCGTTCAGGATGCGCTGGATCCAGAAGGCCGTGAGTAGCAAAGTGTATGATCCGGTACTGAGCCAGCACAGAACTGGTTGCGGCATCGAGATTCGCCGCAAAATCAACCGCCAGCAACCTTTTTTCTGGCGGTGCAACAGCAACGATGGCTTCGGCTTCGCGCCGGGTGTTCAGTAATCTGGGAATCAGCTCTCCGCCGCCCCGAGTTAAGTTCAGGTCAGCAAGTGATTGGGCAAGATCGGGAGAAATGAGAGGTTGGGCGGCTGCGGCCTCAATTGAACGTTTCTGCGGATGCTCAGGTTTCACCCGGACGTCCTGCCTCTCGAAGACCGGATCAGCAAATACCGCCACCAGCTTGGGCGCAACCGGACGACTCTTTGCCCGCCGCCGGAGTTCTGACAGCACCGAAGATGATGGCAAGTAAGTAACCTCATGGGTGGCAATGAGCGGCGCTGCTGCTGCCGCGGCGCGGGGATCAGGCAGGAGAGAAAACGGGATAAGCTGCAGAACTCCATCGGTGACAATGACCAGCCGTTTTCCTTCCAGAGAGCCGGCAACCGGCCCCAGCACCATTTCGCTCAACTTGGCTGCCAAACCCGGATACTTTCGGGCAGTCTCCTGTAACCGTGCAACTCGTTCCGGCAAGGTCTCACCCTCAACCAGGAGGTTCCGGGCAGTTAACAAGTCATAAAGAGGTATAGCTACTTTCTTAATCTCCTCGTGATTGGGAAGCCTGTAAGCCGTAACTGCCTTATCGGTCACAGCCCAGACATAACTGCTGATGCTGCCTAGCGAATATTCAAGCAGGAGCGTGTTTGAATCCACCAGTTGTTCTTGAACCTGTTTCAGGGTAAGCGGTTGTGGGTGAGCCAGGGAGGCGTACGTGGGACTGGCTGCACGAATCTGTTCTTCAATCTCCTCCGCTTGGGCTTGCAACCTGTCAATTTGTTCCCTGATAGTCCTGGTCTCCGCCTCGCTATGACGGCCTTGAAGCTGCCGATTCAGCAGATCATCCAACTTCATGTGCAACTGGCGCTGCTGCTCGATCAACTGAGGATCCACCCCCTTGCGTATATCAATTTTGGCCGAATCCAGCATTTCCGATAGGGACCGGGCGCGCAGGCGCTCTTGAACGTTGAAGGCTCGCTCGATCTGTTTTTGACGCATCAGCAGATCTATGTAGTTTTGGTAGTGAGCGGCGCGTCGTCCGCGGAACTGCATCCGCGTATCTTCCGCCCCGCCAAGATTGGTCATCTGCGCTTCCAGCGCGCTGAGAGATTTCTCGAACATCTCTCCTGCTTCGTCCAGCTTGGTCAGCTTTTCCTTGATCTCAAGAAACAGTCCGAATAAAAACTGGTCGTCTGCGAGCGTCGCGCTGCCGGGAATGATTTTCTCCTCAATAGACAATGCCTGGCGGAAATACTCTTCGAACTTCGCCGTGTCACCCTGCTCTCGCGATACGTTAGCCAGCATTTTCAGCACCTGCGCATAACTGGCGGTGCCGGGCGCAAGTCTCTCTTCAATGGCCAGCGCCTGGCGAAGATGTTTCTCCGCGTTGACCAGGTCCTTGCGGGTAATCTCAAATGTGCCTAAATTGCTCAACGTGGCCGCATGCTCAAAACTTTCTGGTTCGATCCGTTCTTCGATGGCCAGAGCTTCCACATATTTTTCCCCTGCCCTGGGGTCGTCCTGGCTCTTATAGAAACCACCCAGGCTGTCAAGGCTGCGCGCCTCTTCCAGGCTATCGGGAGCGATTTTATGCGCCAGCGCCAGACTACGCTCGTACTCTTGTTTGGCTTGAGCAAAATCGCCACGGCTGTAAGCAATCTGGCCCAAAAGATGCGTGGTCATGGCGGTATGAATGCTATCCGGGGCCAGCCGCTCTTGCATGGCCAGAGCTTGCCGGGCATCCCTTTCCGCTTGCAGCAGGTTTCCGCGGCTGTGAGAAAGCTGGGCCAGCGCGAAGAGCGACCCTGCTACCTCCAGGCTATCGGGTGCTACTCGCTTCTCAATCGCGATCGATTGGAGAAAATACTTCTCTGCCGTTTCCCATTCGCCCCGGTGCTCTGCCACTTCCCCTAGCTTCGTTAAGATAACAGCTGTATTGAGTGAGTCAGGCGATTGTTGTTGTTGAATCGCAAGGGCGCGATGCAAGTAATCTTCCGCCTGGGATAAGTTACCGTGATCCAGCATCAGGCCGGCTGAGTTGCTGTAGTCCGCCGCCAGACTGAGGCTTCCCGGCTCCAACCTCTCTCTGATTGCGATATTCTGCCGCTGGTATTCTTCGGCTCCGGCCAAGTCACCGCGCATGCTGCTGACCGAACTTAAGTTGCCCAGGATGTCGGCCACCTCCACGCTTTCGGGATCAAGCATTCCGGCTATGGCCAGGGCACGCTGATAATATTCCTGCGCGACAGCCAGTTTCCCGCGGCGCCAGGCCACAATGCCGAGGCCATTGAAGCTCCGCATGACTACGATGCCCTCCGGATCCAGTTTTTCAGCGACTGCCAGGCTTTTGCGGTAGTAGTCTTCAGCCTTCTCAAGATTGCGGCGCTTATCTTCAAGCGATCCCAGGAGGCGAAGGATCTCGGCAACCGAAAGACTGGCTGGCGCCAATTTGCTCCGGATGCTCAGGCTTTGCTGATAGTATTTCTCTGCCTGCTCTAGATGGCTGCGCAGCAGGGCCATACTTCCTAAAGAAAATAGTCCCGATGCCAACGTCAGATTTTCTGGTTGGATTTTGCGGACGGTGTCTACGGCTTCTTGAAAGTGCCTGGCTGCGCTTTCCAGATCGTTGGCTTGCCTTGAACTCCTCGCCCAGGTTTGCAGCTGCAGAGCGGCAATTCCCGGGCCAGCTTTCGTTGCTTCTTGAACCGCCTCTTGATAAAGAGTGTCGGCATCCTTCCATTGCCTTGCCTCAACCAGGAAATCAGCGGCTCGGCTGAGCGCCCATGACCTTAACCAGGTAGCAGCCGGCAAGGTGATGGAGATCGAGCGCATGCGTTGTGCGGCCTCTGCCTGCTTACCGGATTTAGACAGTTCGAGCGTTGCGGCATATGCCGCAACAAGCGGACCGTCCATCTGCGGCCTGGTTTTCAGGCCCCACTCTGCCGGTCCCATGGCCCAAATCTTTTTCTGTCCGGCTCGCAGACCTTGCAGCGTTACCGGACCACGAGGATTCTGTTCAATTTCCACTTCCGTCAAATCGAAAGGCGAGTCGATGGGTCCATTGGCTCCGCCGCGTCGCCAGCTTAAGATAAGATCGCCTTCCTGCAAACCCGCTTTCTGTGCCGCCTGATGCCTGTTCAGGGCCTCAACAACCACTCCGTGGAGATCTGGGGCGGAATCATCCAGTGCCGCAATGCCTCTACCCGGCAAAATATTGCTAATCAACAGCAGCATCACAGCAGTAAATCTCATAACTATATGCCTCCGCATTCACATGGAGATGCAAAAACTGATCTCACATCAAAGTGTATGAACGCGGACAAATCTTACAAAAAAATTTCGCTTGCGTCTTTTTGCAACTTTTCAATTTCATTTCGGATCCCAACGCGGGCTGTTTGTCGTGGCTGGCAGTAGCAATGAGCTGGCCGTCGGGCTAGAAGACCGCGCTCCAAACACGGTCAGAATGGCCTTGAAGGGGGCCAGCAGTTCCCGGTGGCTGTTTTCAGTTAAGAAAGACGAGACAACCATCCTGCCGGCTTCCGTGCACATCCTCAACCCCTGTCATCCTGTCTATGACCCCGACGGCGGTGTCAAGTGCCTCGCGAAGCGAACGAATGCATATCGCTGGAAATGCATTCCAACGCGCCGCCCAGAACTCATCCAATCAGAGCGAAGCGAAGGACCCATGCACTTTGCGTGCGCTACCACGTAGCCGGTTTCTGCCCAAGAAATTCTCGTGAGGACGTGCATAACAACATGATTGTCACCCAATCACTCCGTGCTCCTTCCACATTTGTCATCCCGAGACATGGCCGGCTTGCCCGGCCAAGTGGAGGGATCTCGTGTTATCTTTCCCACTACCTGTAACTTGGTCCCTGTATCTACTGATTCTGGCCCGCCGCCGCACCCGTGGCCCCTTCGGGCCGGTCCGGTGCCTTACCATCAGGTTCAGTCTGTACTTTAGCGCCGGCAGGTGTAACGTTCTCAACTGCCTTGTTCCCCAGGTATGCAGCGTGACCCAGCCCCATCAATGCTATCAGCGACTTGTCTATATCGGGGATAGTGGTGAGATCGGTCGCCGAGATGTGGTGACAAACCGTAATGAGGTAAGCAACGATGGCAACAAACGTCCAGGCGATGACCTGAATTTTTGATAGGTCGGGCTGACCGTCGTCGTCGGCAAAGACATCTGCGAATCTACCTTTAGACGGAGCCACGCCCTTCTTCTGAATACGCCCGGTCTTGCTATAGCTGGTGGTAATGGCTTTGGCGCTGCCTGCGCTGGCCACGCTGATCCCCAGCACGATGAGGACGTTGCTGGGCAAATTGGCCTGCAGAGGCTCCCATTTATTGGAATCGCTCGAGGTGAATTTAATCGCGAGCAGCGCCGTAAATGAGAACAACACAATCGCTGTCCAGAGAAAGAACTGGAACTTGGAAGTGCTGGGACGACCATCGGCCCCATCGCAGAGCTTCCGGATTGTACCGCCGGTGGCAGCTTTCGCAATCACATAAAGCGCCACCACAGACAGGGTTCCAACCAGATAAGCCAGTAGCGGTCTTCCGAAGAAATCGACGACCGCGTTTCCTGTCGCCTGAATCGCGCAAAGCTGCAACATAGAATCCTCCTTAGCACCTTTCTTCAATTGAAGGGCATCATTTCGATCCCGGCTATTAGGTAGTGCGAAATCGGACGCAAACATTACAACGTTTTTGCGATGAAGTTTCCTTCGAATCGGAAGGCCAGGTTGGTGAGCATGAACCAGGGGGCCGGGGGATGCTACTGCCCACTCTTGCTGATTTAGCGCCTCGCCCTGGGCTATTCGAAACCCGATTGTTTGACCAGCCAAATGTCGGTTTCGTACTGGAGTTGACTTGGCAGCCGATGATTGCGCAAAATATCCGCTAGAAGGGGTGCCTAACAGTGAGCCGGGCGGCAGGCTCGCGTGACGCAAAGGCCTTTCTATCCCCAAGAACAATCGAAACAATCAAGCCTGGTTCAAGCAGCACGCATTGCCGTGTATTGAGGCATTGCCTTTCAATTTTGGCAACGTAGCCAGTTCTCGAGGCGAGCTTGCGTAGCCGAAGAAGCGATTTTGGCAATTTTGGCAAATCTCCCGGCTCTTCATTTCCCAATACCAAATTCTCTGAGGCTCGCGTGATGCAAGAAATTTTCACCCTCTAAATTCAACACTCAACCCACGAAAATCTGCGGCTGATTCCCAGTTTGCCTCTGTGTACCTCCGTGTCCTCGGTGGCTAAGGGTTTTGGCCTCTGACCTTCAATTACCCGATTACCAAATTACCCGATTACCAAATTCTTCCAGAGGTTTCCATGCGAACAAAAACCATCTCTTCCCTCAGTCCTGAATATCAGGAGCTGAAAAAGCTTTTTCCGTCTCTCGGCAAAAAACCGCCCAAACCGGATCCCATCAAATCCGCACCGGTGGACGGCCCTGCTCTGCTCCAGGACCTCTCCGGCTTCATCGGCCGCTATCTCCACTGCTCCCAGCACCAGCGCCACCTCCTCGCCCTCTGGGCTCTTCACACCTGGTGCTCCTCTGCCGCCCAGCTCACTCCCTACCTCGCCATCCTCTCCCCGGAACCGCGAGCCGGCAAAACCCTCTGCCTTCAGCTTCTGAGTCTCCTCTGCCACGATCCCTCCCTCACCTCCACCCTTAGCGTTCGTACCCTCATGGACCGCATGTTCCTCAGTCCTCCATCCGCCATCCTGCTCGACGATGCCCAG
>DATGJZ010000131.1:0-9626 GCA_035294925.1 Candidatus Angelobacter sp. | reverse complement strand
CCTCAACAACAAAGTCAAAGTCACTATGAGAAAATCTTACGGTTTTCGCACCTTCCGCATCACCGAACTCGCGCTCTATCACGTTCTTGGTAAACTGCCCGAACCGACACTCACCCACGATTTCTTCTGACGAATCAAATTCTTATAAATCCCCTTGACGCGCCTGCCGATAGGACTAGAATGAAGCTGGTCTGGTTAGCGGACCAATTCCAGAGACTCCCGGATGCAAACAGCGGCCAAGCCCGACTTTGAGACAATTCGCAAGAACAAGGTCTATGAGGAAGTCGCCCGGCAGATCGAACGGCTGATTCTTCAAAAACTGCATCCCGGCGACAAACTTCCGCCAGAGCGCGAACTTGCGGAAATGTTTGGAGTCAGCCGCAGCTCTATCCGCGATGCCATGCGCAGTCTGGAACTGGTTGGCCTGGTCGAGCCGCGGCAAGGCGCCGGGACTGTGGTTCGCGAGGTTTCAGCGGACTTGCTGCTAACTCCGCTCTCCAACGTCATCGCCCACAAGCGGCAGTTGGTGGGCGAACTCCTGGACTTTCGCAAGATGCTGGAGCCGCCGCTGGCGGCCCGCGCCGCGTCGCATGCCCGGCCGGAAGAAGTGACCGAGATGGAAGAGATTCTGCGGCGGCAGAGCGAAAAACTATCGCGCGGCGATCTCGCCATCGAAGAGGACTCCGAGTTTCACTACACCATTGCCATGGCCACGGGCAACACTGTAGTGCTAAAAGTACTGGACGTTGTCATGGACCTGCTGCGGGAGACGCGCGCTCGCTCGTTGCAGAGAAAAGGCCGTCCGCAAAAGTCAGTTGCCGGTCACCGGCGGATCCTCGCTGCCATTAAGCGGCGCGATCCGGAGGCGGCCGAGGCCGCGATGCGGCAGCACTTGCAAGATGTCGAGCAGATCGTAGCTCACGAGCTTTAATACAACTTTATGGAGGTTTTCCATGGGCCGGTTATTCGCGATTGAAATCATTTATCGCGGCATTTATCAAAAGACCTTGGCTAAGAACATCAGCCGCGCAATTGTGCTGGCGGCGCACAAAGATGGCAAACCCGGCATTTCCTTTGGCCGTTACGGTGACAGCCCGGAGCGGAATGGCATCCCTGCCAAGAGCTTTGCCATCGTCGCCACCGACGACCAGACCCTGGAAGAGGGAATGGCTAAGTACGAGCCGAAGGAAGTGGACATCACCATCGCCGTGGATGACACGCTTTGCAAGGGCGTGGAATCGTGGGCCTGGTATGGCTTGCAGCCGGTAAACCGCTTGCTCAAGCCGGGTGGCACGCTGATCATTACCTCTCGCGAGCCTGCGGAGAAACTCATTGAGATGTCGCACCGCAAGGACCATCCTTACCAGCTCGCCATCCTCAAGGGTACGCCCAGCTTTTCCGGGCTGTGGGTCTACAAAGACGATCACACGGACGTGCGCATCCTGGGAGCGATCGCCAAGATCCTCCCTGAGTTATTCAGCCTCAAAGCCGTCCAATCGGCCATCATGGACGAGTGGAAGGACGCGGTGAAAGCGGAATCCGCTGCTCGCGCGCACGAACGCATCAGCTCGGTGACCGTTCAGCCGAACCAGGGCAATCCGGAAACACCCTTCGCTTTCGAGCTTCCGAAATGGCATGAAATGGGTGAAGGAATCGCCATCCCCTCAATTCCGCAGGGCCATGCCATGGCCGACCCAAAAACCCATGTTGAAGGCGGTTTCCAGCCTGATCGCAATCCTACATTCAAGAAGTTTTCAACCCGCACCATGCGCCCGGTCGTTGACTTCGACACCTGCATCAAGTGCACGCTTTGCTGGCTGCAGTGCCCGGATTCCTGCTTTGATGTGACCCCGGAAAACTTGTACGACGCCAACATGCAGGCCTGCTGCGGTTGCGGCGTTTGCGAGGCAGTCTGTCCGGTTAAGGACTGCGTCACCATGGTGAACGAGACCGAATTCCACGATAACTCCAGCCAATGGGAAGCGTGGAGGAGCGACAAAGAAGGCTATAAGACGTGGCTCAAGGAGAAGATCGCGGCGCGTCCGGAGCGGTCCCACGGCTTCCGCTACCTTGGGCAATATGAAGAGCAGGTCCCGGAAATGCTGGAGATTGCCAAGAAGGGATAACATTCATTCAGGAAGGAGCTTTTTGTTATGGCGCAAATGGCCACACTTGTTGAGGAACAAAAGAAGACTGAGGAAACCGCATTAATTACGGGCAGTGAAGCCATTGCTGTGGCGTGCAAGCTGGCCGATGTGGACGTCATCACGGCTTATCCAATCCGGCCTTATGACACCGTCATGCAATACGTGGCCAAGCTGGTGGCCAACGGCGAAATGGATTGCGAGTACATCGTGGCCGAAGGCGAGCACTCCCAGTTTGAAATTGTGAAACATGCCTCCGCCTGCGGCGCGCGCGTGTTCTGCGGCAGCAGCGGCGTGGGCTGGATGTACGCCATGGAAGCGCTCACGGTCACACCCGCGTTGCGCATTCCCATGATCGCCATGGTCGGCAACCGCGCGCTCGATGATCCCGGCGCGTTCGGTGTGGAACACAATGACGCGCTCGCTGTCCGTGACCTCGGCTGGCTGCTGGTCTGGGTGGATACGGCCCAGGAAGCGCTCGACACCGCGTTGATTGCCTACCGAGTCGCGGAGGACCGCCGCATCTTCCTGCCTTGCGCCCTGAGTTGTGACGGAGCTTTCCTCACCCACTCGCAGGCGCTGGTCACCATTCCCTCGCAGGAAAAAGTCAATGAGTTCCTCCCGCCTTACAACCGCGCCGATCTGCTCCTTCATCCGGATAATCCCATCACTGTAGCTCCGCAAGGCAACGAAGACTGGGTCATGGAGATCAGGCGCCAGAATTATGCCGCCATGGAACGCACCTACGGCGTAATTGAACAAGCGTACAAGGACTTTGAGAAGATCTTTGGCCGCTCGTATGGAAACCCGTTCTTCGAGGAGTACATGACCGAAGACGCTGACATCGTGCTGATGGGAATGGGCACACTCTCCACTCCCGTGAAAGTCGCTATCCGCCAGATGCGCAAGGAAGGCAAGAAGGTCGGCTTTGTGCGCATGCGCTGGTTCCGGCCTTTCGCCGCTGAAGCTCTGGCCAAGTGCCTGGGCCGCTTCCGCGCAGTGGGGGTCATTGACCGCGATTACTCTATGGGCTCGCCCTATCTTGGTGGCGTGCTGGTGAACGATGTGCGTGGCGCGCTATACTCGGCCCCCGGAAAGAAGCCGCCCGTCCTGGGCTTCATCGCGGGTCTGGGTGGACGCGAAGTCACCGTCCCCGACGTGGAAAGAATCGCTGCCGCCGTTTATCAGGCCGCAGACGGCAAGCCGCAACCGCTGACGCAATGGATCGGCTTGCGGGAATAGTGAACGATTTTTCACTGATGTGTTTCAGACCATCAGAAAGGACAAAGGAATTATGGCTACGTATATACAAATTGATCCGACCCAGAAGCTGGATCCCTTCAAATCAGTTAAGAAGATCCCGCTGGAGGAGTTCTTTACCTCCGGCCACCGTACCTGTCAGGGCTGCGAGTCAGCGCTGTTGATGAAGATGATGGCCAAGGCCGCCGGCCCGCGGACCATTGTGCTGGGTAGCACCGGCTGCATGTATGTGGCTAACACCACGTACTACAGCACCTCCTGGGTAGTTCCCTGGATGCATACCCAGCTCGGCAGCAGCGGCTCGGCCGCGCTCGGCACTTCGGCTGCGCTCAAGGTCCTCATGCGCAAGGGCAAGATGAAGAACGAGCCCATTAACGTCATCGCCTTCTGCGGTGACGGCGGTGGCGCGGACATGGGTATCAGCGGGATTTCCGCGACCCTCACTCATCCTGACTACAACTGCCTGATCCTGATGTACGACAACGAGTCCTACGCCAATACTGACATTCAGCTTTCCGGCAGCACTCCCTGGGGCGCGAATACCACCTTCAGCACTCCGGGCAAGGTGAAGAGGATTATGCACCGCCGCTGGAAGAAGAACATGGCGGCCATGATGGCGGCTGGTCATCCTACCTGCCGCTACGTCTCCACGATCTGCATGTCTTACGGCCTGCACGCAATGAACTCCATGCGCAAAGCCTTGACAATTGGCGGGCCGACGTTTATACACTCGCTCGATCCCTGCCCCAAAGGCTGGGACTACGACCCTTACCTCTCGCATGAAATGGGCGAGTTGGCCGTGAACACCGGCGTTTGGCCGCTGTACGAAGTCGAAGACGGCGTCTTGAGGCTTACCGGCAGGACACAACAGATCGCTGCTGGTAAAATCAGGCGCTTGCCGGTACGGGATTATTTAACTAAGCAAGGTAGGTTCGCGCACTTTACCAAAGATGATACTGATTACTTCCAGAGCAAAGTCGATGAAATGTGGGAAAAGTGGCTGGTTCCTGGTGTGATTCCGTTTCACACAGAGCTGGCGGCGGACAACCCGCCTGAATAGCACTCAGGCGCGGACGTCCCAGTTTTGCCGCATACCTCTGCGGGGCAGTCGCTGTAGATAATCGGAACCGGCGTTGTTGTATGTACAAGCCTCAAAATCTCAGCTCCCAGGCGAGGTGTCTCTATGGCTACCTTAGCAGACTCTCCAGGCTCTGCTGTCCGTGTACCCAATCGATGGTTTCAACTAACTGCCGGTGTCATAGCCATGGCGGCAATCGCCAACCTGCAGTACGCATGGACGCTGTTCACTAAACCTCTACAAGATAACCTTCACGCCAGCTTGACCGCTGTGCAGTGGACTCTGACGTTTTTTATTGCGCTTGAAACGTGGCTCGTTCCGTTTGAAGGTTTCATTATCGACCGCGTTGGGCCTCGGGTCATGCTGGCCTTTGGTGGCGTGCTGGTCGGGTTGGGCTGGATGGGCGCTGGCTGGGCAACTTCTCTGCATGCCCTTTATTTCTGGTACGCTTTGGGCGGCATCGGCGCCGGCGCCGTGTACGGCGGTACAGTCGGGAACGCGATGAAGTGGTTTCCCGACCATCGAGGTTTATGTGTGGGTCTTACAGCCGGGGCATATGGTGCGGGAACCGCGCTTACAATCTTCCCCATCGACAAGATGATGAAGGCTTCCGGCTACCAGCACACGTTCATTTTCTGGGGAGCGATCCAGGGAATCGTTGTTATTGTGGCTGCCCTGTTTCTAGCCAAGCCCCCGGCGGACTGGGCGCCACCTGGGTGGAAAGAGAAAGCTGCGCAGATAAGAGCGCGACTTAACACTGCGGCGGTCGACATGACACCGGTGCAGATGTTGGGCCAGTCATCGTTCTACATTCTCTACCTGATGTTCACTATTGTGGCTTTTAGCGGCATCGTAGTGACGGCGCAACTCAAGCCTATAGCAACGTTTTTTCACGTGGATAAAACCATAGTGTGGTTCGGCATGACCTCCCTGGTCCTGGCGGTCGAGGTAGACCGGGTCTTGAACGGCGTGACTAGGCCCTTCTGGGGGTGGGTCTCTGATCACATTGGACGTGAAAACGCCATGTTCATCGCCTTCAGCCTGCAAGCAGTCGCAATCTTCATTTGGATCCAACTCATCAATCAGCCCCTATGGTTCATTGTGTTGTCCGGCGTATGTTTCTTTGCCTGGGGCGAGATCTTTTCCTTGTTTCCAGCGATAGCAGGCGATCTGTATGGGAAGAAATGGGCGACGACGAATTACGGTTTGCTTTACACCGCCAAGGGATTGGCCACTTTTTTTGCCGCCCCTGGCGCGGCCTGGATATTTGAAAAATACCATTCGTGGACAGCGGTCTTCTGGACCATGATTATCTGCGACCTTGTTGCAGCGTTTATGGCCCTGCTTTGGTTGAAGCCCGTTGCCCGCCGCGCTATCAAGAGTGTAGAGGAGATGCCTGTCGCCAAAGTAGGAGTGCCTCGGACGGCATAGCCGGCACTTAGTTGCGTAATTTCCGTAAGGGCCGCTTTTATGTAAGCGGCCTTCTCTTTTTGGGATGTTGAGCAAGCAAGAAAACTGCATCACCCCCCTTCGTAACTACGACTCTGTGGGATTACGCGCTCTTGAGCATCACACGGTCCGCTGCGGCACGTCGAATAGCTTTGCACCAGCTTGACCAACTCGTTTTCGAACTCGAGCGTGCCCAGTAGGGGCGATTGTTCTTGCGACGCCGCGCGCAGGATTCCGCTGATCGCCCGAGTGATCACGAAAAGGCTGGCCGGGGAGATCGGCACTGCTCGACCGGACAGCAATCGGTGGCTCTCAGCGCCTATGGTCTGGGCAACCTTCTGCACTGCCTTGGCTAACTCGTCGCCAAAGCCTTCGCTGACCAGAGTCGCGCGCCCTTTCCGGCACAAATCTGAGCGGTAGCCTCTCAAGGCGATTTGAACCATATCCTGTGCACTCGCTCCCTGGGTGTTCTTCTTTTAAATCAATAGTTTGGCCACTCCAGGTATTGGGCGACTCTTGCTGCTGAATATGAGCACCATATACGAGCTTTGCTCATATAATTATGAGCGGGCCATGGAGTCGCCTTCGTGAGAGATGAGCGACTCGAATTCATTTGAGGAGTCAAGAAATGAGCAGCACGGTTCTGACTGCGGCACCGTCCAGTCGTGTTTCTGGGCTAACTTTATCTAAACCACAAGCGATTCACTGGTCTATCTGGTCCTGTGTCATAGCATCTTTGTCAATCCTCACAGGACTCTATTGGGACATTAGCTGGCACGCCACCATCGGCCGCGATACGTTTTGGACGCCGGCGCACCTGCTGATTCAATTTGCCGCGCTGCTCACGGCCTTCTCTTCCTCGATCCTCATTTTCAAAACTACCTTCGGAGGCGATCAGGCAGCCAGACAAGCCTCGGTGAACGTGCTCGGTTTTCGCGGGCCTATGGGCGCATTCGTCTCGGCATGGGGTGGAGTCGCCATGCTCATCTCCGCGCCCTTTGATAATTGGTGGCACGACGCTTACGGCCTGGACGTAAAGATTGTCAGTCCTCCGCACATGCTCCTGGCGCTGGGGATCGCCTCGATCCTATTGGGCGGGGTCATCATGATTGTAGGCCAGATGAACCGCGCAGAGGGAGCTTTGCACAAGCGTCTCCACCAACTACTTTTGCTTTCCGGTGGACTGCTGCTGGTGCTGGATATGCTTATCAACCTGTCGCAGACCGGACGCTTCTTCCAGCACAGCCCGGTTTTTTACCTCGCCGTAGGTCTCTTTACGCCGCTGCTGGTGGAATCAATCGCACGCGCCTCCGGTTGGCGCTGGGCCAGGACGGGTATCGCTTCTATCTATACGGTGTGGTTTCTGCTGACGCTTTGGATTTTCCCCTTGTTTCCAGGAGAACCAAAACTCGGTCCCGTCTACTGGAAGGTAGATCACATGATCCCATTGGGCTTTCCAGCTTTGCTGGTGATTCCAGCTTTCCTGCTCGATTATCTGGGACCCAAGTTGGGAATTCAAAATCGCGGGAAGTGGACACAGGCGTTGTTATTGGGGACTCTGTTTCTCGCCGCCCTGATGGCGGTGCAGTGGCCCTTTGCGAACTTCCTCATGTCTTCGGGAGCGCGCAACTGGTTCTTTGGGACTATCTATCACTATTACGCCGCGCCACCCAATTCCCATGAGATTCGGAATATGTTCTTCCATTCCACTGCATTGCTGTGGTGGGTAGGCATGCCGGGAGCTGTTCTCGCGTTCATTCTAAGCACGCGCCTGGGCATCACCTTTGGGAACTGGATGCACGAGGTGCGGCGGTAAAACTAGCCGGCGGTTCGGGGGCTTGAGACCTGAAGACCACACGCTCGTCAAGCCGCCGGGCGCCGATGTCTGCAAAAGAGGTTCGCAGGCATTCCGGCATAACACGGTCGTTCTATGAATAAACGCTTTCTACTCGATACGCTTCTTCTGGTTCTTTTGCTGCCAGCCGCCGCCATGGCCCACATCGGCAGCCCTGATGTGTACTATGACGGCCACGCCGGACCTTATCACCTGCTGGTTACAGTACGGCCCTCCCCGGTAGTTCCGGGGGTGGCGGAGATCCAGGTGCGCAGCGCCGCCAATGATATAAGCGAGATCAAGATCCGGCCGTTGCGCCTGGTGGGACCGGGCGCCAATCTGGCCCCTAAGCCCGACCTCGCCCAGCAATCGAGCGATGATCCGCAACTCTTTACAGGCAAGTTGTGGATCATGGATCGAGGATCCTGGCAGGTACAGATCCAAATTGCGGGGCAACACGGCAACGCTGAGTTGGGAGTGCCGGTGCCGGCAGTTTCCACCTACTCCGTCCGCATGCAAAAAACGCTTGGAGGAATGCTGTCTGTATTAGGTTTGCTGCTGGTATGCGGCCTCATTGGCATGGTGGGAGCGGCCAGTCGCGATGCCAAGCTACCTCCGGGTGAGATGCCAACGGCGAAACAGTCCCGCAAAGGTTACATCACCATGACTGTGGCCGGCGTCCTGGTGATTGCGGTGTTGATTGGCGCCAAACTATGGTGGGCCGACGAGGCCAGCGCTAATGAAAAGCTGGCTTACAAGCTTCCCCAGGCAGAACTCTCGCTTGTTGCCGGTAATAAATTGCAACTGATCCTGCAGAATCCCAACGAAGAGGCGGGCTTCTTCACCGCCGGCAAGGACCGCATCGAACGGGTCGATCGCCTGCGGCTCGACGATCTCGTTCCCGATCATGGTCATTTGCTGCACCTGTTTTTAGTGAGAATGCCGGACATGAAGAGTTTCTGGCATCTTCACCCCGACCAGGAGGCAACGGCAGCATTCAATCAGGAGCTGCCCGGCGTTCCGGCGGGACATTATCAGGTGTATGCCGACATAGTGCACGCCACGGGATTTCCCGAGACTGAGGTAGCGGAGATTGACCTTCCGGCAATCACCGGCAAACCAGTGAGCAACGACGATTCGGGCGTCCCTGACTTGCAGGCCGGAGAAACAGTGTCGCAGCTTTCGAATGGCTATCACATGGTGTGGGAGCGAGACCAGGCCCCGCTCAAAACGAGGCAGCCCTTCTGGTTCCGCTTTCGTATTGAAGACCCAAGCGGCAAACCGGCCACCGATCTGCAGGACTACATGGGAATGGCTGGGCACGCGGTCTTCCTGCGCAGCGATGGCAAAGTGTTCGCCCATGTGCATCCAGCGGGATCGGTTTCCATGGCAGCCGTAGATCTGGCTTCAGGACAAAAACCGGGACAGACACAAGATATGGCAAGCATGCCAGGCATGAATGCACCCAAGAATGGCGAAGTGTCCTTCCCTTATGGCTTCCCGCAGCCGGGCGACTACCACATTTTCGTCCAGGTGAGACGCGCGGGGCATGTGGAAACCGGAGCATTTGTGGCGCACGTCGCGAACTGATGTTTGAACAGTCAGCAGTCAGCATTCAATGCACGGGACTTGTCTCGCAATCCTCCAGAAGCTCTTCGGCATAGAGACGAAAACTTCAAGACCTTACCACTGATGACGATGATTTAGCTGATCTCCACTGACCGTAATCCGTCCGTAGATAATGATGTGAAAGCGGGGAGCGAGGCGGGGAGACCAGAGATTGTCATCGAAAAGGGACTTGATGAATTTCACCGAATGGGTGTTACATTGCACTCACGATGAAAGGGAAACGTAAACCCAG
>DATGJZ010000130.1:0-10276 GCA_035294925.1 Candidatus Angelobacter sp. | reverse complement strand
GCCTCAACAACAAAGTCAAAGTCACTATGAGAAAATCTTACGGTTTTCGCACCTTCCGCATCACCGAACTCGCGCTCTATCACGTTCTTGGTAAACTGCCCGAACCGACACTCACCCACGATTTCTTCTGACGAATCATTTTTTTCGGCGTGTCGACTAGTTTTCCTGAATTGAAACTGTCTTCACATTCACGAATTCGCGAATGCCGTGGTGGCTCAACTCGCGTCCATAACCGGAATGCTTCACGCCGCCAAAAGGAATGCGCGGATCAGAGGCGACCATACCGTTGATAAAAGCCAGCCCGGCCTCGATCCCGTCGATGAATAGTTCGCGCTCGCCTTCATCATTGGTCCAGGCGGAAGACCCCAGCCCAAAGGGGCTGTCATTGGCAATGCGGATGGCATCCCCCATACCCTTGGCCGTGAAAATGGACGCCACAGGGCCGAAAAGCTCATCGTCAAAAGCCGGTGCGCCTTTGGGAATATTCGCAAGGACCGTAGGCTCAAAGAAATTGCCCTGCCGGTTCATGCGCTTCCCTCCGCACAGCACGCGCGCTCCCATCTCAACAGTTTTATCTACCTGCTCCTGCAAGCCACGCAGAACATCTGGCGTGGCCAGCGGGCCCACGTCCGTGGCCGGATCCATCGGGTCGCCCACTTTAAGCGAAGCCATGCGTTGCACAAACTTCTGCTCAAACTGCGTGGCAATTCGTTCATCCACAATGAACCGCTTGGCCGCGATACAGGATTGGCCATTATTGATGACCCTTGCCTGAACCGCGGTTTCGACAGCGCGGTCCAGGTCGGCGCTGGGCATCACGATGAAAGCATCGCTGCCCCCGAGTTCAAGCAGGGTTTTCTTAATCGCTTTGCCGGCGGCAGCAGCCACGCTGCTCCCGGCCCCTACGCTGCCGGTCAAGGTCACAGCCATGATGCGGCGGTCGGCAATCACTTTGTTGACCCGGTCTGATCCCATCAGCAGAGTTTGAAAAACACCTTCCGGAAAACCGGCCAGCCGGAAGACGTCCTCAATAGCCAACGCACATTGGGGCACATTGGATGCATGCTTGAGGAGCGCCACGTTGCCTGCCATCAGAGCGGGTGCGGCAAATCGAAATACCTGCCAGAAAGGAAAATTCCAGGGCATGATGGCCAATACCGGCCCCAGCGGCTGGTAGAGAACAAACGTGCGCGTCGCATTGCTCTTGGCCTCTTCCCGAGCCAGGAATTTCTCTGCATTCTCGGCATAAAAATGACAGCCAAAAGCGCATTTCTCGGCCTCTTGTACCGCCGACCGCAGGGTCTTTCCCATCTCCTGCGTCATCATCCGCCCGAAAGCATCCTTGTCCTTCTCCAGAATTTCTGCGGCGCGGGTCATCATCTGCGCGCGCTGTTTGAAAGAAGTCTTTCGATACTCGCGAAAAGTTTCCGCCGCGAGTTGCAACTTGGTTTCGATCACCTTCTCGGAATGCTGCTCGTATTCCCGCAGAAGTTCCCCGGTCGTTGGATTGATGCTGGCCGCCATATTCTTCAGGCTGCTGACTACATTGCGCGTGCTCATGGAATCCTCTCCTGACTCCGATCAGAATATAAGGATATTGCTAAACCTGCTCGGATGCGAGTTTCTCCGGACTTCACCTCGAAGCGAAGCTAGAGGTCCCAGCCTCGGATGATTCAATGCGGGTATTGTCGTTCACTTCTATTGCCGTGCTACGGGTAACCGCTTTTGAGTTTCTGCCACAGCCTCAATGATCTCTTGCTGCAGTTGCGCCATGAGTGAAGCTGCCGTCCCCCGGCGGAGGAGTCTGAGACCCTGCCCGGCCCACATCGACTGAAGCCCACCATCGTTTGCTATGGCTGCGGCACGGCGCATCGGCCGCGTCAGTGTATTCTGCCAGGGAAAAGACATCGGCTTCAGCCCGGCCTTATTCCACGCCTCGATGAATTCATTTCGCAGCCCGCGTGCCGGGCGTCCGGAGAATGCCCGCGTGATTGTTGTTTGGTCTTCCGTTGCTTGTAGGAGAGCGTCACGGAAGGTCCCACTGGTCCCTGCTTCGTCACAAGCCAGGAACGCCGTTCCCATCTGTGCCGCGCTTGCGCCCAACGCCATCGCCGCGACAATGCCGCGCCCATCCATGATCCCTCCGGAGGCCAGCACCGGAACGGAGATGGCATCTACCATCTGAGGTACGAGGGCCATGGCGCCAACCAGCACTGATTCAGCCTCTGCAGTAAAGGTTCCGCGATGGCCGCCCGCTTCACTCCCCTGGGCGGTGATGGCGTCCACCCCGGCCTCTTCCAATAGCTTGGCCTCTTTTACCGTTGTGGCTGTACCCATCACGTAGATCGATTGCTCCTTGAGCCTTTCCATAACCCTGGCCGGAAATGCTCCTAGCGTAAAGCTGACAATTGGCACTCGCAGCCGGAGCAGGACCTCAATCTGCTCATCAAAGTTCTCACCCGGAGATTTGGGGAATTCCGGCTCTCCAATACTCAAACGCTTGTGATAGCGGCTGAGAAACTCAGAGACAGTGGCAAAATCTCCAGAGAGAGCTTCGTCCGCATCCGGGGAGAACAAGTTTATGGCGAACGGCCGCCGCGTGAGTTGGCGGATCCGCTCAATATCGTGTTCCATTTGGCCCGGCGAGAGGTACTCGGCTCCCAGTGACCCAAGCCCACCGGCGTTGCATACTGCGGCCACCAGTTCCGGTGTGGTGGGTCCACCCGCCATGGGCGCCTGCACAACTGGTATGGTCATTCCATGCTTTTCACAAAATGGACGAGGTATGTTGCTCATGCTTGCCTCCAGAGCCTAGGTTCTACCAAAGTCCTGGACTTCCGCAAACCTGATCAGCTCACAACCCGCTCTGCAGGATGCGACGACATTGTGGCTCTGTTCCCATCTTTCATTGACGCTCCTCTGCAAAAAGTCTCATAATTAAAGGTTTCCCTATCGAATCGGATCCAGCAAGGAGCGCAGGCATACTATGGCCACAGCAGCCCCTCCGGTTGAGCGCGGCGTGCCACCAATTCGCGCGGGCCAGGGCCATTCATTTGTTCTGCGTCGTTTGCATTCTTTGAGCGGCATCGTTCCCGTTGGCGTGTTTCTCATTGAGCACTTCTTGTCCAACGCCTTCGCAACCAACGGATGGGCCGCTTACGGAGACCAGGTAAAGTTCCTGACCGGCCTGCCGTTTGTGCCGGTGCTGGAAACCCTCGGCATCTATATCCCGCTGGCGTTTCACTCTCTGTACGGCTTCTATATCTGGTATCGCGGCGATTCCAATGTGACTGACTACCCGTGGGCCGGCAATTTTATGTACGAAGCGCAGCGCTGGACGGGGATCATTACTTTCTTCTACATCGTCTGGCACACCTACACCATGCGCTTCAGCGGCATCCACCTGCTCACGCACTCGCAGGCCGCGTTTCATAAGGTGCAGACGGAGCTTCAAAATCCCTGGGCGGTTGGCCTCTATGTTGTCGGGATTGTTGCTGCATCCTGGCATTTTGCTTATGGCCTCTATCTGTTCTGCGCCAAGTGGGGCATTACAGTGAGTGAAAAATCACGCCGTAATTTTGGGTTTGTGTGCGGAGCCATCGCCGTGGTCTTTATCGTGGTCGGATTGGCGACACTCTCGGCTTTTTTCCGCTCCGGTGACAAATACAATCCGCCGAGTTCAACGTGGGAGGAGTCTATCGAAGGAGGAGGAGTTACTCATTGATTTGTAGGTTTGATCATGGCGAAAAATCCTAGAATTATCGTAGTTGGCGGTGGGCTTGCTGGCCTCGCGGCAGTTATTAAGATTGCCGAAACCGGGGGCGACGTCGATTTGTTCTCCGTTGTTCCGGTCAAGCGTTCACATTCTGTCTGCGCCCAGGGTGGAATCAATGCTGCTAAGAACCTTAAGGGCGAGGGTGACACCACCTGGCAGCACCTTGACGATACCATCTACGGTGGCGACTTCCTGGCCAACCAGCCTCCGGTCAAGGCCATGTGTGAAGCAGCGCCTGGCATCATCGACCTGCTGGACCGCATGGGCGTGCCCTTCAACCGGACGCCCGAGGGCCTGCTCGACTTCCGCCGCTTCGGCGGAACGCTTTACCACCGCACTGCTTTTGCCGGGGCGACCACAGGCCAACAGCTCTTGTACGCACTCGATGAGCAGGTCCGCCGCTATGAAGCGGAAGGACGCGTCACCAAGTACGAGCATTGGGAGTTCCTCAGCGGCGTGATCGATTCCAGCCGCATGGCTCGCGGCATCTGCGCCATGAATCTGCGCACCATGGAGGTACGCACCTTCCCTGCCGACGCCATCATCATCGCCACTGGCGGCATTGGCGCGATCTTTGGCAAATCCACGAACTCGGTCGTTTGCACTGGATCGGCGCAATCGGCGCTCTATCAGCAAGGCTGCTATTACGCCAACGGTGAGTTTATCCAGGTGCATCCTACCTCGATTCCGGGCGAAGACAAGCTGCGCCTGATGTCAGAATCTGCGCGTGGTGAAGGCGGGCGCGTCTGGGTGCCAAAAAACAAAGGCGACAAACGCGACGCGCTCAGCATTCCTGAAGCCGAGCGCTTCTACTTCCTGGAGGAGTGGTACCCCAAATACGGCAACCTGGTGCCGCGCGACGTGGCCACCCGCGCCATCCACAAAATTGTCTACGAAGAAGGCCTGGGCATTGACGGCCAGCCCATGGTCTACCTGGATCTGACCCACATTGACCGCGAAACCCTGAACCGCAAGCTGGAAGGAATTCTGGAGATCTATGAGAAATTCGTAGGCGACGATCCCCGCGAAGTCCCGATGAAAATCTTTCCCGGCATGCACTACACCATGGGCGGGCTGTGGGTGGACTTTAAGCAGGCCACCAACATCAAGGGAGTCTTTGCCGCCGGAGAGTGCGAATACGGCTATCACGGCGCCAACCGGCTGGGAGCAAACTCGCTGGTCTCCTGCATCTGGGGAGGATTTGTGGCCGGACCGCAAGCCATTTCGTACGCCAAAAACAATATGAAATCCACCGACGGCGTAAGCAGCGCGGTATTCGATGGAGAAAAGAAACGCCAGGGAGAGTTCAACAATCGCCTGATGACTTCTTCAGGCAATGAGAATCCCTTCCGGCTGTGGCGCGAGTTGGGTGAGCTGATGACCAAGAACTGTACGGTCATCCGCTATAACCGGGCACTAAAGGAAACTGATGCAAAAATTGTCGAGCTGCTGGGCCGGTTCAACCACATCAATCTGAGCGATAAGAGCATGTGGGCGAATACGTCATTTGCTTTCACCCGGCAGCTTTACAACATGCTGCAGCTTTCGCGGGTGATTGCCCAGGGAGCGGGTATGCGGAACGAATCCCGCGGCGCCCATTACAAGCCCGACTATCCGGAACGCGATGATAAAAACTGGCTCAAGACTACTAAAGCCTGCTTCGCCCCGGACGTGGACGAGCCAAGATTCGAGTTCGAGCCGGTAGACATTTCGCTGATTCCACCCAGGCCACGAAGGTACGACATGGCAAAGTAAAGCAGCCGTTCGTTCTTAGTGTTTAGCAGTCAGGAAAAGCGAAAAGCAGATTTAGCCGTGAATGAACGCGGACGCGAATGAAGGAATCGATGGTTTTAATTATAAATTGCGCTGATTCGCTTTGATTCACGGGCATTCGCGGCCAAAGATTTTTTGTTTTTGCTGTTGCTTTGAGCCAAAGGCCAAGGGCTTCTTTTTCCATGGACCAGCCACAACGCAGCTCGCCGGGATTCTACAAAGGAATAGCCATCGTGTTTCTTGTTCTCGGCGGTGTATTCATTTGGGCTGCGGTGCGGCAGCATAGCTGGTTTTATGGCGCGTTTGGAATCATTACCGTCCTGAATGGGCTGATGAGCATGCTGAAATCTTACGCGGCACGGGAGACTTGATGGCAAAGACCATCATTTTGAAAATCAAGCGCCAGGAGAATCCTCAGACCAAGCCGCGCTGGGAAGAGTTTGAACTTACCTGGAAGCCCGGCATGAACGTGATCTCGGCCATGATGGAGATCGCCGCCAATCCGGTCACGCGGGGCGGCCTTCCCACCACCGCCATCGCCTACGACTCGAACTGCCTGGAAGAGGTCTGCGGCTCCTGCGCCATGCTTATCAATGGCAGGGCGCGCATGGCCTGCTCCGCTCTAGTGGACAAGCTGGAAAAGCCCATCCGCGTTGAGCCTCTCAGCAAGTTTCCTATCTTGCGCGACCTGCAAGTGGACCGCAGCGTTTTGTTTGAAAACTTGAAACGCGCCAAAGCCTGGGTCCCTGTGGATGGCACCTACGACCTTGGTCCAGGCCCACGTGTCTATCCCAAGGAACAGGAAGAGGCCTACCCCATCTCGCGCTGCATTTCCTGCTGCTGCTGCATGGAGGCATGTCCGCAGTTCAACCAGCAAACTGGGTTCGTCGGCGCAGCCACCATTGCCCAGGTGCGTCTGTTCAACCAGCACCCCACGGGCAAAGCCCTGAAACATGAGCGGCTTCAAGCGTTAATGGGAGACGGCGGAATCCAGGAGTGCGGCTTCGCCCAGAATTGCGTAGAGGTATGCCCCAAGGAGATCCCGCTGACCAAGGCCATTTCCGATACCGGGCGCGAGGTCATCAAACAGGCCCTGAAGGATTTCTTCCGGGGATGACTCCGTGGTTGCATCATCCGCCAGCCGCTATCGATCAGTCCGCTTTCGCGGTCTGTTTCGCCAGCGCCGCAGCCTTAATGTCCTGCCCAATCGCCTCGGAACGCTGTTCCAGCATTTCCACGAAGGACTGGTGGACGGCATCGTAATACCACTTCAAGGAACCGGAAGATAATTCGTCACCATACTTCGCAAGGTCGGGCTTGCTCACGCCGCTGTACGTCATCAGAATGGAAGCCAGAATCGTGCCCTGGATTTGTGCTTTCATCTGCTTGCGATGTTCCTGCATTTGCGTCAGCACATCGTCCGGAGCGCCCTCGCCCTTCAGCATCCCGCGCGTGACAGCGAAAAGATAATCAACCGTGAAATCAGTCACTCCCACCTTCCTGTCAAAGGCGTTGGCTGAATCCAATTGTGAGTCCGGTGGCGGCGCAATTTGGATGATCCTCATGTACTTTTTGATCTTTTCCTGGCCCTCGGGCGTATACCTCGCGGCTTCCAGTTGGAGCATGCGACTCACAAACGGGGACTGCATCTCCTGGATCGTCTGGCTCATCTGCTCAGGCTTGCAGCGGGCCACCACCCGGCGCAGTAGTTCCTTTTTGAGCGATGGCCCATCGAGATTCTTACGCATCGTGGGCTCAAAAACCGTTTTGAAGTCCGCGCTATCTGCTTTGCCACCGGCCATCTGGCGAAGATAGTCGTCAGAACCGATTGTTTGCGCCATCTGGTCGAGTTCCTGAGTCACCCCGCTGATCTCCAGCGCTTGCTGAGTTAAGGAGGCGCAATCCGGCGTTTGTGCCCACGTAAGCATCGAAATCAGGACAACTAACAGCAATCCCATTGGGCGTTTCATGCAAATCCTTTTTGGAAAGAGGTTGTCGCTAGCGTAAGACAAGGCGGGTAGCGCGGCAACGTGACCTTAGTGCCTTTTCGGTTATTGCCTTTTTGTCGACGGCTAAATCGCCTCATCCGGAGTTTGGGCCAGACCGCTGGGCAACGCCAGGAATGGAACCAAAACCGTAAATAACAGCTTTCTCATGGCTTATCTCCTTATGGAGTTCATTAGATACCGGGAACTTCACGACAGGAGAACGGGCAAAACGGGGGCTCTTGCGGGTCTCAAGCGGGCTTTTAGCCCTGTTAGAGGGGCGCCCTCCGCCTTCCTGCCAAGCCGTTCGCCCGCGTTATTACCAAAGACCACCCGCGCGGGTTGCCCGAAGGGTTTCTCGTTTAGGATAAATAACTTAGTGGCAATCCCGGCAGCTCTGGTTTAGAATCTCACATCCAAGTAAGAGCCTTGGGTTTTCTGCTTGCAACGGGGATATAAACAACGATGAAGGCCAAGACCACTCTTTTCACTTTCTCTGCCGTCATTTTGGTGGCTCTGTCAGCCACAACTCGAGCCGCGGCCGTAAACCGGTTAACCCGGGTTCACCGCCATCACGCGCATTTGCGCCGTGTAGTCTGGAACCCCGTCCTGAAGGGCTCGCATGAATCGCAGCTCCGCCAGAACGAAGAGATTGACCGCCTGCAACTGCCCCGCATAGCCGATCAGGCCCAGTTGGAAGAACTGGTCCACATGCAGGAGTTGGTGGAAATCAAAGAAACTTCGGCCCTTCGTGTCAGCCCCGCAATCCTGCCGGATAAGCGTTATTGCCGTCCCTGGACCAACCAATTCCTTGAGGATATGAGCGCTGCATACTACAAAGAGTTTGGTCAGCCCATGCAAGTCAACTCTGCGGTGCGCACCATGGAGCAACAGCAAAAACTGCGCCGCCACAATCGCAATGCCGCCCCGGAATTGGGCGAGGTCGCCAGCTCCCACCTGGCCGGGATCACCGTTGATCTGGCAAGGCGAGGCTTGACTCCGGCCCAGCACAAATTCATGGAAGACTACTTGAAGAACTTGAGGGACCAGGGGTTGATAGAAGCCGCCGAAGAGCGTCGGCAGAAGTGCTTCCACGTGATGGTCTCAGACCGTTACACAGATTGGCACGAGACAAGCCTGTTGGCTGGTAAACTTGTAGCGGAATGACGCTACCAGGATCGCTGATCTGCTTTGCTCTGCTTTCAACTTTAGTCCTTGCCCAACAGAAGAAACCTGTAAAAACCGCCGATTCGCCCCAGGGGATCCACCAGTCGGCCATCATCATTGATACCCACGCTGATACCCCGCAGCGCTTCCTGGATGAACATTTTGACCTGGGACAGGATACCCCCGTGTCCGAAGGTCACGAAGACCTCGGAAAAATCAAGAAAGGCAATCTGGCAGCCGAGTTTTTTTCCATCTGGGTAGAGCCGGAATTTAAAGGACACTACGCCCGACGCGCCATGGATCTGATTGATAGCGTCTACCAGCAGGCCGCGCGGCATCCTGACAAAATGACCATGGCCTTCAGCGCCGCTGACATTCTGCGCGCCCACCAGCAGCACAAGTTCGCCGCCCTCATGGGGATTGAAGGCGGACATGCCATCGAGAACGATATCCGGTTGCTCCGCGACTTCTACCGTCTGGGCGTCCGCTACATGACTCTCACCTGGTCCAATACCAACGAATGGGCAGACTCTTCCGGCGACATTGATGACCCCAGCGTGCAACACCACAAAGGTCTCACCGATTTTGGCAAAGACGTGGTGCGCGAGATGAATCGCCTGGGCATGATCGTGGACATCTCCCATGTCTCCGACGACACTTTTTTTCTGACTCTTACCATCAGCCGCGCCCCGGTGATTGCCTCGCACTCTTCCTCGCGCGACTTAACCCACCATCCGCGTAACATGACCGATGCCATGCTGCGCGCCGTGGCCATCAACAAGGGCGTGGTCATGGTCAACTTCTACTCCGCCTTTGTGGATGAGAGTCACCGGCAAGCATCCTCGGACCCGGAAAACGTCAGGCAGCGGGACGCGGAGGTGGAGGCCTTCAAAAAATCGCACGCCCACGCGGATGGTAGCCCGGTAACCTACGATGAATATGCATTCATTGAAAAGAAATGGGCAGCCCAGTTTCCCCGGCCTCCGCTCAAATCACTGATTGACCACATTGACCACATCGCCAAAGTGGCGGGGATCGATCATGTAGGCCTGGGCTCGGATTTTGATGGCGTGACCTCCCTGCCGGAAGGAATTGATTCAGTCGCTGACCTGCCCAGGATCACCCAGGCCCTGTACGAGCGCGGATACTCTCGCGTCCAGATCCACAAGATACTCGGTGGAAATTTTCTGCGGGTGATGCACCAGGTAGAGGCGATAGCGCGGCAGATTCAGGCCGAACGCAAAGAATCCGATGCCTTGACTTTTGAAGAGATTGAACTGATGCTGGGCAACTATATGACCCCAGCCCATCTCATCGACCAGATTCACGAGCACGGCGTAAATTTTGACCTGACGCCCGAACGCCGCGAAAAACTGAAGGGCGAAAAAGCGAGCGACGAAGTGCTGGAATCAATATCCAAATCGAAGCGTTAACAAATTTGATTCGTCAGAAGAAATCGTGGGTGAGTGTCGGTTCGGGCAGTTTACCAAGAACGTGATAGAGCGCGAGTTCGGTGATGCGGAAGGTGCGAAAACCGTAAGATTTTCTCATAGTGACTTTGACTTTGTTGTTGAGG
>DATGJZ010000129.1:0-43690 GCA_035294925.1 Candidatus Angelobacter sp. | reverse complement strand
ACCGACGCCGTCCGCGTTCATCCAAAACAGGCGATAATTCCGCGTAACGCCGCCGAATGCCTGCCGCAGACATCACCATTCGCAAACGCTATCACATTGTAATTTTCAGTTGAAGTACTTATTTATGCACACCGCCTTAGGTGGGGATGCACAACTTCGTCCGCAGCGAACGAAGTTCATTTCCTTTGAAGACTCGGTTGACGCTGTGCACCGATCCTCTGGGATGTGCATCAAGCGGAGACTAGCGATCCAACCCTCTCTCCTTGCACCACACGCTTAATGTTTCCTCGCACGTTCAGATTGAAGATCAGAATCGGCAGGTTGTTTTCCCGACAGAGAGAGATAGCGGTTGCGTCCATGACCTTCAGGCCCAGCTTGAGCACGTCCAGATAGGTGATGCTCTCAAACATCTTGGCGTCGGTTACGATGCGGGGATCGGCATCGTACACGCCGTTCACGCGGGTGGCCTTCATGATCACATCGGCTTTGATTTCCATGGCCCGCAGGGAGGCGGCGGTATCGGTGGAGAAATAAGGGTTGCCGGTGCCTCCGGCAAAGATGACCACGCGGCCTTTTTCCAAATGCCTCAAGGCCCTGCGCCGGATAAAGGGCTCGGCGATCTGGTTCATCTCCAGGGCAGACATTACGCGGGTATAGACGCCCTGTTTTTCCAGCGCGTCCTGAAGCGCGAGAGAGTTGATGACCGTGGCCAGCATCCCCATGTGGTCGGCGGATACGCGATCCATATCGCGCGCCTGTTCGGCCACTCCGCGAAAGAAGTTGCCGCCACCCACCACCAGGGCAATCTCCAGGCCCAGTTCGTGAATGTCCCTGATCTCAGCCGCAATCTCGTGAATGCGGCTGGTCTCGACGCCAAATCCCTTATCTCCGGCCAATGCCTCGCCGGAAAGCTTGAGCAAAATACGTTTAAAAGCTAATGCCATGTGCGTTCAGTATAAATGGAGGCAGTTAGCAATTGGCAATAGCATCTTGCCTAGCCTTGGCCTTTGGCTTCTGACCTTGGTTATCTCCCACGAAAGTTGCCGGATGGACGTTTTGAATGCTCCCCGATCCATAGCGTTTCGGCAAGTTCTTTTTCTTCTGCGACGGTTTTAGGAGTCACGTAGACGCAGCCGGGCGGCTGCGATCCAACTCTCACTTTTTTTGTGGCTTGCCGCGCTAGGGATATTGCGGTTTGCCTCCCTTCCAGGCATTGGGATAACGCGCGCAGACGCCGCCAATCGCACCGGTGATTCCCGAGGGGTAACATTTCTGCTCAGCGAAGATCCCATAAGGATCAAAGAAGTAAAACTGATTGTTGGTCGGATCGTGATGGGTAAAAAATATGTGCAAATGGACGTTGGTCTGGGCGTTGTTGTGTCCGTTGCCGCCGGGGCCGGTGTCTCCGGCCCAGCCCAAAACAGTTCCGGCCGTCACCTGCTGACCCACCTTCACAGCAATCGTCTCCGTGTTCGTTCCCCAATTTGCCGCCGTGGGGTTCCTGCCGGCTGCGTTCTGTGGGCAGCCGCTGGCGTTGAGATGGCCTTTGTACGCCGCCTCCTGCGTGGTCAAGTCGGAACGCGAATCCAGATAGGGGATGGTCTGGCTCCAGGCATTGGCGCAATCGTGGGCTGGTCCATTGCGCATGTGCATGTAGATGGTACGGAATGCGTCCTGTACACCGCCAACATCGTGGCTGACGACCACAGTGTTCCCCGACCAGTCGTCCCATCCCACAAAGACTACCTTGCCGGCAGCGGCGGCGCGGACCTGGAAGGTCTTGCTCAGGTCAATGGCGTAGTCCGTGGCATGATGCCAGTTGCCATTGGTGTAGCGCCATCCCTGAAAGAGAGTCACACCGGTATCGGAAAAGGGCAGCGTGAAGGGCGCCGCGGTAATAGCCAACGCGGAAAGCCGGATGAAATGGTCACCGCTGGACGAGTCGGGAGTCACCGGCCAGCGGTACCAGGTTGTATCCCCGCTGATGAGGTAATCATAAGGACTCGGCGCCACTACCTGATTGGCGCAATCGCTTCCGCAGCCGGGATAGCTCACCATCTTGATGAGGCGCAAGCCCTGCCCGCCCAGCTCATTCCACTTGGAACGAAAGTTTTCCCAATCCACCCCCGCCCACAGATAGTAGCCATCCGTGCCTTCCCGCCAGACACCAAGATAATGTCTTTGGTTGCCGTCCATATAGGTGCGGATAACGGTCAGGCGGAGGTTTTGTTTCCCCAACTCCTGCCACTTGGCGTTAAAGCTGTTCCAGTCCACTCCCGCCCAAAGATAATGTGCGTCGTTGCCTGCCCGCCACGCCCCAATGTACTTGCGCGTGTTGCCGTCCATGTAGGTGTCCACGTCCACCAGACGCAGGCCCTGTTTGCTCAATTCCTCCCACTTGGCATGGAAGTTGTCCCAGTCCACTCCGGCCCAGAGATAATGCGCATCGTTGCCCGCCCGCCAGACACCCAGATATTTCCGCTGGCCGCCATCAACGTAAGTCTTCACCACAGTAAGGCGCAGATTTTGTTTGGCCAACTCCTGCCACTTGGCGTTGAAGCTATCCCAGTCCACTCCAACCCACAGGTAATGGGCGTCACTGCCGGCGCGCCAAACGCCGGAAAACTTTCTCTGCGCGCCCTCACCCCAGGTCTCAACGTCGGTGAGGCGCAGGTTTTGCTTGCTCAACTCTTCCCACTTGGCGTTGAAGCTGTTCCAATCCACGCCCGCCCACAAGTAGTAAGGGTCGGTGCCCGAACGCCACACTCCTGCAAAGGCATCCTGGGACCTTGCCGTGAGCGGGGTTAAACAGAGAAGGCATAGGATTGAGAACGCCGAAAGCAACCGCAATTGCGCGCGTGACGCCAGTAAAACCTTGCTCATGCAGGTTTCTCCTTTGCTGTGTAAACCAGTTGTCCAAATGGGAAGTGGAGACGATTGTAACAGTTTATGGTCAGCCGTTTGGTTTCAGTGTGCCCCTCTGTGAGCGTTGGACGGGCGACAAGTCATGCTGAGCAGAAAGGGCAACTACGGCCTAAGGCGCCCGGCGAGCGGAGCGGGCAAGTGACCTATCGGCCTGATTGAGCGTGGTTCCGTGTGATGTATACTCCCATGCCATCATGACCCGCTTGAGCGGATTTTTGTGTTGCAGTTTGCTGACTGCGCTTGCGTTGGGCCAAGCGCCACCGCCCGTGATCTCCCCTGAAGTCCATGCGGACAACAGCGTGACCTTCCGCCTTCGCGACCCGAATGCAAAGTCTGTCCTGCTCAGGCTGGAAGGACAGGTCAAGCCTTTCGGAATGGAGAGAGACGATCAAGGCATCTGGAGCACGACTACCACTCCCTTGAGTCCCGATTACTATGGCTACTCTTTTGTTGCCGACGGCGTGGCTTTAATTGACCCATCCAACTGGCTGCTCAAACCAAACTTCCTTAATCCGCAAAGCGCCGTTCACGTGGCTGGTCCAGCATCGTTGCCATGGGAAGTGAATGATGTGCCGCACGGCGAAGTGCACCACCATTTCTATCGCTCGGCAGTGGCGGGAGATGATCGCGACTACTACGTCTATACTCCGCCGGCTTACGATCCAAGAACGAAAGAGAACTATCCCGTGCTGTATCTGCTGCATGGGTTCAGCGACGATGCCAGCGGCTGGACGGCCGTGGGCCGCGCGAATGTGATCCTCGACAACCTGATTGCGCAGGGGAAAGCCAGGCCGATGATTGTAGTGATGCCTCTCGGGTACGGCACGATGGAGATGGTACGGCATGGGTGGGGCGTGTGGAGCAACACGGAGTTGCGAAACCGCAACTTTGCCAAATTCCGGGAAGCGCTGCTGACAGAGGTGATGCCTCGGATTGAAAGCGAGTATCGGGCCAGCAGGGACCGCTCTGGCCGGGCTTTGGCTGGATTATCCATGGGCGGTGCGGAGTCCTTGTTAACCGGATTGAATGCGCCCGATAAGTTCGCCTGGGTTGGCGGCTTCAGTTCGGGCGGGATCCCGGATGATCTGGCATCAGACTTTCCCGGCCTGGATGCCAACACAAACCCGCGCCTTCGGCTGCTGTGGATAGCGTGTGGAACCGAGGATGGACTCATTACCGCCAACCGCAACCTGCGCGGGTGGCTGAAGTCCAGGGGAGTGAAGGTGACGGAGATTGAGACGCCCGGGGCCCACACGTGGATGGTATGGCGGCGCAATCTAGTCGAATTCGCTTCGCTCCTGTTCCGCTGATGAGAAAGCAGTTGGGAATTGGCCAAAGGCCAGAGCAACAGCAAAACCTAAAGACGCACCGGGGGCGGCTGCGGTCCACTCCTTGTTTTTTTGAGTCTCGTTTTGTGTCCTGTGGGCTTGCCACGCTATGCCACACAGTCGCGCAAAAAGCAAAAGCGGCAACTTGCGTTGCCGCTCTCTCGCTAGAAGCCGGAGGCGAACAGGTTAAGTACTGCTCTCCTGTTGTGGCTTGCTGATGGCTACGGTCTCCCCCACATCACCCACCTTGAAGCGGGCGAAGCGGCGCACGGAGATGTTCTCGCCCAGCTTGCCGACCTTGCTGGCGATCAACTGGCTTACGGTGATGCCCGGTTCTTTCACAAAGGGCTGATCGTACAGGCAGACCTCTTCGTAGAACTTTGCCATTTTGCCTTCCACGATCTTCTCCACCACATTGGCCGGCTTGCCGGTTGAGGCCGCCTGGGCGCGGTAGATTTCTTTCTCTTTTTCATACGCGTCCGGAGTCACATCCTCCTTGCGCACGAACTTGGGATCGGCGGCAGCGATGTGCATGGCAACATCTTTCACCAGGTCCTTGAAATCATCCGTACGGGCGACAAAGTCGCTCTCACAGTTGATCTCAACCAGCACTCCGATTTTGCCGCCAGCATGGATGTAGTTGCCGACAGAGCCTTCACTGGTGATGCGAGTCGCTTTCTTGGCGGCCGTGGCAATGCCTTTCTTGCGCAGCAAAACCATGGCCTGCTCCACATCGCCCTTGGACTCCGTGAGCGCGTGCTTGCAGTCCATCATGGGAGCGCCGCTGAGGTCACGCAGTTTTTTTACCTGCGCGGCTGATACATTTTTCCCGTCACTATCGCCGGGCGCTGCTGTGGTGCCGCTCATAGTACCTTCCGTTTTCATCGATCTTCTACCTCTGGATAAGACTCTCCCCGCGAAGGGATTGGCCCCCCTCGGGGGTTTTTCCGTTGATATTTACAGGCAGGTTGTACCTGAAATTCCGTCAGTGGCTCTTGTGAGCGGCCACGTCCAGTTCAGGGACGTCCACAGGTGCTTCTGCCGCCGCGGGCGCCTTGCGTATTTTGCCGCCAAGCACCTCTTCCATGTTGAGCTCTTCTTCCTCAACCAGATCAGCGGACGTGGTCACAGTTGCGACGGGAGCCTGGGCGGCGGCTTCTGCAGCGGCGGCGGAAGCAGCTTCAGCCTGAGCGGCCTGAGCGGCAACAGCGCCGGCAATTTCAGCGGTCTGCTTGTCAGTGCCAACCTGAACGCCCTCAGCAATGGAATCGGCAACCTTGGAAGCAAATAAGCGGATGGCGCGCAAGGCGTCATCATTTCCAGGTATCACCCAATCCACCTCAGTAGGATCACAGTTGGTGTCCACCACGGCCACGACCGGGATACCCAGCTTGCGGGCCTCTTTCACCGCGATCGCTTCCTTGTTGGAATCAATGACAAAGAGGATGTCCGGGAGCCGGCTCATATCCTTGATGCCTGCAAGGTTCGCCTGCAGGTGCTTGCGCTCGCGCTCCAGCTTGATGACTTCTTTCTTGGGCAGCAACTCATAACGGCCATCGGTGGCCATTTCATCAAGCTCCTTGAGCCGCTTGACAGATTTCTGTACGGTGACCCAGTTGGTAAGGAGCCCGCCAAGCCAGCGGTTGTTCACGTAAAACATTCCGCAGCGGTGAGCCTCTTCGGAAATAGCGTCCTGCGCCTGGCGTTTGGTGCCGACAAACAGGACCGTCTTGCCTTCCGCGGCCCCATCCTGCACAAACTTGCTCGCGTCCTTGAACATCTTGAGCGTCTTTTGCAGGTCAATGATGTAAATTCCATTCCTCTCCCCGAAGATGTATTCCTTCATCTTGGGGTTCCAGCGCTTGGTCTGGTGCCCGAAGTGGACGCCCGCTTCGAGCAGTTCTTTCATGGTGATATTAGCCAAATTACCTCCTTAGTGAATTGCATCCTTCGCGGCCATCCTGCCCGCTCGGGATTGATTCCCCTGTCCGCTCCCGGCAGAGCGGGAGGGAAGATTTTGGTCCCGATTCACTGCCAGCCTTACCGCCCGCGGGACCCCAAGCGGCCAGGCCAAACTCCAAAAGCTAGAGCTTACTAAACTCCACCCCACCAGGCACAAAACCGGTGCGTGCTGGGGAGCCCGGATTGTAACCACCGTGTCTCATGAAATCCACGCTAGCGCTTACTAAACTGGAAGCGTTTGCGCGCGCCCTTCTGTCCGTACTTCTTGCGCTCCTTGCAGCGGGCATCGCGGGAGAGAAAGCCTTCCGCCTTCAATTTCTTGCGCAATTCTATGTTGAACTCGAGCAGCGCGCGGGCAATGCCCATCCTGAGAGCTCCGGCCTGGCCATTCACGCCGCCTCCGGAAACGCTGGCCACCACATCAAAAGCCGCGGTGGTTTCACTGGTGACCAGAGGCTGGCGCACCTCAACACGCTGCGCGTCCGAGGGAAAATACTGTTCGAAAGCTCGCCCGTTCACTTGAAACTTGCCGCTGCCCGGACGCAGGAAGACCCGGGCTACGCTCGATTTGCGGCGTCCCGTACCGTAATACTGAACTGTTTCAGCCATCTCTTAATTATCCACTCCGTAAAAGAATCTTCACTTACTGCCGCTGCGCTTCCCGGCCTTCTTAAGCCAAGGCCAGAGCCTCAGGCTTTTGTGCTTCATGGCCGTGCTTGCCACCCTTGTAAACTTTCAGCTTCTTGCCCATGCTGCGGCCAAGCTTGGTCTTGGGCAACATACCCAGAATGGCATCCTGCACCACCCGGTCAGGACGGCGATCAAAGCGCTTGCGGAACTCCTCTTCGCGCAAGCCGCCGGGAAACCCGGTGTAGTGGCGATAGACCTTCTGCTCGCTCTTTACGCCGGTCACACGGATCTTCTCCGCATTGATCACGATTACGTGGTCGCCGGTGTCCAGGAAGGGCGTGTAAGTGGGACTCTCCTTGCCGGAAAGAATCCGGGCGACTTTCGAAGCCAGCCGGCCGAGAGTCTGCCCCGAGGCATCCACTACATACCATTTGCGCGCAATTTCCTGCCCGCTTGGAAAACGGGTTGCCATGCTTCAAACTCCTGAGAATAAAGACGCTAAGAAATAACCGCTCGATTACACCGCATAGCTACTTCCTGAAGGGAAGACACAAGGGCGGGCAAACTGCATGAGCAGCGAGTCTCAAGAATACCCAATTGCCGAGTTGGATGTCAACGCTGAACTGAACTGGTTTGGTTACACTAATCTTGTGCTCCAGTTCGCCCAAGCCGGTAAACGTTTTGGCCCGAAAATCCTCTTTCAGGGGCTTGACTGGCTGATTACGCCCCGTGACCGCGTGGGCCTGGTGGGGGCAAACGGCACCGGCAAGACCACATTGTTGAAGGTGCTCGCTGGAACGGAATCACTGGACTACGGCAGCATGAGCCGCCAAAAAGGGATCGTCAGCGGCTATCTGCCCCAGGACGGCCTGACACTCTCCGGGCGCACCGTTTTTGCCGAATGCCTCTCGGTCTTCAGCCAGATCCATGCCATGCAGCGCGAACAGGAAGAACTGGCGCACCGCATGGGCGAAGTTGCGCACGAGGGTCCGGAGTACGCTCAGATTGCCGAGCGCTTCCATCATATCCAGGCGGAGCTGCACTCCCGCGACGGCTACGGCATTGAAGCCGAGGTAGGAGTTGTCTTGAGTGGCCTGGGCTTCAGGAAAGAAGACTGGGAGCGCCGGACGGAAGAGTTTTCCGGCGGATGGCAGATGCGCATTGCCCTGGCCAAGCTGCTGCTGGCCAAGCCAAACCTATTGCTGCTCGACGAGCCAACAAATCACCTGGATCTGGAATCACGCAACTGGCTGGAGCAGTATCTGGTGAAATATCCCCACGCTTACGTTCTGGTTTCTCACGACCGCTATTTTCTGGACGTGACGGTGAACAGGATTGCGGAAGTGTGGAATAAGCAAGTCCATTTCTATTCCGGAAACTACGAGAAATTTCTGGCACAGAAGGCTGAACGCCGCGCGCAGCTTGAAGCCGCGCACCGCAACCAGCAGGAAAAGGCCGAACAGCTCCAGGCATTCATCAACCGCTTCCGTTACCAGGCGACCAAGGCAAAGCAGGTGCAAAGCCGGATCAAAGAGCTGGAACGGATGGAGAAGATTGAGGTTCCCCAGGATGAGAAGACCATTCATTTCTCGTTTCCGCAGCCTCCAGCGAGTGGACGCATGGTGGTCGAAGGCAAAGAGCTGGCCAAGAGTTACGGCGCCAAGCAGGTTTTTGCGGGAGTGAATTTTGTGATCGAGCGCGGCGACCGCATAGCGCTGGTCGGCGTGAATGGGGCAGGCAAGTCAACGTTGATCCGGCTGCTGGCTGGATTGGACTCGCCCACGGCAGGCGAGGTCCGGATGGGACACAACGTAGACGTGGATTATTTTGCCCAGGACCAATATAAGGCGCTGAATCCGCAAGTGCGGCTGCTGGACGACCTGTTTGAATTTGCGCCGCGTTCCACGCAGACGGAGCTGCGCAGCCTGCTGGGCTGCTTCCTGTTTTCCGAGGATGACGTCTTCAAGACCATAAGCGTTCTCTCCGGAGGCGAGCGCAACCGCTATGCGCTGGCGCGAATGCTGCTCCATCCATCGAATTTCCTGCTGCTGGATGAGCCCACCAACCATCTCGACCTGCGCGCCAAGGATGTGCTACTGGAATCGTTGCAGGAGTTCACCGGGACGGTAGTATTTGTTTCGCACGACCGCTATTTCATTGACAAGCTGGCCACCAGAGTCTTTGAGATCGGCGATGGGCGGGTTGAGGTCTTTCCCGGCAACTACGAGGATTATCTCTGGCGGAAAGAGGGCCATCAGCAGCCGGCCGCAGACAACGCCGCCATGGGCAATGGCACAGCCAAATCTTCCATTACGCCGCCCCAGCCAGAAGCAGTGGATGCGCCGGAATCAGCGCCCAAACAGAAGCGCCTGAACCCCATCAAACTCAAGCAGATGAAAGACCGGTGCCAGGAACTGGAGGAGGAGATCGTGCGACTGGAAGCTGCCGTCGCCGATACCGAAACCGCGCTGCAGACTTTCGTCAGCGTTGAGGAAACCAAACGCCAGTCGGATGCTTTGACGCAGCACCGTGCCGACCTTGCCGCGTGTATGGCGGAATGGGAAGAACTGGCGGCGGTGCTGGAGACGAGCGAGTAAACAGTCGCCAATGCTCCTGCTACTGCAGCACTACAAGCATCAATTCCAACCCTTCATCCAGTTCAAGGTTCTTGCGTGCCGACCTGAATACCGACAAGTGGTCAGGATTCGTCACCTCGAGTTCAACGCCGCGCATGCCAATCACCTCGCCAGTGTGGGCAGCCACGGGCTTAGCACCCTCCTGCGGCTGACCGGTTGGCGAAACTAAGTCGCCGGGATTGGGGTTGCCCATATTTGTTCCGCTATTTGGCATCATGCCACCGCTTGACATTCCTCCGTCGCGGGTTGGAGCTTGCATCGGGGGCAGGTTTTGCCCTTGCTGGGAAGCCTGGGCCGTGGTTCCTTTTATTGCCGGCAGGAGCGCCGCACGAACGAAGCAGTTTAAAGGCACCGTCTGTCCCTTTTTGATCTCTATCTCATCAAAGGAAAGCGCGATGAATGAGGTATGAGCATCGCCTGAATCGGCATCAAGCCGGCGCACATGACCAACGACCCTGGAACCGGCGGGAACGACCAGTCCTTTGGGCAACGTTAGAGGGACGTCCGTAACGGCAGTCACCACGTCTCCGACTTTAGCTTTCCTGGCCTTCACGGCGCTAACCAATTCCACTTGCAGGTCCCGACCAACCGGGCGCGCGGGGGTTTGCGCGCCGGCCGTCCCCAAGCCGAGCAGAACCACCCCCAACAACAGACTACGCTGCAAATGACCCATGACCGAACCTCCTGTGTGCTCCCACAATTATACGGATTGCAATTGTTCCGGGCTCCGTTCGCCATCCTTCGATTGGAGGGATCAACTTGTGGCGTCAATCCCTGCATTTGTATGCCACGGCAAGGAACAAGCGAGTGGCACTTTGAGTGGAATCCACGAAGCCGAAGCGAAGGGTTGTATTAGTATCCGTTAAATCGATTAATTGAATTGATTTAATAAACGAATTGCATTAAACTCTCCAGCGGCTTGTGGTTGCGCTGCTGCTCCAAGTTCCGCGCTCTTTGCCGCAAGCTCCCACCTCCGCACCTGTTGGTGTACATGCTCATGAACTCCCTTGCCGGCCAGGAAAACGCGCCTCCTAAGCGATGTCCCTGTCCGCCCACCTGTTGCTAGTCCACTTTCCCCCAAAAAGGAGATTCGATCATGAAGCGACTGCTATTGGTCCTGCTTTGCATAGGAATCGCGCTGTGCACCATTCCTGTCCCATCGTCCGCGCAGACAATTCCTGCGTGGCAGCCGAACACGGCTTATGCCGTGGGCGCATTGGTTATGTTCAACGGGGTGGAATACAAATGTATTCAGGCCCATACATCCATGGTGGGATGGGAGCCTCCAAATGTGCCTGCACTGTGGCAACCGGTAAGCGGATCTCCGACGCCGACGCCGACGCCGACTCCAACTCCGACCCCAACTCCAACACCCAAAGCAACGCCCACACCAACTCCGACTCCGACTCCCACACCTTCAGGCGGAGGCGGCGGTTGCGCTGCGGCGTGGAACGCTGCGACGGCTTATACGGGCGGCATGGTGGCCAGTGTGGGCAGCAACAACTACACGGCCGCTTTCTGGACGCAGAACCAGAACCCGACGACTCGGGGGAACAGCGGCCCAGCCGGCAGTGGCGACCCGTGGGGACTTCCGGTCTCGTGCAGCGGCTCGCCCAGTCCTACGCCAACTCCTACACCCACGCCAAAGCCGACGCCAACACCCACTCCTAGTCCTACTCCTACCCCCAGTCCAACTCCGACTCCTTCGCCTTCACCAACTCCAACGGTCGGGCTGCCGAAGCATCTCCTGATGGGGTATTGGCAGGACTTCAGCAACAGCGCCGCATGCCTGCGCATCAGCGACGTACCCACGAGCTATAACATCATCGCGGTAGCTTTCGCCAATGCCACGACGACTCCGGGAGCGGTAGATTTCAGCATCGATTCCGGGCTCTCCTCCTGCATCTCAGGCGGGTACACAGCCGCGCAATTCACGTCGGACATTGCAACGGCGCACAGCCGCGGCCAGAAGGTCATCATTTCGGTCGGCGGCCAGAACGGCACCATCAGCGTCTCCGATTCAACCAGCGCCGCGAACTTTGCCAATAGCGTTCACCAGTTGATGACTACGTTCGGATTTGACGGCGTAGACATTGATCTGGAGAACGGCGTGAATCCCACCTCGATGGCCAGCGCGCTGGAGCAGCTAGCCGGCATGAACCCAGGACTGATCATCACCCTGGCGCCGCAAACCATTGACGTGCAGTCAACCGGTGGCGATTACTTCCAACTCGCGCTGAACATCAGCAACATTCTCACCATCATGAATACCCAGTACTACAACTCGGGCACCATGAATGGATGTGATGGCAATGTGTACGCGGAGGGGGCGGAGAATTTCTTCACTGCGCTGGCATGCATTCAATTGCAAAGCAACCTGCGTCCCGACCAGATCGGCCTGGGTGCGCCGGCATCGGCGAGCGCCGCCGGGAGCGGTGTAGTTGCGCCCTCGGTGGTAGTCTCGGCGCTGGATTGCCTGGCTATGGGCACGAACTGCAGCACCTTTAAACCGCCCACCATGTGGCCCACAATTCGCGGGGCCATGACGTGGTCTATCAACTGGGACGCCTCGAACAGCTTTAACTTTGCAAACACGGTTCAATCTGGCCTGGGCTCTCTACCCTAGCTCTACGACCTGAGCAGGAGGACGACTGGCAGCAAGGCCGCCCTCCTGTATTTTTTGGTGGTCAAGCCGTCATCTGACTTGAAGCTATCTTCGCCGCACTTCTGGAGAGTGCCGCACAGTCGGCATCCACCATCATCTCTACCAGTTGGGCAAAAGTGGTGCGGGGCTCCCAGCCGAGTTCACGCCGGGCCTGGCTCGGGTCGGCTCTGAGGAAGTGAATCTCGTTATCGCGCACAAAGGCTTCGTCCTGCCCGATCAGGTGGGCGACGGACTCGTAGGGAATTCTTGCCGCTTCCAGCGCGCAGTGAAGAAATTCTTTCACGCTTCGGCTTTCACCCGTACCGATCACGTAATCCCTGGGCTGTTCCTGCTGGAGCATGCGGTGCATGGCCTCAACGTGGTCTCCGGCGAAGCCCCAATCCCGGCAGACATCAATCCTGCCGAGGCGCAGAGGTTCCTGGCTCCCATGCATCCAGGAAGCTACGTGCCGGGTAATTTTCCGGGTCACCATCTCCGGTCCGCGGCGAGGCGACTCATGGTTGAAAAGGATGCCGCCAACAGCGAACAATCCCTTTTCGCGGTAGACCCGGCAAAGATGGTGGGCGGCCAATTTCGAGACGCCGTACGGGCTGGTGGGGAACATCGGCGTATCTTCGTTGCAGGGGCCACGATGATTGCCAAACATTTCCGATGAGGAGGCCTGGTACAGCTTGATGCGGCGATCGGTCCTCTCAATGATATCGAGCAGGCGCGCCACGCCTCCTACGTTCACGTCCATGGTTTCCTGCGGGCACAGCCAGCTATTGGGAATGAATGGCTGGCCGGCAAGATTGTAGATCTCATCCGGTTCAGATTTCTTGACTGCGGCCAACAATGACAATTGGTCTGTCAGGTCACCATAGAGAAGGTGGACCTTGTCCATGACATTTTTCAGGTTCTGAGCGGCAGTCACCTCTGATCGCAGTATGCCAAAGACATGGTAGCCCTGGGCGAGGAGGTATTCCGCCAGATAGCTTCCATCCTGGCCGGCTACGCCGGTAATGAGGGCCCTCTTCATGCAACCTCCTCCGAACGAATGGCGCCTGGGAAGTGATTCCCTGCCCGTATCTTCCGGCGAATGTAGCAGGCCAGGCACCGATGCTGCAACCGCACACGACAGGTTACAGGTTATGGCATGGGCCATGAGTATTTCTCGCAATCTCTTTGACGAACGCTATCCAGAGTAGTACAGTTTGTGCGTGTTTGTAGCTGACGGGATGCCACGTGTATCAAGTGAGCTGTTCGAGCCAGAGTTCTTCGGCCTCGAGGATTGTATTTTCTCCGCCCGTCCGGGACGAGACCAATCGTGCCCTGACATTCCAGAAGTCCTGAAACCGGCGATCCTTAACTTGAAAAACTCAATGAGGGCCAGCTTCCCGTTTGCTCCGCGGTCTCTGGTTTGAGCTTCCGCTGTCCCTGAGCCCAGTACCGCAAACTCAATCCGTCCTATACAAGGAGCCAAAGAATGTCCCGATTGTTGCGTGGTTCAGCGTTACTTCTGTGCGTCTTCCTGATTTCCGCAGCCCTGCCAACCCTGGCGCAAGTTTCACCAGCAAATACTCCAGGGAGCGGCATTGATGCCCAACAACCTCAACCAAGCCAGACTCTGCCTGTACTGAATGTCCCTCGGCACATTGTTCCATTCCGCGATCCCGCCGCGAGCGCACTGGTAGGGTTTGCGGCGCCCGCCGGCGCTCATCTCACCTATTTTGGGGGGCCAGTAATTTCGAACGCTCACGTGGTGCAGGTATTGTACGGAAGCGGTTCTTACAACGCACAAGTTGCGGGAACCTCCTCGCCGACCATGGGCAACTTCTATGGCGACATCCTCGGTAGCAATAGCGGGTACATCACTCTGCTGAGCCAGTACAATACGCCGGCTTCGGGTGGCACGAATCAAACGATCGGCAACGGCACGTTTGACGGGCTATTCCAGATTGTTCCGTCAGCAGCCAACAACGGCTCGACGATCGACGATACGCAAATCCAGGCGGAGCTGCTGTCCCAGATCAGTGGCGGACACCTGCCGGCGCCGATCTTTGATGCCGCGGGCAACGTGAACACCCTTTACATGATCTTCTTCCCACCGGGAAAGACCATCACGCTCAGCGGATCTTCAAGCTGCGTGGCGGGCGGTTTCTGCGCCTATCACGGCACGACGTCCACTACTCTTAACTCGAAGAACATTCTGTACGGTGTAATGCCGGACATGCAGGCCGGCAGCGGCTGCTCTAGCGGCTGCGGCGCATCCAGTGTATTCGGCAACTACACATCGGTGACCAGCCACGAATTGTCAGAATCCATTACGGACGCGGATGTCGGCATCGCGACCACTTTCGCCGCTCCTCTGGCATGGTATGACATGACAAACGGTGAAATTGGCGACATCTGCAACGGCCAGCAAGGTTCGTACGTCGCCAACGGCACCACCTACACAATCCAGTTGGAATTCTCCAATGCTGCGAACAATTGCGTTTTGCCTCCTGCGGGCAGTCAAACACCTAACTTCAGTCTGTCTGCTTCTCCGGCCAGTCTGGCGGTTACGCAAGGCAGCAGCGGGAACAGCACGATCACCGTTACGCCGTCGGGCGGCTTCACGGGAAGCGTTAGCCTGTCTGCTTCAGGCTTGCCGGCAGGCGTTACCGCTGCCTTCGGAACCAATCCGGCCACGTCCACCAGTACTGTGACGTTCACAGCGAGTGCGACTGCGGCCACCGGAACTTCGACAGTGACCATCACTGGAACGTCCGGAACACTCACCCATACCACCACGATCTCACTCACAGTGAATGCAGCAGGGGGTAACCCGAATTTCACAATATCGGTTTCGCCATCTGCTCTCACGGTCACCCGGGGTTCGTCAGGCAACTACACCGTAACCATCACGGGGCAGAATGGGTTTGCCGGGGCGGTAAGCCTGAGCGTCAGCGGGTTAGGGTCGCGGGTGACCGGAACCTTTAGTCCGACGTCGGTCACTGGTTCGGGAACTTCAACCCTGAGAGTAAGCGTTGGCAGCAGGGCGACACGAGGGACCCGCACACTCACCATCACCGGCACCAGTGGCAGTTTGAGTCATTCAACCAGTGCGACTCTAACCATCCAATAGTTGTTTACAAACAAGAGAAGCGCCAGGAACCCGGCTCAAACCATGAGCCGGGTTTCTTCTTTCAGGCGGTGCGATAGGCTACGGGTTACCTACGCCCACCGGGGTATGCGACAGGGGACAGCAGAGGGTCTATGCTCCCGGCGCTTCCCGTTTTGGCATGGATATCCATGAGTACTTCCCGCAACATTTTTCTTTTGACGAAATAGCAGTCATAGGAGTAGCCTTTGAGAGCTGACGGGGTGCACTGCATATCAGGGATCTGTTCGAGCTTGAGTTCTTCACCTTCGAGGACTGCTCTCTCTCTCAGTCTGAAATCCTGAAACCGGCAATCACCAACTGAAAGAATCGAGGAGGATCCTATTTCCCATTCGGTCCCCGGTTTGAGCTTCGTCCCAGAACGCAGAATTGCGAGCTCCACTCAGCCAACCCACCATTCTCGAAAGACAAGCCAAGGAGGCAAGAATGTCCCGATTGTTACGCGGTTCAGCGTTATTTCTATGTGTCTTCCTGATTTCCGCAGCCCTGCCAATACTGGCACAGGTTTCACCGGCAAATACCCCGGGAAGCGCAACTGGCACCCAACAACCTCAACCAACTCAGACTCTGCCTGTATTTAATGTCCTCCAGCACGGTGTTCCATTCCGAGCTCCCATGGCAAACGGAGCGGTAGGATTTGCGGCTCCCGCCGGCGCGCACCTCACCTACTTTGGGGGGCCGGTGATTTCGAATGTTCATGTGGTGCAAGTGTTGTATGGAAGCGGTTCTTATAACGCGCAAGTTGCTGGAAACACCACCCCCACCATGGGCAACTTCTTCAGCGACCTCACCGGCGCCAGCAGCGGGTACATCACTTTGCTGAGCCAGTACAGCACTCCTGCTTCGGGAGGCACGAATCAGACGATTGGGAATGGCACGTTCGACGGACTATTCCAGATTGTTCCGTCAGCAGCCAACAACGGTTCCACTATTGACGATACGAATATCCAGGCGGAACTTCTGGCCCAAATCAGCGCCGGACACCTGCCAACTCCGGTTCTTGATGCCGCAGGCAACGTGAATACTATTTACATGATCTACTTCCCCCCAGGAAAGACCATCACGCAAGGTGGAACTTCAAGCTGCGTGGGGGGCGGTTTCTGCGCCTACCACGGCACGACCTCCACTACTCTTAACTCGAAGAATATTCTTTACGGAGTACTTCCGGACATGCAGGCAGGCAGCGGTTGCGCCACAGGATGCGGCACATCCACAACCTTCGGCAATTACACATCAGTGACCAGCCACGAATTGACAGAAGCGATTACGGACGCTGATGTCGGCATCGCAACCACCTTCGCCGCTCCCCTGGCATGGTATGACATGACCAATGGTGAAATTGGCGACATCTGCAACGGCCAGCAGGGTTCGTACGTGGCCAACGGCACTACCTACACCATTCAATTGGAATTTTCCAATGCGGCGAACAATTGCGTCTTACCCCCAGCCGCATCTACGCCTAACTTCACTCTGTCCGCTTCGCCAGCCAGCGTGACGGTTACGCAAGGCAGCAGCGGGAGCAGCACGGTTACCGTCACTCCGTCGGGTGGATTCACAGGAAGCGTAAGCCTGGCTGCTTCAGGTTTGCCGGCGGGCGTTACCGCGACCTTCGGAACCAATCCAACCACGTCCACCAGTTCTGTGACGCTCACTGCGAGTTCCACCGCGACCACTGGAACCTCGACGGTGACCATCACCGGAACTTCCGGCACGCTGACTCATACCACCACCATCTCGCTCACGGTGAATGCTGTGGCAACGCCCAACTTCTCGCTCTCGGCCTCGCCGGCGAGCTTGACGGTTACGCAGGGCGCCAGCGGCAGCAGCACGATCACGGTGACGGACTCAGGTGGCTTCACCGGAGCTGTAACGTTGTCTAATTCCGCCCTGCCCAGCGGCGTGACGGCTACGTTCGGAACGAATCCGACCACATCCGCCAGCGTTCTGACATTCACAGCCAGCAGCACCGCTACCACCGGGACGAGTACCATCACCATCACTGGGACGTCCGGTACGCTCACCCATACAACCACGATCAGCCTTACAGTGAGTTCGAACGCGCCGCAGCAACTGTTGGGTAATCCCGGATTTGAGAACGGGACCAACACCGCGCCCTGGACGCTCACTCCGGCGGTAATCAATAACTCGTCCTCTGAGCCTCCGCACAGCGGCGCCTGGGATGCATGGCTGGATGGCTATGGTCAGAGCCACACCGACTCAGCCACCCAAACGGTGACCATTCCGTCCACTGTCACGACTGCAACCTTGAGTTTCTGGTTGCACATTGACACAGCGGAAACTACCACCACGTCCGCCCACGATACACTTCAGGTCCAGGTGCTCAATTCGTCCAACACCGTGCTGGCAACTCTAGGCACGTTCTCCAACCTGAACGCTGCGGCTGGCTACCAGCAGCATTCGTTCAGCGTCATCAGCTTCAAGGGGCAGACGATCAAGATCCGCTTCCTGGGAGTGGAGAACAGCAGCCTGCAAACGTCATTTGTGATTGACGATACAGCGCTAAACGTGCAGTAAGAATTGGAACTGAAATAACAAGCCGGGGCCGCGAGGCTCCGGCCTTTTTTGTTTCAATACGTATCAGGGCCTGCCAACTCCACGCCCGGCAAGTGGACGGAGTGGACTTGGTGGACGACATGGACTTTGGCTGGTGGCGAGGGCTGAAAGCCCATTGCTGGACGGACTTTTGCCCGCACGGCCTGAAGGTCCGGCTCCTCGCTTAACGCTTACCATTTCTAACTGGGCGAAGGACGATTAGGACATCGGGCGCTGAATCTTCACGGGCTGCAGTCACCGTGGGAGGCATGGAGACTACGGTGAAGTTAAGTGGAGTGAGAAACTCCTGCGGCATCACCAATAACGGAAGCGTTTCCAGCTTCTTGAAGCGCTGGAAGAACTCCCCTGCTGCGTTGGTATAAAGCACCTGGTCGCCTACATGAATGGCGGCGCCTTCAATGGGATTGCCGGCCTCGTCGCGCACGTGTCCACGGACTACGTAGTCGGACATTTTGAAAACCTGCGCGTCATTGGTATGCACCGGGCGAAGATTGGGGGTCAAGAGCGTGCTGGCGGAGGCGGTATAGCGCAGCTTGCCATCGGGCGAGCGGAATGTCTCTCCATTCACCTGAAAACCACCCCACAGCTTCAAATGCAGCGTAATGCCTATGCCGGTAACCAGGGGTTGGGCGAGAAACGGCATATAGAACGTCTGGTAATCCACTGACACGGAAAAGCGGTTCGACGTATAGCTCCCGCCAAAGAGGAAGTTTGTGTTGCCCATGTTGCGATTCAACACTCCCAGCAGGCTCAGCTTGGGGGAGAGGGTGGCGCGCACCGTGCCGATGAGGTAGTTCGGGCGCGGCCCCGGCCCAGACAGGTCCTGGTAGAAACTGGCGCTGGCATTGATGTTTTTGGTGACCTCGCGTGAGACTGTAAAACCATCGGACACGTTGTGCCGGTTTGGCCCATGAGACTGGAATACACCTGCGCCAAAACGGAACCGGGCCAGGTCAAAGCTGGATTGCAACTGGTCTACGGTAGCCCGCTCGAAGGGCGCAGTCAGACTGCCCTGGGGCGCCAGAAAGTTCTCATGTCCGGCGGTCAGGACCAGGCTGGAATACGGCTTCACGGTCAACAGGACGTTTTCACGGTCCGGTTCAGCGGCAAAAATAGAGGGTGTGGTAATCCGGCGAAAGCCGTCACTGGTTTCAATGTAGGCAGCCTTCAAGGTGTACCAGTTGCGGTCGGCATCTACGCTGGCCGCCACATACGGTTTGTTGGAACCAATTCCCCCGGCGAGGCCGGTCTTGAGCCATTTGCGCGGCCGCCAATCAAATCCCTGGATGGAGCTTTGCTGCCCAGAGAAAATGTTGCGTGAATAGAAATGCAGGTTATCGGTGATCGCTTTATCCGCGAAAACCATTCCCACGGGCGTTTGCCGTTGAAAAGCCTGAAAAAGCGGTGAGCCAGTGGCCAAGGTTGTGACGCCTGCGAAGACAAATACCTTGGCGTCTCCGGGAATGGTCACTCCCACACCGCGTGTGGAAAAATACTGGCCGCCCCCGAAGACGTCCGTAGGCAGCCTTAAAGCCTGACTCTGGTCTCCGGCGGCAATGCCAAATGAATGAAATGTAGTCCTGAGATAGCTACCGACGCGAAAGGCGCCGTCCAGTTCACCGGCCCCAAAGTAGCCTTGATAGTTCTGACCCTCAAAATTGATGGTTCCACCCTGCGTGGGAACCATATCTGAGGCGCCGGCCTCTAGCTTGATGACCTGCGCAGAGCACGGGCAGGATAATGCCAGGAGCCAAGCCAGAAATAAAGCTGGCCGTACGGCGAGCGGTTTGGGCTGAAAATGCATTTTCTATTGCTGCACAGCCGAGGGACTGTGCCACACGAGCCTGGCAACACGATCAGGGAATGGTGTTTCCTATCTGCTGCTGCAACTGAAAGCGCTGCAAATGCAGTGTTACCCTAGCCGGCCCGTCCTTCGCCGACCACGGAATCTCCACCTGCCTCTGGCTGTGGGGGAAGACCGGGAAGCCGTTGTTACCTGCCTTGTTCTGCCCTGAGGTCACGTCGGCCTCCAGCACCCGGCAGAATGTTGGCCCCGTGTTTTCCACGCGTACCCGCACGATCTGTGAGCCGGGATCGTACTCTGCCGCCCGGATGACCAATTCATCCTTCTTGACTTCCTGTTTGGGCAGCAGGTAGATGGTGTGCGGCAGCAGAAGTTGAATATTGAGGCCCTCAGCGGTCCGTTCCTTATAACCGGCAAAGGTGGCATAGACCACAAACCAGGAGGGTACTGCGTCCGCTGAAGCTTCGTAAAAAACCAGATAGCTTTGCTTCGGTGGAATGCGGAAGCTGGTGGCAGAAAACTTTACGTGAATGTTGTTCTCAAGAGGCCTGTATGACATCTGACCCGTATCGGAAACGCTAAAGCTCTGCGTGTCCAGCGTCACCGTAAGAGGTTGCAGGGTGTCATTTACGTACTCGATCTTGCCTTTGGCTTTTTTACCCGGGCCCTGGACGATATTTTCATCAATCACCGGGCGCACTGTCTGAGCCAGGAGCGGCATCGCCATCAGCAAAAGACATGCGGCCCGGAGAGCATGTCTCCGGGCGCGATGTCCGAAAAGCAAAGGAAGGGGAGGAGTTTCCATATTATTCAAACAGGTAGGCTACGGCGTTGCCTGCGCCTGAATGTTCACCGTTCCCGTGTAGGTTGCCGCCGGCAACTGCGGCGTGGGCGTAGTATCAATGTTCCAGGTCACCGTGGTGGTGGTGCTGCTTGCCCTGTTGGCAGCTGTAATGGCGACATTCCCAATCTGCACACCAGTGGCCGCCGCGGGAGTAATAAAGGCTGGAACACCTGCGCCGCCACTGGTAACGCTGTTCAATGCGCCTCCCGCGCTATTCGATCCTGCGGCAGCAGCGGTTACCGCGCTGGCAGCGATGTTGTCTCCAGCGCCATCCGTCAAGGCTGCCGCGCCGTTGGCAACCCACGCCCAGACTGTGACCGCGGTGCGGCCGGGAGCCAGAACCCAGGCGGTCTTTATGGTACTCGCTGTACTGCCGGGATTGGCTGCGGTATTTGCGGCGAGCGTGAAGTTAACCGTTGCACCGCCGGTGACGCTGACTGTAAGTGATTCCGGCAAACTGGCGTTCAGGGTTACGGTGCCGACGTTGGAGTTCAGCGCCGCAGCAGCGGCGGGCGTGGTCGCAATCGCCAACGCCATGGCCAGGACCGTAAGAATGCTAAAAAACTTAATTGCTTTTTTCATGATCGTTTCCTCTAACCTTCGCTTTCTGGTTGAATCTTCACTTGCGAACCATAGAGTACTTACATACCGAACGAAGGACAAGTGACGATCGTAACGTCAAAACGGGACAGTTCATAATTGGTAACTGCATGAGTTATTAAATTGGGCAACATAGCATCAAAATGGATATCCGAATAGAACCGCTAAAGCCTGTGGGGGTCAATGAAATCAATGGCCGGGTTGCGAGTCCCTGTTCCCAATGAACACCTTGGAGTCGAAAAGAGGCCAGGCAGGGCAGTTTGGATTTGGTAAGTGCCGAATCCTGGGCGCCAAACGCCTTCCTCTTACGGCACTGCCTGAATCTGGATTTTGATGGTTCCGATATAGGCATTTTCCACAAACTGAGACCCTGGTGTTATCCCGATTGAGTCTGAGAGACTCACTGTACTTGCTGCGACCCGGTTGGAATCCATTATGTTCCGGACATTGAGCTGCCTGCTCGAAACTGACGCGCGAGGGGTGATGTCATAGCCAAGCGGAGCGTCCGAGGAGGTCCCACCATGCAGTCTGGCGGCAAAAGGATTAGCTAAGGCAAGCAGGGTCGGCGCAGCCTGGCGCTCTACATGGGCCCAGGTGACAACCTGGGAACGTCCCCGCGCCAAAACCCAGCTGGCAGTCACGCTGACTGTCGGCAATGGGGCGGCTGCGACGTTCATGCCGTTGATACCGCGGATATCGAGCGCCAGCGTGAGGGTTTCCGGCATTCGCGCTACCAGGAAAACTTGGCCAGCCTGCGATCTCTGTGCAGATTTCTGCTGGGCGGCCATTGGGGTTGCAGCAACCAACATGACCGCCAGCACTATCAACCTTCGCGCAAACCTAAGTCTGCCTCGCATCTGCCCACCTCGATTCTGTATATCGGCAGCAACAGGGGGGGCCTGTAGCGGTCTCGCCTGGCCAACGCGTCCAGCGCTTTCTGTATTGCGCTTATCTCATGGCCCCTTTGGGTTTGTCCTGGAAAAACTCCTGCTCCTTGTCAGGCCGATGTGGAGTCCAATAGTATTTGGAGAGGATTGCCACCCAGGTATAAACGTTGGCTACCATGCGCATTTTTTTTTGTTGCACCCTCGCCCTGCTGATCTCCGGCTGCGGCAGGCAGACCACCGATGCTGCCGGGCCGGCTGAGCCTCCGAGATTCCCGGTCAAGGTGGTTACCGCCCAGGCGCAGATGGTGCCAGAAGTTACCGACTACCTGGCCACCCTGAAATCGCGCAATGCCTCGGCCTTGCAGCCGCAGGTGGAGGGAGAGGTTACGCGGATTTTCGTCCGTTCCGGCGAGAAAGTGGATGCGGGCGCTGCCATCCTGGAGATTGATCCTAAAAAGCAGCAAGCGACGGTCAACAATCAGGAAGCGACCTACAAATCCAAGCTGGCAACCATGGAATTTGACCGCGTTGACCTGGAGCGAAAGCGAAAACTCTATGCCGCTGGAGTCATTGCGAAGGCCGACCTGGATACGGCCCAGGCTGCCTACGATGCGGCGAAGGCAGACGCGGAAGCGTTGGCAGCCGGCATCCGGGAGCAAAGCGAGCAGCTCCGTTATTACACGGTGAGAGCGCCCACAACCGGAATTATCGGCGATATACCGGTGCACGTGGGCGATCGCGTGGCCACCACCACGGTGCTTACCACTCTGGACCGGGGCGGAGAGTTGGAAGCCTACATCTATGTGCCTGCGGAAAAATCCGGCGCTGTGCGGGCCAACATGCCCCTGGAAATCATGAGCGACGAGGGCAAAACCCTCTTGCGCACGACAGTGTTTTTCATCTCCCCGGAGGTAGATACCGGCAGCCAGACATTGTTGCTGAAGGCCAAGGTCCTTAATACAGTCCTGAAATTCCGCAACGACCAGAGCGTACATGCGCGGCTCATCTGGTCTGAGCAAAAGTTACCCATGATTCCGGTCACTGCCGTGTCACGGCTCAGCGGCAAGATGTTTGCTTTTGTGGTTGAAGGCGAAGGGCAAAAGCAGGTGGCCCGGCAGCGAGTGATCCAGGTGGGCGATCTGATCGGCAATGATTACGTGGTACTGGATGGAATTCATTCCGGTGATCGCGTGATCACATCCGGCGTGCAGATGCTCACCGACGGAATGCTAATCGTGCCGCAGACATAATGAATTGCCAAGATGCCAGAAATGCCAAAATTGCCAAGATTGAAAACCGGGAGCGTGTTTCAAAAAATATCTCTTCAGGTCTGGACGCTCTGGGCTAAAGCCTCTGAATTTTATTGGCCTTTTCGGCCCGACTGAAGTTATGCCTTGTTACAAACCTGTTTTTGAAACACGCTCTAAATACTAAGTACTGACGTCATGGTCAATTTCTTCATTCGCCGCCCGGTCTTTGCCACCGTCTGTTCCCTGCTGATCATTCTTGCGGGAGCAACGTCCATCCCTACGCTTCCCGTCGCCCAGTTTCCGACTCTTGCGCCGCCGGTAGTTACGGTGAGCGCTTTTTATACCGGAGCCAATTCGCAGGCGGTGGAAACCAGCGTCACCACGCTGCTCGAGCAGGCCATCAACGGCGCTGAAGGCATGCGCTATATGAGCTCGAGCAGCGGCAATGACGGCTCCAGCTCGATCGCCGTCACTTTTGATCTGACCCGTAACCTGGACCTTGCGGCTGTGGACGTGCAAAACCGGGCTTCCACTACCCTGGGCCGACTTCCGGCCGAGGTGCAGACCACCGGAATCGGAATCGGCAAGAGCTCTGGTTCGTTCGTGCTGGCCGGAGGTTTCTTTTCCGACAACGGACAATACGACGACCTCTTCATCAGCAACTATCTTGACGTGTATGTGCGCGATGCTCTCAAGCGGGTACCGGGCGTGGGCGACGTGCAGATCTTTGGCGAACGCAAGTATTCCATGCGCGTCTGGCTCGATCCATTGCGGCTGGCCGCGCGCAATCTTACCGCCCAGGACGTGGTGGATGCGTTGCGCGAAGAAAACGTTCAGGTAGCAGCCGGCCAGGTGGGGCAGACGCCGGCCCTGCCGGGCCAAGCCTACCAAATCAGCGTGCGCGCCGTGGGACGCATGACCGATCCCAGCGAGTTCGAGCGCATGGTGGTAAAACGCGCACCGGATGGCTCATTGATCGAACTACGCGACGTAGGACGGGCGGAGCTGGGATCCGAGAGCTACGGCGGAAAAATCCGTTACCAGGGGATTGACGTTGTGGGACTGGCAGTATCGCAGCTTTCCAATGCGAATGCACTGGATGTGGAACGCGACGCGCTTGCGGAGTTGGCTCGTCTGGCACAACGCTTTCCACCGGGGCTGAAATACCAGATTGCAGTTGACACCGCGGTCCCCGTCCGCCAGTCCATTGGAGAGGTGCTCAAAACCCTGGTGGAAGCAATCACCATTGTTATCCTGGTGATCTTCCTTTTCCTGCAAGGATGGCGCGCCACCATCATTCCCGCCATCACCATTCCGGTCTCGCTGGTAGGAACATTCCTGTTTGCCAAGCTATTTGGTTTTTCCATCAATACACTTACACTTTTCGGCATTACCCTGGCCACGGGCCTGGTGGTGGATGACGCCATTGTGGTGATTGAAAACGTGGAGCGCCACATGGAGGAAGGCGTCTCTGAGCCACATCGGGCGACCCAGATAGGCATGAAGGAGGTGACTGGCGCGGTGATCGCTACTTCGCTGGTGCTGGTTGCTGTGTTCGTGCCGGTGTCCTTATTTCCTGGCACTACGGGACGCATGTACCAGCAGTTTGCCTTGACGATCGCTTTTTCCATTGCCCTTTCGGCGTTCAACGCATTGACCTTGTCCCCCGCATTGGCTGCGCTGCTGCTGCGTCCACGCACAGGACGTCCTAACCCTTTCTTCAGAGGCATCAATACGGTGATCCAGAAAGGGACTTCTTCTTACGTCGGCTCTCTGCACCGGCTCACAAACTGGAAGATCGCGGTGATTGGGGTCTTCTTTCTTGGCCTGGCTGCAACTTATTTTGTTTACCGGCGCGTGCCTTCCAGCTTTCTGCCCAATGAAGACCAGGGATATTTCATAGCTATAACTCAGGCCCCGCCAGGAGCATCTCTGGACTACACCACCAAAGCGATGGACAAGGCCAGCGCCATTATCGGCAAAAATCCTGATGTGGTAGGAGTGTTTTCTGTTCCGGGATTTAGCGGGGGCGGAGCCGGCTCGGCGTCCAATCAGGGCCTGATGTTTGTACTGCTCAAAGACATCAGCGAGCGCAAAGGCGAGAACCACGGCGTGGAGGCCATTGTGAACTCGATGAGCGGACCGCTTATGGGCATTGGCGACGCCGTTGTCTTCCCAATCGTGCCGCCGCCGATTCAGGGTCTGGGAAGTTACGGCGGCTTTGAATTTGAACTGCAGCAGACCGGTGGAGGCAGCCTGGAAGACCTGGAGCGGGTGTTCCATGACTTTCAACAGGCAGCGGCCAAACGTCCTGAGCTGACCGGGCTATTTGCAACGTTCAGCGCCCGCGATCCCCAATACGTAGTCCAGATTGACCGGGAAAAAGCCAAGAGCCTGGGCGTCTCCTTCACCCAGATCACTTCCGCACTGCAGATCTACATGGGCTCGGAATATGTGAATGATTTCGATTTCAACAATCGCTCCTATCGCGTCTACGTTCAGGCGGACAAGCAATTCCGGTCTCAGCCCCGTGACCTGAAACAATATTACGTCCGCTCGGATAGCGGCCAGATGGTCCCCCTGGATAACGTGGTGACTGTCAAGGAGTCCACAAACGCCAGCGTCGTCACCCATTACAACATGTTTCGCAATGTTGACGTCAGCGGCAGTGCGGCCCCCGGTTACAGCTCCGGCCAGGCGATTACCGCCATGGAGAGTGTGGCCAAAGAGGCTTTGCCGCTGGGTTACTCCTATTCGTGGACGGGTCTTTCGTTCGAAGAGATTCAGGCTGGCGGGCAATCGTTCCGGCTCTTTGCGCTGGGACTGCTGGTCGTCTATCTCACGCTTTCCGCGCAGTATGAGAGCTTTGTTTTGCCATTCATCATTCTTCTGGCTGTTCCCATGGCCATGCTCGGGGCTTTGCTTGCCCAATCCCTGCGTGGATTGGAGAATGATGTGTACTGCCAGATCGGCCTGGTCATGCTGATCGGATTGGCCAGCAAGAACGCAATTCTGATTGTAGAGTTTGCCGAGCAGTTGCAGCACAAGGGAATGGGCCTGGTGGAAGCGGCCATTCAGGCAGCCCGGCTGAGGCTGCGCCCGATTCTCATGACGTCGATTGCCTTCATCCTGGGAGTGCTGCCGCTGGTGTTTGCCACCGGCTCCGGCTCTGCCGGACGGCACTCCGTCGGCACGACGGTCTTTGGCGGCATGATCATCTCCACCCTGCTTAACCTCTTTATCATTCCTATCCTGTACGTGGTGGTGCGTGGTTGGCTGCCCATGCGGATCAAGGACGTCTCATCTGCAGGCGAACTGGCGCCTGGACCAGCGGATTAGCTGGAATACAACGCGAATCCGTAGCGATTCGTTTAGCCATGGCCAAACAAGTTCTTTCAAGGTATTCTTCTTTTATGGCAGATGTGTTCATTTCATATCCGCACGAAGCGGCAAAGAACGCGTTGCAACTTGCAAACGGTCTTCGAGCCACAGGTATAGATACCTGGTGTGCGGAAGACAATTTGAAACCTGGCGACGATTGGAAGACCAAGGTAAGGACCGCCCTGAAGGAGGCCCAGGCAGTGGTCTTCGTGATAGCGCCAGGCTCTCACCCATCACCCTGGATGGAGGAAGAGCAGATGGCCGCCCTTGAGTCCTATTGGGCCGACAACAAGAAAATGTTAGTTCCGGTGTTGATTAACAACGCGACTCCGCCTGCTTTTCTGCGACAGTGGCGGTCCTTGAGAGTTGCAAAAAAATCTGACTTGGGGAAAGCCGTAAGTCAGGTTGTCAAGCTATTGCGCTCTCAGGCAGAGCCAGATGTTAAGGTTGCAAAGAGAATCAAGAAGGAAAGAAACGAGCGGCTTCAGAAGGTTGAGGCGTCCATGCGGCAACTGCAGGCGGACGAGAGGCTCTTGGCAAACCGCCGCGCTTGAAATTCCCAACGAGGATACTGTTAGGTATCGATCCACCTAGACAACTGTAAGCTGCCACATCGATCTGCCAGAAACTGAAAAGGTCCAACGTAAATCTATAGCCCGCAAGAAACCACTCCGCAGCAGGCGCCAGCATTTCGGCGAAGGGGATCTGAGATCAGATCCGTCAACTTCCGTTTTCATCAACTGTCCTTTTGACGCTGAGTATGCGCGCCTTTTTGACGCGATTGTGTTCGCCACCACAGCTTGCGGCTTTTTGGCGAGAAGCGCGCTTGAGTCCGGCAATGTTGCCGAGAGCCGCATGGATAGGATTGCAAAGGCCGTATTCTCATCGAAGTATTCCATCCATGACTTATCTCGGTGTCGTGGGGAGGGCAACGAGGGGCTTGCTCGCTTCAACATGCCTCTGGAATTGGGCATCGCCATCGGCAGACGAATAGCCGCGGGACCCAACGAACACGATTGGTTGATCCTGGTTCCTGAGAATCATCAGTACGTAAGATTCATCTCCGACTTGGCCGGCTTTGATCCTAAAACACACAACGGAAGCGTAGAAAGCGTCGTCTCGAGAGTCATGCTCTGGCTCGCAACACGGTTGGATGCAACTGATGTCCCCCAGCCTGATGAAGTGCTTGCCGCGTTCCCTCGTTTTGAGGAAAGAAAACGGGAGTTAGTCGCCGCCTGGCAAGGCGAAGTAGCATGGGCCGACTTGATTCTTGCGGCGCGTGAGTTCATTCCAGACTAGCCATTGGCCTTTGACGGATCCTCAACAGATTAGGCATTTCTCTTGCTGCTCCTATTCGTAGTAGTAACACTCTCTTTTGCGTGACAATTCCTTGCCGGCCGCCGCCGATACGCAATCACATGGGTAAACACTCAAAACTTCTGCTTCCATTCTTGATTTTTGTTTCACTCACCGCGTCTGCGCAGAATCCTCGTGGGACCTTGCGAGGTATTGTCCAGGACATTAGCGGCGCGCGGGTTGCTTCAGCCACTGTTTCGGTACAAGCAGTCGATTCCTCTTTTCAGCGTGAGGTCAGCGCTGATCAGCAGGGAGAATTTCGTGTTGAAGACCTGCTGCCTGGTTCTTATCGCGTGATTGTGCAGGCCCGCGGATTTGCCAAGGCTACGTCTGACGTGAAGATTGCCGTCAGTTCGGTAAGCGAGATCACCGTGAAGATGCAGCCCGCTCCCGTGCAGCAGACTGTGAACGTGGAAGGTGAGGCGTCTTCCATTACTACCCAGGCGATTGACACCGCCAGCGCAGTACTCCAGGGGGTTGTGAGCGCATCTGACCTGGAAACCCTGCCACTGGCCCACCGCACATTTGCCAATATTGCTTACCTGGTTCCGGGGACGGAGCCGGTCGAGCCTTCTGATCCGACCAAGGCGCGCATTACGGCGGTATCTTTCGGCGGCAGTTCAGGGTTGAATGTGGAGCTTTCCGTGGACGGCGGCGACAATTCCGATGATTACATTGGAGGGTTCCTGCAGAATTTCTCGCCCGACGCGATTCAGGAGTTTGCCGTCCGCACTGCTGAGGAAGAGGCAGACACCGGTCGTACCACGGTAGGTTCAGTCGTCGTCACAACCCGGCATGGCACGGACCAGTGGCATGGCGGCCTGGCTTTTTATGAGCGGGCTGCGGCCCTCAATGCGCGTTACCCGATTGAAAATCCTTCGCCCCAGCCTAAGCAGCCATTTTCGCGCCAGAATTACATAGGAACGCTGGGTGGACCAATCGTAAAAGGAAAGCTCTGGTTCTTTGCTTCCCTGGAAAATGTCCATGAGGACGCCAGCATATCCTATAGTCCTGCCAACGTGACGCAGTTCAACGCCCTGGCCCAGCTTGCCGCCCAGGGACTCATACCCGGAGTGAATTCCATCCCGGTGCCTGGTAACGTTCCTGTTCCCTTCCGGGATTATCTGCCATTAGTTCGGCTGGACTGGGCGCAGTCGCAGCGCTCACAGTGGTTCCTGCGCGCGGCTGGTGACAATATCACCACACACAATGATCTGGTGCAGCAAGCCACCCTTCCCTCCACCGGCGCGGCTGCCTTCTACAATTACGGGAGCCTGGTCCTCAACCACCAGTACACCTTCAGTTCATCATGGTTGGGATCCTTTACGTTTGACTCCAGCTACCTGCACCACACGGAGAAGCGCAACTCGGACCTGGGTTTTGCCCTGGCTTTCCCGTTCAGTTCGACGGCCCAGACTATTTCCGGCTTCGAAACTTTCGGCGACAACCAGTTTGTTACGCCCATTACCGCGTTCCCCGTATTGCGCAACCAGGAAAAATACCAGCTCCGCTACGATACAAGTCACGTTGCAGGAAGCCATGCTCCCCGTGCCGGGGTGAGCTTCATCCATGAGCCGGTCATGAGCGGTGCTCTCCCTGGCACGGCCGAGAACCTGACAGTATTCGCGTTGAACCCTACAGACTATCTGGGCAATCCGCAGCAATTCGCTGTCGACCTTGCGTGCACTCCCACCTCTACGCTAACGGTCACGCCCGGCAACACCTGTACCAATACTCCCGCAAGCAATGGCAGCTTTTCCCAGAATGTGCAGCGGCTCGGAATCTACGCTGAAGATTCGTGGCGAGTGACCAAGCATCTGACCATCAACTATGGCCTTCGCTACGACCGGACTTTTGGATTGTTCATTGCTTCCGGACAAAACCAATCCCAGAATCCGGCCCTGCTGACGCTTCAGGCCTTACAGATACCGCTTATCAACGGCACACCCCATGACTATCGCCTTGCCTTTGCGCCCCGGCTCGGCATTGCTTATTCCCCCGACAGCAATGGAAAGACAGTGATTCGCGCTGCGGCGGGCGTGTACTTTAACGACCTGGCACAGAATGGCTGGGTCACAGCCTTTCAGGCTGTAAACACTCCCTCGGAACCATGTGTCCATGTGGGCGATCCCGGCTGCATTCCCGCAGGTGCGGCAGGCGCCGTTATCGATCCCAATTACCACACTCCATACGCGATTCACGCGAGCGCCGGCATCCAGCACGCGTTCAATGAAAATTGGACGGCCACTGCCGACTGGCTGCACGAAACCGGAATGCATGGCTACCGGCGATACCAATACCGGGCCGGGTTCACGCTATTCTCCCCATTATTCGCCCTGACGGACCTTACCGACCAATTGGCCAACGTCCCCAATCTCACGGTGTTCCGGTCGGATAACCGCTCGCGCTATGATGCACTCTCCGTCCACGTTCAGGGCAACGTCTCGCAACGTTTCAACCTGATCATGAATTACACGCTATCCAGCGCGGAGACATGGGGCTGCGTCCTGGGTGAACTGTTTGACTACGTGAATGGCGTCTGCAACCCTTTACAGCCTTTTGCCAGAGGCGACTACGGCCCGTCGGGAGAGGACGTGCGGAACCGCTTGGTTCTAGCGGGAACGGTGCACGCGCCCGGCGGGTTCGATGTGACGCTGCTGGGACAGGCGGAAAGCGCGCGGCCCTTTACCCTGACAACACCTGTAGATGTGAACGGATTCGGCGACACGCTGGACGATCGCGCGGTTGTGAACGGGCTGCAAACAGGCCTCGACCAGCTTCGCGGAACTCCCTACATTCAGGTCGACATGCGCGTCAGCCGACCATGGAGCCATGAGCACTGGACCTTAATGCCCTTTATCGAATTCTTCAATCTCCTGAACCGGGACAATCCAGGAGCAAACTACGTGACAAATATTGCTGCCCTGCCGGTCAACAACCAATCCAATGTTACGGCACTCTGTCTGAATGCAGCATGCACACAGACAGTGCCCGTGACCAATCCCAATCAACTCCGCGTGCCAGCCGGCGCCCTGGGCGATTTCTTCGGCCCCGGCACCACTGTGGGAATCCCCTTCGCAGCGCAGGTTGGGGTTCGCTTCAGCTTTTGATATTGTTCAGCAGTATGTATGTAGAGACGGAACTTAGTTCCGGCTCTACACTGATCCTGATTTTGTAGTTTTGAAAATGTCGCGTTTAGTACCGGTTGCGGAAGCCGCCACCGCCGCCACCACCACGTCCGCCTCGGCGATTGCCGCCGCCTCCACCCGGACGTCCACCACCGCCACCACGATTGAACCCGCCGCCCCCGCTCCGTTCCGTCTTTGGCCGCGCTTCGTTGACATTGAGGGCGCGCGCCCCAAGCTGAGTACCATTCGTCCCGGTTATGGCTTTCTGGGCCTCTTCATCGTTGGCCATTTCCACAAAGGCAAAACCGCGCGGCTGGCCAGTATCGCGGTCGCGCATAATGGTGACGTTGTCCACCTGCCCGTACGCTTCAAAAGTCGTCCGCAGTTCCTGTTCAGTAACGTTGTAATCGAGGTTCCCGACGTAGATGTTTTTCATGAATTCCTTCTTGATGTGGAAACATTTACCGCAATTACTGGCGGGACTACTTGTCCGGGCAATAGCGGAAGAGTGCAGGGATTACCCTGCTTGTTCACTTCGGAACAGCATCCAGAGTACGCTTGCCGGCCGAAAGTTGCAACGACTCGGCGGCCGGTCCATAGCTGCTTCCGGCTCGCCAGGAAGGTTTTGCCTGGCGAAATGCTGAACCCTGACGGCTCTCTCAACTTGAGTTATGGCCCGGTTTTTCGGGTTCGATGGAGGCCGGCGGTGGCTACTTTCTTCCGGACCAAGGCAGATTTCTTGTTTCCCAAGGCTATGTCCGCCAGTTCGAGAATCCGGGCGCCACTGGCTGGGGTGAGATTTCCTTTGTTTTCCCAGGCCCGGTTGCCGTCCAGCCCTCTGAGGCTAAATCCGGGGGCAATCCAGAGATCCTTGGAAAGGTCAACCTCTCCATTTGAGGGTTTATGCTTCTTTGCCATGGAAGGTGCTCTTTCCCAATTTTAAACCAGTGTTGCCGGATAGACCGCAGAATAGCCTGGCGCCTAGCGCCAAGATGCGCCAATCAGACAGGCAGCTCATCCTGCCGCCACTCGGCCAGCAGTTCCTTTGGCTCCTCTGCAAGCTGCATTACAAGCTGTTCCAGAACCAGGCGTTTGCTGGGAGGATTGGAGCGCAACGCCATATCGGCGCGGGCAATCAGCTTGAGGGCGCGAGTGAGTTCACGGCGCGATTTATAGCGCCGGGCCTGGCGGATAATATCTTCTGCGGCAAACGGAGGCACGCGGAATCCCTGCCACAATACCTGCCATATCGCGCGCGTGTCGCGGACGTTCTTTTCCAGAATCACCAGCATCTGGCGAAAGGTGCGGGCCAGCATATAAAGATGTCCGATCGCGGCCTCATCTCCTTCACCCGCAGAGAGCAGCGCATCCATTACCGCAAGAGCGCGAGTTTTGTCTTTAGCGGAGATGGCATCCGTTAACTCGTAGAGAGAGCGCTGTTTGGCGGCGAGCACCATGGTTTCCACATCGCCCAGGGTAATCCGCTTCTTGTCACCGGCATAAAGAACCAACTTCTCCAGTTCCTGGCTGACCAGCAACATGTCAGCTCCCAGAGAATCCACTAGCTCACGCGCCGCGTCCTGTTCGATCTTGACATCCTCGCCCTGCGCCTTTTCCATGACCCAGCGCACACCGTCATTCTCATCTACGCGCGCCAGTTCCACGATGCCGCAGTACTCTCCCAAAGTCTCGCGGATGCGCTCGTAGCGGTCGCGATCGGTCATTTCCATTCGCCGGACGTCCGCGGGAATGCTGATGTGATCGGCCACAAAGACCAGTACGGCCGCCGGATTGGGGTCCTTGACGTACTTCTCAATGGCTGCAAACTCCTCATCATGAGAGCCCCGGCCGTACAGGTTCTTGACCCCCCGGATGAAGAACACCTGAAAAGGCGCCATCAGCGAAGGCGTCCGCGCGCGGTCCAAGACGTCCGCCAGGCTCACGTCCGCCAGATCCAGATCATGCAGGCTGAACTCGCGCAGATCGGCAGGAACAAGGTGTTCCAGCAGCGCGCGGCGGCAATGATCGCGGAAAAAAACTTCATCGCCAATCAACACATAGGCCGGGCGCAGCTTGCGGTTGGCAATTTCAGAGACAAAGCGCTCGGACGAGGCAAAGCTGCGGCCGGGCATCAGTAGGCCTCCAGGACGTCGCTGACCAGGGTACGGGCGAAATCCCGCGACATGCGCTGCAAGGCTGGAGTTTCCTCGTCAAAGAAGCTGGCAATTTCACGCGAGACCTGGTAGACGTCACGAAAAGTGTAGTTCTGATTTTCAAACAGCACTCGCCCGGAGCGGTCTACGAGTGAGATTTTCAGAGTGATCGTGACTACTTCACTGGACGCGCGCCCGGTTTGCGAGTCGTAGGTCAGCGGCGCGGCCAGCGTGGAGACCACAATGCCCTTGAGCGTGGCATCGGCCGAATCCGAGGCGCTATTGATCACCCGGTAATTCGTCCGGCCGATGAACTCACGCACTACGTCGCGGGTAAGGATCTGCTCAATGCGGTAAGTCTGGGTTTGATTCTTAAAGCCGGGAACGGCAATCGTGCGCACGGTGGCCGGAAGCCGGTCCGCGTGCCCTGCCGTGTGATAGCCACAGCCGGAGAAGATTGCCAAAATTACCAAAATTGGCAATTGCCAGGATCTAGAAGACATTGCATGCGAAACTCGACCCAGAATCGGGTTGAACAGCAAGCGGCCGTTGCTGAGCGCCTCTTTAATTTTGGCAAGCTTGGCAATCATGGCAATCTCTTCATTGCACCTTCCCGTGGGGCCTGACGGCGGCCAGGGCGGCAGCGCATTCTACCGCGGTAATCGCAACCAGACGGAGGTTATCTACCGCGGCAAATACCCAGAATCCGTTTTCGTGGGAGACGTCGCGGCGGATTGCCACCAGGATTTCGTCCTTTCCCGCCACATTCACGTTGCTGGGTAAATCCTCCGGGGCGCGCGCAATCTCCACGTGCTCGCCGGCCAGGGCCTGGGTGAAATCGCCCAGAGACGTGTTTTTCTCCAGCTCGATGTAAATGGAAAAAGTGTGCGCATGAAAGACCGGGGCCTGCAGCAACAGCAAAGAAGGAACAGGGGCGCGCCCATCCAGTAACCGGCGCAGATGGCTTCCTATGCGCCGCTCAATGGCTTCCAGTGAACGCGATGAAGCTTGCCCATATCGTCCAATGACGTTGAATGCCACCTGGGAATCGAAAACAGCGGTGGGCATCGGCTGGAAGCTCAGCAGGTTCTTGGTTTGCTCATGCAGTTCATCCATGCCCCGCCGGCCCTGCTCGGAGACAGGCTCCAGCACGGTGGCTGCAATACTGTGGATGGCGCCCGCCTTCTGTGCGCGCAAGGTGAGCACGGCCAGCACCACAGCCGCGGGATGGGCCACGGCGATGGCCGTCGACTCCAGCGTCAGCTGCGTCTGTTGTCCCAACTCTTTTTCGATCCATGGGGCACGCACCGGGGCGTTCATCTCTTGTTCCATGGAATAAGAAAGGTCCACGATTGCGCTGCCTGCGTCGCGGGCCATCTTCCAGTGCGTGCGGGTAAAGTGTTCGTCAGAAGCAAAGAAGGTGAAATCCACCTGCTCCAACTGGTCCGGCGTCACCGGCTGCACAAACGCCACTTCATCCTGCACCTGCTCAAGCTGGCCCAGCGATTCATCATCATCGAGCAGCTTGATGTCCATGGCTGGGAAATTCCGTTCCTCCAGGACATCTTTGAGCTCTTTGCCTTTAAGTGTTGCCGCGCCCACAATGGCCACGCGAAACAGGCTGCCCCATTTCTGGAGATCGGTCTTCATCGTGATTGGGGGGCTTCCTCGTATGAAGGTTGCGGGCGCCGGCGTATGATCCAGGCAAAGCGCGTGAAGATGCCGCTGAACATATACGCGGCTCCGATAATAAAGAGCACGTACTCCGAATAAAACCAGATCAGGGCTCCGCTGCCGCAGATCAGAATCAGCACTTGAAACGGATGCCGCCTGCTCAGGTGCAGGTCCTTGAAACTAGGGAACCTCCAGGTGCTGACCATCAAAAATCCTACCAGCACCAGAACAGCCAGCCAAACCGGAGCCAGCCACCATGAAGCCAGGGGCTGGCCATTGCCGAAGTGAACCACTGCGGCGATCACGCCCGCGCCCGCAGGAATCGGCATGCCGACAAAATATTTTCTTCCCGGACGGCCAGGATTTGAAGGCTGGGGATTGACCTGAATATTGAATCGCGCCAGCCGGCTGGCTCCGGCCACCAGAAAGACAAAACAGGCAATCAGGCCAAACTGAATGAATTTCGTATGCAGGTCCGGATTGCCGAATGCCGGCAGCATGCGGAAGCCCCACACCCACGCCAGCAAGGACGGGGCAACGCCGAAGGTAATCACGTCGGCAAGCGAATCCAGTTCGCGGCCAAAATCACTGGTGGTATTGGTCAAGCGGGCAATTCTGCCGTCAAGACCATCCGCAACGACTGCAACTCCAATGGCTTTGGCGGCAAAATCAAAATGCCAGTACTCCGGTTGAACTCCCTGAAGGGTCTGCGCGAGAGACTGGCTTCCCTGTAACGTCTGGACAATGGCGTAATAGCCCGCGCCGATGTTGGCCGCGGTAAAAAGCGAGGGCAGCAGATACATTCCTTTGCGCATGCGGCCCTTGCGTTGGGCTTCCCGGTCTTCCCAACGTCGTCGCGGCTCCACGGTCATGGCGCTACCTCCGAATATTGCGGCTCCGGCATCACTTCCGCCTTAGAGTTTACAACCTGGGCCAGAATGGAAGCGCCGCCCTTTACACGGTCGCCAATCTTGATCTTGAGCTCTGCCGGGCCGGGAAAAATCACGTCAGTCCGTGAGCCGAACTTGATCATCCCGACTCGTTCCCCCCGGGAAAGCTGATCGCCTTCCTTTTTGGTGAAGACGATGCGCCGCGCCAACAACCCGGCAATCTGCTTGAACACCAGGGTCATGCCTTCGCCTTCAACCGTGACGATGTTCTGCTCATTGACCTCCGCCGAACCAGCGCCCATGGCGTTGCCGAATTGCCCGCGCTTGTACACAACCCCTTTAATCCTGCCGGAGATAGGTGAGCGGTTTACGTGAACATCAAAGACGTTCAGAAAAATGCTGATCCGGGTGCAGGTCTTACCGTCCAGTTGGGCAGAGTGAATTTCTGTAATTTTGCCATCCGCGGGAGAGACGATCAGGCCTGGGTCGGAAGGAATCGCGCGTTCGGGATCGCGGAAAAACCATAGGAAGAACGCCGCCAGAAGGAACGCTACTCCCGCAAAAGCGGGCGTAGCCAGCCACCACAGGAAGCCCGCAACCAGCAGCATCCCCACGGCGTAATAGATTCCGTCTCGGACCATTAGGAGGATTATAGAAGATGCACTCAGGAATCAGCACCTGCGTTGGCTAAGCAGCTATGATCAAAGGACTTACCGGTGAGTGCAAGTTCTATCGAGTTACTCCGGTTCAAGATAGAACAAATTTGTTCGGGAGATTGAATTGCAACGCCAAAATTCTCAAAGAATCCATTTTGCCTGAGCCGCCCTATTCCAACAGATTCGAAATGTGGAGCTGAGGCAAATCAAGAGTTTGTAACTGACAAAATCCCCGAAGGGCCTATTGGGGTCAAGCGGAGATTGACCGATTTATAATAACGCATAAAACCGTCCCGTTTTAAAGCGGCGGATATATCCTTCCTTCACGTTGCCGAGCGCTTTGGTGCACGGCGGCGAATCTCAAAAGAATGAAGGAGCATATCCAATGAAAAAGACTCTGATTCGCATCATCGTGGCCACACTTCTGCTGGTGGCTTGCGGTTCCACTCCCGTTTTAGCCGATGGCAGCGATCCTCGTCCGCCGTTCTGCCCGCCAAACACGAATTGTGACTGATCGGAAGTTTGGCTATCCGTGGGTGGCTAGTTTAAGCTGGCCACTCACAGATGCGCACCGATGACCTGGTATTGGCACTGATTGCTCCAGTAATACTGGTTATTCTCATCTTCATCTTTGTGCGCCGAGGACTTTACCGCGAATTCCCGTTCTTTTTCGTCTATATCCTGTACTCGCCACTTGCAACTGCGCGAGCGTTCATTCATAGACCGATGCTTCATTTTGTTTGTTACTGGATCACTGAGGCGATCTACGGCATTTTGGCATTGCTCGTTATGCGAGAGGTTTTCCGACGCCTATTTGCGCTGCCCTCTGCATCATTCCGTTGGTTCCGTTGGCTCCTATCCCTGACAGTACTGGCGTTGTTGATTGTCACGCTCTGGGAGACGTTCTACCATCCGCTGAGGCACGGCCGGATCCCCCGGTGGGTCAGCGGTATTTATTGGTTTGACGTGGGCGTCCACGCCCTGGAAGGAACTATCCTGCTGCTTGTGCTCGCGCTCACGACGGTGTTTCCGGTCGCTTGGCGACAATATGAATTCAGCATTCTGACAGGATTCGGCATCTCTGCCTCCGTTACCATGGTCGCGGATCTGCTTCGTTTCCAATTCGGCAGCAACTACGAAACGTTCTTTCGCTACGGGCCGCCGATCGCGTATATCGCGGCAACCCTGATCTGGCTGCAAGCCTTCTTTCGCCCACCGAAAACCACCCGCCCCCAGATGGACCTGGATGAACTGCTGGAGGTAGTTCGCCGCTCCAGGGAACTCATGGAGAAGCTCCTGAAGGCCCTGGGATTGAACCGGCGCGTGGCCCTTCCGCCTGTTTAAACGAGCCCTGCTATATACGTCCTATTTTCCGAAACTGGAACAAAATTAATTTTTCGTTTTGCCGCCGGTGATTTCATGGCATACATGGTGCTTTGCAGAAGGACGCTCCGCACAATGGACAAAGACGCAATATTGCTGATCATGCTGGCCGAAGCCATTGGGCTGGCGGCCATGTACTTGCTGCTCAAACGGCTGGCCCAATTCACCAAGCGCACCCTGGATGACGTGCCGGAATTCCTGCGCCCGATCAACCATGAGGCAGTGGAAAAATTGTTTGACGCCGACGAGGAGCGGGAGACTCTGGCCTTTGGCAACTTCCGCCGCGGTCTGCGCGCCCGCCTGGACCTGGCCCGCGAGTATATGCAGAACCTTCACCACAACGTAACCATCGTTTGCCAGTGGGGCGAGACCGAATGGTCGGACATGGTGCGCCACGATCTTGAGTACGATGAAGAGACGCGCAAGAAAATATTGGCTTTGCACCGGGAAGCCATTACATTCCTGGTGGCCTGCCGCGTAGCCCTGGTGAAGATGTGCTTCTGGAGCCTTCTCCACTTCGACAAATGGCCCGTGTTGCCCCTGCCCAGCGTGGCCGCCCTGCGGCGTCCCGGAAGCGTTGACCTCCTCCATGCCTACCAGCGGGTGAAACAGGCCGCTGCCGAACTGGCCTTCATTTATGGAGAAGAACATTCCAGCGAGATTCTAGAACTGATGTGATGAAAGCCTCCAGTTCCTGGCCCTCAGGTTCAGCCCCTCTGACTACGCCGAGGAGGGCTTTGACCGCGCCGGGTTGAGGGCTAAGCGCCGTGTTCTAAAGCACCGCAGCAAGGCCTTGGATCCAGTGCTGCAGGATGCCCTCAACCTGGTCGCCCTCTTCTTTGGCAGAGCGGGCAGAAGGCGCAGTAATCTTGAATTGAAAGAGCGCGAGGATCAAGGCCCTGGCGACGGTGTGGGCGTTGAATTTACGCATGTTGGCTTTGGTGGTCTCCCGCTCCATGCTACCCGCCAGAATGTCAATGATCTTCTCCAGCGGCGCCTGCGCGGCATGCCGCCATTTCTCATTCTTGCACAGGGTAGCCTGGATCAAGAGCCGGGCCGACTGGTGCGTCAGGGAGGAGTACCACCGACGCACCGGAGCAGAGACAGCAGAAGGGAAATCCTGCTTCTGCCGGTTCTCAAAAATCATGAGCAGGAACTGCGCCGGATCGAGCATGTGTCCAATCACCGTCTCCAGGGAGCGCTCAAACAGCTTGTCCTTGCTGCCGAACAGGCGATAGATAGAACCTTCCGTCACTTTGGCCTTGCGGGCGAGATCGCGCGTGGTCACGCCGAAGTAGCCATAATCGGCGAACAGCGCGATGGCCGCGTCCAGAATCCTGGGCTCGATCTTCGATGCCATAGGTCTGCCGTGTCCCTTATTACACGATAAAGCAAGGTCAGAGAACTGGTGATAGTGGAACCTACGATTGTAAACCAGTGGCAGATCAGGCCTCCTTAAGACGCATTGAGAGATAAGCGGGGCCTGCGGATGGGAATTGAGACCCACTGGATGGCGTTATTCCGGAACGCAACCCCGCCGGCTTCCGGGAACCTGGGGAGGGCTCGCGGTCCGGGCGCGCATGTCCTTCCACGCTGCCGCAGGATTCCACGCTGGGACGATACGCGAGTGCGGGTTCCCAGCGAACTCATGGTTCTTGAATCGTAGCAACACATTCAATAAATCATCTGGACCACATTTAGAACGCAATGGGACGGATTACCACCTCATGCGCACTGACCAGCTCCAAGTACTTATCTTCGAGCCATATCACCGGCATGAGAAGCTGATAGGTCCCCAGGAAGGCATCCAGCAACAGCAACACACTCAGGCCATCAGCCGACGCAGTAAATATGGATGCCTGTACTGTCTTTCCATGGCAGGTCACAAGCACCCGGTTTCCATGTTGAAAGGTCATATCGCACCCTGTGGCCGCGCACGGCAACAATTTCAGACGGGCCGCAGTTTTTTACCCTCTGCGTAACAGCATAACATACTATTATTTTATCGTAGCGATATGTATCATTTTTTTCTGGAAAGAACAACCTAAGAATGCGGCGCTGCACTTCGAGCTCATTGCAAGCAGAACGCAGCCGCGCGGACAAATTGTGGAGCGCAAGAGGCTGCCCTGGAGAAAGCCTGGTTGCCTCTTTGGTTCGAATGCCAAGGGGAACCGTAATAGGCCAGGCAGCGCCTGACTGTAGCCGACTGTAACCCAGTGCTAGGGTCTTAATACTCAACTCCAGACATGAGGGAAACCTTATAATTTCGGGTTTTGCAGTTGTTGACGGGATGATCGCCGGCCAGGCGGTTAATCCAGGAGCTACGAGGTGGAATTTATTCCGGGTGATACTGTTCCCGTCAGTGGCGTGTATCGGGTGGAGCACGACGCCCACCGACTGATGCATGAGGCTGCCTTGCTGGTGGATACCCGTTTCCCCCGCTGCAAACAATGCAACGATGCTGTCCGCTTTCGTCTGGTACGTCCAGTCGTGGATAGCCAGGTCCTGCCGTTCCGTGTCCACGCTTTCCTGGAAGAGTACTGCGAACCTGAAGAGCCCATGGCTTCGATCGGGTAAGTCGTGGTCAAGCCGGGTTGCTCACACAGCAACTCGAGATTCATCGAATTCATCCAAGTTTCAGGTGGTAATGGCCGGCCACTCAAGAGAGCGCCATGGACTCCAGTAGCTGGTGGCCGAGATTACCCTCCGCCCGAAAGCCCAAACCACCCCCGCCTGAAGATTCGCTTTCTCAGGAGGATGAAGAGACGCGCAGAACGATTGCGCGCTACCTTCATCTGGCCGACCGCCTGCTGTCGGCTGAGACCCCCGAAGGGCAGGAACCCGAAGGGCAGGAAGAGGACGAAAGCAGTGCCGCCTGAGCTACCTCTACATTGTGAGCACGCTGAACAGCGATCCATCACCTGCGGCGCCCGCAGCTTCTTTCGGGGCGCTTGCGCCGAGTGTGGCGACAAGGGTGGCGACGAACATCCCCGCGGCGGCCAAGGTTGAAAGCCGGACTGCACCAGACTCCGCAACAAGTGCTACAAACCGCGTCATTAGCGGCGATTTCTGAATTCATAAGAGTACTTAGTATTTAGTACTTAGTTCTTAGCAAAACCTTTGCTTCCGGTACCCGCAGAGGCTTACGCCCAACTTTGCCTGGACAAACGAGGGGTGACTGGAGATCGCACCAGTGCCCGCAACTCCGCTACAACCCGCGTCATTATTGGAGAAACCCAGCCCTTGGCCATTGGCTTTTGGCCTTTAGCTAAAACCCCTTACCTACCATGTTTCCGGTCATCCCCTGCGGTCTCTTCCTTCGTGGAGAGGGGATGGTTCCAACCTTGTTCGCGGCGGACAAGGTTAGGAGGCCGGGAACGAGAACTGTGCGAGCATGCGAAACTCCGCTACAACCCGCGTCATTATCGGAGAAAACCAGCCCTTGGCCATTGGCTTTTGGCCTTTAGCTAAAAGCAGTTGCCTACCATGTTTCCGGTCACCTCCTGCGGTCTCTTCCTTCGTGGAGAGGGGATAGTTCAACCTTGTCCGCGGCGAACAAAGTTAAATCCCTTTGTTTTCAATACGGATGTCTTGAAGCGCGATGATTCGTCCCTTGTAGCCATCCTTCGTAACGAATTGACGCCAGTGCCCGCAACTCTGCTACAACCCGCGTCATTGTTGGAGAAAACCAGCCCTTGGCCATTGGCTTTTGGCCTTTAGCTGAAACCTGTTACCTACCATGTCTCCGGTCATCCCCTGCGGTCTCTTCCTTCGTGGAGAGGGGATAGTTCCAACCTTGTCCGCGGCGAACAAGGTTAAATCCCTTTGTTTTCAGTGCGGATGTCTTTGAGCGCGATGATTCGTCCCTCGTAGCCATGCCTCGTATCGAATTGACGCCAGTGCCCGCAACTCCGCTACAACCCGCGTCATTGTTGGAAAAAACCAGCCCTTGGCCATTGGCTTTTGGCCTTTAGCTAAAACCCCTTACCTACTATGTTTCCGGTCATCTCCTGCGGTCTCTCCCTCGTGGAGAGGGGATAGTTCCAACCTTTGTCCCCGGCGAACAAAGTTAGGAGGCCGGAACGAGAACTGCGCGAGCATGCGAAACTCCGCTACAACCCGCGTCATTGTTGGAGAAAACCAGCCCTTGGCCATTGGCTTTTGGCCTTTAGCTAAAACCCGTTACCTACCATGTTTCCGGTCACCTCCTGCGGTCTCTACCTCGTGGAGAGGGGATAGTTCAACCTTGTCCGCGGCGAACAAAGTTAAATCCCTTTGTTTTCAGTGCGGATGTCTTTGAGCGCGATGATTCGGTCCCTTGTAGCCATCCAAGTTCGTCCGCAGCGGACAATGTTGGTTTTATGCGGCAAGTTCAGTTGTCAAAGATCGCCGGGAAGGCAATCGGCCTCCCCTTTGGACACAAAAGCACTAACCGCAGGGTGTGTCGGGAACCCAGGTCCCCGTCCTGTTGGGCGCGAGCCTTTGAGACACAATTGGCGGGCCGAGCCGCATCAGGCCTGGGCGCAGGATAGCCGAGAGCAATTTGCGAGGCAACTTTAGGGGCCCTAAATTTCTGCCAAAGTTTTCAATGACTTAGATACGCTCGAAAAATCTTATTCAAGGTATAGCGAGCAGGGGACGTCCGCACGGTCCATTCGCCTCGCGATTGAACCGCGGGCCGCTCCCCCTGCAAGCCTGCTGCGGATTCCCATCTTCAATTTATGGAATCCTGAGTCCCTGGCTGGAAATGGGAGGCCAGCGCTTGAGGACACGGACGTTCCCGGTCTTCACGTTGTAGTAGTCGGCATAGAAGGTAATGCCCGGCTCAAGGTCAAAGTGCAGGGCAGTTTTATCCTGAAATTCGAGGGTGATGGAGTGACAGCCGCCGGTGGTGAAGAGTTGGACTCGTTTGGCAACCTTACCCTCGACGCCCGGAAAAGTAATCAGGCGCCTGTGGGGACGCTTGCGTTCCATCAGGTCGAAACGTCCGCGAGCGGATGGTTTAGCGGGTTTGGCGGATCTCTTTGTGGTCTTCATGGCAGCACCTCGGCAAGACCGAGACCAAAATTAGCCGCAGATTCTCGCAGATGGGCGCAGACAAAACCAATTGAGCCGCGAATGAACGCAAACGAACGCGAATCTTCAAGGGAGAAGGGGAATGAAGCACAGGGGGAAGAAGCTACGGGTTGAGTTGGGGCGCAGGCGCGAACCCGCCAGGGTTGCGCCAAAGGACTGGGGTATTTAGCTTTATGGGCAGCCATGTTTTCTCTCCTGGAGAAAATCTGGTTAGGGGGGCGTTCGGTGTTACTAGCACCGGGCGCTTCCCGTCTTCTTCTTGTGTGGCACGGCCGGCCTCGGCTGTGGCTGTTTTGTTGTTGGTTTGGTCTTGGTTCCCTGCTTCTTCTGTTGTCTCGTCTTCCTGCCATTCTTGATTTTTGGCAGGAGTTGGCGGACACGCTCGACTTCCTCCTCGGTCCAAAGGTGAAGAGTCAGCCGTCCACTGGTGATCATCTTTGGGGCCGGAATCTTCTTGGCCTTGAGATACTGGCTCAAGCCAGCCTGGGTTATGCCAAGCTTCCTGGCGGCCTGACGCGTGGAGTACAGTGTCATGCGTTTTCAAAGATAAAACAATGGTCATATATGGTCAACAATAATCTCATCAAAATGCAAGACGCAGCCGGGGGCGGCTAATGTCACTTACTTTGCGCATCTTTGTTTTGAGCCCTTCTGCTGGGATACTCCTGTCGGGTGTACCACACCGCTCGTGGATATTTGCGCGGTTTAGAGCGCTTGGGTAACTTGGCCTGGCTCATGTAGTCGAG
>DATGJZ010000128.1:0-2277 GCA_035294925.1 Candidatus Angelobacter sp. | reverse complement strand
CACCGCCATCCACGAGTCAAGTACTGTCCTGCTCAACATCATCAATGACATTCTGGATTTCTCCAAGATTGAAGCCGGCAAAATCAAGATTGAGCCGGTCGCATTCAATTTGACTCCGTACCTGCAGAGCACCATTGCTTTCACCCGCCCCAGCGCCCGCAGCTGCGGCCTCTCCTTCCAGGCCCAGCTCGCTCCTGACCTGCCCGAAGCAGTTATTGCCGATCCTACACGTCTGCGGCAAATCGTACTCAACCTATTGAACAACGCGCTGAAATTTACCGAGTCCGGGGGGATTATCCTGCGAGTTGGTATCAGCCAGCGCAGCCCGGAAGGCGCAAGGTTGCGCATTGAGGTGGAGGATACCGGCATCGGCATAACCCCGGAGCAACTGGAGCGCATCTTTGATAAGTTTGTCCAGGCCGATAGCTCAATCACCCGGCGGTACGGAGGAACCGGCCTGGGCCTGGCTATCAGCCGACAACTGGCCCGGCTCATGGGCGGGGATATTCACGCAATCAGCCAACCTGGCGGCGGTTCTACCTTTTATCTGGACCTTCCGGTTCTGCTGCCGCAGGAGAAGATGCCGCCAGATCCCATTGGCGCCCTGGACCAAAGCGAGTCGGACGCCCAAGCCGTAAATTTGAGCTCGCTGCGCGTGCTGCTGGCGGAAGACAACGCCATCAATCAGAAGGTCGCGCTGAAGATGCTGGAAAAGCTGGGCTGCCGCGCAGATCTAGCCCACGATGGCGCCGAAGCCGTAGAAATGGCGCTGCGCCATTCGTATGACCTGGTCCTGATGGATTGCGAAATGCCGCGCATGAGCGGCTTTGAAGCCACTGCCGAAATTCTCCGGCGCAGCAGTGGGCAGAATGCGCCAGTAATCATCGCCCTGACTGCGCATGCCATTGCCGGTTACCGGGAACTCTGCCTGGCGGCAGGCATGAAAGGTTACTTGCAGAAGCCGCTGAGCAAAAAGGATCTGCTGGAGACGCTGGTGCAAACTGCCAAATCCGGTCTCCAGAGCCCACGGGAACCGTTGGTAACCGCTGCTCAAACCCAATAAGGACGCCGATTTACTCTTGCTGTTGCTTTAACTATAACTAGGTGACTTATTCCCCATTTGGGACCTGCCAATTTATTAGTTTCCCGAACAGGTCTTAACATGGTATCTTTAATGCGTTTCTCCCCCTTTTGGTCCGATTTACGGGCAGATGATTTCCTGACCCCCGTTTAGACATGGACAAACTCAAGTATTCCCTGAGAGCTAAGAACGGCCCAATTGTCGCCGGTATGAACCAGCTTGTCCTGGAGCGCGTCCCCGCAACCAGCGCGGTGCTGGTATTCATCTTTCTAGCCTACGGCGTTTTCGATTACTTTAAATTACCTTCTCCGGCTTCCTGGGTCATGACTCTTGTCACCGGCAGCGTAGCCGCGGCTCTGGCGGTGATTTGGTGGCTCACGGCAAACCACAAAATCGCCGCTCATCATGTCAGCCCGCTGCTCGCGTTCATGGCCGGTCTGGCTCTGGTCAGCACCTACGCCTTGCTGGCACTCATCAATGAAGGTCATTTGAACGGCAACTTGATGCTCGTGATGTTCACCGCAGCGGCCTTTGTTCCGTCCCGCTTCTGGTTTGGGCTCATTGCCGCTTTCACGCTGTTGGGATGGACCATCTTTATCTTGACGCATCGTTCTCCTCTGGCAGCTCACTACACTTTGGAAGTCTGCTTTGGAGTGCTGCTGGCGGCGGTGGTACACGAGTTTACCCGCAAGATGCTCTTCCGCATGGTGGCCTTCAAGCTGCAAAGTGAAGAGCAGAGTACTTTTTTCCGAGCTGTTGTGGAAGGCACAGGAGATGCGGTCTACGTTAAGGACCGGCAGGGCCGTTACCTCATGGTGAATCCTGCCTACTTACGCGACTTTGGCCGGCGCGCCACCACCATGTTGGGCCGCACCGCCAGCGAACTCTTTGGCCCAGAGGAGGGAGAGAAAATAGCGGCTATTGAGCGCGAGGTACTGACGTCCGGCAAGGGCAGCACCGTGGAAGAAATTGTTCCTTTCATCGGACAGATCTACCTCTCCAATATCTCTCCTTACTTCGCCCGGGACGGCAGTACCGTAGGGATCATCGGCGTTTCACGCAATATCACCGTTCGTAAAGCCGAGGAAAGGGCGCGCGAGGAACTTGTACAGCAGTTAGAAATAGCCCGAGAGCAGGCCGAGCAGGCTGACCGGGCCAAGAGCGATTTCCTGGCCTGCATGAGCCATGAGGTGCGC
>DATGJZ010000127.1:0-53165 GCA_035294925.1 Candidatus Angelobacter sp. | reverse complement strand
CACCGCCATCCACGAGTCAAGTACTGTCCTGCTCAACATCATCAATGACATTCTGGATTTCTCCAAGATTGAAGCCGGCAAAATCAAGATTGAGCCGGTCGCATTCAATTTGACTCCGTACCTGCAGAGCACCATTGCTTTTACTCGCCCCAACGCCCACAGCCGCGGCCTCTCCTTCCATGCCTACCTCGCTCCTGACCTGCCCGAAGCAGTCATTGCCGATCCTACCCGCCTGCGACAAATCGTACTCAACCTATTGAACAACGCGCTGAAATTTACTGAATCCGGGGGGATTATCCTGCGGGCGGGCATCAGCCAGGGCAGCGCGGGCGCGGCCAGACTGCGCATTGAGGTGGAGGATACCGGCATCGGCATAACCCCGGAGCAACTGGAGCGCATCTTTGATAAGTTTGCCCAAGCTGATAGTTCAATCACCCGGCGCTACGGAGGAACCGGCCTGGGCCTGGCTATCAGCCGGCAACTGGCCCGGCTCATGGGCGGCGACATCCATGTAACCAGCGAACCTGACGTCGGCTCTACCTTCTATCTGGACCTTCCGGTACGGCTGCCGCAGGAGCGGATACCACCAGTTCCAAGCAGCGCCAGGGACCAGAGTGGGATGGGCGGCCAAACTGTGAATTTGAGCGCCCTGCGGGTGCTGCTGGCGGAGGATAACGCCATCAATCAGAAGGTTGCGCTGAAGATGCTGGAAAAGCTGGGCTGCCACACAGATCTAGCCCACGATGGCGCCGAAGCCGTAGAAATGGCGCTGCGCCATTCGTATGATCTGGTCCTGATGGATTGCGAAATGCCGTGCATGAGCGGCTTTGAAGCCACCGCCGAAATTCTCCGGCGCAGCAGCGAACAGAATGCGCCAGTGATCGTCGCCCTGACTGCGCATGCCATTGCTGGTTACCGGGAGCGCTGCCTGGAGGCAGGCATGAAAGGCTACTTGCAAAAGCCGTTGAGCACAAAGGAGCTACTGGAGACGCTAGTGCAAATTGCCAAACGCGGACCCGAGAGCCAGAAAGAACATTGGATCGACGCCCGCAACGCCAGTTGAGGGAGGTTGTCAGTTCTATGCATATCTTGCGCTATCATAGTTGCGCTCACACCACAAAATACTTCGCCTGTGGATGGTGCACTACAATCGCGGACGTAGATTGTTCCGGGTCCATGTGGAAGCCGGTGGTAAGGTGGACGCCGATGTTTTCTTCCGGCTTGAGGACGGCAAAAAGCTTTGTCTGGTCTTCAAGATTCGGGCACGCGGGATAACCGAACGAGTAGCGCGAGCCTCGATACTTCTGGTGAAAGAGATCGCTGGTGCGCGGAGCATCTTCGCCGGCAATGCCCAGCTCCTGCCTCATATTTTTATGCAGAAGTTCGGCCAGCGCCTCAGCGGTTTCTACGCTCAAGCCATGGACATACAAATATCTCGTGAACTCGCCCGTATCAAACAACTTCTTCGTCACCTCGGAGGCGCGACTGCCGACGGTGACCACCGATAATCCAATCACATCCAACTTGCCCGACGCTTTAGGCTCGAAGAAGTCGGCGATGGAGAGCTTGCGACCCTCCCGCTGGCGGGGGAAGGTAAAGCGCTGTATTTCCTGGTGCGGCTTGTCCAGTGACTGGGGCGAGTCATAGAGAATGACATCATTACCCTCGCTCTGGCAGGCAAAATATCCATACACTACCTTGGGCTCGAACCAGCCTTTCTCCAGAACTTCTTTCTGCAGGTCACGCAGCACCGGGAAATATTTTTCTTCCACCAGCCGGGCATAGTCACTCTGCGAGGCGGTCTTGAGCTGCCACTGGTTCTTAAATAACGCCGTGTGATTGATGTAGGCAAACAGCTCGGTCAAGTCAAAGTCCTTGCGCACGCGCAATCCATAAAAAGGAGGCACAGGAATGTCAGGCGCCGGCTGCACTACCGGCGAACGCACGGTATTGGGAGGGCCTTCACCGCTGGCCGCGGCAACGGCTTTAGCAAACTCTTTTACCTTGCGTCCTTCCGCCAGGCGCTCCGCGCGAGAGCCATTGGTGGAAGTCAGGTCGTCCATCAGGTGCAGTCCGGCAAAAGCATCGTCCGCATAAAAAACAGAGTTGGAATACTCGCGGCGGAGATCATCCTCCACGTATTTGCGGGTCAAGGCGGCGCCGCCGCAGATCACCGGAAATTCCAGCTTCTGCGCCTGCAAATCCTGGATTACGTACTTCATCTCCAGCGTGGACTTCACCAGCAATCCGCTCAGGCCAATGGCGTCCGCGCCGTGCTGTTTGGCGGCGGCAATGATCGAGTCAGACGGCTGCTTGATCCCCAGGTTCACGACCTTGTAGCCATTGTTGCTGAGGATAATGTCCACCAGATTTTTTCCAATGTCGTGGACGTCGCCTTTTACCGTGGCCAGAACCAAGGTCCCCTTCTGCGAGCCTCCGGCCTTTTCCATTTTGGGTTCAAGGTAGCCGACGGCCTGCTTCATCACTCCGGCCGAATCGAGTACAGAGGGCAACTGCATCTTGCGGGCGCCGAACAATTCGCCCACCGTCTTCATGCCGTCGAGTAGAACTGTGTTGATGATTTCCAGCGGAGAGTACCCAGTGAGCGCCTCATCCAGGATCTGCTCGAGTTCCTGGCGGTGTGCTCCCTCGCCCAGCGCCTTTTCGCCGTTGATAATGCAGCGCTTCAGCTTGTCTTCCACGGAGAGCGATTCCACCGGCGCAAGTTCAGCCTGCGGTTGTTTGTCCAAGCCGGTAAAGTGCCCCATATATTTCTGCAGCGGATCGCCATCGGATTTATCGAAATAGATCAACTTGCGCGCCAGATCGACTTCCACTTCAGGAATCTTGTACAGCGGATAGATTTTGGCGTAGTTGACGATGGCCATATCCAGGCCATGGTCCACCGCCTCCTTCATAAAGACGCTGTTCAGCACCCGCCGGGCGTAGGTATTCAACCCGAACGAGATGTTGCTCACTCCGAGAATGGTTTTTACCTCCGGCAATTCTTTCTTGATCTGGCGGAGAGCATTCAGAGTCTCTATGCCGGCGTTGCGATACTCGGCCTGGCCGGTGGAGATGGGCAGCGTCAGGGCGTCAAAGATCAGATCGACGGGACGGATGCCATATTTCTCCACAGCCAGCTTGTAAATGCGTTTGGCAATGGCGGTCTTCTTTTCCGCCGTGAGCGCCATTCCCTCTTCGTCGATGGTCAGGGCAATCACGGCCGCGCCGTAGCGTTTGGCCATGGGCAGGACTTTAGCAGTGCGCTTTTCGCCATCTTCCAGATTGATGGAGTTGATGATGGCCTTGCCGGGAATGCGCTTCAACGCCTCCTCGATTACGTCTGCCTCAGTAGAGTCCACCAGGATGGGTGCAGGCACACGGGTAGCCACCTTCTCCAGAATGGAGCTGATGTAGCCCTTCTCATCTTCGCCGACAATGGCGCAGCACAGGTCGAGCATGTGCGAGCCTTCGCCGACCAGCCTTTTGGCCAGCGCCAGAATGTCGTCATACTTGCCGGCGCGCACCATGTTCTTGAAGTGCTCCACGCGCGTCGTGGTATTCATCTCCTCGGCCACAATCAGCGGTTTGGGATCAAGGTCCAGCGGAACCATGCTGTAGGCGCTGGACGCCGCTGGAGTCACCTCAATCTGTCGCCGGCCCGGCTCAAGATTGGCGCAGGTATTCACCACCGCCTTGATGTGGGCGGGCGTGGTCCCGCAACATCCACCCACGATTCGTACGCCGTATTCAGTGATGAATTTCTTGTGATACTCGGCCAGTTCTTGCGGCGTAAGCCGGTAATGAGCAACTCCACCCACGTTTTCCGGCAGCCCGGCATTGGGCAGAACGGAAATTTCCTTAGGCGCATTGTGCGCCAGATAGCGCACAGAGTCGTTCATCTCCTTGGGGCCGGTAGAGCAATTCAGTCCAATGATTTCGCAGTCGAATGGCTCCAGCGCGGTCTCCGCTGCGCCAATTTCGGTTCCCAGGAGCATGGTCCCGGTTTCCAGCAAGGTTACCTGCATCTGTACAGGAAGACGCTTGCCGGCGATCTTCATGCCATCGAATACCGCAGCCAGCGCGACCTTGGCTTGGAGAATGTCCTGCGCCGTCTCGATCAGCAACAGGTCTACTCCACCCTCGATCAACCCCAACACCTGTTCGTAATAAGACTTCCACATGGCGTCATAGCCGATGTGGCCCAGCGAAGGCAGCTTGGTTGTGGGTCCGATCGAACCGGCCACAAAACGCGGCTTGTCAGCGGTCGAGAAATCGGCGGCCACTTCGCGCGCCAACTCGGCTGCTCGTTTGTTGATCTCGTGAGTTTTGTCCTGAAGATTGAATTCGCCCAACACGATGCTGGTGCCGCCAAAGGTGTTGGTCTCGACGACATCGGCGCCCACTTTAAAGTAAGCGGCGTGGATGTCCTTAATCATGTCAGGACGGCTGAGGACCAGCACCTCAGAGCAGTTTTCATTGCCCCAGAAATCATCCAGGGAGGGATGGCGCTCCTGAATCTGAGTGCCCATTGCGCCATCGTAGATGACGACGCGCTCGCGAACTGTGTCGAGGAAGGATTTCATTGGTTCAGTCGAGACCCGTTCCGGGTTCCCGCTACAGATTGATTCTAACGGGTTGAACCACTCTGAAGCGGGTTGGAATCCATTGGCCTGCTATTTATAGTAATTGAATCGGTGGTTCTGTTCAGGGAGAGGGAGAGTGAGAGTGAGAGTGAGATTTGTAATAGCCCCCAGCGGGTGCTACCATCCTCCCTTGGAGGTTTTTGAGATGTCTGATAATGACAGCAGCAATAGCTTCATGTGGTTTTTGGCCGGGCTCGGCTTTGGCGCGCTCTTAGGCGTGCTGTATGCTCCACGCTCGGGGCGCGAGACTCGCGACGCCCTCATCAATACGGCCCAAGAGGGCAAAGAATTCATCAAGAACCGCGGGCGGGAAGCTCGGGAAACCGTAGGCGAGTGGGTGGATCGGGGCAAAGACGTCATTAGCCGGCAAAAGGACCGGTTCAGCTCAGCTGTTGAAGCTGGCCACCAGGCTTACCGCGAGGCCGCGAGCGAAGGACAGAAGAAGTCATAACCGGATTTGGCAGTTGGTAAGTTGGCACGCCGGCAATGGAAATTAAGCCCATGAGGAGCACTGGGTACCGTGAACCAGAACGCAGTTCTTACCATTTTCGTGGCCATTACAGCGGTTGCATTCTGTCTGCAACTCATCCTTCTCTACCTCCTGTATAAGGCCATCGAGAAAAGTTCCGCGCGGATGGAGAGCGTAGCCAACCGCATGGAGGAACGAGCGACCCCGGTGCTGGCGACCGCGCAGGCCATTCTGGAAGAGGCGCAGCCTAGAATTGGTGAGATTACCGGCAATCTGGCAGAAGCATCGGCCATCCTCCGCGCTCAAGTGGCAGGAGTGGCGGAAGCCACGGGAGAAATCATGGGGCGCGCCCGCATGCAGGCCGCCCGCCTGGATCACATGATCACTTCCACCACCGACAAAATCTCTGAGACCACTGATTTCCTGCAGGAGAAAGTCATCTCCCCGATACGCCGCGTTCAGGCGATTGTCTCCGCGGTAAAGGTCGGGGTGGGCTTCCTCAGGCACACCCGCGCCCGCAAGAGAGGCCCACAACTGGCCACGGCTGAAGACGAAGAGATGTTCATCTGAAAAACAAGCTCTTAGCCTTTAGCTCTTAGCTCCAAGCAACCCCTCTTTTTTGGTAGGGACAGCTTTTTCACTTCGATGTCGCAAACAGCTTATCGCTATTTGCGTTCAGCAGCCGGATCGTCTCCAGGATCACATCACCGCTGATTTGCAGGCTGCGGGGACTCAGCTTATCCATCGTGTCCTGAGGCGTGTGATGATAGGAATTGTTATAGCCATAGTCAAGATCAATGATGTCAGCCACGGGAACGCCCATACGGGAAAAGGGAAGGTGATCATCTTCCACCGCGCTTTGATATGGGAAGAAGTGTGACTGGTATCCCAATCGCTGAGCGGCTTTCAGTACCAGGTCTTCCAGCCATGGTGTGGAGTTCTGGTCGCGCAGAATGTCCAGATCGGCATCGCCCAGCATGTCCGCAACCAGAAATCCTTTGATTTTTGGGATGGTTCCATCCTGCTGCCATTTGTCCGCCAGATGCCGGCTGCCGTAAACACTGTCCGTGGAGGTCCAATGGTCAATCGCCTCTTCTCCGTCCAAAAATGCCAGCCAGACGCTGTAACCCTCCACTTTCCTGCCACGAAGCTGATCGGCAATCGCCAACAGCAGCGCGGTGGTGGAAGCTCCATCGTTCGCGCCAATATAAGTGGTATTGCGCAAAGGATAGTTGGTATCAATGTGCGAGCTCAGGATAATGACGCCATCCTTCGCGCCTTGAAACTTGGCCACAAAATTCCGCATCGGCAGCTTGCCCGCAGGGGTATCGGCGGTGAAGGCGTCTTCTTCTACTTCTACGTGATCAGCTTTGAGCTTGTTGCGCAGGTAATTCGCAACCTTTTCCTGCCCTTTGCTGCCGGGCCAGCGCGGTCCCAGGGCAACAATTTCTCTTGTGTACTCCATGGCGCGCGTGGAATCAATGTGCAAGGCCGGGCCCTGGGGTTCGGCGTCTAAAGCGGGATGGGAGACTGGCTTAGCTTGCGGGGTTGATTGCGGCGCTGCAGCCGCCGTCGAGGAGGAGCCGCCCTGCTTGCAGCCGAGCATGGACAGAGCCAGCAACGTGCAGATCACCCAGTTCTTCGCGGTCATGCTCATTCTCCCCTCGTCCACAGAAATATTTAGTACTTAGTATTTAGCACTTAGCAAAAGCTCGAAACTATTAGATTACAGGAAACACTTAGAAATTTGCTCGATCGACCATTTGGTGATCCTTGAAAATGATTCCAGGAGCCAAAGGCTAAGTACTAAATGCTGTTTTTCCTGCATTCTCTTCCCTTTTCCATGCGTATCACTGGTTAGATGGAGATGCTTTGAACGTTGAACGAGAAGCCAGGGTGGAGACGGCGCTGGGGCGAGCAGGCCAGGGCGATGAGCTGGCTTTTGCCGAGATCGTCAGGGAGTACCAGGGCATGGTATTCAGCATCGGATGGCACTATCTGGCCGATCGGGCTCTGGCTGAAGACCTGGCGCAGGAGGTCTTCTGGGAGCTCCACCAGAGCCTTTCCGGGATCAAGTCTGCAGCCCACCTGACCCACTGGCTGCGGCGTGTTGCGGTGCATCGTTCCATTGACCAGGGCCGGCGCAAAAAGTCACGGCGTGAGCTCGCCCTGGAAGAGGTAGATGAGCCGCTCGCTGAGCAGTCCCGGCAGGATTCGTTCCTGTGGAAGCGGCTGCGGCAGGTGGTGGCACAGCTCCCGGAAAAACAGCGCATGCTGGTGGTGCTGCGCTATCAGGAGGAGCTGGGTCCGGCGGAGATTGCGGAATTGATGGAGATGCCCGTCAACACGGTAAAGAGCACGCTCCATCGGACGCTGGAAGAGTTGCGCAACAAACTGGAACGCAAGTTAAGAGAGGCACGATATGCATTTTTCTGAAGATGATCTTCGCCAGGCACTGCGGCCGAAAGACCCGGGAGATGCCCTCACCCAGCGGGTGATGGCACGAATCCATCAGGGTGAGGCCAAGGCTACGGCGCTGCCCGAACGCAAGAGGCTCTTTCCACGCCTGTGGCCACTCCGGTTGCGCCCGGCATTGGCGGGCGCCATGGCTGCCGTGATCCTGGTGGCCGGAGGCTGGCTCGGACTTGCGCAGTACAAGCACACCCAGGAATTGGCTCGTGGAGAACGTGCCAAGCAACAGGCGATTCTGGCATTGCGCATCACCAATGCCAAGTTGAATCAGGTTTTTGAACGTGTGAAGGCTTCTCAAATCCGTGAAGCCAAAATCAAGGGAGAACATTTATGAAAACAATCCATTGGAGAAATTCATGGCTCCGGATTCTGCTGGAGATGACGGTCATCTTCACCCTGCCGCTTGCGGCCTACGGCCAGAATGCCCGATTGCAGTTGAACAACCTGGAAAAGCTCAACAGCAAAGCCGCGGAAGTCAATGATGTGACTCTGGACGGCGACATGCTGCAACTGGCAGTCAAATTCATTGAGATGGACCACGATCCGGAAGCAGCCCAGTTGAAGGAGATCATCAAGGACTTGAAGGGTGTCTACGTGAAGAACTTCGAGTTCGACCAGCCCAACCAGTACAGCCAGGCAGACGTGGAAGCCATCCGCGCCCAGCTTGCAGCTCCGGGATGGAGCAGGGTCGTGGAAAACCGCAACAAACGCGCCGGGGAAAACAACGAGATCTACATCATGAAGGACGGCAACCAGATCGGCGGCGTGGCCATTCTGGTGGCGGAGCCCAAAGAACTTACTGTGGTCAACATCGTTGGCCGGATTGATCTGGATAAACTCAGCGCTCTGGAGGGAAAGTTTGGCATCCCCTCAGAGCACAAAGACCACAACGAACACAATAAAAAGTCATCTCCGGAGGAGCGTCATGAGGAAGAATAGGACAACTGCTGGCGTGACATTGTTTTTGGCTTTGTGCACCTTTTCCATGCTGGCTCAAGAGAGGTCCTGGGCTGAAGACGACTTCAACAATATCGTGCACCACATTGAATCGCAGTATCACGTGCACCGCAACTACCGTTTTCTCATGGCTTTTGCCGGAGTCGTGGTGAAATGCTCATCCTTCACCGGAGTTAAGGGCTTTAGAGCGGCCATCTTCGAGAACCAGCATCTGTTCTCCTCCGAGCCTGACGCCCGTGTGGATGAGGTGATCCAGGCAGCGGGAAAATCAGGCTGGCAGCCCCTGATCCGGAGCTACTCTCGCCGCACGGGAGAGCACAATTACATCTACGCCCAAAGCCGCGGCAAGGATGTGAAGCTCCTGATCGTCAACGTGGAACCGAACGAAGCCGTGGTAGCGCAAGTAAAGATCAATCCGGACAAACTGAACCAATTCATCAACGAGCACTCCGGGGAATCATCTCATCGCGCGACCGTTAGCAGGCCCGAAGACAATCCCATGGCTGATCTTCGCTGAGATCGCTGAGATTGAGATCGCTGAGATGCTGAGATAATGATCAGCGGGAATTGTTAGAAGAACCGGAGGAGCGCCCATGCGACGGACCATACTGTTGCTGGCTGCGTTGGCTGCTGTTCCGTCATTTGCAGCTGGACAACAGGACGGAGTTAAGCGTCTGGACGGCAGCGTGATCTCCGCCGCTCAGATTGACGCTACCGTGACGCAGCTGATGACGGCTGCGGAAGTTCCAGGCGTCGCAGTTGCCATCCTCAACCACGGCGAGATTGCCCACCTGAAGGCCTACGGTCTGCGTGACAAAGAGAAGAACGTTCCGTTGACCGTGGACTCAGTGATGTCCGCCGCATCCTTCACCAAAGTGGCATTTGCTTACATGGTGATGCAGCTTGTGGACAAGGGCATACTCGATTTGGATAAGCCCGTCTCCGAGTATCTCCCCAAGCCGTTGCCTGAATACACCAACTACAAAGACCTGGCCGATGATCCACGCTACCGGCGCATTTCGGCACGCATGCTGCTGAGCCACACCAGCGGCTTGCCCAATTGGCGCGCGTTTGAGGACGACCGTAAGCTAAAGATCCACTTCGCACCCGGGTCGAGATTTGCCTATTCGGGAGAAGGAATCCTGCTGCTGCAATTGGAGGTGGAAACCATCACCAAGAAGTCGGTGGCGGAGCTGATGCAGGAACACGTCTTCCGGCCTTTGGGCATGACGCGCACCAGCATGGTGTGGCAGGACCGCTTCGAGAGCGATTTCGCCAATGGCTATGATGAATACGGACGTCTGCTCGGTCCGCAGAAACGCCAGGCCGCAGATGCGGCCGGCTCCATGCAGACAACCATCCACGACTTCGCCCGTTTCATCCGGGCGGTGATCACGGGCGAGGGATTACAGAAGTCAACCCGCGATCAGATGCTCGGTCCGCAGATTCGAATCCTCTCCAAGACCGAGTTCCCTACCCTTTCCACAGAAACCACGGACGAGAACAAGAAGATCCGGCTCAGCTATGGGCTTGGCTGGGGTGTTTATTGGACACCCTACGGCAAAGCGTTTTTCAAGGAAGGGCACGATGTCGGGTGGCGGCACTACGCCGTCGGCTTCGACAGGGAGAAACTAGGCATGGTGGTGATGACGAACAGCGGCAACGGAGAGGGGATTTTCAAGGACCTTCTGGAAACTCTGCTAAGGAACACGTTCACACCCATCGCCTGGGAAGGTTATACACCCTACAACGAGTTGCCACCCCGCCCGCCTCTGAAGGTCCACAAACAAGTACCAGTCGATGCCAGAGTGTTGGAGAAGTATGTTGGCCGTTACGGAGAGCCACCGAACCCATCCTGACAATCCGGCGGGAAGGAGACCACCTTTCTATCCAGGAAAATGATGAGCCAAAGCAAGACCTGTTCCCGGATAGCGAGATCGAGTTCTTTTCCAAGGCGGCAGACGATGTGGTCACCTTTGAGGTGGACAGCTCCGGCAAGGTAACCAAGATGACCCTGCACACGGATGGGCGGAATATACCCATCAAGCGGATTGAATGAGAGCAGTATTTAGTACTAAGTACTGCTCTTCTTCTCTCTCCGCTTGCGGCGCTGGCTGGGATGGACGAACCAGGCAATGCCAATGCTCATGATGTATAGGAGCACCATGGGCGCGGCGTAGATGGTCATATTCATAATGTCCGTGGTGGGCGTGAGAACCGCGGCAATCACGAAACAGAGAAATACCGCTCCGCGGATGTGTTTAAAGAGGAACTTGGCCGACACCACACCCATCAGGGCGGCAAAACCCAGGACGATGGGCAGCTCAAAAATGAGCGCCAGACCCAGAATGATGGTGAGGAAAAGATCGGTGTAAGAGTGCGCCAGAATCATCGGCGTAAAGTCTTTGCTGTATCCGATCAGAAAATCCAGCGCCACGGGATACACAATCTTGTAGCCAAAAATACCTCCACCCAGGAAAAGGCCGACGGAAACAAACATAAAAGGAAGCACAAAGCGCTTCTCGTTGCGATAGAGGCCGGGTGAGATGAACATCCAGACCTGGTACAGGATCACCGGGGCGGCCACAAAGATGCCGGCAATCAATCCGATCTTAAGGTAGAGATTAAAAGCGTCAGTAGGGCTGGTAACCACCAACTTGGTGTCGTAATGGTGATTGGCGAGCGCCTGCTGGATGGGGATGGACATCTTGGCGAAGATTTTATCGGCGTAATACCATCCCACACCGAAACAGACAGCTACAGCGACCATGCAATAAATGAGCCGCCGCCGCAGCTCCTCAATGTGCTGCAGCAGGCTCATGGCGCCTAAATTGCGCCCCTCTTTTTCTGTCTCTGGTTCTACCGCAAGGTTAGGCATCGAAGTCCCGTGGGATGTTCTTGATACGGTCGCTCAGGCGGCCCAGAGCAGCGCTAATGGAATCGGGGTCCTCGGCGGGAGGCATGATCTTACCGGTCTCAGCGCTGATGGCCTTAGCGTGCTCCTCCAGTTCGAGTTTATTGATCTCATCATGAATCTGGCTCTGAAATTCATTGCTGGCGCGCTTGAATTCAGCCACGAATTTGCCCATTTGGCGCGCAATCTCCGGCAATCGCTTCGGCCCGAACAAAATCAGGCCCAGGAGCACCAGAAACGCTATTTCAGAGAAACTGAAGTTCATTTGGAGTCCCGGGCAGGTCTTTCCCGGCACACCAATGATACATGACCTTTTCTCCCGGATTGCTGTCTTTTTTGCGGCAAGAACGTCCCTTACATATTGGAGTCGCGGGCCCATGGAAAAGTTTCGCAGCGGAAGGCTGGTATTCAGCATCTTAAGGACAGCGGGGTCACAGGCGAGCGCGCATGCGATCCTTGAGCTGCGCATGCGATCCTTGAGCTTTTTCGGGCTAAAATCGGTCCAGAACTGATGTTATACTTTGACTAAGTCATTGCCATTGCAGAAGGAAACTCAATGTCTCGGAGTTCGCGTCGTTCACTCTTCGTAGTCGTTCTAGTCGTTCTGATCTGCGGTTTTTTGGGCGTTGGTTTCAGCCAGAGAACCCAGAGCGCTCCAGCAGCCGATTCTGATGTCCGCGATAATTTGCGGCAATTCTCTGAGGTCTACGATCTCATCGAGCAGAATTATGCGGAGCCGGTCAACGCCGATAAGGCCATATACAACGGCGCAATTCCGGGCATGCTCCATGTGCTCGATCCGCACTCCAATTTCTTTGATCCCAAGTCCTATTCCGCCCTGCGCGAAGAACAGCGCGGCAAGTACTACGGCGTGGGCATGACCATTGCTCCGCGCAACAACAAAGTCATTGTGCTGGCGCCGTTTGTGGGCACTCCCGCATACAAGGCCGGCATACGGCCCGGAGACGTGATCATTGCGGTGGATGGAAAGCCCACCGATAACATGACGGCCGGTGACGTGGCTGACCTGCTGAAGGGCTCGAAGGGCACCACAGTCCACATCAGCATTCTGCGCGAAGGCGCGGAAAAGCCCCTCGAGTTCACTGTGGTGCGCGATGAGATTCCCCGCGACAGCGTGGACTTGAAATTTGAGATTCGTCCGGGGATCGGTTATATGCACGTGAGCGCCTTCAATGAGACGACGGAGCACGAAGTGGAAAATGCTCTGGACCAGTTCGGCGATATGAAGGGCCTCATTTTGGACCTCCGCGGGAATCCTGGGGGGCTGCTGAATGAAGGTGTAGGAGTTGCCGACAAGTTCTTGAAAAGAGGCCAGGTGATTGTTTCGCACCACGGCCGCAGTTCACCGGAGAAAATCTATCGCGCCATGCACGGCAATGCGGGCAAGGACTATCCACTGGTGGTGCTGGTCAATCGCGGGACGGCATCGGCGGCTGAGATTGTTTCCGGCGCCATTCAGGACCATGATCGCGGCCTGATTGCGGGTGAAACTACATTTGGCAAAGGCCTGGTTCAGACCGTCTATCCTCTTTCCGAAAACACCGGTTTGGCCTTGACGACCGCCAAGTACTACACGCCCAGCGGCCGCTTGATTCAACGCGATTACACCGGCGTTTCTCTCTATGACTACTACTACAACCGTGAGGGAGAGGAAAACGGAGCCAACAAGGAAGTAAAGCTGACAGATAGCGGGCGTACCGTTTTTGGCGGCGGAGGAATCTCCCCTGATGTGAAGATCACTCCCCTCAAAACCACGCGCTTTGAAGATACGCTGCTGCAAAAGTACGCATTCTTCAACTTTGCCGCACACTATCTGAACGGCCGCACGGTTGACAAGAACTTCCAGGTCAATGACGCCCTGATGCAGGAATTCCGCAAGTTCCTCGATGCACAGAAGATTTCCTACACGGAAGCCGAGATGAACGAAGGAATCGACTGGATCAAGTCGCAGATCAAGACCGAGCTGTTCATTGCCCAGTTTGGCCAGCAGGAAGGCTTGCGCGTCCGCGCGGAGACTGATCCGCAGGTGCTCTCTGCCTTAAATCTCCTGCCCAAAGCTAAGGAACTGGCAGACAACGCCAAGCACGTGGTGGCACAACGTTCCGCCGCGGGAGTAGGCAAAGGCAGCAACTAAGCTCGGGAAGGTAAAAAGAATCAAAAAAGAAACGCAGCCGAAAACGGCTGCGTTTCTTTTTTGTATTTGCTATTGGCTATTCTTCAACTGCCCACAAGCCGCATAAATGTCTCGCCCACGGGGCCGCCGCACAAATGCCGGAATGCCGGAATGCGTCAGCAGATTCTGGAATGCCTGTACCCGACGCTCTTCCGGCGTGGAAAAACCGATTCCCGGCCCTGGATTCAGGGCAATCAGGTTCAGCTTGCAGCGAATGCCGCGGACCAGTTCAATCACCTCACGCGCGTGGGCAGGATCGTCGTTGACGCCGTTAAGCAGCACGTATTCGAAGGTGATCCGCTCGCGATTGCGCAGCGGAAACTCCCGCGCCGCATGCATCAGCATGCCCAAGTTCCATTTTCTGTTGATCGGCATGATGCGATTGCGCAACTCGTCATTAGGAGCGTTCAGCGAGATGGCCAGCTTGGGGCGGACTGGCTCGCTTCCGAAATCATAGATGCGAGGCACAATGCCGGAAGTCGACACCGTCATCCGAGATTCGGGCAGGCCCACGCCTTCACTCAGCAGGCGCACTGCTTTCATGAAGTTGGGATAGTTCAGGAATGGCTCTCCCATACCCATAAAAACGATGTTGACCCGCCGCCGCTCCAAATCAACCGCGCGATCATTCAGCACCGCTGCCACCTGGCCTACAATTTCGCCAGCGTCCAGGTTCCTCTTGATTCCCAGCAGCGCCGTCAGGCAAAATTGGCAATTGACGGCGCAGCCCACCTGGCTGGAGACACAAATCGTGGCCCGGTTCCAATCGCTGTCGCCGGCTTCGGTGCCGTCACCTGCTTCGCCGCCATCCCCTTCGGGCATCCAGACAGTCTCCACGGTCTCCCCGTCAGGCATGGCAATGAGATAGCGGATGGTTCCGTCCTCCGAGTCAAAACTTTTCTCGATAACCGGCTGCCGGATCTCCAAGCCTGCAGATTGAAGCGCGGAACGAAACTGTTTGGGCAAAGTAGAGATGGACTCCAGGGTTCGCAGCCGCTGTGGATATAGGGCCTGGAAAAGCTGCCTGGCTCTGTACTCGGGCTGGCCGTATTTTTGGACGAGGATTGTAAGTTCTTGAAAATCAAGGCCTAAAAGTCCGAATTGTTGCAGCTCTGCCATGCATCTAATGGTTTTATTATCCAGTAAAAGTGCTTCCGGCTCGCCAGGACTGCAAAGTCGCTAATACTCTAGGTATATATTTTACCGGGCAGACACGCTTAGTGTGTGAGAATCATAGATAGACCAATGGAAACCGCTAAAGCCAAGCTGAGTGAACCCAGAAACATTCACCGCGTCGTTCTGCCCAATGGGTTGATCGTCCTGAGCGAGGAGATGCCCCACATCCGCTCCATCGCCATCGGCATCTGGCTCAAGAGCGGCTCGCGCGATGAAGCACCGGAATTCAATGGCATCTCGCATTTTACCGAGCACATGGTCTTCAAGGGCACAACCTCGCGGACGGCCCAGCAGATTGCGCGCCAGGTGGATTCCATCGGCGGAAACATGGACGCCTTCACCGGCAAGGAGACAATCTGCTTCAACATCAAAGTTCTGGATGAACATCTTCCCATCGCTCTGGATATCCTCAGCGACCTGGTCCTGAACCCGGTGTTTAATCCCAAAGATATTGCACGTGAGAAGGGCGTGATCCTGGAAGAGATCAAAATGGACGAAGATAATCCCGACTATCTTGTCCATGAGATCTTTACCCAGAATTTCTGGAAGGACCATCCTCTGGGCAAACCCATTCTGGGAACCAAGGAGACGGTTCGCTCGTTTAAGCAGGAAAATCTCCTGGATTTCTACCGCCCGCGGTTTGCGCCTAACAACATCATCATTTCCGCTGCCGGCAATCTGAACCATGAGAGGTTTGTCGATCTTATCCAGCAGCGATTTGCCGCCCTTACGCCTGTTCCCAATGGCCATCATGATCCTGCGCCGGGAATCACGCCGCGCATTATCATCCGCAACAAAAAGGCGCTGGAGCAGGTGCAGCTTTGCATGGGAGTTCCCTCGCATCCTATTTCCCACGAGAAACGGTATGTCTCTTACGTGTTGAACACCGTGCTTGGCGGAGGAATGAGCTCCCGTCTCTTTCAGAAAATCCGGGAAGATCAGGGTCTGGCATATTCCATCTATAGCGACCTGAATCCCTATCGCGACACGGGTTGCATGTCTGTCTATGCCGGAACGTCGGTTGAATCGACCCAGAAAGTGGTTGACTCGGTGCTGACGGAATTTCGCGAGCTGAAATCAGGGCCGCCAGTTGCCGAGGAGGTGCGCCGCGCAAAAGACCAGCTCAAAGGCAGCCTGATGCTGAGCCTGGAGTCCAGCACCTCCAGAATGTCCAACCTCGCCCGCCAGGAAATGTACTTTAAGCGCTTCTTCACTCTCGATGAAACCATTGAGCAGATTGAGTCCGTGACCGCTGAAGAGCTCTGCGAGATGTCCAACCATCTCTTCCAGGCCGATAAGATTGCGATTACCGCGCTCGGCAACCTGGAAGGACTCAAGCTCTCCCGCGAACAATTGGTGTGCTAGAGACAATTTCTCATTTTTGATTTGTCGCCTGGAGCCGACCGTTGCGGCTCGAATGAATCATCTAAAAATCAAGAATCAAAAGTCATAAATCCTCTACCTTTCCACCACCGACTCCAGCATCTTAAAGAATTCCGGGAATGAAATCTGTGCCGCCTCGGCACCGTGAATAACGCTTTCGCCATCAGCGCGCAAAGCCGCCACCGAAAAAGCCATGGCGATGCGATGGTCGCCCCCGGAATCTATCTCCGCACCGTGCAGCCTCTGACTTCCAGGCACGCGCAATCCGTCCTCGTGCTCCTCGCATTGGCCACCCATGGCGCGTAAGTTCCTGGCCACCAGGGCAATCCGGTCAGACTCTTTTACCCGCAACTCCTGCGCATCGCGAATCTCAATTCCATCACGCGTGTAGGGAGCCATGGCAGCCAGGACCGGCAATTCGTCGATCAGGGCTACGGATTGTCCGCCGGAAATTGTCGTCCCTTGCAAGAGGCCATACTCCAGCTTCACCGTCCCCACCAGTTCGCCATGGTGGTCTTCCAGGTTAATGATGGAAATACGCGCGCCCAGCGCCCGCAGCACATCCAGCAGCGATGCTCGTGTGGGATTCAGCAACAGGCCTTCAATCACCAGATTGGAGTCAGGAAACAGCGCGGCCGCGCACAGAAAGAATGCGGCAGAGGAAATATCTCCCGGGACATAGGTCTCAATAGCATGCAATTTTTGTCCGCCCGCAAGTGTCACCCGGTTGCGGCTGCGAGAGAGTTCCGCGCCAAAGGCGCGGAGCGCCTGCTCCGAATGATCACGCGTGCGGAATGGCTCTTCCACGGCCGTTGCGCCGTGGGCCAAAAGTCCAGCAAACAGTACCGCCGATTTCACCTGCGCGCTGGCCACGGGCATCTTGTATTCAATGGCATGAAGGTGACCGCCGCGAATCCTCAGGGGCGGACGATCACGGTCCGAGGCGCTTATCTCCGCTCCCATCAGTCGCAGTGGAACCATAATGCGTCCCATAGGCCGGCGGGAAAGCGATTCATCTCCATGCAAGCGGCACTCGAAATCGTGGCCGGCAAGGATGCCGGAAAGCATGCGCATGGTAGAACCGGAGTTGCCGCAATCCAGGCTGGCAGAGGGGACCTGCAGATGCTCCCGGCCCTGGATCTCAAGCATGCCCTCAGGATTGCGTTGAATATTCGAGCCAAGCTGGCGCAGGCAGCTCAAGGTGCTGGCACAATCGGCGCCGGTAGAGAAATTAGCCAGGCGGGTCGTGCCTTCTGCGATCGCGCCCAGCATGGCATAGCGATGAGAGATCGATTTATCTCCCGGCAGACGGACCGCTCCAAGAATGTTCTTTGCCGGACGGACGATCAATGCGGCCGCTCCGTGCGTTGAGAATGGCGAGTTGAAGTTGCCCGCGGCTGCAAAAATTTTTTTCTTGACATCGTCCTAAAGTAATACAAACCCGCTATTGCTGAGAACATCTTATGTTGTAGCACAAATGCGAAAGCGCTGTGCGAGTTGAGGTAGTGCCCAGGCCTGGTTTCCTGCCCGCCGTGTTTGGAAATGTTCCTCTTCAATTCCATCATACAGGTTGTGAGTTATGTTTCGCCGGCCTTGATCGCCTTCAACATCTGCTCCCTGGCCCAACGGAACCCTATCTTCGCGCCGCGTCCCGGCCAGAGCATGGGACAGGATATCTTCAATTCTCTCAGCGGCAGCGTAGTCAGTGCCGATAACAAACCGCTGAAGAACGTGCGCGTGGAACTTCGCAATGGCAACGGATCCACTCTCAACTCCGTGTATACGAATTCAGCCGGCATGTTTGAGTTTCCCGCGGTGCAGGCCGGAATGTATGAAATTGTCGCCACCTCGGGCGTTGAGCAGGCCCAGGAGAGGATTGAGATGGACAATGCGCCGTCCTCCGTCAGCCTGCGCCTGCCGGTCAGAAGCGCTGCCACCGATGGCAGAGGCATGGCCTCGGTTTCGGTAGCACAATACAAGGTGCCGGAGAAGGCCCGCGATGCGTTCAAGAAGGCCCAGTCAGAAATCGGCAAGGGACAAACCGATGACGCGCAGAAGCATTTGGCGAAAGCACTCGAAATTTATCCCAATTACGCGGATGCACTGGCGCTGCGGGGAGTTTTGAAGATGGGCGCCAACGATCATGAGGGCGCTATTGCCGACCTGCAACAGGCGATCACGAATGACGAAAATTGCGCCCTCGCTTACCTGGTGATGGGGGCCGTTCTGAATATGCAATCGAAATTTGATGATGCGATTCGCACTTTGCAGCGGGGAGAAGCCCTGGCCCCCAATTCCTGGCAGGCCTATTTCGAAATGGGGAAGGCCCTGATAGGGAAGGCGCAGTACGAACCGGCACTCCGCCAGTTGGACCGCGCCCAGACGCTGGCGCCAATCGATTATCCCTTGATCCACCTGGTTAGAGCCCACGCTATGCTCGCTCTCAACAATTACTCAGACGCCATGACCGAGTTGCAGGCTTATCTGGCAAAGGACCCGCAGGGGCCAAACAGCCAGGAAGCCCAGAAAATGCTGAACCAGGCCCGCGCTTTCTCCACCCGATAGGGGCCATTTTTGATTTCGGATTCTTGATTTTGGATTGAAGAAGATTCGCGATCCAGGCACCAAATCATAAATCGCAAATCACAAATCAAAACTGCTCTATCTGAAGTAGCCTCTCTTCGCTTCTACCACGACCTTGCCTTCGCGGAACTGTACCTCGGGAGACACCTCAAGCCGGATTTCGTGAAATCTTCTGTTCTGGCTGTCGCCCGTCGGGTGATAGCCCAGGGCGTAGCGGGTACGGATATGGTCAATCAGTTCCGCCATTTTTGCAGCCACCTTCTTGCTGCTGTAGGACTCCAGCACTTCGCCTCCGGTTTGCTGCGTGTATTTGTAGACATCGCCGGGAGGGTACTGCCTGCGGTACAACATCATCAGGGGTTCATGAAAATTCACCATGAATTCTCTCTCTGAGATTTCACTCCGCTGTAGGAGAGTGAAGACGACCGCGCCGGTTTTGACCAACGTACCGAGAGCCTCCGTCTCCGTGTGCAGGCTTTCTTCGGGCACACTTCTTCCGTACTGCCTTCTCACCTCATCGGAGGGAATGTTCGGCACATTGTCAGTGAGCCAGATAATTACCCGCCGTCCATGCCGGGTGGCCTTACCGGCTTGAATCGCGGCCTGAAACATCCCTTCATTGAAAAAGGCGGCCTCGTTGCTCTCCATGCGGCTGGCCTTACGAATGGCCTTCACCAGCAGTTCGCGGTCCGTGGTAAAGTCCTGCAGCGTCTTCGCCGATGCAGCATACACCATCACTGCGGCTTCGTCCTCCGGCTTCAGGTGCTGCAATGCCTGAAGGGTTCCCCCAGCGAGAGATTCCAGCACAGGACGAACACTGTCCGTTAGATCGAACAGGAAGACCACGGAAAGCGGGAGCTTATCCTGGCTCAAAGAAGTTATCTGCTGCTTGGCGCCATTTTCAAAGAGAATAAAATCTTCAAGGCCCAGGGACGGCACAGGCTGGCGCGTCTTCTTGTTGAGCACCTGCGCATCAATCACCACCAGGCTAACGTTGACCTTGAATACCTGGTCAGGCGGAGTAGCTTGCTCGGTCTGTGAAAACGCGCAGACACAGGAAAAAACCGCAGCAACCATCAGCAATGCCTTGATCATGGCGCTCCTAACGATCGCTCAAGTTTATCCCTAATTCGCTCTAAAGAAGAATGACAATTATTGGCACAGGTAACCTCGGAGACGTGCCCCATACCTTGCGATAATAAAAGGTGCTGCCGTATGACAAAATATCGCGCCTGGCAAAAGACGCTGCGGCTGAGGCGGGATTCGAACTGGCCGGCATCGCCTGCGTGCGCGATGAGGATTTTCCCGAGCTGAACGCATTTCCCAAGTGGATTGAGGCCGGCCACTCGGGCGAGATGAAATACCTGGAAAAGAGGACTGAATCCGGGGAGTTACGGCGTGCGTCGTTGAAGAATGCTGCACCGTGGGCAAAGTCGGTGATTGTCTGTGGGCTGAACTACAACGCAGACAAGCCATATTCGACGCAGCTCCACGATCCTCACCGAGGCTGGATTTCGCGCTATGCCTGGAGCCGCCACGATTACCATGACTTGCTGCTCGAACGCTTGCAGCGGGTGGAAGCTGCTGTGCGGGACTGCGCCGCCCGGCACAATCTTCCCATCGAGACGCATCGCTATGTGGATACCGGTCCTGTCGTAGAGCGTGTCTATGCGAAATACGCGGGCATTGGATGGATTGGCAAGAATACCTGCATCATCCACCAGAAACTGGGCTCATGGATTTTTCTGGGCGTGATTCTCACTTCTCTGGAACTCACTCCTGATCTGCCGGCCGCCGACCGCTGTGGAAGCTGCACCCGCTGCATTGATGCCTGTCCCACCGGTGCGATTGTCGCCCCCGGCAAGATGGACGCGCGGCGCTGCATCGCCTACTTGACCATTGAGAAGCGGGGCGAGGTCCCGCTGGAATTCCGCTCATCCGTAGGACATCATGTTTTCGGCTGCGATATCTGCCAGGACGTCTGCCCGTGGAATAACAAAACCGGCAATGCTCCCCCGGCCTCGACAGCTGAATTGCAGCCCCAGGAAGAAATGGTCCATCCTGAACTGAAATGGCTGGCGGAAATGAATGAAGAAGATTTTCGCGAAACCTTCCGCGGTTCCCCGGTCAAGAGGACCAAGTATGCGGGACTTAAGCGCAATCTGGCTGTGGCCATGGGAAACAGCGGAAACGCCGAATTCATTCCGCAGCTGGAGAAAATGGCTGCCGGCCCCGATCCTGTGTTGGCGGAACACGCGCGATGGGCATTGCAGCGGCTGGGCAATCGCTGAGTCTATTGTTTCCGTGAAAGTTTTCTAATGCATCAATTCTATTTTGGGCATTTGGGCATTGAATTCAGATTATCATGTACGCAGTTACCGAATCGCTGTCCTATGTAACCTGTAACCTGCCCCCTGTCTGTGTGGTAATGTTGTTGAAACATGAAGCGATCAGGACGCCGTGCGAGTAAGGTTGAGCGCAAGCATGAAAGGTTCGAGATTGATCTCCGTCTGCTCGTCAAGGCGGCCACCATCCTGCATGGCCGTACCAAGAATCTGGCAGAAAGCGGAATGGGCGCAACCATAGCCGGGGAAATCCCTCTGGGAGAGCTAGTTGAACTGCAATTTCAGCTGCCTGACTCATCCCAACCAATGGTGCTGCGGGCTGAGGTGCGCTTTCGCCAGGGTTTTCAATATGGCTTTAAGTTCGTGTTTCCTACAGAAGAACAACTTCATATGATCCGCAACATTATCCGTGGTCCGAAGATCAGCACGTAGTCTTTAGATAAGAATTTTCAAATATATCTCCCCTCCAGGCGCTCGCCAAAATCCCAATATATCTGCTATCGGATACTGGAAGGCCCCCAACCGACAAGTCATTCTCGCGGAACCCAGTCGACGCTGCCGGTGTCTAAACTCTGGATAGATAGGTCGGCAGCAAAAGCGAGCGAAAAATGGCAGGCAGAATGGGAACCTGAGTGCCTGGCGCTCCGTATTAATTCATGGCAGGTCGTCCAGGCATGGAGAAGACAAGGATACCCAGTACTGGGCGTAGAATGTGTTAGATGTGATTCTATGAACCGCTGCTTTCCCGCGTTCGTGATCGCAATCCTACTGCTGGGTATTGTGCCGTCCCACGGTGCGGACGGGAATAGCTCTGTCGCGATTGGTTCAGCTGCGAATGAAGACCAGTGGATTGAAGTACAGTCCTCGCATTTCAATGTGCTCACGGATGGCGGGGAAAAACCGGGTCGTGAGCTGGCCCAGCAATTCGAGCAATTGCGCTCCGCATTCTCCCAGCTCTTTGCTGGCCAGCATGTCAAGCAGACCGTCCCATTGCAGATTATCGCGCTAAGGAATTCCAGGCAGATCAGCCAGTATTCACGCTTGTATCAAGGCAAGCCCATCAAATCCACCGGGTTCTGCCTGCGCTCCCCGGATCGCGACTACATTGTGCTGGATCTCGGCGCCCTGAACTGGTGGGAGACCGTAATTCACGAATATGCCCATTTACTCCTTGCCGGTAGTTCTCCCGATCTGCCCGCCTGGTTCAACGAAGGGTTTGCCGAGCTTTACTCCACCATCCGCATTGACGATAGACACGCCACCCTGGGACGTCCGCCGGAATCCGTTCTGCAGGTGCTCCGCAACGAAACGCTGATGCCTGTTTCCTCGCTCTTTCGCGTGGACCGTGATTCGCCTGTCTACAACGAAGATAGCGACCCCCGTTCCATCTTCTATGCCGAGTCCTGGCTGGTGGTGCACTACTTATGGGACCACAACGAGATAGAACAGGCGCAAAGATACCTTCAACTCATCCGCCAGCGGGTACCGGTAGCCGAGGCGGTAAAGCAGGCCTTCGATATGGAACCGGAGCAGTTTGACAGGATCCTGCAAAAATACTCCCGGTCAGGAATTGAGGCGGTACGGATTGTGCTTCCACAGGGCCTGGAACAAGCCTCCTTTTCGGTCAAGCCGGTATCAGCGCTGGATGCAACCACTGCCCTGGCCGGTCTGCACTCCCATCAGCCCGATTACCAGGAGCAAGCCATCCGGGAGTTGCAGGAGGTCCTGCAACAGGACCCAGATAATGCAGCAGCCCATCGCGATCTGGGCTACATCTACTACCATGCGCGCGATCCCGAAGAGGCCCTGCCCCATCTGCAGAAGGCGGCAGAGAAGAGTCCCAGTGACTGGCGAGTGCACTTCTTCTGGGCCGAACTGACCGCTCAAAAATACGATGACGCTCTGGCCCCCTTGATTGAGAAAGAGGCGCGGCGGGTCATCGAATTAAACCCTGACTTTGCGGATGGGTACGGCCTTCTGGGCTTCGCCTTCATGGTGGAGCGCAGAAATCCAGAAGCCACCGCCGCTTACCAGCGGGCTCTCGCCCTGAAACCAGCAAGCGAGGTCTACGCCCTCAACCTGGCAGAACTCTATTCGCTTCAAGGCAAACTGGATGAAGCCCGGGCACTCTTCCTCTATCTGCAGAACAGCGGCAACCCAGTAATCGCCACCGCCGCCCGCAGTCACCTGGAACTGATGGCCTCACCCAAGCTCAGAGAGGAATGAACGCCATCGGGTGTTCCCTGCGGAGGCATGCGCTCCGATACAAATCTGAGGTGATGAGATAACTTCCGCAATCCGCAGATAGAACCCTAAGCTTCTCAATAACCGACTTACTCAAATTCTGCGATCTTTCAGCTCGCCTTCAGAGCAATCAGGTTGCCGGGCGCCGGCGGGGTCTGATTGCCGCTGGCATAAAAATCCCCTTGCCGCAGCAAGGGGAGGCAGTACCCCCGAACCTGGCTAGCTTGCCGCGCCACGCATGACGTTGGCAGCCAGAAAACCTTTGGGACCCTTCAAAAGCTCAAACTCCACAGTTTCGCCTTCATTCAGCGTCCGGTAGCCATTCTCCTGGATGGCTGAAAAATGAACAAAGACGTCTTCGCCGGTCGTACGCTGAATAAAGCCGTACCCCTTGGCGCCATTGAACCACTTGACTGTTCCCTTCTCTTTCACAAGCACAACTCCTTTCGCCTCAGCTTCGAAATAAACTCTCTCCCGCCTGGAAAGCAGGATGAGAGAAGAGGTTGCTGCTTTTAGCCGTGCAGCTCTTTCTCGCAACAAAAAAAGCCGCGGAAGCGCAGATGGGTACTGCGGCCCCGACAGCCGGCTTGCTGGCGTAAAGTTTGACTGCGTTGTACAAAAACATCAACCTGGAATACACCGGCTTGCACCGGCCCCCGCAGGTGAATCCTTCGGGAAGCTACGCATGATATTCAGGAACTCACGATTTTGTAAAGTGGAATATTGCGGCTGCAAATCTTGTGGTTTTTTCCGTTGTTAAATTTCTATCTTTCGTGTACCGTCTGAGCCCTCCCCAATGGTCCGGCAGCGTTTACCTATTTTTGGTACCATTCCCTTCACCTCATGTTGAAATCAGGATCCATAGCGTCCAGCGTGGCTGCTGACCCTATCGACCCCTCCGAGCTGGAGCAGCTTGACTCAGTTGCTCATCCCTGGCGGGACATGTTGCGGCACCGGGGCTGGTCCACGTTGCACTACCTCGCCAAAACTGAGGTGCACACGTTCGCATTCTCGGTTGCGGCCAATGCCATTTTGTCGTTTTTTCCCTTCGTCGTGCTGCTCATGTGGCTGGCTCGCCGCGTTTTCCATTCACAAGCCATGTTTGATGTGATTGTCGATCTCCTGAAAAATCAACTGCCCATCCAGCTGGCCAAAGACCAGGATTTTGTCGTGCGCAACATAACTTATCTGGTCACCGCGCGGCACCGTATCCAGATCGTTTCAGTCATCATCCTGCTGATCAGCTCCAGCGGCATCTTCCTCCCCCTGGAAGTTGCGTTCAATCGTATCTGGGGATTCTCCAAAAACCGGTCGTATTTAGGCAACCAACTCGTCTCGTTCCTGCTGGCTTTTGCCTGCGGCACATTGGGACTGCTGTCTGTGGGTATGGCTGCCGGAAACAAGCTCTTTCTCGTCTTCTTGATGGGTGGAAATAAGCAGAACTTCATTTTTGACGTGGTGGTTTTCGTGTTGATGAAGTTATTTTCCATGATCGCCACTGTGGCTATTTTCTTTCTCATTTATTGGCTGCTGCCCAATGGCAAAATCCCCGCTCGGAGCGTATTTCGCCCCGCTCTGGCAGTTGGCATTGTTTGGGAGATAGCCAAATACGTCTATATTCTGGCTTTGCCGTGGCTCAGCTTTCAGGAGGTTTACGGACCATTCGCCATCTCAGTTACCCTGATGCTGTGGGCATTTATCTCCGGCATGCTGGTGCTGGCCGGCGCACACCTGGCCGCCATACCTGTTTCCATTGGGCCGCAACCTCCGGTGGAACCTGCTTTGCCGGCCTTGTAAACGCTTTTGTGGTTTGCGCTTCTCCGTGTCCCCTTGGTCTCTGCGGCAGACGTTTCTGGTTGCGGCGGCCCTCGTTATAATCGTCTCTAGTTGCGCATACCCTTCAAAGCAGCGCTACGACTTGCCTTCCGCAAATTGCGGCCCAGGACCCGCACGGCCCGGTTCACCGTGTACGTGGTGGGGCTGGAGTTGTTTCTGCTCCTGCTTAAGTACACATTGAAGCTTCTGGGCGGCCAGCAAGCCGCAACAGCTCTGGATGGCTGGAGCACATTTCTCTTACTTCTGATTTGCGCTCTGCTTCTGTTTCTGGGCTTCCGCTGGTTTCGAAATTTCATCCTGTGGCGGTTGCGGAACCGCCTGATTGTCACCTACCTGTTTATTGGCGGCGTGCCCATCTTCCTGGTGGTGCTCATGGTGCTGATTGCCGGTTACTTCGTCAGCGGTGAATTTGCCACATTCCTTACTGTTTCCGAGATCCAGACCCAGTTGCAGGAACTGGAGGATGCTAACTCGGCCTCCGCGCAGCAATTCGCCCGATCCAGCAAGTCCAGACCACAAGCAGAGGTCAAAACCGACGAGAACATTTTTCCCGGACGCACAATGGTGGTACTGCCGGGCGCGGCCCGCCCCAAATGGCTGAAAGGCGGCTTCAAGGGGCTGGTGATGGATCAAGGTCAGATTTGGCTAAGGGCAGCCCGGATGGAGAAAGCGGGTGACGAACAGGTAGCGTTGGTTTCCAGCGTTCCGGTGAACCAGAAATTTCTGGCGAAGATCGCTGCCGGCCTGGGCCCGGTCACGCTCTATGTGCCGAACGAAGACCCCGGCGGTAAGGGCGACGTGCAGATCAAACGGTGGGGAGAGGTGGAGGTAAACGGAAAACCCAGCCCTGTCATCTCTGCCGGATCGCTGCCGGAGCCGCAGTTCCGGGGTGACCGGGCCCTGATCTACTACGCGCTGGTCCAACCCACCTCATGGCAAACGGGTGAAGCAACAACCACCCTGATGACAGGTTCGGTCAGGATTTCCACGTTGTACTCCCGGCTTTCAGTTTCGGTCAACGAATGGGCGAATATCGTGAGAATTGCCCTCACTGCGCTGGCGGTGACATTCGGTGTCATCGTTCTCGTCGCCTTGCTGATCGGAATTCGTCTTACCCGCACCATCACCCGTTCCGTAGCAAATCTCTATAAGGCCACGGAACACATCAACCGGGGAGACTTTGCTCATCGCATTCAAGTGAAAGAACGGGACCAGCTTGCCGAGTTGCAGGTGGCATTCAACTCCATGACTGAATCGGTCGAAAAGCTGATCGTGGAGCAGAAGGAAAAGGAGCGTCTGCAAAGCGAATTAGAAATTGCACAGGAGGTCCAGGCGCAGCTTTTTCCCAAGGCCACATCCAGCATTACAACTTTGGAATTGCGAGGAGTTTGCCGGCCGGCGCGCATCGTAAGTGGCGACTACTACGATTTTATTCCCTACGGAGACGAACAGATGGGGATTGCCCTGGGCGATATCAGCGGCAAGGGCATTTCAGCAGCGCTTCTCATGGCCACCATTCATTCCGCAGTGCGCGCTTACGAACAGGAACATCTTATTGCCGTGACGGCAGGCGGCACTGCCCTGCAAGCCGCCCGATCCGGATCTGTCAGCCTGGCTATCCGCAACTCTCCGCCGCAATCTCCCTCACAGGTGTTGTGGCTGCTGAACCGTCAGTTGTACAAGACCACCCAGCCGGAAAAATATGCCACTCTCTTCCTGGCTTTCTATGATGGCCATACCCGTCAACTCACCTATTCCAATGCCGGTCACTTGCCACCTATTATTTTGAGCGAGGATGGGTCCCTGCGACGGCTGGAAACCGGCGGTACCGTAGTGGGGCTGTTCGACAATGTTGAATATGAAGAGAGCACGGTCCAACTCTCTCCCGGAGAAATCTTCATCGCCTTCAGTGACGGAATTACTGAGCCCGAAAATGAATTTGGCGAATTTGGGGAAGACCGGTTGATCGAAACGATCGAAACACATCGCAATTTGCCGCTCGACCGCATTGCCGATAACGTAATCGCCGCCGTTCAAGACTGGATTGGATCGGCTGAACAACCGGACGATATCACCGTTGTGCTGGCCAAAGCGCGCGGATAGATAATTAGAATGATTTAATATCAAAGAATATTATTAGATGTTTTCCTGTTTTAATTTAATAAAATCAAGAGCCAATCCGACAATACCTCCGATACCACGTTATTTTAGTACTCTTTGCAATCTTCCTCACGTTGGAGCACAATTAGAAAACTTTAATGAAGTTGTCCAGGTATTTTTAAGTCAAGGTGTCCAGGTATAAGGAGCAGCCGCTATGGAGAAGACCCTCCAGGTGGAAGAGGTTTTGCATCGGGTCCAGCAGCTCACGCTAGACCTGAAACTGGTTCGCGGAGAAATCTGTAGCCATGTTTTTTCGGCCACTGAGCCGCATGGTCCCAGCTTGTTCTCCACAGCCGCCGGCAGCCCAGAGATCATGTCGCAATTCAAAGCGGCCATCGATGATCTTCGGCATGTTGTGTGGCTTTATCTGGAAGCGGTGGGGAACCGCTCCACGTTCGATGTAGACTCGCAGAGGAGACTTTTGGCACGGGCTACCGAGATTGTATACGCCTTGTCCGTACGCCCTCCGCTGCCTAAACCCAATTCGGCCAGCGAGCGTTCCTTTCTCGAACGCCTCCTGCACCTAATTGAAAATCGCACTGATCTAAAGCCCCCTGGAAGAATCGCGCCGCACAGCGTAACCGCGGATGCTGAACGCCAGGAGCGAGTGACAGCAGAGAAGGTCCATCACTGAAAGATTGTTTGCCGTCTCTATTTGGCATCCCGGGCCAGGTGGTGGTCCAGATTGGCGAGCCGCCAACCGGTTTCAAATACCAACCGCGCCACCTTGGTCATCTTCTCGAAGTCAATCTTATTGATCGTGTCTGTAGTTCTGTGATAGTCCACGTGTGTCCCATCAAAATAAAAAATCACAGGGATGCCATGCTTGGCATAGTTCCAATGATCGGAACGAAAGTAAATGCGCTCCGGGTTGGAAGGATCGTTGTAGTAGTAATCCAGCTTGAGTTTCTGATAATCGGCGTTGGTTTCTTCGCTGATCTTGTGCAGCTCTTTGCTGATGCGGTTGGAACCCACAAGATAGATCGTATTGGGATCGGTGAGGCGCTCATCCAGTTTCTCATGATCGTCTACCGGCCTGGACCGGCCAATCATATCAATGTTGAGATCGGCAACAATCTGGTCCAGCGGAACCGCGGGTGAATAGTCCGTGTTGTACGCGGAACCAAGCAGGCCCAGCTCCTCGCCCGCATGGAAGATAACCAGCACCGAGCGTTTAGGCCGGTCCATAGCCATGGCGTGAGCAATGGCCAATACTGACGTGGTCCCGGAGCCGTCATCATCCGCGCCCGGATAGATCTCACCCTTGTCATTGGTTTGCAGGTGATCGTAGTGGGCGCTGAAGGCGACATATTCATTCTTGAGAACCGGGTCAGTGCCTTTGAGAATTCCCACAACATTTTGCGTGACCGTTTGCCGCTGGTGAAAGGCAATAGTGATAGTCGCGGAAACTTCAGTCGCTGTTGGGGCCAGGGACTTATTCTCCCTTTCTGCATCCTGCAGGTCTTTCAATCGAAGACCCAGCGCGGGGAGCAACTTCTGCGCCAGATCGGGCGATAAAACCGCAACAGGCAGCGTACCCTCTTCCTCTTTTGCCAGGTGTACACTCTCACGCGAAGCAGCGCGCTCCTTGAAATTCTTGCCCTTCATAAATTCTGCAAAGCGCACCGAGGGAATCTGCAGGATCCCAACCGCCCCGTGAGCCAGGGCAGCCCGCTCCCCGCTTTCGTCCCGGCCCACTCTGGATGAATCCACGCCGGCAGGAGTTCCGGGTGCAATCAGAACAATCTTTCCTTTTACATCCAGGTTCGCGTAGTCGTCGTGGTTCTGCGAACGCGAAGAAATCCCCACACCCACGAACACAATTTGTCCTTCAGCTTTTCCGCTGGAGCCGGCGGGATAAAAATCGCCGAAACCGTAATTTTCTGTATTTCCCTGGGCGGTGATGGAAAGTGAGGTCTGCTGGGGATCCGGCTTGGACGATATCACCGTAAAATGCTGGAGAAAATCCCCATGGTCTCCGGCGCCACGAAAGCCATAGGCCTGAAGATGGGTAGCCAGGTAGCGCGCCGCCACGGGAAAACTCGGGCCGAGGGTATATCGTCCGCCCAGCTCCTCTGAGGTCAGAAACTCCAGGTGCATCCGCAACTCCCCAGCACTGATGGAATCCACGGAGGTGGCCGGCACTGGCGCCAGGTTAGCCGGAGGAAAGCCCGTAGCAAGACTGGCTAAAAACAGGATGACGATAGGAATGAAGCGTTTGCGGCAGATACGAAGGTGAGTCACCTCTCAATTTTAGCACTCAGGAATCGGTACCCAGTCCGCGGGCTAAAGTGCTGACAGCTGCCTGCTATAGAATCACCTGTCATGTTCAGTCGCCCACCAGCATTCGTGTACAGGAACGGAGAGCTGCATTGTGAGCTCGTGCCCTTGAATCGTCTCGGCAATCAATACGGCACGCCGCTGTATGTGTATTCAGCCACCGCGATCAAGGAGCGGTATGGGCTTTTTGATAGAGCATTTCGCGGACTTCCCCACACCCTCTGTTATTCAGTAAAGGCCAACTCCAATTTAAGCATCCTGCGCATGCTGGCGCGGCTGGGAGCTGGGTTCGACATTGTTTCCGGCGGTGAACTGGAACGCGTGCGCACCGCGGACAAGCGCGCGGTCAAGAAGATCGTGTTTTCCGGGGTCGGAAAGACGGTGGCTGAACTGAAGCTGGCGCTGGAAGCCAGCATCCTTTTGTTCAATGTGGAAAGCGAGCGTGAACTGGAGCTTCTGGCGGAATGTGCCGGCAAGCTGCGCAAGACGGCCAATGTTGCTTTGCGGGTAAATCCCGATGTGCCCGCCCAGACGCACCCGTACATCTCTACCGGCCTGCGTGAACACAAGTTCGGAGTACCCATCGGCGAGGCTCACGCGCTATACCGGAAGGCCGCAACTCACAAGTACCTGAGGGTGGCCGGCGTGAGCCTGCACATCGGCTCACAGATCACTCATGTCTTGCCGTTCGGCCTGGCGGTGGAGCGGGCGGCCGAATTGATCCGCCAACTTGCAGCGGACGGCCACAGGATTAAGTTTCTGGATGCCGGCGGCGGTCTGGGGATCTCGTATGACAGCTCGCAGCCCATGCATTTTCCCGACTTCGTTCGCGACTATGCTGGAGCGATCCGCGCTCGCTTGCAGCAACTGGGGAAACTTCGCCCTCATCTTCTGCTGGAGCCAGGACGTTCCATCGTCGGTCCGGCGGGGGCTTTGCTCACCCGCTTTCTTTACAGCAAACAGAATGGGAAGAAGACCTTCACCATTGTGGATGCCGCTATGAATGATCTGATACGACCGGCGCTGTACAGCGCCCGGCATGAGATTGTCGCGGTGTCACTTAACAGCGGCGGCCAGATGCAATCCGACGTGGTTGGCCCGGTCTGCGAAACCGGAGACTTTCTGGCGCGTGACATCTCGCTGCCACCCATTGTGCCAAATGAGTACTTGTGCGTCCTGGATGCGGGAGCCTATGGCATGTCTTTGGCTTCTAATTACAATACTCGTCCGCGCGCGGCTGAGGTCCTGGTGGAAGCCGGAAAGGCCCGCCTGATCCGGCGCCGGGAAACCCTCAAAGACTTGCTCCAGCAGGAGACTGCCTGCCTATGACCAAGCCTCTAGAGGGTATCAATCTAAAGTCTCTGGCCCATGAATTCATGAGTGAAGCCCGGCAGGAGTTGCAGGAGGAAGGCCACCTCACGCCCACGGCGGTAGTGATCACGCCTCATGAAAATCTGATTCTAGATATCGAATACGAAAACGACGAGGAGCGCGAAGAGATTTACACCGAGGTGGTGGACGTAGCCATGGAGAAGAACGCGCTAGCCATCATTACGGTCAATGACATCTATCTGGACGCAGCCGGAACGACGCCAGCCCTGGAAGGGCCGGAGTGGGGCAAACTGGGCCAATCGGCAAAGGAAGCTATTTTGATCACCGTCTCCGGAAGCGGTTTTGAAACCTGGACCCTGACTTGCCCCTATTTCCGCCGCGGCGAGCAACTCATCTTTCAGCCGGCGCAGGAGAAACGCGATCCCGGAGCTGAGGTGGAACTGCTGGGTGATTGGACCGGAAGGACCGGGGCGGCGTAAACCGCTCTAGCCCGCCCTCGGCCCTTGTCGATCCAGCCAGGAGGAAAGGGCCTGCTTGTTCTGGTCACCCAAAAGATAAAACTTAATGCCCATGAATCCTTCAGTATTGGCCCAGGCAACCTCGCCCTGCCCCTTGATGGCTCCTCCGGGCAAGTCGAAATCGAACTGAATGGGTGATCCAGGTTCATAGACTTGCTGGCAGCGCACCGCCATTCCTCCGCGGCTGACGTTGGCGGTGATGGCCTTCTGTTCCTGTTCCTGAAGCCGAATCATGACCGGAACCATGAGCTGATAGCGGAGATATCGTTTCCGTTCGGACAAAATCATGTGTGAAGCAGATTCCAGAGCATCCAGGACAGCATTAGTCAGCAGTGGCTTGTACAGGACAAAGTTTATTCCCGCATTTAGCAGGCGCGATGCATCCTCACCGGGCGCGGCGCAGGCTAATATCACGGAAAAGCGGTTGGAACCACCCTGGCGGATATTCTGGACCAACTCCAAAGCTCCCTGAAGCTCCATATCCAGAAAGATCCCATCAATCTTGCGGCGTTCAATGAACGCCCTGGCTGTGGCAATGCCAGATGTGTAATCTACGACCGGATTGGTCTTGGCGAGGGTGCGGGTGATCGTCTTGTAGGCGGCGATGTCACTCGAAACCACCAAGAATTCCCAGCGGGCCTGTTCCATGCAGAAATGCCTTCCTTTCGTCTTGACATGTCACGCGAGCTTTCTCCGCGTGGAACCGAATCCTCACCTGGTTGTTTCCTTGCATTTTATGGCCAGCACAGGACAGTCATGCGATTACCTTAGTACCCAGCGCCAAGGTTACACTCTCGGCAAAAATTCCTGCAATCCTCTATTCATGCGGTTTTTCTCCTCATTTGCACATCGCGAAAAGATGAAAAAACGCGCACCAGCCCCGTGGATATTGTATTTGCAGGACAACCTGCACTAATCCTACAGCATGGGGCTGTGGACGGCCTGCATCTCTTTGAACTGAAACAACTTATAGCCGCATAAAACTCGTTGACATCAATCAGGAAGAGAGTAAATTCACACTCGTTCTTTGACATCTTAAATGTTTTTCCGGTTGGTGGTGAGTCCGGGACTCAAGCAAGGTCACCGTGCACAGCGAAAGCTGAAAGCATCTGGAGGGCCAGTGAGGGTCTGTAGCGAGCTGCTGGTTGAGAAGAACAAGAAGATGTTCAAAGGCAATATAGAAGCCCCGAGTTGTTGACCGATTTACCCGGTTGACGGTGAGCCCGGAGCCCAAGCTTCAGCGCAAGCTGATTAAAGATCGCACTTTAGAAAGTTTCGCAAGGAACTGGACAGAGAAGGCAGGTCGGCAAGGGTCTATAGCGAACCGTTGGTTGAGGCGAATGGGTCAACATCAAGCTCGGGGCTTCTTGATTTTCTGGAGCTATTCCAACCCGCCATACACTACTTTCCCACCCACAAACGTAGCGTCCACCTTCACGTCTTTAATGGCGGCTGGAGGAATTTTGAAGATGTCGTCGCTCAGGACCACAAAGTCTGCCAGCTTACCGGCGGTAATTGAGCCTTTTTCTTTTTCCTGAAATTCTGCATAGGCGGAGCCCATGGTATAGGCTTCCACAGCCTGGGCTACGCTCAGCTTTTGTTCCGGCACCCAGCCGCCGGGGTTTTTACCGTCCAGGGTGGCGCGAGTCACAGCGGCGTAGATGGTCCACATCGGGCTCAGTGGCGCCACGGACCAGTCTGTTCCAAAGGCGAGCCGCACCCCGTCATCCAGGAACGTGTGAAAAGCATAAGTCCGCTTCACGCGTTCCGGACCGATCCGATTCTCCGCCCAGCGGCCATCGTCAATAGCGTGATAGGGCTGGACAGAGGCCACCACACCTAAACGCGCATACCGGGCAAAGTCTTTGGCGGCCATGTGCTGGGAATGCTCGATCCTCCAGCGGCGATCGCGCTTGCCATTGGTTTTTTCAATGTGCTCAAAGATATCCAGCGTCATGGAAATTGCCTGATCGCCAATGGCATGGACGCAGAGCTGCAGCCCTGCAGCGTCCGCGCCCTGCAACCGCTGCCGCATAGCCGATGGTGGATGCATCTCATCGCTCAACAATCCGTGGCTCTTGGCGTCATCTGTATAGGGGTCAAAGAAGTAGGCCGTTTCCGAGCCTAAAGAGCCGTCGGCATATCCTTTGACAGCACCCATTCGCAGAAAAGCTGTCCCGAATGCATGGCGGATGCCGATCTTCGCCTGGTCCTTCCATCCAGTCTCCATCGGAGCAACATAGATGCGCGCCGTCAGCGCGCCCTGCTGCGCAAGTTCGGCATAGGCTTTCACATCATCGTAGCCAGGATTCATGTCCTGGACGCTGGTTACGCCCAGTGAAGCGGCGTGTTCCAAAGCTCGATGGATGGACCTCATTCGGCGTTCATGTGATACCGGAGGCATGACCTTGGAAACCAGGTCTTGCGCTGCGTCGCGGAGAATTCCCGTGGGATTGCCCTGGGAGTCGCGGACGATCTGGCCTCCGGGCGGGTCGGCGGTTTTGGAGGTGATGTTTGCCAGCCGGAGCGTCACGGAATTGGCCAGCGATTCATGGCCGTCATAACGATTCACCCAAACCGGAGTATCGGGCGTGATCGGATCAACCAGCTCTTTCGTCGGCAGGTTAGGAGGCGACCATTTTTGCTCGTCCCAATCACCGCCGGTGATCCATTCACCTTTGGGCGTGATTCGCGCCCGCTCTTCGATCTTGTACGCAAATTCCTGCGCGGAGGCAGCATCCTTCAACTGCACCGCCTGAAGATGATCGCCGCCATCAACAAAATGGACGTGGGCATCATTAAATCCGGGCAGCAACAGCTTGCCCTGTGCATCAATCACCTTGGTTTGCGGGCCATGCCACGTATCTACTTCCGCGGCGCTGCCCACGGCCACAATGCGGTCGCGTATTACCGCCAGGGACTCCGCTTGCGGACGCGCCTTGTCCACAGTCCAGATTCTTGCATTGGTGATGATAAGGTCAGCCGCGGGCCTGGTCTGCGGGGCGGCAGATGACGCAAAAAGCGCGACGAAGGCGGCCAACGGAACAAAACTCAGCCGCGAATCAACGCGAATCAACGCGAATTTCAAAGACTGTGAAATCAAGTATCGCAACCGTCCGCCCGAGGGGATAACTACCGTGAGAGCAAAGAACCCCAGCGCCAGTATAGACATTGCGTCAGTCCGGGCTTGATTTGAATCACCGGATTGCCCGATCACGGTAATCACCCGATTTCTTATCTTTCGCCCCATTTGAGCTTGGTCCGAAGCACGTCAAAAAATGAACGCTCGGGGAGCTTAAGCAGCTTTACAGTAAATTCCGACTTTCTGCATTGAACCACGTCGCCATCGGACAAGGACGTGCCCTGCTGCCCGTCCACAGTCAGAAGCACCGAGTCTCCACTATCTTTGATGAGAATGTCGATGATGGCGGTATCCTGAACCACCAGCGGGCGGTTGGTCAGGGCGTGTGGCGCAACCGGGGTAATTAAAAAACCTTGCACATCGGGCGCCAGAATTGGCCCACCGGCAGCCAGCGAGTAAGCTGTTGATCCAGTGGGGGTTGAAACAATCAGGCCATCCGCCTTGTAGTTGGCGACAAATCTCTCATTCACGCGCACATCAAAGCCGGCAATGCGCGCCAGCGCGCTCTGGTGAACCACCACATCATTCAACGCTTCGTAGCTGGCCAGACACTTCTCGCCGCGGCGCAACTGGCAGTGGACCAGCGAACGGAGGCTCACGTCGCAAAGCCCGGCATCAATGGCTTCCAGAGCAAGCAGGATTTCCTCCTGCTTCACTTCGGTCAGGAACCCCAGGCTTCCCAGGTTCACTCCCAGAATGGGAATGCCGGCGCGGGCCACGTTGCGGGCGACAGAAAGCAGCGTCCCGTCACCGCCCAGAACGATTACAAAATCGGGCTGCTTCTCCGCCAGATCTTCTCTTTCAGCCAGCGCGCAGAAATCACAGAACTGTTTGCCGGTGGAATCGGCGGTAATGGCATAGCCGTGATCGCGTAACCACCCGGCGACGCTGCGCACGACCCCAGCCAGTTCCGGCTTCCCTGGTTTCGAAATGATGGCAGCCCGTTTCATCAGAATTGAGCGTGCAGAAGAAACTCCCGATTTCCTTCCATCCCTAGAATCGGAGACTCAATAATTTCGATCTCCAGCCCTCCCAGTCTTTCTACCGCCTCATGCACCTTGGCAACCGCACGCTGCTGCGCCTGCTCATCTCTTACAATGCCGCCTTTGCCAACTGATTCGCGGCCAACCTCAAATTGCGGCTTTATTAAAACTACCATCTCGCGAACTTGAGAGCGGGATACGATAAAACCGGCGAGAAAAACTGCCGGGAGCACGAGTGTAACAGAGATGAAGGAGACATCCAGGGCGATAAAGCTCACGCCTGAATGCGCGCCGGCTTGTTGCAACTGTTCGCGAGTCAGGTAGCGGGCATTGGTCTTCTCCAGCAGTTTGACTCGTGGGTCAGTACGCAATTTGGCTGCGATCTGGCCATAGCCTGTATCCACCGCGATCACTTCAGCCGCGCCATTCTGCAACATGCAGTCTGTAAAACCGCCGGTAGAAGTACCTACGTCCATGCATGTCCTGCCTGCAAGACTGATTCTCCAGTGCTCGATCGCAGCCTCCAGCTTCAGTCCGCCCCGGCTGACGTATTTCACATCTTCGCCCAGCAGCCGCACTTCCGCATCGGCGCCCACGCTGGAGCCGCTTTTCTCTACCTTTTGCCCATTCACCAGCACCCGGCCGGCCAGAATCATGGCTTGGGCGCGCTCGCGCGACATAACCAGGCCGCGTTCCACCAGCAGCTTGTCAATTCGCACCTTCATCAGAATTTTGAGGTTCATCCGCAGCCAAGAAATAGTTCGAGTCTATTGCGCACTCCGGACATTCACTTAAGTCGGAAATCCGGCTACCAGCGCCTTGTCGAAATCTTTCACCAGCGGCGGCTTGCTCCCGGTGGTCTTTTCCGTACGGTGACCTTCGGCGAGCAGGTTCTTTTTTTGCGCAGCAGCTCCACCGGGAAACTTGGGATTGAGCCTTCCTTGGTGAGTCAGTACGCGCCAATAGGGCGTGATCGCTTTCTTTCCCGCACGCCGCTCCTCTTCCGCAGCTTCCGCGGCGATGCGCACAAAGATTCCTGTGGTCAGGGGACATGCAACATCAACTTTTGATCTTCTGGCCAGCTCTTGACGCAGTTGAAATACGGTCACCAGTTTGCCTTTAGGGACCTTCCGAATCAGTCCATCTACATCCAGGGGGCGTGGAATCACCATGGTTCCTTTGCCGAAACGCCCCTCCATGCGCGGCGGAATCTTCACAATTTTCGGTTCTTGCTTGCGCTCGAGTTTTTCTCGCCACGGAATTCTGCTGCTGAATTTCGAAGCCATTTCTTTTTCCTCCCTTCGCATGGGAAGTTTCCACCCAATTTCTGTGTGTTTGAAAGCCATTATAGCGATCCAGGCGAATCGCCCAAACTTTCATGAAGCCGCATGTCGAGCTTCTGCTAATTGCCAATTGCCATTTGCTTGCTGCTTTCTTTCCAGTTCGCACCCCTCCATGTGCAAAGAGCTACAAGGCGCGTTTTTATGGGGGGCCAGAAAAAAACGTCGCGCTTTTCCACATCGTTTTTCACGCAACTGTTGAAAACCTGGAAGCAAAGTTTGGATATTGATCTTAAAAAAACTGGCACGGATGGCGTTGCTCGAACCGATCATCAAACGTCAGCTAGGGGGCCAAGGCAGCCGCGAGTTGGCGATATACTAATAATATGAATGCAAAACCAGCTCCTGCCTTGGAACCGGATTTTCAGGAAGTCTCTGAGTGGATTGAAGCTTTCGACCAGATTGTAAACGAGGAAGGCCCCAGTCAGGCCACACGGCTCATCGACGCTCTCACCCGCCGGGCTCGTGAGGCAGGCATCGACCTCCCGATCCAGCTCAATACGCCATATATCAATACGATTCCCAAAGAGGAAGAGCACCCGTATCCCGGCGATCGCGCAATGGAGAGGCGCATCAAGAGCCTGATCCGCTGGAACGCTCTGGCCATGGTCCATCGCCAGAACAAGAAAGATCCGGGCATCGGCGGACACATCTCCACTTATTCTTCGCTCGCGACCTTGCTTGAAGTGGGCTTCAATCATTTTTTCCGCGCCCACTATGGCGATCAGCCGGGCGACTTCGTTTACTTTCAGGGTCACGCCTCGCCTGGGGTCTACGGACGGGCTTTCCTTGAAGGACGATTGAGTCAGGAGCAGGTGGAGAACTTTCGTCATGAGCTGCGGGGCGCTCCTGCACTTTCCTCGTATCCACATCCGTGGCTCATGCCGGAGTTCTGGCGTTTTCCAACCGTCTCCATGGGCCTAGGACCCTTGAATGCTATCTATCAGGCGCGTTTCATGCGCTACCTGGAACACAGAGGCATCATTCCTGAAACATCGCGAAAGATATGGGCGTTCGTCGGCGACGGCGAAACCGACGAGCCTGAAGCATTGGGCGCGCAGCTCACGCTGGCATCGCGTGAGAAGCTCGACAACCTGATTTTCGTCATAAACTGCAACCTCCAGCGCCTGGACGGCCCGGTGCGGGGCAACGGCAAGATCATCAATGAATTGGAAGCAGCCTTCCGGGGCGCGAGATGGAACGTGATCAAGGTGATCTGGGGCTCCAGTTGGGACCCGCTGCTGGCCAGGGACAAGTCAGGACTCCTGCTCAAGCGCATGGAAGAATGCGTTGACGGCGAATACCAGACCTTCAAGGCGAAAGATGGCGCTTTTGTCCGCAAGGAATTCTTCGGAAAGTATCCTGAGACACTGGAGCTGGTCAAAGACATGACCGACGAGGAAGTTTTCCGTCTGCAACGCGGCGGTCTCGATCCGCAGAAGGTTTTCAACGCCTACAAACGGGCGGTGGAAAACAAAGGCGGGCCAACTGTGATCCTCGCCAAGACGATCAAGGGTTACGGATTGGGGTTAGCCCAGGCACGGAATGCCACCCACCAGGAAAAGAAGATGACGGACGAAGCGCTCAGTGCTTTTCGTATGCGTTTTGAGATCCCCATTCCTGACAAGGCCGCTAAAGAAGCTGCACTGTACCGGCCGCCGGATGACAGCCCTGAGATTATCTACCTGCAGGAACGCCGGCGCGAGCTTGGTGGATACCTTCCAACACGGGAGACGCCAAAGCTGAATCTTGAAGTTCCTTCGCTTGACGTTTTTTCCGAATCCCTGGAGGGCTCCAGGGGCCGGGCAGCCTCCACCACGATGGGATTTGTGAGCTTGCTGCGGCATCTGCTCAAAGACCCGAAAACCGGCAAGCTGATTGTCCCCATTGTTCCGGATGAAGCCCGTACTTTCGGCATGGAGTCCATTTTTCGCCAGGTGGGAATCTATGCCAGCGAGGGACAAAAGTACAAGCCGCACGATCAGGAGATGCTCCTCTACTATCGCGAGGAGAGAAACGGTCAGATTCTGGAGGAAGGAATTACTGAGGCAGGGTCCATGGCGTCATTCACGGCTGCGGGCACTGCGTATTCCAACTACCGGGTGCCGATGATTCCCTTCTTTATTTTCTATTCCATGTTCGGTTTCCAACGCATTGGAGACCTGATATGGGCTTTTGCCGATGCTCGGGGCAAGGGCTTCCTGATGGGGGGCACCGCCGGCCGGACCACGCTCATGGGAGAAGGACTGCAGCATCAGGACGGGCACAGTGTGATGATCGCCAGCGCCGTTCCCACCTGCGCCACCTACGATCCCGCCTACGTCTACGAAATTGCTGTGATCGTTCAGGATGGCATCCAGCGCATGTATAAGGATGGCGAAGACCGTTTCTACTACATCATGCTGTACAACGAAGATTACCCCATGCCCCAGATGCCGGAAGGATGCCGCGAGGGAATCATACGCGGCATCTACAAGTACAAAGATGCAGATGGGAAAAAAGCGGCGGTGCAGCTGTTCGGCAGCGGTCCAATTTTAAACGAGGCCATTCGCGCACAGGGCATTCTGGCGGAAAAATATTCAGTGCAGGCGGGTGTGTGGAGCGTGACCAGCTACAACGAGCTGCGGCGCGATGCGCTGGCCATTGAGCGTTGGAACCGGCTGCATCCTGCCGCGCTGCCCAAGGAACCATATATCCTGACGGCGCTGAAAGATGCCAAGGCTGAGGGACCAATCGTCGCCGCCACGGATTATCTCAAAGCCGTGCCGGACCAGCTGGCGCCCTGGCTTGGACCGCGGCTAGTCTCGCTGGGGACCGACGGATTCGGACGCAGCGATAATCGCGAACATCTGCGCCGCCACTTCGAGATCAACGCGGAATCCATCGCTGCGGCGGCTCTGTCACGGCTCGCGCGTGATGGCAAGTTCGACGCAAAACGCGCACAAAAGGCGATGAAGGAACTTGGCGTGGACACCGAGAAGGTAGACCCGGCGAGAGCGTAAGACTGGTTCTCGCTTTGAGCCGCGGCTCATTTGGTTTTATCTGCGCCCTCAGCGGAAATCTGCGGCTGATTCACTGGGTTAGGGTTCTGTTCGCTCGCCCTGCCCATCAGCTCCAGTGCGGCCCGTTCCCGGGCATGATCTCCTATCTCCCGGAACATGGCTGCGGCAGATCGTAGCAAGTCCTGTCCTGCTTCTATATTGAGCTTGCCTGATTCCAGAAGGGCAAGCGCATGTCCCCTTTTATCGCCGCTTTGCTTACACAGCCTTGCCGCCTCGTCAAAATGTGTTTGCGCCGCCTTCCAGTTTCTCGCTTCGGCATGAACTCGGCCCATGGCCGCCTGCGTGTTCGCCTCCAGTGACGGGTTTCCAGCCCGTTGTGCCAACGCTAAAGCCCGGCCATGCAAATCGATTGCTCTCTGGCCTTCTCCCGCGGAGAAACGCAGCCCTCCGATCCGGTTCAGGATCATCGCCTGGCGTTCTATGTGATTGGCGCTTTGCCACAACTCCAGCGCGCGTCCATAACTTTCCACCGCGGCCGTGGTGTTACCCAGCGCCACCTCCGCTGCCGCCTGGTTCTCCAGGGCTTGCGCCTCCCATGTAGGGGCCTCAGCGCTATGAAAGAAGACAGCGGCCAGGTGGAATTGATTTCGGGCATCGTCATACTGCTTTAATACCAGGTGGACGCCACCCAGGTTATTGATCGTCATGCCCTGGCCAAAAGCATGTCCCATGGAACCGTAGGTTCCCAGCGCCAGCGCAAAGTATTCCAGCGCTTTCTGATATTGCCCGGCATCGTGGCAGGTCCCGCCCAGGTTGTTCAATACGGTGGCTTTTCGTTCCCAATCTTGCAGCACAGAGAATAACTCCAGTGCCTTGAGAAAATACTCGGTGGCCTTTGCCGCGTCCCGCCGCTCCTTGTGGTGACTCCCAAGGTTGTTCAAAGCAATCCCCTGCTTGGAAGGGTCGCCGGCTTCCCGCGCAATCCGGAGTTGCTGGGTCAATTGTTCCAGGGTCGGTTTGATGTCCGGCAAAGGGAAATCCTCTATTCCCGGGCTCCCGCCTTTCCTTTTCCGCGAGCCCGAAGAACGAGAAGAATCATCTACCCGCAGTTGATCCCAGGCAAGACAAAAAGCCTCTCCCATCCTCTCTGTAGTGCCGGGCGCGGTGGATGACATTTGTTATAATCAGAGTTTCCTGTGCATTGGGCTTCAGATGCTGGCAATTTGCGGGCAAACCGAGGCACATCAGGGGCGGCGCGGAAGTGGTGGAACTGGCAGACACACCATCTTGAGGGGGTGGCGCCGAAAGGCGTGGGGGTTCAAATCCCCCCTTCCGCACCATGATTCTTGAAAGGATTTCCAAGACTACGACATGATTATTCTCCTCACCACGGTTCATGTGCTTGTATGCACGATCCTGATCATTGTTGTGCTGTTGCAACATGGCAAGAGCGCGGATATTGCCGCCACCTTCGGCGGCGCGGGCAGCCAGACCGCATTCGGTCCTCGCGGCACCGCCACCCTGCTCTCCAGAGTCACCACCTGGTGCGCAATTATCTTCATGCTCACCTCCATTTCGCTTACTTTGCTGGCCACCAGGGACCATTCGAATTCAATCATGCAGAATGAGAAGACTGCTCCGGCCCCTGCATCAGCGCCACCGCCAGCGCAGAAGAAATAGCGGCTTGGCCCTTGGCCGGGGTAATGAGACTGGGCTCTTTTTGCAGCATAGAACTGCCGACTCCGAAGCGGCCACTCGACTATACTGTTTTCGCGTTGATACTTGAGCCAAAGGCTAAGGGCCAATGGCCAAAGGCTTAGTTCCCATGTTCCACAAGATATTTCCGGTTGGCGTGCTGCAATGTAACTGCTCCATCGTGGGCGACGAGCAGACTCACCAGGCCATGGTGATTGATCCCGGGGACCAGGTGGAAGAAATCCTGGCCATCCTGCGCCAGGAAAACCTCACCCTGAAATACATTGTGGTCACCCACGCGCACATTGACCACGTGGGCGGAGCCACCAAGCTCAAAGCTGCTACCGGCGCCCCGATTCTCCTCAACCAGAATGATCTGGCTCTGTTGAAAATGCTGGATGTCCAAGCCTCGTGGCTCGGCATGCCCGCACCCGGCACAGTCCAGATAGATGAATCGTTGGCCGATGGGCAATCGATTAAGATTGGCAATATCAGCTCCACCGTGATTGAAACCCCCGGACATACTGAAGGCAGCATCTGCCTGTTCTTCCCCGAAGAAAAAAAGCTGATCGCCGGAGATACTCTTTTTGCCGGCAGTATTGGCCGCACCGATCTTCCCGGTGGGTCTTATGAAAAAATCATGCGCTCTCTGCACACGCGGGTGTTGGCGCTGCCGGATGATATTCAGGTCGTTCCCGGACATGGTCCTCTTACCAGCATCGGGAACGAGCGGGAGAGCAACCCTTTCCTCTCCTAGGTCTTGCTCCTGTACCCTGTGACCCCTCCCCAGGTTTTGCTCTTCTCCGCGCTCTCCGTGCCGGAGCCTGTCCTCGATGCAGGTTCCAAAGCCGAAGGATGCCTCCCTGGCCTGATAGATGGTGGTTTCGGCCGTAACGCGCGCTTGGCAGGCCGTTCCGTTCTGAGTCCTCGAAGAGCTGGGGACCGTTTCAGTAACTGCGTTGGTTACCAAAGTTAGACTCTGCAGTAACCTCTGCGGCCTCTATTTGTGATACATATGGGTACTTACCCAAATGGGTGACTGGTGCTCCGGCATTCCAATATGGAACTTCATTTTTGCCGGGGGCTGCAGAATGGGCTTGATTTCGGTAACTTACGGTATATCATTCGACGGTGCAAATGAGGCCTTTTTTGCCTTTTGTGGCAGCACTTTAGAGCGGAGAGCGGGAACCAGATATTGGCTCGTAGCGGGTTTCTTTTTGTTGCTGTCAGCAAACATGCTGGCGCAAGCCCGGCACGAAACCGGAGATGTAGCCGTAGTGGGAAATGGTGATCTGCCGCTTGCCAATCTTTCGCTTTACGATGTGCGGCGGGTCTTTCTGGGAGAAACACGCTACTGGAAGAGCAACTTGCCTGTCGTGCTGATCGTGCCGCCGGCTGGCACCCGCGAACGCGACGTCCTGCTCCGCCGTGTGTACCGGATGAACGAAGCGCAGTATAAACAATATTGGATCGGACGCATTTTGCGTGGTGAAGCGGTCAGCGCGCCAAAGACTGCGGCGTCCCACGATGTTACCAATGAATTGGTGGCCCATGTTCCGGGATGCATCACCATCATGAATGTAGGCGATGTGAACGCAACCGGCCATCTCAAGATATTACGGGTGGATGGCAAATCACCCGGCGATAAGGAATACGCATTAAGGTAAGTCATGACCATACGCCGCCGCTACTATCTTTCCCTGCTTATAGTGCTGGCGCTTTTCTTTGCCAACCTCATTGCCTATTTCTGGAGCGCGCGCGCCCGCCGGCTCGCGGAGAGCGAGTTGAACCATGCTACGGCCTGCGAACTTAAGCTTTCCTCCATCCGCCAGGCTCTGGATACCCTCAACAAAGAGGTTAATCTTGCCAGCCAAAAAGATCTCTCTTCTTTCATCAATGGTGAAAACCGCATCTTCTTTGAAAAGATAACCGCTGTAAAAGAAGAGGAAATCGAAAGCCTGAAACAAGACGCTTCTCCTGACCAGATTCCTTCGGTCGAGGAGCTTCACCGGCATTTCCTCCAGATCAGGCAGGCATGGCTGGAGTTTTACCGCATGGTGGGCACAGACGAGAACGTCGCGGTCAGCAGCCTTGCCCCTGTGGATGCCCTGTTCCTTAAGGTTTTCGAGCAGGAAATTCCCAACTTGCAGTCGGTGGATGGTGAGCGGATCAGGCGCGCTCGAATTGACTTCCAGCAGGCGGAAACAATTGGCTGGCGCGTCATGGTCGCCACCTTCTTCCTGTCCGTCCTGATCGCCTTCGTCTTGTCCTGGCGGCTCTCTCGTCGCCTCACCTTTGGTTTTGCAACCTTGAAGCACGGGGCGCACTTGATTGGCGCGCTGGAACTGCAACATCGCATTCGCTATGTGCCGAAAGATGAATTTGCCGAACTGGCCACATCCTTCAATGAGATGGCGGAAAAACTTTCTTTTGCGCGCCACCAATTGCTGCAAACCGACCGCCGCTTGAGCGATTCGGAAACCCGTTATCACAATCTCGTGGACCGGGCCGTGTATGGAATCTATCGTAGCTCCAGGGGAAAGTTCCTGGATGCCAACCCGGCCCTGGTGAAAATGCTCGGATACTCAGGTAAACAGGATTTGCTCGACCTGGACAAGACTACGGACGTTTATGTCAACCCATCTGAGTACCACGAACTGCTGGAAAAACTGAAGAAGAGCGGTTCGATCGAAGGCTTCGAGGCACAGTGGAAGACCAAAACCGGCAAAATCATCATCACTCGCCTGAGCGGAAATGTGGTAGTGATGGAGGGTGGCGGGCATGAATGTGAGATGATCGCAGAAAATGTTACCGAGCACCGCGCGCTGGAAGAACAGCTTCGGCAAGCGCAGAAAATGGAGGCCGTGGGCCGATTGGCCGGTGGCATTGCCCATGATTTCAATAATCTGCTCACTGTCATCAAAGGCCACAGCGAATTGCTTCTCTCTGAATTGCGGGCCGGAGACCAGACCAGAAAAGAAGTTGATGGCGTAATCCGGGCTGCGGACCGCGCCGCCTCCCTGACCCGCCAGTTGCTTGCCTTCAGCCGGCGGCAACTTCTCGCCCCTGAAATTCTCGACCTGAACAGCATTGTCACCAACATGGAGAAAATGCTGCCCCGCCTTCTAGGCGAGGACATCCATATCAACAAGGTGCTCGATCCCGCCCTCGGTATGGTAAAGGCAGACCCCAACCAGATCGAGCAAGTCATCATGAACCTGGCTGTCAACTCCCGTGACGCCATGCCTAACGGCGGCAAGCTGCGGATCGCCACTTCCAACCTTGATGTGGCGCAGGAATTCCACCAGGGTGAAATATGCCTGGGCCCCGGTTCTTATGTCCTGCTTTCCATCAAAGATACCGGCGAAGGCATGGATACCGTAACCGCTTCCCGCGCTTTTGAACCGTTTTTCACCACCAAGGAACAGGGCAAAGGTACAGGTCTGGGGCTCTCAACCGTGTACGGCATTGTGAAGCAGAGCGAAGGCGAGATCTGGGTAGAGAGCGAACCGGGAAAAGGCGCGGCATTCCATATCTGCTTCCCCAGAGTGGCTCAAAGGACTGAGGCGGTAAAAAGCGCACGACTCCCGGAAGCCTCCAGCGGAAAGGAAACCATCCTCATCGTGGAAGATGAAAACGACGTGCGCGAGGTAGCCTCCATCATGCTCCAGCGTCGCGGCTACAACGTGATTTCCGCATCCACTTCCCGCGAGGCGCAAAAAATCTGCCGCTCCTATCCCAACGTCATTCACCTGCTGCTCACAGACGTGGTGCTGAAAGAAACCGGAGGCTTGGAACTCGCCCAGTTGCTTACCGTCCTGCGTCCCGAGATGAAGGTGATCTACATGTCGGGCTACACAGATGACGTAGTTCTCCAGCGCGGTGTCAGTAACTCCCAGGTGGCGTTCCTGCACAAGCCGTTCACCACCCAGGAACTAGCCGGTAAAGTCCGTGAAGTGCTGGACCGGGTAACGGCGGCCAACCATAACGACCCCGTCGCGCGATAATCACGACTGATGCCTTTTTCGTTTACGCTTGAAGAATCTCCGCTAATGATTCCGTGACGGCATCCTCCTGAGCAGCGGCCGCTTGTCCGGAATCTTCGGCTTGTTCGGCACAAATCAACATTTAGCGGCCAGGCTTAACATGTTGCGACGAGGCGGCGCCCTCCACTGCATCGATGATGGACTTCAAATTTCGCAGGTGCTTTGCAAACGCGGTCCGGCCATCCGGAAGCAAGCGGTAAGTGCTTCTTGGCCGTTTGCCGACAAACTCTTTCTTTACGCTGATGTACCCCTCGTCCTCAAGCTTTTGCAGATGGGACCCAAGGGCGCCGTCGGGTACGTTCAAACGCTTCTTGAGCGCCGTAAAGTCAAGAGGCCCATCCAGTTGCAGTAGTGTCAGGATGCCCAATCGCACCGGCCCGTGGACAATGGTGTCCAAACCGTTGAAGTCAACCTGGGAGACCATCCGGTACCCCCTGTCGCAGTTGTATCCCGATTACACAGGCAGACGCAAAACCCCCGGCAGCCAGCATCAAACCGATCACTCTCACCGGTGACAACGCAGTGGACGGCATCACAAGAGCGCCCACCATGAGTGCCAGGCACCATGGAACTAGTCCGGGGTGTCTAGGCCGAGCCACCACCCCGTTGAGCATCAGCATTCCAACGAAAAAAACTGTCGTTGCCAGTACCAGCATCGGTCGAATCCCCATCCGCTGTGCCCACAGGGCATACCCCGCAAATGGCGCCACGAACAATAAGACTGAGCCGGCTGCTGCAAACTCCCGCCGAATTTGTGGCGAACTGCCGCTCCCCTTACCATGGCGGGCCGGGAGCCTGATCAGATAGCCCACTGGCAGCAACATGGCTGCAAATCCCCAGATCTGCCAGACACCCTCAGATAACATCGCCCAACTGGCCGCGATCAATCCCGCAACTGCAACCAGGAGGCTCCCCAGAAAATCGTGTCGCATAGGCTGCTCGCTGATTCCAGCTACGGTTCGGATTGTGTCCAGATCTGCTTTCACCTGCTTTAAATCGTATTCAGACATGATAGTTTTAACTCCCAAGTCAAGATTACTCTGTAAATAGGAGTATATCAAGCAATTAATTTTGACCCAAAAGCACTTCTCCCGGAGTCAGAAGAGCATGAGGGATCGATCTAACATTTCCTGACCGAATGCGGGACAATGGAGCACTCCCAAATGGATTCCTATACGAAACCTGGTTCGCGCCTGTCGTCCATCGACGCTCTCCGCGGGGCGGTGATGATTATTATGGCCCTGGATCACATCCGCGATTTCTTCCACATTGGGGCCATGTCATTCTCGCCCACCGATCTCGCTCAAACCACGCCGGTCCTCTTCCTTACCCGCTGGGTCACGCATTTTTGTATGCCGGTGTTCATGTTCATCGCCGGCGTGGGAGCGTTTCTCTTTGGGCAGCGCAGCCATACAAAAGGCAGGCTTTCACGGTTCCTTTGGACGCGCGGCATCTGGTTCATTGTGCTGGAACTCACAGTGATGCAGCTTTCCTATAACTTCACCTTCCCTTTCCGCTTCATCATTCTTCTCTTGATTCTCTGGATTTTCGGAATTTGCATGATCGCGATGGCGGCGTTGATTTATCTGCCCATCCGCTGGCTGGCGACCCTGAGCGTGGCCGTTATCGTACTTCACAATTGCCTGGATAGGATCAGCGCAATGAAGTTCGGTTCTGGCGCTTCGGCTTGGAATCTGTTCCATCAGCCCGGTCTTTTCTCTGTTGCCGGCAAGCCGTTCCTGGCGCCTTATCCACTGGTTCCATGGATCGCCGTGATGGCAGCGGGATTCTGCTTCGGTCAGGTGTTCCTGCTGGAACCGGCGGCGCGGCGCCGGATCATGCTGCGGACCGGATTCGCTTTAACCATCGCCTTTGTCATCATCCGGACAGTGAACCTCTACGGAGACCCGGCTCCGTGGACCCACCAGGGGTCGGGCGTGTTCACAGTGCTCTCTTTTCTCAATTGCACAAAATACCCGGCATCGCTCGACTTCCTGCTGATGACGCTGGGGCCTTCATTGCTGGTGCTGGCGTACCTCGACCAGCGGGCGTTGAAAAACGGCAATCCGCTCATCGTATTTGGGCGGGTTCCGTTATTTTATTTCGTCCTGCATTTTTACCTGATCCACGCCCTGGCCGTGCTCGCGGCGTGGCTCCGTTACGGCAGTTCGGCCAACAAATTCATATTCAATCTTCTGCCCTCCATGGGTGGACCCGCGCAGCTATTTCCCGCGGACTTTGGTTATGGATTGGCGACCGTGTATGGAGTGTGGATTCTCGCCTTGGCAATTCTCTATCCACTCTGCCGAGGGTTTGCAAAAGTCAAAGCCAGCCGGCGCGACTGGTGGTTGAGCTATCTCTAGACAGCGTCGAATCCGCTATACTGAGTTCATCTCGGATGCCAGATGTTATCGAAAACCTGACTCTTGATCTTGTCGAGTGGGTCGGCGTCAAGGAACGCGCATACGAAGAAGTAATGGACGCGTGGCGCACCTCTTGTCCGAGACTCCCAGTCTGGGAGGACGCGAATGATCGCGGATTAATCACGGTTACCGTCGTAAACGGCCGCTCTCTCGTTCGTGCCACTCCGTCGGGCCTTGCTCTTCTAGCCCACCACCGTCCCAACTCGCTGGTCAAAACGGGATGAAGCTCACACCCGCTAGACAGCGGGCATGCATTAAGAAATGTTGATCACAACTTTCTCCACCTGCCCCTTGTGAAATTCAGGCCGTTTGTCGAGCTGATCCTGACATCGCCGGGGAGGGCGGGTTGCTCCTGTCAGCCAGGCTTGCCTTGGTCCAGGCCAGCGTGGTGGCAAAGGGACGGAATGGCAAGGTCCCGTCCCGGGACTGTGTTCTCTCTTGGCCTACTTTTACGGATGCTGCTGACGAAGCTGGGCTCTCGCGGCGCTATGGCGGCATTCACTTCAGAAGGGGGGATTTGGATGGCCGCAGCTTGGGAAGGTTGGCCGGTGCGCAGGATTATGACAAGGCCATCGCCTATTTCAACGGAAGTATCTCGTCTTTACGCGCCGGAGCACGATCAGCAGGACCAAAGCTCCGTGCCTGCCTTGGCATTCAGGCGGAACCGCGACAGGGTAGCGGGTTAGACCACCGCCCGCCCGATCGTGACCCGCCGAGGTGGAGGAAGGCATCGGTCCGATCCCGATAATAAAGCTCTTTCGCCACTTCCGGCAAAAGACGCCATGGCTCTGCACTACATCGTCGCCCAACAGCAGTGGAATGATTGGATCGTTGAGAATCCTCGGGGAGTCGTCGCAAAGTTCATGTAGCGCCCGCAAAATGCCGACACCAACAGCGGTGCGACTCACCGGGCGTTCCTGAAGAGTCGAATCGCGTTACCGGGCGTTTGGCCCTCCCAGGCGGTGGGGCGTTGGGTTCCAATTCAATATCGAATTGGCTCTGGAATAGCGGTATTCGCCAGAACTCTTGAGACCAACGATTTCTGACGCCGGCTGACCCACAGGCATTTTCAGAAATAGTGTAACCCTCCAAAATTGTGGTCCAGTGCGATTATGAGGCGGTAGGGATCCCTCGCTAGGCTCGGGATAAACTACATCACCTTTTTGGCGTGCTGGTCTATGCCGCCTTGGTGCAGGATCAGTTCGGTTGCGCAGCCCTGTTTATCCACCACAAAGGTAATTTGGGCATCTGCCTCTTTGAAAAAATAATCGCGGTCGCCTTCAGGAAATATTTCGAACTTGGATTGTCCGGTACCTTGCGCGAAGAGGTGATCGCCTTCGTGGAACCGATCTCAAAGACCGTATCGCCGTTCAGCGGACGCGAATCCCCTTTTTCGAGGTGTCCATAGGCAACGATCCGTCTCCCCTCGGGCCCCACGATACCCACAACAATGCCGACGCTCCGATGCTGAACGTCGATGCGATCGGCCAGGATTTTTCGGATTTCTTCGTCGGCTGGCAGCGGAGATTGCGCCCAGGCAGCGGCTGCCAAGGCGACCAGCGCACACAGACTCCTGAAGATAGTTCGTCTCATGATATGCCTCGCGGGAGACGCAGAGTCAGTGTCTCATACATTGCCGGGAATGAGCATTCAGCCGGCAACCCAAGAAGCGGGGAAACACAGCGTGGCGGATCCACACCCAAATCAGCCGCGGCGCTCGTTGGCCTCTCCGTTGAGTGCACGCAGCACTGATCCTGCTTCTTCCTCACTCGTGTCGAAGCGCCTCGATTGGGTCAACCTGAGCGGCCCGGCGCGCAGGAATGTAACACGCAACCAGTGCAACAGCGATCAGCATCGTCACAGCAGCCGCAAAAGTGAGCGGATCCCTTGTGTGCACGCTAAACAAAAGACTGGATAGGAGCGGTGAAAGCACAAGCGTGCCGACCACACCCAGCGACACGCCCGCTATGGCGAGTCTCAGCCCCTCAGTTTCGACCAGCCGCACCACATGGAGTGGCTGGGCGCCCAACGCTATCCGGACACCGATTTCGTGCGTGCGTTGCACGATCGTATATTGCATCACACCGTAGATTCCCAGGCTCGCCAGCAACAGCGCGAACGAAGAGAATAGTCCGAGAAGCCATGTTTGGAACCGCCGTGTTGCAAGTTGGTCGGATAGCAAATCTTCCACGGTGCTCACATTGGAGAGAATCGCTGATGAGTTCTCCGCACGCACGGCGGCGCGCAGGCTGGCTGCTAGCGCACGCGGATCACCTGCCACACGCACTAGAAGGTGTTCCGTTCCGGAGACTCCTGCTTGGCGGTACCACTCATAGACATGCCCAGTGGGAGCGTTTTCCAGGCCACTTCGACGCATGTCGCGCACGACTCCTATGATCGTGAGCCAGTCATCGTTATGGCCGCGCCGATCCTGCCCTTTGATATGTGCGCCAACCGGATCTTGATTCGGCCAATACCGGTGAGCCATGCTTTCATCGATGATGACCACCAGGGGCGAACTGGCAGTGTCTTGATTGCCGAAGTAACGTCCCTTCAGCAATCCCGCTCCCATTGCCTGAAAGTAATCGCCACTTACAGTATTCCATGTCAGTGCCGTCCACTGCTGTTCCGGATCGACCGAGCGCCCCTCAATGGCACGCAAGCCGAGCAGATTAGGCTGGCTGGATTCGAACAGATCATTGACCGCGCCGGCGTATTCCATGCCTGGAAGACTCCGCAGTCGTGCAAGGACTTGCTCGTGCGACGCCGCAACTGCCCCCGGAGAGCCGCCTGCGACCGTCATGCGCAACGTGAGGACATGCTGCGGCTCAAAACCAGGAGCTACCGACTCGACTGCGATGAGGCTCCGCAGCAGAAGCCCCGCACCACTTAGAAGCACCAGCGCAATCGCAAACTCCGCGACCACAAGCAGGTTGCGTGCGCGGCGTAGCCCATCGGAGGCCATTCCACTCCGAGTGACGAAACCAAGCGCTTCTTGTGGATCACGACGAGAGACATGCAATGCGGGACCAAGCCCAAAGCAAGTGGCTGCAAAAAGCGACAATGTGAATGTGAAGAAAAGTACTGGCATATCAATTCCCGCCTGCTCAAGACGAGAAACGTTCGCCGGCGCGAACGCAAGCAGCAAACGCACTCCGGCAAAAGCCAAAAGCTCTCCTAAAACAGCTGCGGTTATCGCAAGGACCAGCGCTTCGCTAAGCAGTTGCCGTACCAGTGTGCTGCGACTCGCGCCGAGAGCAGCTCGAATCGCCATTTCGCGCGCTCGCCGCGTGCCGCGCGCCAGGCACAGATTCGCCACATTGGTACAGGCGATCAGCAGGACGAATCCTACAGCAACGAACAATACCGTAAGCGTCAGGCGAGTGTTGCCGCTGATTTTTACCTGCAGCGGTAAAAGCCGGAGAGCGCGCACCCGAAATGCATCCGGATCGCTCTGGACAAGTTGCTGGAAGAGTCGGTCTGTATCAAGTTGCGCCGCCTGCAGCGTTGTGCGGTCGCGCAACCTGCCGATGACCTGCCAACGCTGATAAAAACCAGCCGAATGGTGCGGGTCGATGTGGGTTGTAAGGCCCGGATCACCCCATAAAGGATTGGTCGTCATCGGCGCCCAAAACATTTGGTCACTGGCGGGGAATTGAAATACCTCGGGCATGACTCCGATGACCAAGAAAAGTGAATTGTTGACGGTGATGGTCTTGCCAGAGATATCGCGTGAACTGGCAAAAACCTGTCGCCACAGGCGATGGCTCAGCACTACAACCCGTTCCTGCCTGATTTCTTCTTCGTGCGTGAAAACCCGCCCTGTTTCCGGTGATATTCCCATTATCGGAAACAGATTTGCGGTAACCCACGCGCCTTGCACCTGCTGCGGCTCATTACCGACTGTTAATGTCGCGCGTGAGTAGCCGCTATCCCGGAAATAGACGGCCAGGTCCTCAAAACTGCGGCTCTGCGCTTTGACTGCCTCGAAGTCTTTGTAGAGGAATCCTCCGTTGTCACTATTCTCGGCATCCGCAACCAGAACCAGGCGCGAGGAGTCACGGTACGGCAATGGCCGCAACATGACTGCTTCAATTACGCTAAAGATGGCGCTGTTCGCGCCAATCCCAAGCGCCAGGATCAACACTGCTGCCGTTGTGAATCCCGGTGACTTGAGAAGTGATCGTATAGCGTGACGGAAATCCTGGAGAACTATTTCCATGTATCACCTCCGGGCGTCTCCCGCACGGTAAAGAACTCGAGGAAGGTGGTCTCTTCGGGGCTGCCGGCCCGGATCATACCTGGGAGAAATCCATAATAGATTACGTCACCTTTCGGCTTTCCAGGTTCGGATCAACCTGTTTGGCTTCAGCAAAAGTGCCGCCTTGAACACCAAAGAGCGGAGCGTGCGGAAATCTCCATTATTCCGCTCTACGGGTCAGCCAAAACAGGGCCGCCAGGGATAGCACTTCCGGAATAAAGACAGTAAGGTTCATGGTTAGCGTTTGTGGCCACCATGCCGGTGCCGGGGAAGACGAGCCGGCCCCGTTTTCCAAAAGCGCGGTAATGGTCAACCAGCCAATATCGCCGTCGCCGACATCCCACTGCAACAGAAATCCAGTGAGCAGAAAAAAATTGGAGGCCGCTACAAGAATAAGAATTTTGCGAGTGACATGGCGGGCAGCTCTCCAATGAGCGTAAACGTGAATTCCCCACATCCCCAGATAAGGCAAGAATAGGCCGAGGGCCACCCAGCCCCCATACTCTTGGGCCATCCAGAAGCAAGCGGCTACGACAACAGCAGCTACGACGGTCGCTGCAATACGCGCCTTATTAATAGGTGTATTATTGAGGATCACATAATATAGTGACATTTCTGGAATTCTATGCTACTGTTGCGGCATGGGCAATCCAGCAGGAGTACGCAGAGATTTTTCTGAGCTAGAAAGTAGACGCATGAGAGCGGCGCAGCTGTTGCGCCAGGGAGTTCCTCAGGCCGAAGTAGCTCGACAGGTGGGCGTG